>JBEKBR010000036.1:0-35475 GCA_050015295.1 Candidatus Aquilonibacter sp. | reverse complement strand
TTGGTCTCAAGGGTCTCCAGGCAAAGCACGAGAGCATCGGGGATGTCAGAGGAATCGGCTTGATGATCGGTGTCGAGTTCGTACGGGATCGCACGACTAAGGCGCCCTTCGAAGGGCTCACCGGTCAGATCGAGGCTGCGGCATTTACGAAGGGTCTCTTGCTCTTGGGCTGTGGCCGCAGCGCGTTGCGGCTGTCGCCGCCACTTGTGATTGACAAAGATGACGTTGCGATTGGCCTTGGTCTTCTCGATGAATCGTTGGCCGAGTTAACCGTCACGGCCTAAATAGGTTAACGCGTAGTCGCGTTTGTGGTTATCGTGACCGAGCCGTCGTCGGAATGGACGCGCATCGACGACCCGCCGCTGCCGACGCGAATGCTCTGTTGCGCGCTATCGTTGCCGTTTTGCCGAACGCCATCGACGCGTAGGCTGCCATCATTGGTCGACGCGTCGATCGCCACGTCGGATCCCGGCGCGACCGCGACGGTAATGCGCCCGTCGTTCGTCCCGATGTCGTACTTGCCGCCGGCCGGGAAGAGCCCGCTGGCGGTAATGTGTCCGTCGCGGCTATGCAACCGTACGTACGGCGCGCTGCCGACGGCGGTAAAATTGTGCGCTTCGATCCAGCCGTCGTCGCTGCTCAGATCGAGCGATGGCGACGTAACGTCGTCGGCCGCGACATGGCCGTCGTCGGTGTGCGCGACGACCGCGCCTTCAATGTGTGTCAGTTCGATGCGCCCATCGAGTGCTTTGATCGATGCACCGTTTTTCAAATCCGAAACTTCGGCGTTGTCGCATGCGCTCACGACGACGGTAGCGCCGGCCGGAACTTGCACTTCGAAATGCTGGCGCGAATTCGAGAAGCCGAT
The DNA here is from genome assembly GCA_050015295.1 of Candidatus Aquilonibacter sp. GTDB lineage: Bacteria > Vulcanimicrobiota > Vulcanimicrobiia > Vulcanimicrobiales > Vulcanimicrobiaceae > Aquilonibacter. The sequence goes on along the minus strand of JBEKBR010000036.1, from coordinate 34,607 downwards.
GAACATGCCCCAGCCTTGGTGATACGACGGACGCGAGATGTGCACGCCGTTGACACCTTGCGTGACGGTCAGCTGCGGATACCCATGCGGGCTGCGCAGCATCGCACCCGAGAAGTAGGTGTCGTCTTTCACATGCACTAAGCCGTCACCCGAGACGCCGATGGTGACGCCCGAATTCGGGTCGTCGATCGTGACACGCGGCGTCGAACCGGCAGCGATCGGGGCGAAGGTCTTTGCGACGAAATTCGCGCCCGTGCCTCCGGCGATCGCATTCCCCGAGACGGCTCCGCGAATACTGTAGGCCGCTAGTCCCAGGATGCCGATCTCGACGGCGATCAGGAGCGCGAACACTGGCGTGCGGGATCTCGATAGCATACCTGGGTTACGGCGGGAGGCTGCCTGTTGTTTCAGCCCATGCTCGTGGGATAATGATGACATGCAAAATGAAACGATTCGAGGCGGTGCGTTCAAGCTGGGCGGGGACCTCATGGTGTCACGGATGGGCTACGGCGCAATGCAGCTCGCCGGGCCGCACGTGTTCGGTCCTCCCAAAGACCGCGATGCCGCGATCGCCGTGCTGCGTGAGGCCCTCGCGCTGGGCATAACGCACATCGACACGAGCGATTTCTACGGTCCCCACGTCACCAACCAGATCATCAGGGAGGCGCTGCACCCGTATCCCTCGGATCTCCATATCGTGACGAAGGTCGGCGCGCGGCGTGATGAGCGCGGCGGCTGGCCGCATGCTCGTAAACCTGCTGAGCTGCGCTCGGCGGTGCACGACAACCTGCGCAACCTTGCACTCGATGTGCTCGACGTCGTGAACCTTCGCGTTGGCGGCGTCGAGCGACCCGAGGCAGGCTCGATCGCCGAGGCGTTCGGTGCGCTAGCAGAGATGCGTCGCGAAGGGCTTATCCGCCATCTTGGCGTCAGCACCGTGACTGCCGAGCAGGTCACCGAGGCGCAGACGATCGCGCCAGTGGTTTGCGTGCAGAACCTCTACAACGTTGCGCACCGCGAGGACGATGCGCTGATCGACGCGCTCGATGCGCAGGGTATCGCCTACGTGCCGTACTTTCCGTTGGGCGGTTTTACGCCGCTGCAGTCGCAGATACTTGATACGGTTGCTGCGCGGCGCGGTACATCCGCGCAGGCCGTCGCACTCGCCTGGCTCCTCCAGCGCTCACCAAACGTGCTGCTCATTCCGGGAACATCGTCGGTTGCGCACCTCCGCGAAAACGTGGCAGCAGCGCAACTGACCCTGTCCAGCGACGACATCGTCGAACTCAACGGAATCGCGTCCTGATAGATCTTAACCAGAGTTTCAGTTTGCACGGTGGGAAGGCAGCTAAGATAGAGGCGTGATCCTCCCACCCTTGGTGTTCTCCGTGTTCATGCAGGTCAATAAAGAGCGCCAGAGCGTCGACGTCGCCTCGCTTGTGCCCGACCGTTGCCTAATGGCTACCGCGACGGCGCGCGCGAACGACATGCTCGAGCGCAATTATTTCTCGCATATCGCCCCGGACGGAACAGCGCCGTGGCAAACGATGCAGGCGCACGGGTGCACGTTTCATCTCATGGGTGAGAATATCGCCGAAGCACCAGACCCTACGTTTGCGGTGACTGAGTTGTGGAATAGCCCCGAGCATCGGCAGAACACGCTCAACGTCCACTTTCACCGAGTTGGCATCGGCGCGGCCGTGCGCCCCGACGGCACCGAGATCTTCGTCGAAGACTTCAGCGATTAGTTTCCGGCCCATCAAAGGGTCTCGCCGCCCGTGTCGGTAAGCCGGAACGGTTCCGATGCTATTTGATTCCGCCGCCCTGGAGCGTTCGTTCGATCCGCAAACGGTAGCGCGTGCACGCAGCTACCTTGCGGGCAATCGCGTCACGAATCTGCGCCTCTCTGAACAGGGCGAAGCTGCGAGCGCGAACGTCCGGGGCTCCGGCGCGCGGCCGTACGCCGTCCGCATCGCTGCGAGCGAACGCGACGGCATACAGACGATCGAAAGCGATTGTTCGTGTCCGGATGGCCACGCGTGCAAACATGGTGCGGCGTTGGCGCTGACACTGCTGGATCGCGGCGCAGAAACAAGTGGCGCATCAGACGGCGCAATCGACGCGTGGACACGGCGCACGCTCGAGGCCTTCGGCGAGGCCGCGGCGGCTGAGAAGATCGAGCGGCTCGTCTATGTCCTCGACGTTCCCGAATCGCACGGGCTACGCACGTTGCGACTCGTTCCCTACGTTATGCCGGCGGCGGGAAGCAGCGCGAGTCCGCGCGAGTTCTCGTTTCACAACTTCAAAAATGCGCGGGCGCGCTTTGTTACCGGCGTCGATGTCATCGCCGGGCGCCTCGTGAGCGCGAGCGGTCTGCTTGGACTCGGACAAGATCTTTCACCGGCCGTTCTCGCGATGCTGTTCGAGTGGCTCGCAGCGCGTGGGCTGCTACGCTGGCGCGACCCGCAGTCGCCGGCGCTCGCGCACGTACCCCTCGCGGGCTCCGCGCTCGCGTGGCGAACCGATGACGATGGCCTCGTGCGCGTGCATCTCACAGAAAGCGCCGACGCCGTGCTGCTTCCCACGTCGCCCCTGTGGTACGTCGATCCGACGGCGAATCACGCCGGTCCAGTCGCCACCGACGTTGCGCCGGAACTGGCGGCGGCAATCGCGCGCGCGCCGGCTTTTGCGCCGGCGCAGGCACAGCGCGTGCAGATTGCGCTCCATCGCGTCCTGCGCGGTACCGGTATCGAAGGTCCTGCGCACGATCTTGCCGTGCACATCGACGAACGTGAGCCGCAACCGGTCCTGCGTCTCTCCGCTGCCGAAGACGGCCGCGCGAGCGGTGGCGTCCTCTTCGCATACGGCGATCAGCTCGTGCCCGCGAGCGATCCGCGCGATACGATCCGTATTGCCAACGGCGAAAGCACGACCGTATGGCCGCGCGACCGCGGATTCGAGCGACGCGCGCAGGAACGGCTCACGCAACTCGATTTTCCGCCGTATGGCGAAGACGCGTGGCTGCAGTTTATCGAGCGCGACGCCCCGCAATTGCGCGATGAGGGGTGGCGGATCGAAACGATGCCGTCCTTCCCGTTTCGCATCGTCGCGGCGGGCGACGAGTGGAGTGCGGAAGTGTACGAGAGCGGCGCCGCGCAGTGGTTTGAACTCGAACTCGGCATCGACGTTGACGGCACGCGCGTCTCGCTTTTACCGGTGCTCATCGATGCGCTTGGGCGCAGCGGCCTCGATCTCGATGCGGATCCTGCGGCGCTTGCTCGCCGGCAGACACCGTTTGTCGGGCGCGTGCCGGGCGGTGGATACGTCGCGTTGCCGGTCGAGCGCGTAGCGCGCGTGCTCGCGACACTGGGCGGACTCTTCGGCGATCGCCGCAGCGAGCAGAAGGCGCGCGTGCGCGTCCCGCTGTTGCAGGCCGCAACTCTGGCGGCAGCGAGCGGGATCGCGACGCGCTGGACGAATGCGCCGTCGATTCGCGCGATGCTCGACGATCTCGCGGCGTACGCCGAACGACACGTCGATCTTCCCGCAACCTTCGTGGGTGAGCTGCGGCCGTATCAACGCGATGGCGTCGCATGGCTACAAACGTTGCGCGAACATCGCGCCGGTGGCATACTCGCCGACGATATGGGCTTGGGCAAGACGGTCGAAGTGCTCGCCCACGTCGCGGTCGAACGCGCGGCCGGGCGCCTGAATCATCCGGTGCTGGTCGTTTCGCCGACCAGCGTCGCACCCAACTGGCGCGCTGAGATCGCCCGCTTTGTGCCCGACGCGCGCGTGCTTGCGCTCACCGGTGCCGATCGCGCTGAGCGTTTCGCGCAGGTCGGTGATGCGACGATCGTACTTACCACGTACGCGTTGCTCTTGCGCGACATCGAAGCGCTCGCAGCATTTGAATGGTCGATCGTGGTCCTTGATGAAGCGCAAGCGATCAAGAATCCGCGCTCGAAGGTGGCCCTTGCCGCGTCGCGATTGCAGGCCGCGCAGCGCCTCGCACTTACCGGGACGCCGATTGAAAACCACCTCGAGGAGCTTTGGTCGATCTTCGCCTTCGCGGTGCCGGGCTTGCTGCCCGAACGCTCGCGCTTCAACCGGCTCTTTGGCACGCCGATCGAAAAGCGTGGCGACGCCGATCGTCGCGCCGCGCTCGGTGCACGCATCAAGCCATTCCTGCTGCGGCGCACCAAAGAGGGCGTGGCACAAGAACTTCCCGAGAAGACCGAGATCGTCCAACGCGTGCCGCTCATCGGCCGCCAGCGCGATCTGTACGAAACGATCCGTCTCACCATGCACAAGCGGGTGCGCGACGAAGTCGAACGCCGCGGCCTCGCGCGCAGCCGCATCGTTGTGCTCGATGCGCTGCTGAAGCTGCGCCAAGTCTGTTGCGATCCGCGACTGCTCAAACTCGATGCGGCCACCAGCGTCGACGAATCGCAGAAGCTTGACGCGCTGCTCGAGATGCTCGAGAGCCTGGTTGAGGACGGGCGCCGCATCTTACTGTTTTCGCAGTTTACGTCGATGCTCGATTTGATCGTGCCGGAGCTCGGAAAGCGCAACCTGCCCTTCGTGGAGTTGCGCGGCGACACGCGCGATCGCGTTACGCCGGTCGCACGTTTTCAAAATGGCGACGTACCGCTCTTCCTCATCAGTCTCAAAGCCGGTGGCACCGGGCTCAATCTCACCGCCGCCGACACGGTGATCCATTACGATCCGTGGTGGAATCCGGCCGTCGAGCGGCAGGCAACCGATCGCGCCCATCGCATCGGCCAAGAGCAACACGTCTTCGTTTATAAGCTGATAGCAGAAGACACGGTGGAAGAACGTATCCTCGAGCTTCAAGACCGCAAGGCCGCACTCGCCTCGACGCTATTCGAGGAGGCCGCGAGCCCTACCGTCGACCTCGATCTCGCCGATATCGATCGCCTTTTCGCTTAGCGCCTTGCGTGCCAACGGAGCACGCGAAGTGCTCGCAGCGTATTCCATCGACTCGGCGCACCCACCGTTTCACCGACCGAAAATCCAAGCGCCTCGTCGTAAGCCCGATCGAGGACCCATCGACCGTCAGTCTGCCGCCGGCTCTCGATGAGGTGCACCGCGTCGTCCATGCGCGCGTCGTAGAGATCGGCGCTTCGCAAGTAGTCGAGCCCGCGAAGCACATCGTAATGGTAACGGGGCGGGAACGCGAGCTCGAGAAATTCCGGGTTCGCGACCTCGCCGGTAGAATGCCGGCGAAAAAGATGACGCTCGAGCAAGTACTCCTCGCCGCGTCGTCTTGCCGCCGCGATCTCCGGCGCCGAGCCTAGCGCGCGCTCATACTCGAGCAGCCCCTCCAGCACGCAAATCGTGGTGTGAAACGACGAGCGCGCACTCTGCGGCGCGTCGCAGTTCCAACCGCCATCGTCCAGCTGCTCGTTGATGAGACGGCGAGCGAGGCTCGCGCTGGGGTGGCCGAAGTACGCACCAAGTGCGAGCACGCCGCCGTTGATGCACGGCTCCACTTCGCCCTCGAAATACGGCGTGCCCGATGTAACTGGGCGTAGCTCCCAGGGACCGGTTTGATTGTCCCACTGCAAATTTGTTTCGAGGCGTACTATCGCCGACTCGACCGCAGGGTCGGTTGGGTCAATGCCGGTCGCACGCAACAGCTGCAGTGTGAAGAGTGTCGGCAACCACGCGGGGCGATCGGCGCGGCGCCATGCGCCGTCGGATTCTTGGTGGGCGAGAATTGCCGCGCCGAGCCCTTCGCGTGGAACGCGCGCGCGCTCGGCCGCAATCGCTGCCGAAGAAGCGTCGGTGAGATCGCGCATCGTCTGCCAACGGATCGCCGGATCCGAGTCAAGGAGCCAATCAATCAATTGGGTACGAGCGGTGGCGGACCGGTGAACGTCACCGGATTGGCAAGGGCGCGCACGACCTCGGTTGCCGGTGGAGCGTTGCGCAGGATCACATAGAACGCGCCGGATGGTGCGGGAAGCCAGTTGGAGTCCTTGTCGCCGCCGGGGTCATCATGCTGCACGTAGATCGTGAACGACCCATCGGCGTTGTGTTTGAGCTCGTCGTCGCTTCCCAATGAATAGCGACCGATCGGATTGGCAGCGGTGAAGCCGGAGACGTCGTACATCGTGAGCGACCAGTACCCCGGCGGGATGGTCTTGATGTAGGTCATCGGCGGGGTGAAGGCGATCGTGTAACGCTTCGCACCACTCAGCGGCGCGCCGCCGCCGTCGCGGAAGGCCGAATAGTAGATCGTCTCGCTTGGCGTATTTGCCAAGAGCCCGAGCACTGCGACGATCGCGCGGGTAAGATAGTCCGCGCCCGATAGCCCGACGTTTGCGGGCGGAATCGTCCAGCCGTGCGATGCGTGTACCACTAGCGACATCGATTGCATCATAGGGCCGATCTCTTGGGCGGCGATCTTCATCTGCGCGAGAATGTACGGATTTACATCTTCACGCTTCCACGGTTTTCCGAGGATTATGCCCAAGTACTTGAACTGCGGCAGCACCGACGCGAGTTCGGCGTTCGGCGGCGGGTTTTCGTTCATTGCGGCCGAGAAAATTTCCCAGAACTGCAGCGGATCGTCGAATTGCACGTGACTGCTGGCGACGTTGAGATTGATTCTTGGGATAGCGTAGGCATACGCCGGTGCTTTGGGTGCCGGGCGTCCGGTATATTGCGCAAGCCCGGTCACGGTGATCGCTCGCAACACGCGTTGCGCGCCTTCAAGATCGGCTTGATTCTTCACGTGGACGCGCGGTTGGAGATCGATCCAGCGTGTCGGGCAATCGATGCGTTTCACGCCGGGCGGGAGCGTTCCGTGCCAGCCTGGACCTACCAGCGCATACGTTCCGCCTGCATAGCCCGTCGCGGCGCCGCCCACGTAGGCGAATGAATTGGTCCACATATCGACGATCTGGATGACGTAATAGCGGCCGTGAGAGTTCGGTGCACGCAGAATGATCGGCTGTGCCTTGAGGTCCATGAAGCCGAAGCCGTATAGCACGTTGACGTTCGGCGTGACGAAGCCCAGCCGCTTGGAGATGGCCGGGTCGGTGATGTTCTCGACGCGAAGGATCTCGTTCGGGCGGACTTTAGCATCCGATCCTGTCGAGGTCGCGTTTCGCAGATTGTACATTGCGACGATCGGTACGCCGTAAATCGCAGCCTCGACGGCGAGCGCGTGCATTCCGCTTTGGATGTCACGTAGCTCCCCAAGCTGTCGCAGCTGGGCGCAGCCCACCAGCGATGAGGTGGCGAGCAGTACCGAAATGGCTCCGGCGATCATTCTTCGGGCGGGAAACATCCACGAAACTTGCCTAAGGAGCAGACGCAACCCTTGGCGCGCGAGACCCATTACGGCCAATATGAAGATTTTGGTTGTTGGTGCCAACGGCACCATAGGAAAAGCGGTCGTCGATGAGCTCAAGCCGCGCCATGAGATCGTCAGCGCCGGGCGTACGCACGGCGACCATAGGGTCGACATCAGCGACCTTGCGAGCATTCAAAAGCTCTTTACAGAGATCGGTAGCGTCGATGCCGTCGTTAGTGCAGCCGGCGACGTGCACTTCGGGCCACTGCTCGACATGACGCCGGACCAGCTCCGGGTCGGGATTTCGTATAAGTTGATGGGCCAAGTGCAGCTCGCATTGGAAGCCACAAAGCATCTGAACCCGGGCGGCTCGGTGACGCTCACTGCCGGCACGTTGAGCTACGACCCCATCCGCTTCGGCGCGAGCGCGTCGCTCGTGAACAGCGCGATCGAAGGATTTGTGCGCGCCGCGGCTATCGAGTTTCCGCCCGGCATGCGGATCAACGCGGTGAGCCCGACGGTTCTGCGCGAATCGCTCGCCGCATTCGGATCGTTTTTCCCCGGGTCGGAGGGCGTACCCGCCAAACTTGTGGCGCTTGCGTACAGCAAGAGCGTCGAGGGCGCGCAAACCGGCCAGATCTATTTCGTCGAATAGCATTATGGCACACGGTTATCGCGACGAATTAGCAGCGGCTGAACGCCAAGGCAAAGCTGCGCATGAGGCCATGGAGGCGTGGGTCAGTCGTCCGCTCGACGCACCCGACGTTCCGGGTGCCGTGTTGGAAGCGCACGCCAACGATTTGCGCGAGAGTCGCGAGCGCCTACGGCTCTTGCTCCGCGAGCAGGGCGTGCGCGACGATATCGAAGCTGCGCTTGCGGCGAATGAAGAATATCATCGCTCGCTCGGGCTGAGCATCAAGGATAAGCCGGAACCGGACGAAGCGATCTGAGCGCGGGGATGGCGACCAGCGCGCCGGCGAAGCTCACGCAAGCTGCGAGCAGTCCGAGCCACTGAAGCGGAAAGCCTTCGGCGATGACCACGGCGCCGAGCGCGGCGCCCAGCGCATTGCCGATATTGAAGGCGCTGATATTTGCCGACGACGCGAGATTTGGTGCCTTGCTCGCCGTCCGAATGACGAGCAGCTGCAACGGCGTTGCGGTCGCAAAACCAAAGAAGCCGATAACGAACGTCGCGATGATCGCAAGCGCGCGCGACGGCCACATGAAGCTCGAGAGAGCGAGAACTGCCGCCAGTCCGCCCACCGTCGCGAGCAAGGTTACGCCGAGTGAACGGTCGGCGGCCCTTCCGGCGGCCAGATTGCCCGCGAGCGTCCCGACGCCAAAGAGCACCAACAATGCTGCAACGGCGTGTGGTGTGAATCCGGTAACCTCTTGGAGCAGCGGCGAAATGTAGGTGAAGAGCACGAAGACGCCGCCAAATCCGAGCAGCGTCGTGAGCAGCGAGAGCATGACCGGGCCGCTCGCGAGCGTGCGCAGTTCGGCGGTAAGGTTCGGATTCTTCGACTCGATGCTCGGCACCAAGAGCCACACGCCCGCGAGTGCGAGTACACCGATCAGTGCGATGAGCGCAAACGGCGCATGCCACCCTAAATGTTGTCCGACGAACGCGCCGAACGGGACGCCCATCACCATGGCTACGGTCAAGCCAAGAAACATCGTCGCAATAGCCGATGCACTGCGCTCCTTTGGAACGAGCGATCCGGCGACGATCGCGCCGATACCGAAGAACGTCCCGTGATTGAACGCAGCGATGATACGCGCCAGCAATAGCACCCCGTAGTCATTCGCTACGGCGGCGAGGCCGTTGCCCGCGATGAAAAACGTGAGCATCAAGATCAAGACGGTCTTTCGGTTTACGCGGTTCAGCGCGATCGTGAAGAGTGGTGCACCGATGGCTACGCCAAGCGCGTAGCCAGTCACCAAGAAGCCGGCCGCGGAAATCGATACGTGCAGATCGCGCGCGATCTCCGGGAGCAACCCCACCGGGACGAACTCGGTCGTGCCGATGGCAAAAGCGCCGAGGGTCAGCGCATAGAGCCCAAGGGATGCGCGGGGCTGGTTCATCCCGCTAGTATGCCCGAGCGGAACCTCTCTTGCCTAGATAGTCGGCGACGATCCACGCCGCGCCGGCGATGCCGAAGTTCGCCGCGAGCTCGGTCCAATTCGAGAGTTTGTGCGGATTGGTCACGCACGCCGGCACCCAGATCAACAGGCCAAAGCCGACGACCATCGCGGTCAACAGGCGCGATGCGAGCAGTGCATAGCGACCAATGAGGAGCGCGATTGCAGCCAGCGCGAAGAAGATCGTCGTGGCGTTTGTCCAAAAGATCTGGCCGGGCGGAATCCACTTTGGAACGAGGCTCGCCGTGTACTGCAGATAGACGACCTGCGCGAGCGCGAAGAATATGACGCAGATCGCGAAGCCGTAGTAGCCGATCCGCGTGAACCGTCCGCCGTAGACGATGAGCGCCGCACAGACCAGTGAAAACTCTTCCGAGATCGACGGGATATAGTCGAAGGCGAGTGGCTTAACGACGTAGTGCGGCAGCCACAACAGCGTGATGAACAGATAGAGCGCGCCCAGCAGCAACGCGCCGGTGCGGACGGTACGCGGCCACTGCATCGCGACGCCGCCGGCGATGGCCAGCGCAGATGTGAGATACAACAGGGTCTCGGCGTGCGGAATGCTGCCGAACGGGTCGATCTCTTTCCAGAGATTGACGTCGGTCCAGACAAACCCAGAAATACCAAAGAGAATCGCCGCGAGACCAAACACGTGTCGTCCGAACACGAAGCGCAAACGCCCTAGCTAGTGCAGCTGTGACTGCCAGTTCGCTGGAACGTGGCCTGCGGGTCCGGGAACCGGTTGGTCTTCCGGGTGCCAGCGTGGTGGCGCTATGTGCGGGCCGCGAACGAACTCCTCGGTGGTGTAGCTGTAGAACCAGTCCTCACCCGGCTCGAAGCTTGCAATGATCGGGTGCTTCGTCGCGTGGAAATGGGCGGTTGCATGCCGTTGCGGCGAGCTGTCGCAGCAGCCGATGTGACCGCATTCCGCGCATCGGCGTAAATGAAACCACCAACTGCCGTCGGCGAGACACTCGACGCAACCCGTTCCTGACGGCTTAGCCTCGGGATTTATACCTTGCATGAAAGCGATTTTAGCATGCCGCTCGTTGGAATCCTAAGCCCAAGGTGGTTACGACTTGATGCGGCAGAACGCCGGCCGCGGAGGCCAGTTCATCCAGGTCGTCATCGGTGCCGAGTAAAGCGAACCGATCGCCCTCTGCGCGGCCGAGCACGATGGTGTTCTGCATCCCGACGGAAAGAATCTGCCGGTATGCGCCGGTGAGGCGCGGGAAGCCATCGCCATATCCACAACGCACGACGGTGACGTGGGTTCCTTCCGGCAAGGCGCGCTGGTTATAGCTGGCGCGCAGGTCCCCGTTCGACGCGAGCGTTTCAACGATTGGTGCGCTGACGGCGATTGCACAACGAAGGCCGGTAACGCCGTTCGTGCTTCCCGCACCGAATAGCCCAACGCCGATGCGTACGCTGCTACCGTGGACCGCGCCATTGGCCGCCGGATACGTGCTTTCGATATCCTCGCCGGCGATCTGGGCTCCAAGTTCCCGAAATATCGCGACGAAACGAGCGAAGCGCTCGCGGTCGGCGTTTTCTGTAGCCGGGTTCGTCAGGTGCGTCCACAGCTCCGCACGGATGCCGGAAGCGGCGAGCACTTGCGCGTACGTGCGTGCGTCGTCGAGCTCGATTCCCGACCACCCGGCCGCAAGACGCAATCCGACGCGAACTGTGAGTTGCGCCGCTTCCGATCGCGCCGCGAGCGCCGCAAGCGAATCGAGACTCGCGACGTTCGCAATGCCGCCTAGCGACGCAACTCGCAGCGCGTGCTCGGCGCCGAGCTCCTGCAACGTCGCTGCCGGCGCCTGCGTCATCGCACGCAAACGGCGCAGCTCATCGGCGTCGGAGACGACGAACCCGTCGGCGATCCCGTCGAGCTCGTGAACGATGCGCTCGAGGCCGAAGTCATAGCCGTCGGCCTTCACGACCGCGCGCACGGCGGCGCGCGTTCGCTGCTTCCAGGTCTGTACGTTGTGGCGGAGCGCTGCTCCGTCGAGTGAGATCAATGTTACGTCGGCCCAGTTTTCGCTTGGAAGAGATACTGACCGGTGACGGGTTTGCAGTTATACATCGCCGGCGAATACGTTGAGGCCATGGCGGCGTTGACGACCGCGCGATCCATCCCTGCACTTCCGCTGGAAAGTGCGATCTTCGTGCCAACGGGGTGGCCGTTTGGCCCGACCGTAACCAGGACATTCGCCGTAGTGTTCGGACGGAAAGCTGCCTTCGGAATTTCAGGTGGCACTGCATTGAGGATCTTGACTTTGGCGTCGCACGAGCTTGTAGCGACGACAGCACCCGCTTGTAACGGCTGCGTGGTGCTTGCTGCGAATCCGGTCAACGTTTGTAAGAGCACAGCGAGGACCGCGAACGCGGCGGCGCTTGCGCCAAGGGCAATGTAATTTGTTTTCACGTTGGTTGCCTTTCCGTTGAGGAGCCGGGCGATGCGCTCGACGAGCATGCGTCGAGAACCGATCGCACTTGGCGTGAGAAGTGGGGTGCGTGAACGGCGCGCTCCCTGCGCGAGCCGGGCGAGACATGAGGCGTAGCGGTCCGGTTCGCCGGTTGCGTTGACCGCGCGGTCATCGCACGCGGCCTCGCGTTCGTGGATCAAGCGGCGGCCAATGACGTAGACCCAAGGATTGAAGAACAGCAACGCTTCAATGACGCGTTGGACGAGATTGGCGAGGATATCGCGGCGCTCGATGTGCGCGCGCTCGTGACGAACAATGCCCGTGAGCTCGTAGCCCTCAAGTGTCGCGGCGAGGTGCGTTGGGATAACGATCAGCGGCAATACGAGACCCGCCGCGATGGGAAAATCAACGCCGGTAGAGGTTACGACGTCGTCGCCGAGCTCGGGTGCCGGCGCGGCGTCGCGGAGGATGCGCGCGATTCGCGCGTGGCTGAGCGCAAGGCGTAGCAGCGCGACAGTAACGCCTACGAGCCAGACGTACAGCAACCAGGAACCGCCGGCCGACGCCGCCTTCGCGGTAACGAGTGATGGCGCCGCGGCCGGAACCGGGAGGCTGACGATAGCCGGCGCTGGATGCCACAAACTCGCAATCGGCACGACCGCAAGCGCGAGCAGCGCTCCGAACCACACGGCATGGCGCGTTGCGGCGTGACCCTCCGGTATGCGCCAGGTCGCGAGCGCAGCAATAGCTACGATGAGTGCGCCCTGCCAGAGTCCGTTGAGCAAAATCGTGTCGATCACGGCGTCCCCTTCCGATTGCGCGCCAGCATTCGTTTGATGGTGGCAACGTCGTCGTCAGATAAGCGCGTGTCGTCGAGCAACGTCACGGCAAGCGCGCCGGGTGAGTTTCCGAAAAACCGATCGAGCAGGTGGCGCATCGCGGATTTTGCCGCATCGTCGCGCGCGACAACGGGCCGATACACGTAGGCGCGGCCATTCTCATCGTGGGCGATGTAACCTTTTTGCTCGAGCGTCCGCAGCGTGGTGAGCACCGTACTATATGCAAGCGGCGGCGGAGCGAGCGACTCGACGACGTCGGCGACCGTGGCGCGATCGCGCCTCCACAACACTTCCATCAGTCGCAGCTCATGGTCGGTTAGCACAAGCGACTTCTTGCGGGACACGATGCGCCTCCCAGCTATTATGAATCTAATATCAGTCTAGCGCAGTAGACAATGGTTGTCAATTAGATTCATAATACTTGTGGATGCCCGAGCGAAACCGCGTAACGCCTTCCGGAGAAATCATCGCTACCTCACTACGCGGTGATTGGTTGGGCAACCGCGGTTGTATTCATCGCGGGCACGAGATCGTTCGTGCCTGGGCCACCAAACGTTGGATTACTTGCGCGCTCGAGTTCAAAGGGTGGGTCGCGCCAAAGTGGGTGCCCGGTCGCTGGACGGCGCTGTTCTTTTATGACGAAGCGCTTGCGCTCGCGGCGGGCCATCGACCGTGTGCGCTGTGCCGTCGTGAAGATTACAAGCGATATCAACGGGCGGTCGGCGTCTTTAGCGCGGATGCGATCGACGCGCAGCTTCATCGCGAGCGTCTCGACGGCAAACGCAAGCGAACGCACGCTATGGCGTGGCGCGATGTACCGTCTGGAGCGTATGTCGAATTCGAAGGTGCGCCGCACGTCGTCCTCGTCGATCGCCTTCGGCTCTGGTCACCGGAGCACGGATATGGAGGCGATCGAATGCTTCCAAGAACCGGCGACGCCGTCGTCCTTACTCCTGAATTATCGATATATGCGATTAGCAACGGCTATAAGTGTGGTATACTAAGCACACAGCGACTCTAGGCGACAACGAAAAAAACTGCCCACCAGGCAGTTTTTTATTGGTTGGATTTCAACTGTCGATCGGGTCGATGTATCTAAGGATAAAATGTTCTCACGTATCGTAACAATGAAACTCAAGCCGAGCCATATTGCCGATTTGGCCAAGACCATCGATGACAAAGTGCTACCGCTGCTCCGTAAACAAGAAGGTTTTAAGGATGTAGTGGTCCTTGCGAACAACGGTGGCGCCGAAGCGATCTCCATCAGTCTGTGGGACACCAAGGCAAACGCCGAGTCCTACAGCCAGAAGGCATATCCGCAAGTGCTCACGTCCTTGACGGACTTGCTTGATGGCACTCCGCAAGTGAAGTCGTTTGAGGTCGTCAGCACGACCCTGCGTCAGGTCGCCGCGGTCGCCTGAGCCCAACGAGGCTCGCGTTAAAGAAAGAAGAGCGGCCATTTTGGCCGCTCTTCCGCTATACTAGGGCGATGAACGATATCGGTTTGTTCGTGTTGCGTCTCGTCGCAGGCGGCTTCATCCTGAAGTACGGACAACCGAAGATTCGCGACGTGGACGGAAAGTTCGCGAAAGAATTCGAGGGGCTCGGGTTCAACCCGGTCAGCACCTACGTTACGCGCGCCGGTCTTGCCGAAACGATCGCCGGCGCTCTTACGGTGCTCGGCGCGCTCGGTCCGGTCGGACCGATGCTGCTGCTTTCCGATATGATGGTTGCGACGGTGTCGACGACGGCCCGAGCGAAACACTTTGATCCGAACGATCACGAAGACGAGCTGCTGTACACCTCGATTGCTCTACTCTTGGCGCTCAGTGGTCCCGGGTCGATCTCCGTTGATTCGCTGCTGGGCATTCGCTTGTTCGATCGCGACTGGCTGCGATATCTTTCGGTCGCCGGCGCGCTAGGCGGTGCTGCTTTCATGCTCTCGCAGCGGACGCCGTCACCGAATCCGTAGAACGATCTTGCCCTCAACGTGTCCTTGCTCGATACGCCGGTGCGCATCGACGACTTGATCGAGCGTAAATTCCTCGATGTGCAGCGGAATCGTGCGGATGCCGATCGCCCGGTTCAATCGTTCCAAGGCGTCGTGCGACATCTCACCATCGAACGCGAGCGACGGATGGCCATCGAACTTCGGTTCTGGCTCAACACCGTTGGGATATGCTATGGGCGCCTGTGCTTTCGCACGCGATACGAGCGCTGGAAGATCGTTACCGTTCACGGTGGCAAGGATCGCCTCAAACCCATTGGACGAATCGTCGAGCGGTGTGCCGCCGAGTGCGCGAAGGTATTCGGACGTCTCGGCCCGCGCCGTCCCAATGACCGTCGCTTCATTTTCGTGCGCAGCGAGCCAGACGGCGAACGAGCCGACGCCTCCGGTCGCGCCGAAGACCAGCAATGTTTGCCCGCGCTTAATCTTAAGCGCGCCGAGCCCCGAATGCGCAGTTACCGCGACGCACGGCATCGCGCCGGCAATTTGCTGCGTCAATTGATCGGGAACGCGCTCCACCAAATCGGCTTTCAGGCTGATATATTCTGCGTAGAATCCGCCGTGAGGATTCCCGTAGCTGTAGGAGTACACGCGTTCGCCGACGCGCACGCGCGTCACGTCTGAAGCCACGGCAGCCACGGTTCCGCTTCCGTCGGCGCCTGGGATCGTGCCGGGCTTCACGGCGCCCCATTCGCCGGAACGTTTCTTTGCGTCCCAGATCCCCACACTTGCGTAGTCGAGCGCAACAATGACGTGGCCTTTGGTGAGTTGCGGCACGGGAACCGAGCGCAGCTGCATCACTTGGGGCGGACCGGCCTTATCCTGTACTGCGGCCCGCATCGTCTTCGGCAGATCGGATGGCATAAGACCTCCTCTAGAGAAGGCGGGGTTCCGGTAGTGGGATCGCACCCTCGAGTTCAAGCAGGGCGCGTTTGAGCGGAAGGCCGCCTCCGAAGCCGGTGAGCGTGCCGTCTGCTCCGATCACGCGGTGACATGGGATGATAATCGGAATCGGATTGGCGCCGTTGGCGCGCCCAACCGCGCGTGCGGCATTGAGAAGGCCGAACTCGTGCGCGATCGTACCGTACGACGTCGTTGCGCCGTAGGGAATCTCGCACAGACGCGTCCAGACGCGGCGTTCGAACGGTGTACCGCGCGGGCCCAACGGCAGATCGAACGTCTTGCGCGTTCCGGCAAAGTATTCGCGCAACTGTGCGTGGACAGACCGCATGCCGTCGCTCGCGGCATGCGACGGCGCCGTCGCCGGCTGCACCGATTTGCTTCGGTTGGGCAGCCACAGTTCCACCAGCGTGCCGTCGACGTCAACCGCTAGCTCGAGCCGGCCGAATGGCGTCTCGAGTGTCGAACGATAGAGCCCGGTATCTCGATCTACCTGTTGCATGCGCTCTCTTCGACCCCGGCCGAGCACACGGAGTTACGCCGCGCGAGCCTTTGTTTAGCCACTCGGTTAGGAGGCTACCGAAAATCGGGTATGAGGTGGGTATGAAGACAATGGTTTGGTTCGCGATTCTCGTCCTGGCCGCCACGTTTGCCGCCTGCACCCCGCAGCAGCAACAGCAAACGCAGAGCAGCGCGCAGCAGGCAACACAGCAGACGCGCAAGGACGCATCCGTAGCCGCGAAAGACGCAACCGACGCCGCGCTCGACGTGCGCATTGACGCGGCCCTGGCGGCTGAAGCCGGCGTGAACGCATTTCACGTCAAGCCCTCCGCGCACGGCGGAGTCGTGACGTTGAGCGGCACCGCGCCCAATGCCACGATCGATCGCACGATTCTCACGACGGTTCGCGCCGTGCCGGGCGTGAAGAGCGTCGTCAATCAAATCGTCGTTCAGCGTTAGAGGCCGTAAAAGAAGCGCACCACGTGGAAGAAGACCGGCGCGGCAAAAATCATTGAGTCCATCCGGTCGAGCATCCCGCCGTGCCCGCGAATGAGGTTCCCGTAGTCCTTGATCCCGCGATCGCGTTTGATTGCCGACATCACGAGGCCACCCGCAAAACCGAGCAGCGTAATCATGAGCGAAATTCCAGCCGCGGCCGGAATGCTGAACGGGGTCAGCCACCAGAGGCCCGTGCCGACGGCGGTCGCGCTTAGCGTGCCGCCGATGAAACCTTCCCACGTCTTGTTGGGGCTAACGTTCGGGGCGATCTTGTGGCGGCCGATGAGTTTGCCCCAGACGTACTGCAGCACGTCGCTCAACTGTCCGACGATGACCAAAAAGAGCAGCAGCTTCGCGTCGGGACCGTAGCCGTGGATGTCGAGCACGAGCAACGCCGGCGCGTAGCTGATGCAATAGACGCAGATCATCAGGCCCCACTGAATCTTAGCGGCGCGATCGAGAAACGATTTCGTGTCGCCGGCAAGCGCCATCGCAGCGGGGATGAAGAGAAACCCGTACACGGGGATCACGATGAAGAATCCTAGCCACTTGATCGAGAGCAGCAGATACTGCAGCGGCGTGAACAGGAAGAACGTCCAAAACAGCGTCTTGTGATCGGCGCGGCGCGTCTCGACCAGCGTGATGTATTCGCGTAACGCGAGAAATGAGACGAGGCCGAAGAGTACGAGCGAGCCGGTCGGTCCGACGACGAGCGTAAGCCCAAAGACCAGGCACATCACCCACCACGCATAGATGCGTTGATTGAGATTGCCGATCGTGGCGCCTGCAGACGGCGTCTTGATCGTCGCACGCAGGATCAATCCGATGATCGTGGCAACGCTCAACAGGACCAAAATGCCGCCGCACGCAAGCAGAAGCGCCGGATCGATATGCAGGCCGCGCATCACGGACGCTTCAGCCCGCTCACCGCATCGTGTGCGCGTGTAAGAAACGCGCTTTTCGATTCTTCGGCGTCGAGAAAGAACGGCTGACCGAATGTGATGCGGCTGATGAACGGCACCGGCAAGAATTCTCCCTTCGGCAAAATGCGATTGAGGTTCTCGATGTAGGCCGGTACGAATTGCACGTCCGGCTTCTGGTGCGCGAGATGGTAGAGCCCGCTCTTGAAAGGCGCGACGGCGTCGCCGTCACCGCGCGTTCCCTCGGGAAAGATGATGAGCGAATACGTATCACCCATCTCGCTCGCAATCCGTTCGATTGTTTTTACGGCGGCGGCGGGATCCGCATCGGCGAGCGTATGTTCGCGGCGCGGCACGAGGATCGCATTAAAGACGTCAACGGCAAGCTTGCGGCGCACACCTCGATCCCAGTAGTCTTGCGCCGCGACGGGGCGCGTTTGGCTGCGGAGCCAGCGCGGCAACGCCGCCCAGAGGGTGACGAAATCCAAATGGCTGGTGTGGTTCGCGAAAAAAATCGTTTGGCGCGGAGGTGGTGTTCCGGCGGTCCACGTGACCTGCGCACCGGTCACGAAGCGTGCTGCGCCGGCAATCGCGTCGGCGAGTAGCGGATCGTTCAACGCGAGCTGACCTCTTGTACGATCCGCACAGTGCGGCGCACGAGCGTCACGATCGAACCGATGATGACGACGCAAAGCGCGAACGCGAGCACCTGCCCATGCCAACCGATGAGCGGTTCGAGCGTCGACACCACGCACGCCCCCGTCATCACCGCCATGCGTTGCTGCTTGGCCATCGGACCGATGAAATATTGATGCGCACCCATCGAGCCGCCGAGCAGTCGCACGTACGCAGTCAGCACGGCAAGGATCCCCGCAATCCATCCCAGTTGCGTGCCAAACGGAATCGCCGCGATGCCATAGCCCGCGCCGATCAGAATCGCCAAGTCGGCAAAACGATCGGGCATGTCGTTGAAGATCTCACCGTAGGGCGTTCGCCGCCCGCCTTCAATCGCGACCATGCCATCGAGCAGGTTGCAGAGCAGGCGCAATTGGATGAGGGCCGCCGCCGCCAGCAGCAAGAGTATACGCAGCGCGCCCGTTGCGGGGCCGGATTGCCAAAGCGCGATCGCGGCGAGGATCGCAAATACCAGGCTCGCAAGGGAGATCGCGTTGGGCGCGACGCCCATTTGGGTTAGTGCGCGCGCAAGCGCCTGCGCCCAGCTCGTCTGTCGCGATGCGAGCGGCCGGCGGGGCGGCTCCACTAATCGTAGCTTTCGCGAACCGTTTCGAGCAGCGTCTGCCCGAATTCCACCACCTGCCCGTCGCCGTCGAGAATCTCGACGTCAAAGCCCGGATAGACGTTGCGAAAGCGCTCTTGCTTCCAGCGTGCGACCGACCAGCTATCGCGGGCGGCCTTCTCCCAGTTCCATGGCGGCATGCCTTCACGATCGGATCGTACGTTGCGGCCGTCGAGCGTGAACACGCGGACTTGAAAGCCCTCGACCCGAGCGATCTTCATTTCCAGCGTGCCGATTTTCACGCTAGCATCTCCGGGTGAAGCTGTAGCCCCCGCCGGAGAGATGCTTGCCGTCGGCCGAGAGCGTCATGTTGTGGTTTCCATAGTAGGTGATGATCGCTTTGTTGCCGTTGAGAATCCAGCTGCCGATGACGTCTTCACTGTCGGTCAGTTCGCCATTGGGATCCAACTTGAGAGTGAGTTTGCTGTCATTGTCGTTCTGCCAGGTGCCGACCAGATTCGCTGTGGTGCACCCCGTCGGCGCGGGCGTCGGGGTCGCAAGCGCCGTCTGCGCAGTGCCGTTGAAATTATGGCTGACGTCGGTGCAGAGCGCGCTTGCGTCGTATGGGTTGTTCGGCGTTTCGACAAAGCACGAGAACGTCACGACGTAGCCGCTTTGATATGCGTAGCAATGAACGGTCGCCGACGCGGTTGTGTCGGGTTGCCCCACTTGCACGACGGGGCCGGTCGCAATCCAATCGTTGGGCGAGCTCTGCGTCGCATTTTGCAGATACGCATTGAGCGCCGTCTGGGCCTTGGCGTTGCACTCGTCGAGCGTGCCGGTGGGGATCACGTAGCGAATGCCGGTCGAAAGGTCGACCGCCGCTGGTGCAAGCGCACCGGTCAGCAGAATCGCGACACCAAGCGCAGCCGCGAAGATGTTGCGACGCCGCGCTACCACGTAGCACCCCCGGCCGCGGCGGTCGCCGAAGCGCCGAAAGCCGCGATCAATTTGGTGCAAAGCGCAGCAGCCGTGTCCGTGCTCGGCGGCACTTGCACGCTGCACGTGAAACTCACCGCGTAGCCGGTCCCTTGCGGATGACATTCGACGATAGCAATCTCCGACGGCGCGCCGCCGACGTTGTCGAAGCCGAACCAATGGCCCGAACCTTGCCCGGCTTCCGTCGCGCTCTGCATGACGGTCGTCAACGCGTGGTTGGCTTTGGTACTGCAATCGCTAAGGGGCTTGTCGGGGACGACGCTGCGTTGACCAACCGCCGTATCCAAGGTTGCACTCGCCGGCGCGCTGACCAACAGCGCACACAGCACAAACGCGGCAGCAATGCATGTAACGCGTAACCACATCATCGTGAGTAAGAGCCTCCCTCGGGCGGTTGTCGTTGGACCTTGGAACGGTTTTCCCCCGCCGCCGGTGACCGGAGTCAGCTCGTCGCTGTGCGAAGTCCACCAGCATGTGCCGTAACATCAAAACCTTGTACAATTTTGCGCCGCCGGCGACCGAGGACGAGATTCGCGCGTCAGCGATTCAATTCGTCCGCAAGTTGAGCGGCTTCACGCACCCGTCGAAGGCCAATGAAGCGGCGTTCGAACACGCCGTCGAGCACGTAACCGGCGCCGCGCGCGAATTGCTGCAGTCGCTCGTCACCAACGCGCCGGCGCGGGATCGCTCCGAGGAGGCCCGCAAGGCCAAGGAACGCTCGAAGCTTCGCTTCGGGGAACGGGCGTAGGGCTCTCAAGCGATCCCCAGCCCGAGGCGCCCAGGACGTTGTATACTGGGCCCGTGATCATTCGGGCTTTACTCGCCGTGGTTTCCGTATGCGCCCTCCCGCACGCTACGCACTGCGTCGTCAAGAAACACCAAGTATCGGTCTCGACACTGTACTATCAAAACGCGTCGAGAGTCGGCGGCACGGCGCTGGCGGAGTATCCGCTGTTGCGTACCAGTTACGGCGTGACGTCAAATGTCGAAGCGTTCTACGATGCCCCCAGTGAACTGGCCGTTTCATCGCACGGTGCCCACTACGACGCGTCGCATTCGGGTCTCGGTGCAACCGGCTCGGTTGCGCAGGATGGAAACGTCGACTTCCTCCTTACGGCCGAAAGCCGTCCGCCGCTCAGCCCGCTGGCCAATCTGTACCTCTTGCCGCTTTCCGACGTACATCTGACGGCCGCGTGGACGGCCCTGAGCGATACGGATTTCGCCGCGCAAGTCGGCACCTTGAACTTCATCGCTACCAATCGCGGGCATCGCCGTTCCTCGGTGTTCGACGATCTCTCGGCCTCGGCTCCGGTCGGCGGTGGTACCTGGTTCAGCGGTGAGCTCGGCCAGCAATCGAACGCGACCTACGGGTCGGCAGGCGAGACGCGTGGGATCGCGTCGTTGAAGCGGGCGGTTGGAGCGAATACGCTGTTCAACGTTGACCTCGGCACGGCGTTCAACGCCGGTGGAAACAGCAAACCGCACTATCTTGGAGCGGGGTTCACGTTCTTGCATTAGCGAAGTGCTTCGCGTGCGCAAGATCAACAGCAACGACGTCCACGAAGAAGAGTATTGGTCGCCCAAGCGGACGACAGGCGGCTACGGACGCGATATCTCAATAGCGCT
Organism: Candidatus Aquilonibacter sp.; assembly: GCA_050015295.1. Lineage (GTDB taxonomy): Bacteria > Vulcanimicrobiota > Vulcanimicrobiia > Vulcanimicrobiales > Vulcanimicrobiaceae > Aquilonibacter. The sequence continues at coordinate 13,178 of JBEKBR010000036.1, read as the reverse complement.
CGGGCGTAAACCCAAGTCGACCGATCTGCTCGAACGCCATCCGTTCGACGTCGAGATCCAGCGCATTCCGGCGGGTAAGCCGTCGACCCCGTATCACGCGCACAGCGCGCAATGGGAGTTTTACTACGTGCTCTCGGGCAGTGGCGTCGTGCGCGACGACCAAGGCCGAACGCCGGTCGTACCGGGCGACGCGTTTGTCTTCAGACCGGGCGAGGCGCATCAGCTCTTCGGCGGTGACGCGGAGGATCTGGTCGTGATGTGCATCGCGGATAACCCTATCGGCGAATCGTGCCATTACCCCGACAGCGATAAACACCTCGCCGTTCTACCCGAACGCGCATTCATTCGCGGCGAGGCGTTCGACTATTGGGACGGCGAGGAATGATCAGTTACACGCACGGCGCGAGCAACGTGCCGCTAATCGGTGAAACAATCGGCGAGCTGCTCGATCGTATTGCGCACGAGCACGCCAATCACGAGGCGGTCGTAAGCGTGCATCAAGGGCTGCGTTTGACCTACTCCCAACTCGCGAAGGCGTGCAACGAAGTTGCGCGTGGGCTGATCGCGATGGGTGTGGAGCACGGGGACCGCGTAGGCATCTGGTCGACCAACAACGTCGAGTGGGTCATCGTGCAGTTCGCGACCGCCAAGATCGGCGCGATTCTCGTCAACGTCAACCCAGCCTATCGCACGGTCGAGCTCGAATACGTCTTGCGCCAGAGCGGCATCAGCGTGCTCTTCTCGCAGGACCAGTACAAGAGCAGCAATTACCTCGACATGGTCGAGGAGGTCCGCGATCGGCTTCCCGAGCTTCGCGGCGTTATCGTGATCGACGGCAATGTGCGACGCGACGGCGATCTGCGTTGGGGCGAGTTGCGCACGCTCGCCGAGGCGATTGGTGCGGATCAGCTCGCGGAACGCCAACAAGCGACGCAATTCGACGAAGCGATCAACATTCAGTATACGTCGGGAACGACCGGCTTCCCAAAGGGCGCGACGCTCTCGCATCACAACATTCTCAACAACGGATTCTTCATCGGCGAAGGGTGTCGTTATACTGCTGCGGATCGCGTGTGCATCCCGGTGCCGTTCTACCATTGCTTCGGCATGGTGCTGGGCAATCTCGCGTGTGTCACGCACGGTGCCGCCATCGTTATTCCGGCGCCCACCTTCGAACCGGAAGCAACGCTCGCCGCGGTCGAGTGGGAGCGCTGCACCTCGCTCTACGGCGTTCCGACGATGTTCATAGCCGAGCTTGCCCTTGCGAACTTCGCGAAGTTCGACCTTTCGACGCTTCGGACGGGCATTATGGCCGGCGCGCCCTGCCCGGTCGAAGTGATGAAGCGTGTGCGCGCCGAGATGCACATGGACGAGGTGACGATTTGTTATGGGATGACCGAAACGTCGCCGGTATCGTTTCAAACGGCGGTCGACGACCCGGTCGAAAAGCGCGTCGGCACGGTTGGCCGCGTCCATCCGCATATCGAGGTCAAGATCATCGACGAGCAGGGGCGTATCGTGCCCCGCAACACGCCGGGTGAGTTGTGCACGCGTGGCTACAGCGTCATGCTCGGCTACTGGAACGATCCGGAGAACACGGCAGCGTCGATCGACCCGGCCCGTTACATGCACACCGGTGACATCGCGATCATGGACGACGAGGGCTACGCGATGATCTCCGGCCGCGTCAAGGACATGGTGATTCGCGGCGGCGAGAACATCTATCCGCGCGAGATCGAGGAGTTTTTGTTTACGCATCCGGCGATTCGCGACGTCAGCGTGGTTGGTGTTCCCGACGAGCGCTATGGCGAGCAGCTGTGCGCCTGGGTGATCCGCAAGGAAGACGCGACCGCCGGCGAGGATGAGATCAAAGCTTATTGTCAGGGGAAGATCGCGCACTTCAAAGTGCCGCAGTACGTGCGCTTCACCGAGGCCTTCCCGATGACGGTCACCGGAAAAATTCAGAAATACAAGCTGCGCGAGCTCTTTGCCGAGACCGTCAGCCGATAATAACCAGGCCTTCGAGTACTAACAGTTTGACGAGCAGCGCGCGGTGCTCGGGTGAAAGGGCGGGATCCATCTCGGCGGCCGTCGTTGGTCCCTGCTGCAAACGTTGGAATGCGTTCTTGCAGACCGGCGGAAAGGCGACGACCTTGCCGGCGATGAGTAGCTCAACGCCTTCGCCGCGCTCACGCAGCACATGCGGGACGGTCTCGTCGATGCGCACGCGCGTCGTCGGCTTGACATCGAAGGTCTGCAGCGCCTGGTCGAATGCGCCGTTGGCGTTCGGGCGCGTAAGGCGAAAGAGTTCGTTGAGCGCAATGTCGACCGCGACTTGCATGCGTGGCGTCTCAAACGTCTGCGCCAGGCGGGACTCGAAGAATTCGCCGAGCCGGGACGCGATATCTTCCTGCGCGAGCATGGCCGGTGGCAGCGCGTGACGCAGCTCGACGTCCTGATCGCCGGCGATGCGCAACGCCAAATCCATCACGTCGGTAATCCGCACCGGCGCGAGCGCAAAGGTGCAATGCAGCGACATCGTCTCGGACGTCTTGGCTTCATGCGGGAAACCACGCGGAATGTACAGTGTGTCGCCGGGTAACAGCCGCACTTCGTCGATCAGCTTGAGTCCCTCGACCTTGGTGCCGCTGTGGAAGGGTTGCGACTCGAGCGGCAGCCGAATGATCGGTTCGTAGATGCGCCAGGTCTTTTCGCCGGCGATCTGCGCGGTCAGCGTGTCGTGCGTGTCGTGGTGAACTTGGAAGCCCTGCGCGTTTGGCGGGGTGATATAGACGTTCGGCTGCGCAAACGCCATGAGGTCGCGCTGCAAGTGATTGCAGAAGCGCTGCAGACGCGCGCTAAAGAGCGAGGCGTCCTTGATGATCAGCGTGTAGCCGTCGGCGAAATAGTTGACGACCTTGCGCGCGTCGATCCAGCGGCGCGGCCCTTTGCCGGTGAGCCGCCAGCGTACGCTTGGGCGCTCGTAGGTGAAGTCGTCCTCGGCGATCTCCGGGCTGCCTGCCTTGACCAGCGCAAAGTTCTCAGGCTCGCGGGCGCCCACGACGAGCGAGTCCTCCACATCGGCCACGCTGTAGACGTCGGCGAAGTACGCCGGGTCGTTGCGCTCGACGTGCAAGGGTAGCTTTTCGAAGTGCCGCTCGAAGAAGTCGGCGGTGCTGCTCGGCGCGAGGATGAACTCGAGCGCAGGGCGCTTGGCGATGACGGACTCCACTTCAGGTGGTATCGACCGGCGGCGCGGACGGACTTAGCGGTCCTGGGAGGTCGCACGCTTTTTGCGTTAAACCGTCGTCCAACTATCCGGCTCAAGACCCCAAGGAGATACGAGAGATGCCCGAGATGCGCGATTTCCTCGAGTTGTCCTATACCGAGCTCGAAGAACTGAACCTTGGCGCTAAGCAGCTGCGCAAGGACCGCGTGCCCATCGAGCGGATCCAGCAAGACCGGCTGAGTTACCTTGAAAAGGAGAAGCGGATCAAAGCTGTGACCGTGCTCTTCTCCGATCTCGAGGGGCGGCTGCACATGCTCGACTATGACAAGAAGTTCTTGCTCAAGTCGCATGACAACCTGACGTTCGACGGCTCCTCGATTAGGGGGTTCACCGCGCAGCGCGAAAGCGACTTGCGCCTCAACTGCGACTGGGCTTCATTCTATTGGGCCCCGTCCGACATCTTCGGCGCGGGCAAGGTGCTGGTGTTCGGCGACGTGCTCAATCGCGATGGCTCGCCGTTCAACGCCGACATCCGTGGCGTACTCAAGCAATTTGCCAACGACCAGTTCGCCAAGAACGGCTATACGCTCAACGCAGCCAACGAGATCGAGGGCTTTCTCTTCGGAGGCGTCGACGCGGAGCAGCGCTTCTACCAGACCGGCGAGTTCGAATACGTCAATACCGGCGGATACTATCATTCACTGCCGGGCGATCCGCTGCGCACCTTCATCGACACCGTTGCCGAAGTGCAGCGCGCGATGGGCTTCGAGAATGAAAAGGACCATCCCGAAGTCGCGCCGTCGCAGTTCGAGATCAACTACAACTACGGTGATGTGGTTGCGGCCGCCGATCGCATCGCGATGTACAAATTGATTTGTCGGCAGGTCGCGACCAGTATGGATATGACCGCATGCTTTTTGCCCAAGCCGGTGGTCGGCGTCAACGGCAACGGCATGCATACCAACGTCTCGGTGAGCAGCAAAGACGGCAAGAATCTCTTCTGGGATCCAAAGGGGCAAGAGAATCTGAGCCCGCTTGCCATGCAGTTTACCGATCGCATCCTCAGCGCCGGTCTCGATATCTGCTTGATGCTCAACTCATCGGTGAACGCGTATCGCCGGCTCGATCCGCATTTCGAGGCGCCCAATCAAATCAAGGCCTCGGCGGTCGATCGCGGCTCGATGATCCGTTTCCCGATCGGCAACGAGCGTAGCGTGCGCGTCGAGGTTCGCTCGGTCGCACCCGACGCGAATCCGTACTTGGTGATGCTCTCGGTCTTCAAGACCGGCCTCGAGGGCGACGTCGCCAACACCCCCAACCTGCGTCAAGCCGAACGCTATCTTCCAGACAATATCTACGACGCGCTAAAAGCGTTTCGCGATTCGAAGTGGGTGAGCGCGCTACTCGGCGACGACGTCAAGGGGCGCTACGCCGATCTCAAGCAGGCAGCAGCCGACCGCTGTCCGCGCGCACTCGGCACCTTCGTCAAGGCACCCGAAGTGCAATTCCATCATGAGGTGTATAACCAATACCTTTGGAATCAGTTCTAGGGGGCTCTTTTACGCCAACTCGTCGTCAGCGCGGTCCTCGATTGTCTTAGCAAACTTCGGACCTCGCTTCCTCGATTTGGCCTAAAATAGCTCCCCTATATTCACCGGTTGTCTAAAGCGTCTCCGTGCGGTCCGCAGTATTACTGCGCATGTTTGTATTGGCGGACGTAAACCCATATCTCGAAGCCCCCAAGTGGCTCAACCCGGGTGACACCTCGTGGCAGCTCACCGCCGCCACCTTTGTCGGGATGCAAAGCATTCCGGGTCTGGCCATTCTGTACGCGGGACTCGTGAAGAAGAAGTGGGCGCTAAATTCGGCGGTCATGGTCTTTTACGCGTTCGCCGTCGTTTTGCTGACGTGGACGCTGATCGGCTACAACATGAGCTTCGGTCATCCGGCCAAGCTTGGGCCCGGCATCCTCTCGGCATTTATCGGGATTCCCGGGCCGGCGCTCTCATCAACGGCTGAGATCGGGCAATCCGTCGTGCCGCTCGCGGCGAGCACGATGCCGGATCTGCATTTCTCGGGCTCGGCAATGATCTATTTTCAGTTCGTCTTCGCTGCGATCACGCCGATTCTCATCGCCGGTTCGCTCTTCGGACGCATGAACTTTAAGGCGTGGATGCTCTTCGTTCCGATCTGGAGTGTCATCGTGTACTCGATCGGCGCCTTTTCGATGTGGGGCGGCGGTTGGCTGGCGCAGATGGGCGCGGTCGATTATTCCGGCGGCTACGTGATTCACTTGGCCGCGGGCGTTTCGGGATTCGTTGCGGCAGCGGTCGTCGGACCGCGGCTGCTTGCCGACCAGCGCGACTTCGAACCAAACAATCTAATCATGGCGTTCGCCGGCGCCGGCATCTTGTGGCTTGGCTGGAACGGCTTCAACGGCGGTGATCCGTATTTCGCCAATGCCGATGCGGGAGCCGCAGTACTCAATACCAATGTGGCGACCGCTACCGCGCTGCTGGTGTGGCTCGTGGCGGACATGCTAAAGACCGGCAAACCCAACGCCGTGTCGATGATCAACGGTATGATTGCCGGGCTCGTCGCGATTACACCGTGCGCCGGGTTCGTCAACGGCTACGGCGCGATCGCCGTCGGCGCGGTGACGATCATCCCGTGGCTCACGCTGAATTATCTGAGCAGCTGGTCGGTCCTCAAGAAGGTCGATGACACATTTTCGGTGCTGCATACGCACGGCGTTGCCGGGCTGGTCGGCGGGCTGATGGCAGGCATCGCCGCTGATCCGAAAATGCTCGAGTACGTTGCCAATCCCGCCGCCGGGAAGAATGGCGCAAACGCCTTCGTCCAGGGCTGGTGGTATGGGAACCCGATGCAGTTTGTGCACCAGCTCGAAGCCGCTGCTTTCATCATCGTGCTCAATATCATTGGCACGTTTGTCATCCTCAAGGTGGTCAGCTTGATCGTTCCGCTGCGCGCGACCGAGGACCATATGGAAGCGGGTGACCTCGCGATCCACGGGATCGATCCGATGCCGGGGGTCGGCGGCGCCCGCCGCGCGACCGCCCCCGCCTCGATGACGAAGCAGAGTGCCCATGGAAAGAACATCCTTTGGTCACGCTACCGCTGGTCTGCCGGGACGCCCGCAGGAACACAGACACAAGCAGCGAACACACGTTCGGCAAAATAGGCGCTTTGACGCGGTGGGCCGGCATGGTAAGATGTGCCGTCCGGCCACCGCTCGCGGCGGCCGACAGTGCCCCGGATCAGCCGGGTCACTTGGCTAGAACGCGGCCCTTGTTTACCCTGAGCGTGTCGAAGGGGCCCGTTTCACCCACCTAGTCGAAAGGACAACGAACGTGCCCACCAAGACGAAGCGCCCGGCGAAAGATCGCCGCCCGAAGCGCAAATCGTGTAATTTCTGCGCCGATAAGGCGCTGGACATCAGCTATCGCGATGTCAACCGCCTCAAGAAGTATGTGTCGGAGCGTGGCAAGATCGTTCCGCGTCGCATCTCAGGCAACTGCGCCAAACATCAACGTTTGCTGACCACCGCCGTCAAGCGCGCGCGCATCATCGCGTTTCTTCCTTACGTTTCCGAATAACCACGGGGTTTAACACATGAAAGTCATTCTTCTGAGCGATGTAAAGGCGCTCGGGAAGAAGGGTGATGTCGTCGACGTCGCCGAGGGTTACGCGCGTAATTTTCTGTTGCCGCGCAACTTGGTGTCTGAGGCGAATAAGGGCGCCCTCGCCGTGCACGCCGATCAGAAGCGCGCGCAAGAGAAGCGCGAAGCGCAGACGCTCGCCGACGCCAAAGAGCTCGCAACGAAGATCGAGAATACGCCACTCGCCGTCAAGGCGAAGGCCGGCGGTAACGGCAAACTCTTCGGTGCGGTCACCAACGCCGACGTCGCCCATGCGATCGCAAACACGCTCGAGGTCGACGTCGACAAACACAAGATCGAGATCAAGAGCCAGATCAAGGCCCTTGGTTCGTATCCGGTCGAGATCAAACTGCACCGCAACGTCATCGCTAAGGCGACGATCAACGTCGTCTCGTCGTAGGCCGCGCGACTTCAACGATGGCCGCGACGAACGGTGAATACGCTTCGCGCCTGCGCCGCAAGTATGGCGTCGAGGACGAGTTAAACCGTTACGTCTCGGCCCTCTACGAAATGCTGGCTGGAGCGATCGGGCAAGATAAGCTCGTCCTGCGCGCCGGCAAGGTGAGCGCGTTGAAGATGATGCGCTCGCAACACCTCCCCGACCGGTTGTGCGCACTCGCGCGCCTGGTCTTCGAAGACCCGACGATCGAGCGCACCACCACGCGGGCGCAGCAGCGCCGCACAATCGCCGAGATCGAGGAAGCGATGGCCGACCTGCTCGCACACAAGAGCGTCGGCGATGCGATCGATCGCAAAGTCTCCGAAAAGATGAACGCGCGCCACCAAGAGTATCTCAACGATCTCAAACTGGAAGCGCTACGCGACGATACCGGTCCCGAAACGCCCGCCACGCAAGCGAAGCTCGAAGAACTCGAAGCGCTCTCGCAGCGCAGCCTCGCCGCATCGGCGCTGCAGCAGCTGCGTCCGCAACGTCTGGCGGAGATCGTCGGCCAGGAAGGCGCGATCAAAGCGCTGGTGGCCAAGATCAGCTCGCCGTATCCGCAGCACGTGATTCTCTATGGGCCGCCGGGTGTCGGAAAGACGACAGCCGCACGCCTCGTGCTCGAGCTCGCAAAATCGCGAGCATACACGCCGTTTGCTAAGGACGCGCCGTTCGTCGAAACGAGCGGCACGACGCTGCGTTGGGATCCGCGCGAGACCACGAATCCGCTGCTCGGCAGCGTGCACGACCCGATCTATCAGGGCAGCCGCCGCGAATTCGCTGAAGCCGGCATTCCCGAGCCGAAGCTGGGTCTGGTGACGCGCGCGCATGGCGGCGTGCTATTCATCGACGAAATCGGCGAGCTCGATCCGCTTTTGCAGACGCGTTTACTCAAAGTGCTCGAGGACAAACGCGTCACCTTCGAATCGTCGTACTACGACGAAACGGCGCCCAACGTCCCGGCGTATATCAAGCGCCTTTTCAAGGAAGGTGCGCCCGCGGATTTCGTCTTGATCGGCGCGACCACGCGCGATCCCGAAGAGATCGATCCGGCGATTCGCTCGCGCGCCTCGGAGATTTTCTTCTCGCCGCTGACGCAACATCAGGTTGTCTCGATCGTGCAAGGCGCGATCAAGCGCCTCGGCGCGAAAGCGGCGCGCGGCGTGCCGCAACTGATCGCTTCATATACGATCGAAGGTCGCAAGGCGGTGCAGATCGTGGCCGATGCGTATAGCCAGGCCCTCTACCGGGTCGATCCCAAGCGCAGCAATGCGCCGGTCACGTTGACCGAGGACGACGTGCGCGTCGTGGTGCAGACCAGCCGCCTCGTACCGCACACGCTGGTGCGTGCGCGGGCCACGCGCGAGATCGGCAAAACGTTTGGCTTGGGCGTGCACAATTATCTCGGTAGCATCATCGAGATCGAAGCGGTCGCGTTTCCGGCAGCACAACCAGGCAAGGGCACGATTCGCTTTAACGATACCGCCGGCTCGATGGCTAAGGATTCGGTCTTCAATGCGACCAGCGTGCTGCGGGCGCAGACCGGGATCGACGTTTCAGATTTCGACTTGCACATCAACATCGTGGGCGGCGGCAACATCGACGGTCCCTCGGCCGGTTTGGCGATCTTTCTCGCCCTCTACTCGGCCACCACCAAGACCCCGCTGCCGCAGGATGTGGCAATTACGGGTGAGCTCTCGATCCAGGGCAAGATTCGCGCAGTGGGAGGCGTGGTGGAAAAACTCTACGCCGCGCGTCAAGCCGGCATGCGCGCGATGCTCCTGCCGAAAGAAAACGCTCGCGAGGTCGACGTCGCGCTCTCAGGTGTCCAAATCGAGCCCGTTGCCACGGTCGATCAGGCGTTGCGCGAATTGCGCGTCCACAAGTTATCCACCCGTCGTTCGCAAGGTCGCTCACAGAGCGCGCGTCGCAAGACCCGCACGTGAGCGTCTCACCTCTCCATAGCGGTTCGATCGACCGCATTCCCCCGCACAATCTCGAAGCCGAGATGGCGTTGATCGGTTCGGTGCTCGTCGATCGCGAGATCATGGGTTCCGTGGGCGAGATCGTGCGTTCTGCGGATTTCTACGCGCACGTGCACGAGACGATCTTCGCCGTGCTCTACGATCTGTTCTATCGCGGCGAACCACTCGACAAAATCAGCGTGGCCGAGGCGTTGCGCAATCGCGATCAGCTCGATAAAGTCGGCGGCCTTTCGTACTTGAGCTCGCTGATGGATACCGTGCAGACGGCCGCATCGGCGACCTATTACGCGAAGATCGTGCGTGAGAAGGCGACGTTGCGTTCGCTCATTCACGCCGGCACGCAGATCACGCAACTCGGCTACGAGGCCGAGGAAGACGTGGATGCGGCGCTCGATCAATCCGAGCAGATGGTCTATTCGATCGGCGAGCGCTCGATGCACGGGGATTTCGTCGCCGTCAATAGCCTGATGAAGGATGCCTTCGAGCACATCGACCGGCTTTTCCATGCGCGCGGCGATCGCACCGGCGTGACCTCCGGATTCCGCGATATCGACAACATGACAACCGGATTCCAACCCGGGAACTTTGTCATCGTTGCCGCGCGTCCCGGCATGGGCAAGACGTCGTTCGCGCTCAACATGGCCGTCGCGGCCGCGCGCGAAGCGAAGGAACCGGTCGCGTTCTTCTCGCTTGAAATGTCGAACAACGAGTTGATCCAGCGCCTGATTTGCTCCGAGGCCCAGCTCTCGATGCACGATCTTCGGCGCGGCAACATCAAGTCGCATCAGTGGGAAGAGATCTCGCGCGCGATGGGCGCGCTCAACGAACTGCCGATCTACCTCGACGACACCGGCGGTCTGTCGATAAGCGAAGTGCGCAGCCGTTGCCGCCGCCTTAAGTCGACCAGCGGGCTCGGCGCGGTTTTCGTGGACTACTTGCAGCTGCTGCGTCCAGGTGTGCTGCAGAAAAACATGAACCGTAACGAAGAGCTTTCCGAAATCTGCCGCACGATGAAGGTTACGGCGAAGGACCTCGGCGTGCCGATCATTGCGCTCGCACAGCTCAATCGCGCGGTGGAGACGCGCGGCGACAAACGCCCGATGCTCGCGGACTTACGCGATTCGGGATCGCTCGAGCAAGAGTCGGATCTGGTCGCGTTTCTGTTCCGCGACGGTTACTACAATCCGGAAGGACCGGAGCCCGACGTGACTGAGTTCATTATCGCCAAACACCGCAATGGCCCGACCGGCACGGTGAAACTGCGCTTTATGAAAGAGTACACGCTATTTGTCCCCTATGCCGACGAATCACACTTCCCACCACCCTGATTTGCTCGGGCTAAGGCGGTGGGGTCTCTTCTTCGCGGAGTTGGTCGAAGAATTCTGAGGCCGTATCGCGCAGCACGTTGAGCAGTCGGCCAAAGTGCGGCCGGACTTCGCCTGTCGTGTTGACGCACAACTCGACGGTGAAGAGTACGTCGCTCTCCTCTTCCCAGAGCGCGGTCTTCACGAACTTCTTTCGCACGTTGAGCCGATTCGCGACGTCGATCGCGTCGATCGGATCGACGCCGCCGGGTAGCGCCCACCCCGAGCCGATCATCACGAAGGTCGGATCGTCTCGATAGGAGACGACAAAATAGCGGTCGCCCTCGCTCTTGAAGGCGACGCGGTAGGCGTCCTCATCATCATCGCGCGTATAGAACAGCCCCTCGTCGGCGAGAGCCAGTTCGATCGGCCGCAGCGGATCGATCACTGACCGCCGCCCATCATAAATGAGTTGATGAATTTCTCGGCGGCGACCTTACTCTCGGTGCGGTCGACGATGTCTTCGATGGCTTGCGCACCGGCATCGCGCAGACGCGCGACCAACAACCAAAAGCCGTTGATTAATTCTTGCGAGGATTGCGCGCGCTCGTCGAGCGTCGCGACGAAGAGGCTGCCGTCGTGCGCGAGCGTGAAGACGACATCGGGATGCTCGACGTGCACGCGCTCCAGCGCCTCGCTGTTTTGCGTAGGTTCGCGAGCCCACTCGGGAATCTCGTAGGCGGTTGAGATGCTGAAGGCCGTGTCATCGTCTTCCGCCGTCGTCACCGAAAAAACTTGGCCGCGCGTGCGAAAGAGCAGCTCGCTTACTCCGGCGTCGTCGGGCGGGGCTGCGTCGACCTTGTGGCCTTCACTCTCGATGAAGCGTTTGATCAGCTCACGGGCGTTGGGCATCGATACCTTCGGCGATATACGAGCGCGAGAGATGCACGTATTCTTCGGACGCAATCTCGATCCAGCGCGCTGCCTCGCCTTCTATCGCTTTCTTTACTTTCGCAGGGACGCCCGCTGCAAGCGTGCGATCGGGAATCTCGACGCGTTCGCCCACCACGCTCCCGGCGGCAACGAGCGCGCCCTCACCGATCACGCAGCCGTTGAGCAGCACAGCATTGCTACCGATCAACGCGTACCGCTTGACGTGGCAGTCCTCCATCACCGCGCAATGACCGATGGTGACGTCATCGTCGATCTGTGTAAGGGTCATCACGTGCAGTACGGCGTTGTCTTGCACCGAGGTGCGGGCACCGATGCGAATGGGACCGTTGTCACCGCGCAGGACGGCGCCGAACCAAATACTCGACTCCTCGCCGACCTCAACGTCTCCGATGAGCACTGCGGTGGGCGCCACGAACGCGGTTGGGTGAATTTTGGGGGTTTTGCCACGGTACGTAATGATCATTGGTCGAAGTAGTACGCTATGCATCGCCACAACACCCCGCTACGCGGCGTCAAGGCCATCCCCAGACCCAAGGCGGGCGACCCGGGCTACTCCGACGTGAACTACCGCTATGCGGGGCGCGAAGGACACATCCACGAGGTCGTCGAGATCAATGGGCGCGCCCTGGCGAAGGTTGGATTCGATGACCGCAAGATTGTGTACTATTTTTTGGACGACCTCGAACTCGATCAAACCGCAAAGCGCGGGACCTTTCACGACAAAGACGTTCAATCTAAAGGATAACTCGTGCCAATTGTTGCTGTAACCCAGCCCGTTCCGGTCAATCCTGGTGGTGCATTCGACTATGTGACTGTTGACTCGGCGCGTGGCCGCGTGTACGCCGCACACCCGGGCGGAGGTGGATTGCTGATCGCCGACGCCGACACCGGCAACGAGATCGGTGTGGTAACGGTCGGTCCGATGCACGGCCTTGCCATCGATCCCGCGACCGGCCACGTGTTCACCGGAAACGGCGACTCGCGAAGCGTGAGCGAGGTCGATCCAGATTCGCAGCAGATCGTGCGCACAGCGATCGTCGACGGACCGGTTGATGCGATCGCGTACGATCCCGATCTCGGTAGAATCTACGCTGACGAAGACGACGGCAATCGAATCTTCGTGATCGACACGAAAACGTTCCGCCAGATCGCCGTGGTGAAGCTCCCTGGTCATAAGCCCGAATACGTGCAGGTCGATCCGCAGACCCACGATGTCTATCAAAACATCGCAACCGATAGCGAGATCGCGGTCATCGATCCCAAGACGCTCAAGGTCAAGCGTCTGATCGCGACACCGCAGCTCACCAACAATCACCCGCTGCAGTACGACGCGGACCATCACGTGCTCATTGCCGCCGGTGAAAACAACGTGCTGGCTGTGTATGACCGCTCGGGCAAGCTACTGCATCACGTCAATATTCCCACGCAAGTCGACCAGTGCGCCTGGGAGCCGCAGCACCAGTGGCTTGCGTGCGCAGGAGGCGGCCTCACGCTCTATTTCTTTGACGGCACGAGCGATCCCAAGCTACTCGACAGTCAAAAGCTCGAGGGTGGCGTGCACACGACGGCGATCGATCCGAAGAC
>JBEKBR010000035.1:0-37763 GCA_050015295.1 Candidatus Aquilonibacter sp. | reverse complement strand
CGCCGCGCCACTTCCATTCTTCGACGGGTCTAACTTTTTGGAAATTGTCGTAATCCTACGATCGAGCCGTTGGGATCTTTGATGCTCGCGACCAGCAGCCCGTTGGCGACGTCGGTAGGATCTTGCACGACCGTGCCGCCTGCGTCAACGAGCGCTTTCACACTGGCAGCGATGTCGCTGACGGTCCAGAAGGCGATCGCACCTCCTTTTTGCTGCGGAACGAGACCGATCTCTACGTTGCCGCTCTTGTAGCCGACGTAGTACGGGCTATCGGCGTACGGTTCCGTACCGGTAAGCTCCCCAAAGAACTCCTTGGCTTTGGCCATGTCTGTTGCCGGATAGGTGATGAGGGAAACGTCCTTCAAGATTGCATACTCCTTTCAACTCTATGACGGATCGGGCGCGGTGAAATGTGACGGATAACTCCCGGGGAGACCATGCGGCGTGGCTCGCAGCACGCTTCGAGGCGGCTCGCCCTCGCTTGCACCGCATCGCGCAACGGATCGTCGGATCGGCTACGGAATCCGACGACGCGCTGCAGGAGACCTGGCTGCGCATCAGCCGCGCCGATATCGCGGATGTTTCGAATCTCGACGGCTGGCTCACGACGGTTGTCGCGCGTGTCTGCCTTGACGCGCTGAAGCGGCGAACGAGCCGGCGCGAGGAGTTGACGCCGAATGATCCGCGGCGCGACGTTGCGGCCAGTGGTCCGGGCGAACGCCCCGAGGACGAAGCGATGCTCGCCGATTCGATCGGTGTCGCACTGCTGGTGCTGCTCGACGCGTTGCCGCCGGCAGAGCGCGTCGCATTTGTGCTGCACGATATGTTCGACGTGCCTTTCGACGATATCGCCGCGATCGTTGGAAAGACCGCCGAAGCCGCGCGGCAGCTCGCAAGCCGCGCACGTCGCCGCGTGCGCGGCGCATCGGCGGGCTACGATGGCGTGCCACGGCGGAACGACGAACTCGTGCGCGCGTTTCTCCAAGCCTCCCGTTCGGGAAATTTTTCCGCGCTGCTCGCGCTGCTTGCGCCGGGAGCGACGCTGCGCGCGGATGCGGTCGTCATGGCGATCGGCGGCGCGGAGTACTGGCAGCATGACCTCCAGGCCGGCATCACGGGCGCCGACGCCGTTGCACGAACGTTCTCCGGGCGCGCACAAGCCGCGCTGCCCGCACTCATCGACGGCGAACCGGGCGCGGTCTGGATGCATGCAGGCGAAATACGCGTTGCGTTCCGCTTTACGATCGCAGGCGATCGCATCGCGGCCATCGATCTGGTAGCCGACCCCGCGACGCTCGCGCAGTCGGTCATCGAGCGCTAGCGCGAACTAGCTCGGAGCAGCCGCGGGTTCGGGCTCGCTGGGCTTCCCGTTCTTCTGTTGACTCAGATGGAACTCGCGACTGAACTTCTCGTCCGACGGTGAGACCCACATGTAGACATTGGGAATCAGCAAGAGCGTCAGCACGAGCGAGCTCACGACGCCGCCGATGACCACGATGCCGAGACTCGAACGCGAAATCGAACCCGGATCGAGCGCAAGTGCGAGCGGTATGTTGCCCGCGACGACCGAGAAGCTGGTCATGATGATCGGGCGGAACCGAGTGTGGGCACTCTCGAGAATCGCATCGAGCTTCTTTTTCCCACGTTCTCGTAAGGTATTGGCGTAGTCGACGAGCAGAATGCCGTTCTTGGTCGAGATGCCGATCAGCAGGATCGTGCCGATGAGCGAAAACAGATTCAGCGTGCGATGAGTGAGCACGAGCGCGCTGATTGCGCCGATCGCCGCGACCGGCACGGAAAAGATGATGATGAACGGCGCCAGGTAGTCGTTGTAGAGCGCGACCATCAATAGGTAGACCAAAATCACTGAGATGATCATCGACGTGCCGATACCAACGAGCGCCTGGTGCATGAAATCCTGTTGTCCCAGCGGCGCCGGTCGCACGACGATGTTGGCCGGCAAGTGCAGCGACGGTATCTTCGCCATCAGTGCGTTCTCGACGGTGGAGAGGGACGAATTCGGCGCGATGTTCGAATCCACGTGAATCACGGTGTTGCGATTCGTGCGCGTCATCAGCGGCGGCGTCGGCGTCGATTCAAACGTCGCGATATCGCCCAAGTACACGATCGACCCGTTCGAGGACCGAATAGCGACGTTGCGCAAGACGCTAAGGTCGGTCTGATCTTCTTCCGGGTAGATCACCTGCACTTGCTCGAGCCCGGCCGTCGTTTCGAACTGCGTGGCCACGTTGCCGCCGAACGCGGCGCCGGCGGCTTCAGCGGCCTGTCCGACGTCAACGCCGAGCGCCTCAGCCTTCTCGCGGTTGAAGATAACCGAGATTTCCGGCGTGAGCGCGGTTCCGCTGCTGTTGACGCTCGTGGCGCCCTTGACCGTCTTGAGCGCGTTGAGTACTTGCACGGCGTACTGGGTCGGATCGCCACCAGTCACGTCGGTCACCAGGAAGTCCACCGGCTGTGCGTTGCCGCCGCCCGTCCCGGTTGACGGCACGACGACCACGGTCGCTTGGGGCGGAAACGACTTCTTTGCCTCCTGCTGGAATTGCGTGACCCAATAGGTTGTCGGGTGCTTGCGATTGTCTTTGAGCCAAACGTGCACTTGGCCGACATTGCTCTGCGAGACGAAACCGCCGAACGACGCGGCATAGGCGCCGGCAACCGCCGTGTTCGCGGCGATATCGGGGTTCGCTTGGATCTTTGCCTCGTAGGCGAAGATGCCAGTCTCGACCGTGGTCAGTGGCGTACCGATCGGGTACGCCACCTGGATGAAGATCTCGCCGCGATCGGTCGGTGGAATGAACTCTTCGCCGACGACACCCAGCGGGACGAGTGAAATTGCGAGCACGAACGTGATCAAACAGAACATCGCGACGAGCTTGCCGTGTTCCATGCCCCACGGCAGCGCGCGCTTTGTATACCAGGTGCGTAAGTCGTCGAAGCGGTCGCCGAACCAGAGCACCGGCTTCCACGGGTTCCAATGCGATTTGAGCGCCCACAGACCGGCCAGCGTCGGCGTGACCGTGAAGGAAACGAACAGCGAGGTCAAGGTCGAGATGACGACGACGATCGCGAATTCCGAGAGCTGACGGCCGACCTGGCCCTGAATGAACGCAATCGGGAAGAACACGACGACGTCGACTAGGGTAATGACGACAGCCGCGGCGCCGATCTCTTCTCGTCCGCTGACGGCCGCCTCTTCGGGCTTCTGCTTGAGTTCGGTGAAGTGACGCTCGATGTTTTCGAGCACGACCGTCGAGTCGTCGACGAGGATGCCGATCACGAGCGACATGCCCAGCAGCGAATCGGTGTCGAGCGTGAGGCCCATCAGCTTCATCACCGTCATGGCGATGGCAAGCGACAGCGGAATTGAAACACACACGACGATGGCGCTGCGCCACGAGCGCAGGAAGAACACCATCGCGAGCCCGGTGAGCAGTATCGCTTCGCCGAGGGTACGGACAACGATGTCGATCTGCTGCTCGGTGAATTTCGACTGGACGTTGATGACGCTGAATGAGATCTCGGGGAATTGCCGCTCGACGGCCGGCAACGCGGCGATCACTGCGTTCGACGAGTCGACTTCGCTGGCTTGCGAGGTCTTCTGAATCTGAAGAAAGAGGCCGGGCTTGCCGCTGATGCGCGCGATCTGCAAGCGCGGCTCGTAGCCGTCGGTCACCGTTGCAACGTCACCGACGCGGACGATCGAGTTGCTCGCCGTCCACGGATTGACTTGCCCGGGTAAGCTCGCCACACCGCCGTTGTAATTCTCGACCTGTCCAGGCAGCGCGTTGGTCTGGCTCGATGCTCCCGACACGATGATGGGAAGATTGCGCACGTTCTGGAGCGTCGTGATGTCGCCGCGCACGTCGATCGTGGTCTGCCGGTTCGGCTCGTAGGCATAACCGCCGGGCACACGCTGGTTGTCGTTCGTGACCGTGGTGATCACGTCGTCGAGCGTGATGTTATTGGCGGCCAATTTTGTAGGGTCGACCAGCACTTCGAAGGCAGGCGTGACCAACCCGCCGACGTTGGCAAACGAAATACCGGGAACTTGCTCGAGCTGCGGCGCGATGATGTTCTGCGCGTAGAGTGCGAGCTCGTTGATCGGCAGCTTCTGCGAGTATAGCGCCAGCGTCACGACCGTCGACTCGGTCGGATCGTAGAGGTTGACGGTCGGCGGCGTGATGTTGGTCGGTAGATATTTCTCGGCCGCCTGGACGGCTTTATTGGACAGGGCGAGATCGGTCGCGGTGTCGGATGTGATGTCGAAAATGGCGGTGATCGTCGCCTGACCTTGTTGCACCACCGAATTGATCGTTTGCAGATCCTGCGTGCCGGCGAGATTCTGCTCGATCGGCTGCACGATCTCGTCGCGCATCTCGGTGACCGAAGCACCGCTGTACTGTACCGAGATCGTCACCGTCGGCTGGCTGACGTCGGGATAGAGTTCCTTGACGATCGTGATCGTGCTCATGATACCGGCAAACATCATGATCGAAATGATCACGAAGACCAGCGTCGGCCGGTTGATGAAGAGCCGGGTCAGCGAGAACTTCATTTCAAAGGCGCTCCGGCCCAGCCTGCGCGCCGCCGCTCACGCGGGGCCCCCAAACCATGGCGCGCGCACGACCTTGGTGCGCTGAAGACTCCCCTGGGGCGCGCCTAATAATCATGGCTTTAAGGAAATTTTCTCGCCGTCGCCGACGCTCGATTGGCCATTAGTAACCACGCGCGTGCCCGTGTTGATGCCCGTGACGACGCTATTCTTTCCGTCGCTTGCGACTTCGGTGACCGTGACGGATTTCACGGTATTGTCGGAATTCACGATCTGAATTGAATCATGGTTGTCGTCGGTGAACGCAGTCAACGGAACGAGCACGCCGCGCACGCCCGGTAGCTCGACGCCGCCGCTCACTGCCATGCCCGGGCGCAGCGCCTCATTTGCATTCTCCAGGACGACTTTGACCTGAAACTGTGTCGAACCCGGTTGGATCTCGCTCAACACGCCGACAACCTTGCCCGTGTACTTATGAACGCCGCTTGCATCGTCGGTGCTGACCGTCGCGGTGGCACCCGGAAAGATGCCATTCACTTGATCGGCGGATCCGCGCAGCACCGCATAGATCGGTGAGACCTGCTGCAGGGTGAAGATCTCGCGCGTTCCCGGATATTCGCCGGGATTGAGATTGCGATTGACGACGATGCCGTCGATCGGCGACGTAATCGTCGCCTTCTGGATCGACACGCGCACTTGCTGTGCTAGCGCGAGCGCAACTTTCTCTTGCGCCTCGGCTTGCGCCACTGACGACTGTTGCAGTCCCGGAGCGTTGAGGCTCGGACCGTTGGCCTGCATTGTCGCAATGTCGCTGTTGAGCGTTGCTTCGTCGTTGCGTACCGTTGCCTCATCGGCTTCGTAGGTCTCGAGCGAAACGTACCCCTGACGATAGAGTGCGCCGTCGCGCACCATCTGCTTCTGGTCACGGGCAAGGCTGGCGCGCGCGCCGTTTACGCCCTGATTACCCTGCGTGATCGACTCATTGCCCGAATACACGGTGTGGGTGGTATTGGCCGCGTCGCTCTGCGCCGTGGCGATATCAGATTGCAATTGGGCTTGCAAATCCGCGGTGTCGAGCTGGGTGAGCAACTGTCCAATGTGGACGTGATCGCCTTCTTGCACGTTGACGGTATCCGCCGGTTCGACCAACGTAGTTTGCACTGCTACGTTCTCGAATGGCGCAATCAAACCGGACATCGCCGACGACGGCGAGATCTGGCCGTCACTGGCTACGGTGGTTTGCACGTAGGGCGGCGGGGCCGCCGCCTGATGTTTGGCGCAGCCGGTAACAAGCGCGACCAGCGCCAGGCTCGCGAGAATCCGTCTCACGTTAACGGACACCTCCGGCTACGCGCGACATGGGGAGACCCTCCCGGTCCCGCGCGATGCCCAGATAGAGCCGCGTGACTTCGTCGTAGTTTTGTATTCCGGATGCGACATGATTGCTTTTGAGATACGTATTGTAGGTTCGCCATGAGAAATTGGCCAGGGAGACGTTGATGTGCCGCCGATTGCGCTCGCGGAGAGCCGCGAAGTCCGCCCATACCAGCGGGATGAAGGTTTTCTGGGAATATCGCGCCTCCGGCGGGAGATAAAGAAAGA
Organism: Candidatus Aquilonibacter sp.; assembly: GCA_050015295.1. Taxonomy (GTDB): domain Bacteria; phylum Vulcanimicrobiota; class Vulcanimicrobiia; order Vulcanimicrobiales; family Vulcanimicrobiaceae; genus Aquilonibacter. The sequence goes on along the minus strand of JBEKBR010000035.1, from coordinate 31,588 downwards.
GCTCGACCCAGCCCGAGTACTGGACCACCGGATCATTAGAGCGGGCGCAGCTGACAATAGCCAGAAAATTCGCTTCATCCTCACGAGCATACCCGGCGACGTGGCTCCACTCATGGGCCAGGTCAAAAGGGCGTTCAAACCACAGCAGGTCGCTCGCCAGATGCACGTCGAGCGCTAGCGGGTTAATGTAGCCGCTGGTGCCGGTGGCGGCCATGAACGGATCGGCCAGCGTGGGCTTGGGCGCGCCGGTGAGCGGCGTCCACGCATCGCCACCGGCCTGGACCACCGGGAGCCATGCCGCATAGAGAACCGCCCGATCGAGCGGAGCGGCCGCCTGGGCGTGCGCGAGCGGGGCAAGGCGATTGATCTCTGCAATAGCTCGCGCCCGGAGCACCCCGACGGCACGCGGCGTGACGCGAGACTCGTCGTAGGCGGTGCGAGCTTCGATCGGCGCGCGGTCGTAGTTCCAGCCCCAGCCGGCTTCGAACCACAATGCATACACGGCGATCGTCGCGATCGCCCCAAGCCAGTCGCGGCGCAGCGCCCGCCACACGACGATCGCGATTCCGGCAAGCACGACGATGTCGCCGAGCGACCACGGCAGCGCCGAGCTTAGCGGAAAGAGCGCATGTTCCCAGCGCGGATAGATGCCGTTGACATACGCGCTTTCGACCCACAACGACGATGGGCGCCACAGCAATGCTGCAACGCCCAAGGCAATCATGGCAACGCGGGCGGATCGGCCGAAGGCCGAACGCCATGGATTCACGGAACGTGAATCCAGCTTAGCGTTTGCTGAACTGGAAGCGCTTGCGCGCTCGCTTACGACCGTACTTCTTCGATTCTTTTTCACGCGGGTCACGCGTCAGGAAGCCGCTCTTGCGCAGCACATCCTTGAACGAGGGATCCATTTCAACCAGCGCCCGAGAGATACCGTGACGGACAGCACCGGCTTGTCCGGTAACGCCGCCGCCCTGCGCCTTCACGACCACATCGTATCGGCCGCCGCTCTGCGTCGCCTCGAACGGCTGGCGCACGATTTGCTGCAGCTGGGGGCGCGGAAAATATTCTTCGATCGGTTTCTTGTTGACGGTGATCACGCCCTGACCCAGGGCGAGCTTCACCCGCGCGATAGCACGTTTACGACGACCGGTGGCTTGAATCTGTGAACTATCCACAATGGCTCCTAAAACAGCGGCTGCGGCTTTTGCGGCTCGTGCGGATGTTCCGCCCCGGCATAGACTTTGAGGCGCGTCAGTTGCACGTCGCGCATTTTGTTGGTCGGAAGCATGCCGCGTACGGCCTGTTCGATCAGACGCTCCGGATGTTTGTCGTGCACTTCGCGCGCGGTCTGCTCTTTGAGTCCGCCCGGGAATCCACTGTGGCGGCGATAGATTTTCGCTTCCCACTTGCGGCCGCTGAGTTCGACTTTGTCCGCGTTGATCACGACCACGTGATCGCCATCATCAACGTGCGGCGTCCACGTCGGTTTGTGTTTGCCCGAGAGCGCGCGCGCAATACGCACAGCGAGCGTGCCTAGGCGCTGCCCGGCGGCGTCGACGATGTACCAGTCGGCCTTCGTCTCTTGCGTCTTTTGCAAAGTGGTTCGCATAGAAAAATTCCTACTAAAGAAAAATGTCCCGCGTGGAACTTCCGCATCTTACCCGGCGACGGCCACCCCGTCAAGCGATTTTCGGGGATTGGTTTTATTTGATTAATAGTTGACTACTCAAGTATACTCAGGGACATGCCTACCGACGCCGTCGAGACCCTCCTCGCCCTTGCCGCCGCCCATGCACGCGCCGTCCGCGTCCTCGAGGTCCGCGGTCTGAGCTTTGCCGAGCTACGCCTGCTCGTGCCGTTGCGGGGAACGCAGACCGGCCGCCGGCCGACCGAGCTCGCGCACGAGCTGCACCTCACCGCCTCGGGCGTCACCCGCGCGCTGCTGCCGCTCGAGCGCCGGCACATCGTCGAGCGCCGCCGCGATCCGGGCGACGCCCGTGCCTCGCTTGCGGTGCTCACCCCCGCGGGTGCGGAGCTGCTCGACGAAGCGCTCGAAGCCGCGGGCGAACGCGCCACCCGTCTTTTGCGCCGGCTCAGCGTCGGCCAGCAAAAGCAGCTCCAGCGGCTCCTCGACGAGGTCGGCGGCTAAAGGGACGCGAGCGGTTCCCGGTACGAGTCGTAGTCGTCGTAGCGCACCCCGGCCAGGTACAGCCCGTGCGCAGGGGCGGTAAGTCCCGCCGCACGACGGTCGTGGGCCGCGAGAATCGCCGGCATCGTTGCCGGATCGCGGCGCTGCAGACCGCACTCGACCAGCGTCCCGACGATCGTGCGCACCATGCGGTGCAGAAATCCATCGGCGCGTATCTCGATGCGCACCAACTCGTCGCGCATCTCGATCGCAAGCGAATGAACGTTACGAATCGTCACGCCGCTCTCCGGTAAGACGCCGCAGAACGAACGGAAATCACGTTCGCCGATCAGGGCGGCGGCCGCGGCGCGCATGGCCTCGACATCAAGCCTTCGGCGATAGACGTGAAAAGCGCGGTGGGCCAAGAGCGAGCTACGATCCTTCCGATTGAATATCGCGTAGACATACGTTCGTTCACGAGCCGAGAATCGCGCCGAGAAACCGCTGGGAACGAGCACAACGTCGCGCACGCTGATGTCGGTTGGCAGCGTGCTGTTGAGCGCGATCGCCAACCGTTCGAACGGAAACGAGCGGGCGGTGATAAACGATATCACCTGCCCGCTCGCGTGAACGCCGGTATCGGTCCGGCCCGCTCCGGTGATCTTCACCGGTTCCTCAAAGAGCTCGCTCAAGCTCCGTTCGAGTTCGCCCGCCACGGTACGCCCGGTGGCTTGCATTTGGAAACCGAAGAACGCCGTGCCGTCGTATTCAACGGCGCAGCGAACGGTATGCGCTACGCGGTCACCGGTTGGCGCTTCGGCACGTTGCGCTTCTCGTCCAGATCCAGAATGTCGGCCCACGTGGTTACGTCGGTCCGATCCGGCGCGACTTCATTACGCAACTGTACAAAGAATTTGCGCGAATCGTCATTGTCTGGTTCGTGTGCAAGCCATTCTTTGTTCCAAGCTTCGATCTCTTGCGGCGACTTCTTGTCGATGAAGGTCTTCACGTAGGCGTCGACGTCGGCGTCGCTCTTGGCGTTCTTGATCACATTGAGCAGCGCGTCGTGGTCGATGCCGAGGAACGCGAAGACCGCCTGATCCATTGGGCAATTGTAGTGGTATTCGCCGTTGGTGCCCTCCGCAGTCGCCTCGCCCTTATCGATCGTGCGGCCAATTTGCACCAATCCGAAGAGCTTGTCGCGCACACTGCGGGGATACGAAGTCGTGAGGTCCATGGAGGTTCTCCTAACACAGCTGGTTGATAACGTACCCCGTGACACCCTCGAACGCACGCCGGTTTCGGCTAGGGATCCTTGTGCTGTGTTGGCTGGGCGCCGCCGGCTTGCAGGTCTATGCCGGCGACACCGGCGTTCACGGCGCACAAGTCGGCGCCTACGTGCCGGCTTGGCTGCTTGCGGTTGCAGCGATTCCCCCGTGGACGCTGCTCGTGCCGGCACTCGTAGACGGCATCGCGGCAGCCGCGGCCTCGCTGCTCTCGGGCGGCGCGATGCGCGCATTAACGATTATTAATGCAATCGGGCTCGTGTGCTATGCGTTCGCGAGCCTAGCAGTGATCTTCTACGTCGCCTTCGCCAATAACGGGATAAGTTAGGCCGCGTTCTCGCATTCGGCGTGGCGGCAGTTGCAATGATCGTGCGGCGGCGCGTCGGGGTCCGCCACCGCCTGTTCGCGGCAGCGATCGCTGCAATAGAATGCTCCGAGGTCCACGTAGCACGTGCACTGCGTGTGATCGCACTTCTGACCATCCATGCCTAACCTTGTACGAGGTAGTCCACGATCGACACCTGCGTGCCGTTGCTATAGGTCAGGGTCCCGTTCCCTTGGGCATTCACGGTGAAGGTCGCGTCTGTCGCCCCACCGGTGTTACTCGTCAGCGTGCCGGTCACCGAGCCGCTTGACGAGCCCGTGATTGCGAACGTCCCGCCGTTGGAGTTGTCGGTCAGCGTCAGGGTGAACCCGGTGGCAGTCGCTTGGCCTGAAATTGAAACCGAGGCCGTGAGATCCGACGACGGTGAAATCGACCAATTGGGGAGGGTGCTCTGGGCAACCGACAGTGTGTTCTCGGCCCCCTGATACGCCTCGATCTGCATGCTGATACCGGAAGCCACCGCCATGCTTACGGAAGCCCCTTGTTCAACGCTCTGCGACGCGACATTGGCGACGGCGGCTACCCCGCACGCGGTGGTCGCGCCGGTTGATGACAACGTGCAGGCGAATCCGACATCGCCCAGGTTCGTGCCGTTCTGCGTGATGTTGGTCAGCAAAAACGCGTAGCCCGTCGGCGTGCCGGTACTCGTATAGTAGAAGGTGATCGTTGCGCTCGCCGTGCCGGTGACCGAACCGTTTTGCGCGTACTGCGTAAACGTCGCTGGGCCCGTAATGTTGTTGCCGGATTGCGACGCGGTCCAAACGATCTCGGCTTCCGGCTCGGTGCAGCCATCGTCGTAGAAGTCCTCGATCGTGACGATCTCCGAGCCGCCCGCCCCGGCGACGATGCTCTCTTCCGCGCCATCTTCGCAGGTCGCGTCGGCGCGAGGCGTTCTAGCAAGTAACCCTTTGGCATCGACCTTCGTCAACGCAAGATGCATCGCGCGCGCCGCACTGAACGTTGAAATCGATCCGCCGCCGCTGTATTCTTCGTACGCCTGCACGCCCGCAAGGGCGCTTTGGGCGTCACTGCGCTGCACGGCCTGTTGCCCAAGATTGGTCGCGGGTGTGGGCGTCGCTTGCGGAAGCGTCGTCCCGCCGCCCCCGCCTCCGCCGCAACCGGCAAGCGCTCCAACGAAAATCAACGCGGCGACGAAACGGGCGTTACTCATGGGGGTGCGCTTCGTCCAGGACGAAAGCCCGGCCTGCGCTATAGTACTTTTGGACTATCCGTGCTGGCGTTGCAGCGGGAAGAGCAGCACGTCGCGGATCGAGGTGTTGTCGGTCAAGAGCATGATCAGCCGATCAATGCCGATGCCGATGCCGGCGGTTGGCGGCATCCCGTATTCGAGCGCGCGGACGAAATCCCAATCCGGCTGCGGGATCTCTTCGTCGCCTTGCGCGCGCTCGCGCACCTGCGCCTCGAACCGTGCACGCTGATCGTCGGGATCGTTGAGCTCGGTAAAGGCGTTCGAAATCTCCATGCGATTGCAAAAGAGCTCGTAGCGATCGACCAGCTCGGGATCGCCGGCTTTCCGTTTGGCCAGCGGCGAGATGATCACCGGATAGTCGGTAACGAAGGTCGGCTGAGTCAGATGCGGCTCGAGAACGCGTTCGAAGATCTTGTCGAGCGCGTGGCCGTGCGTGGGCGAGGGCGGTAAGCCCAGATCGGCGAGGATTTCTGCCGCGCCCTTGGGATCGAGCAATTTCTCGCGCGTGTACTTCCCGTGCGAGTAAATCGCGATCCCGTCGAGATAGCCGACTTTCTCGAACGGGCGTTTGAACGAGATACTGTGCTCGCCGACCAGCAGCTCATCGCCACCGTCGGTGACGATGCCGGCCAAATGCGCGATCAAGCCTTCGTTGAAGTCCATCATGTCGTGAACGTCCCAGTAGGCAGCGTACAGTTCGAGCATGGTGAACTCGGGATTGTGGGTCGTGTCGATGCCTTCGTTACGAAAGATGCGGCCGATCTCGTAAACGCGCTCCATCCCGCCGACGATCAAACGCTTGAGATTGAGCTCGGTTGCGATACGCAACTGCATCTCCTCACCGGAGAGCGCGTTGACGTGAGTGATGAACGGACGCGCCGAAGCGCCTCCGGCAACGTGCAGCAGCGTCGGCGTTTCGACTTCGTAAAAGCCGTTGCCGTCGATGTAGCGGCGGGTCTCGGCGATGATACGGCTGCGCATGATCATTGCATCGCGAACTTCGGGGTTGACGATGAGATCGAGGTAACGCTGGCGGTAGCGCTTCTCGACGTCCTGCAAACCATGCCACTTGTCGGGAAGCGGCATCAACGATTTACTCAGCAGCTCGAACGACTTGACGTGGAGCGTGAGATCGCCCTTCTTCGAGCGAAACATGAAGCCACGCACGCCGACGATGTCGCCACGCTCGATGTCGTTCCACTCGGCAAAGCCTTCGTCGCCGAGTTCGTCCTTGCGCAAATAGATCTGCAGCCGTCCGGTGCGATCGTGCAAATCGGCAAAGAGCGTCTTACCGGCCGTGCGAATCGACATGATCCGCCCTGCGATGCTCCAGCCTTCGGCTTCCGCGTGTTGACTGGGTTCTAAAAAGCCATAGCGCTCGTTGAGCTCGTTCGCGGTCGCTTCGATGTCGTAGCGCGTCGGCGCAAACGGATCGTGACCACGGGAACGCAGAGCGGCCAGATGGTCACGTCTGGCCGCTATGAGCGTTGCTTCGGTTTTGCCGAGATCTTCCAAAAGGCGCTCCGCTCTAAGCTCCGCGCCCCCCACTTTGTGGGGCCCCCGAGCCACGGCGCGCGACAGAAGTGTGGTTCGCTAGAGATTCCCCGAGGGCGCAATAAACGCTCGCTGCGATCTTCTACGACGCTTTCTTTGCGGTCTTCTTTACCGAGGCGGCAGCGGCGCCGTTGCCGTTGCGGATCCCGTCGATCTTGTACTTGACCACGCCGCGGGGCGTGGAGACGTCGACGGTCTCGCCTTTCTTATGGCCGATTAGCGCGCGTCCCAACGGCGATTCGTTGGAAATGCGCTTCGCCGTCGGATCGGCCTCGGCCGAGCCCACGATGTGAAACTCGTAGTTCTCGTTGTTCTTGAGGTCCTTGACTTTGACGGTCGCGCCGATGTGAACCTCATCGGTGGCATACTCCGACTCGTCGAGAAGTTTCGAATTGCGAATCATGCCTTCGAGCTTGAGGATGCGCCCTTCGATAAACGCCTGTTCTTGCTTGGCGTCTTCGTATTCGGCGTTTTCACTCAGGTCGCCGTACTCTTTGGCCTGGCGAATCCGATCGTTGACCTCTTTGCGATGGACCGTCTTGAGCTCGTCGAGCTCTTCTTGGAGCTTCTGCAGCCCCTCAGCGGTCAGGATGATCTCTTTATCGTTCAAGGATAGACCCAGCGACCCCGTAGCACATAATTTTGGCGCCCGGTGAGGACGCTGGCGCGGTTTGTTTGGGGGACCCCAACCGTTCCCCTCCTACGCGAGCCCTACCCTCGTGGGACCCGGCCGCGCCAGAGCGCAAATGGTATACCCAACGCGACGCCGGCGCAAGCATAGGCCGCGAGTTTGTGGTCCTCCACGGCGACGGTTGCGGCCAAGACGCCGAGCAGCGCGACCGCGCCGGCCAGCGGAACCAGCACGCCACCGCCGCGCGCGGTGGGTTCTCGCCAGAAGCGCTTCGCCGCAGCGGCCGCCGAGAGCACGAACAATAGGCCCAGAAAAACGGAGCTCGTGTTGATGACGAGGGTCAACTGATCCGCGGCCGTCTTCGAAAACCCCGTGATCAATTCGCAAATCGTTACGAGCACGCAGACGACGGTCATCGCCCAGAACGGCTCGTTGCGAGCATCCAGCGCACCCAGCGATCGCGGCAAGACGCCGTCGCGCCCCATAGCGTAAACCGACCGCGAGAGATACAGAATCGTCGTCCACAGCGTCGCGAGCGTGGAAAGCAGGACGGTCAACACGATCGCTAGGCGCCACCATGCACCACCCAGCAGCGAACCGACGTAGGCGAGTGCGTCGGCCTGGTTGTCGGCAAAGCCTTGCAGCGAGCCGAGATGTTGGAACGCGAACATGCACACGACGAGCACGACGGTCGTTGCGACCAGCCCGGTCACGCCGCCGCGGCCCGATGCGCTTGCCGCATCGTCGACCTCTTCACTCGTCGACGCACTCACTTCCCAACCGTCGCTCATCCAGACCGAGAGCGTCATCGCGGTAAGGAACCCGACGATGCCCAAAGAGCCCGGTAGCGCGCTTGAGGTGGCGGTCGCCGGCGCGGCGACCGGGGCGTGCAGCGCGGCGGCGAGCGCGGCTGCGAGCAATACTCCGATCTCAAAGGCGAGCGCGAGCAGCGTAACGTGCGCGGTCGGCCGCACGCCCAAATACAGCAACGCGCCGCTGCCGAGAATCCACAGCGCGCCGACGACGGCGGCCCAGGCGGGATCTTGCGCGTGCGCGGGCGCCAGAAGCGCGAGCGTGTAGATCCCGGCCGGTACCGCGGTCGCCATCGTCGCAAAGAAATTCGAGAGCAACAGCAACCACGCGCCGTAACCTCCGGCAAAGGGTCCAAACGCCATGCCGATCCACGAGTACGACGAGCCGGCGTTCGGCGCGACGCGGGTGAGATAGGCAAACGAAACGGCGATGCAGAGCATGATCGCCGAAAGTGCCAGCAGCGCGAACGGCGCCGCAAAACCGGCGGTTACGACGATCAATCCCATCGTCGAGGCAAGCGAATAGGCGGGCCCCATCGAGGCCGACGCGAGCACCGAGATGTCGAAGAATCGCAGAACGCGCGGCAGACGGCGCGTCAACGCAGCGCGATTACCCGCGGATGCAACTGCAATTCGTGGAGCACACGCTCGTAGTCGGCCGCCGTGACCTCTTCCCACGTCTTTCCCAGCAGCGCGAGCAGCGCCGCTTCGACGACGTTGGTTCCAAACGAGCGCCCTTGGAAATCCGGCGTCGTTGTGATCAGCGTCTTCACGCCGCGCTCACGCAACTCGTCAACATTGGCCGCAGTAACCGTATTGGTGAGTACAATCTTGCCGTCGAGCCGGGCCGGCATGAACTGACGCATGAAGTGAAAGTCGCCGGCGATAATGTCGGCCTCTTCGTAGTATTGCGGATACTTTGGCTCGGGCGGCTTCTCTTGTTTCTTGCCGGTCGGATAGAAAAACTGAAACGGCAGCTTGCACGCGTCGGGCAGATATTTCTCCGCCATTTGTTCGAACGTGTGGAGATCGCGCACCGCCATGTCTTTGTCGAGCGCAAAGATGAAATCACCGAAGAGGACGTCGGCACCGGCATCGACCAACGCCTGCGCCATGCCGAAGCGATCGAGTGCGCTGACCATGAGCACCTGCTTGTCGCGTAGATTGATGCCGAGATCGTCCTGCATGTAGCGAACTGCCTCGCGCTCGAGCGTGTTTTTCAAACCACTTCCGTCGACGACCGGCGTCGTCTTCGCCGCCTGCAGCAAGCGCAGCCCGTCGCGCAGCGCATAGCGCTTAGAACCGGCGTAGAGATAGACATCGATGCCGCCCAGGCCGATCGCGTCGACCGTGCCGTCGAGTTCCTGCACGCGCGCAATCGCTTTATCGAGCTTCCCGTCCACACCTTCGCGCGAGATATTGAACGTTTCACCCAGCAAATCGACGACCGCGCGATGATCGCGGGTCGATGAACCGAGCGAGACGGAAACGATGTGCTTCACGCCGGCACTTCCTTGCGGCGAAGTTCCGCCGCTTTGCGCGTTGCAGCGATCTTCTCCGGCGTGATCGCCGTATCGAAGGCGCGCATATCGGCCAGTGTGAACCCGGCGCGTTTTGCCAGCTCCTCGATTTCGATCACCTTGTTTACGTCGATGCCGCGGCCAAGCGTGTAACACTGCGCGCGATGCTCCAGCGCGAGCACCATCGTCTCACTCATGCACGCAAGCGCGGTGCGCGGCGGAAGGTTCAAATCGAATTCTAAACCCGGCTCACGCACGCGATCGAAGCGCGGATTCCCGGGCACGACCATATTGCCCCCTTCGGTCACCAGCACATCCGGTCGCTCGAGGGCAACGCGGCGACTGACGTCGTGCGGCAACGACAACTCGCAGACGACTGCTCCCGGCACCAGATCTTCGGGTTGAATGATGTCTTGCGTCGACGACGTCGCCGTGAGGATCAACTGCGAACGGCGCACCGCATCGGAAATATTCGTGGTATACGAAACCTCGCAGGGCAGCTCGGTTTTCATCTGCTCGTGAAATTTCTGCAGCCGGGTATTGTTGCGCGCGACGAGCACGATGTGTTTGACGTGCGGGGCAATCAACTTTACGCAGGCGCCCCCGATGGAACCGGTCGCACCGACGATCGCAACGGTCGCGATCGCAGGATCGACGTCCATCTCGCGCGCGCCGCGGAAGAAACTCGCAATGCCGGCGGCAATCGTCAATGAATTGCCGGTCGTGACTGGGATCGGCGCGCGCTCGGCCACGGTAATGCCACCGTCACCGACGACGCCGGTGAACGCCCCGAGCCCTGCCACCTCCGCGCCAAGTTCCGCGCCGATCTCGATCGCGCGTACGATGCGCTTGTAGACCTCTTCGCGCGGAAACTCCATCATCTGTTCGGGAAGCAACGGCGCGGTCACGAACCAGCCTTCGGTCTCGCGACCATCTGGCGTGCGCACGCCCGTGATATGCACGGTGGCCCACGGCGGCATCCACTCCATGATCTTGCGAACGATCGGCGCGCCTTTGCCGGCGGCGCCGGGCTCGTACCGTGCGACGTCTTCGAGCGAGAGCGGGTGAATGACGAAACAGAACTTCATTAACGAGCGTATCCCTGTTCGGCTTGCGTCTTAAGCGCCAGAAGCATCATCTCGCTGTTCTCGAGTACCTTCTTCTGCAACGTCGGGCCGATCAACTCGGCAAGCGTAGGCACCCCGAAATCATACTCCACGGTCAGCAGCACGTGCGTCAAGCCGTCGCGCTCGTCGAAGGTCCAGGCGCCTTGAAACGTATCCAGATCGCCCTCGAGCAACGCGTAATCGATGCGCAACGCGCCGTCGTCGAAACGATCCTCCTCGGTCCACTCGATCGGAGCCTCTTCCACCAGCGTCTTCCAACGCGAAATCACCCGATCCGCATGACGCTCGAGCACCTTCACGGTTTCGACGTCAGGCATGAACTCGGGGAAACGCTCTTGGTCCTTGGCAAGCTCGTAGACCGCGCGTGCCGAAGCGGCGATCGTGATCCGGGATTCGACATAGGGCATTTAGTGCACGGCACTCACAAGCGCCCGAGCTTCTCGGCGGCAGCCGCTACCCCTGCGGAGAACGCGGAGAGCGCAATGTCCACCTCGCCTTCGCTAACGACCAACGGCGGTTCGAGGCGGATGACGCGCTGCTGATTGAGCGTCCAGGCGGCGGTGACACCGGCCTTGAGCATCTCCGGAATGATCCAGCCGCCGTAGCCTTCGTTGGTCAATTCGACGCCTACGAGCAACCCGAGGCCGCGCGCCTCACGAATCACGTTCGGATATTCGAGCGCAATCGTACGGCAGCCGTCGAGCAATTGTTCGCCGCGCGCGCGCGCATTGGCAACCAAATCATCCTCGACCAACACGTCCATGGCAGCGAGCGCCGCGGCGCAGGCGATCTCGCTTCCGCCGAAGGTCGACGTGTGCACCAGCGGCGCCTTGGCATAGGCGCGATTCCACGGGTCGGGTCGCGCGATGAATGCACCGACGGGAATCACGCCACCCGAGAGTCCTTTGGCCAGCGTCATCACGTCGGGCACGACGCCGTCGCGCTCGCACGCGAAGAGATAGCCGCAGCGGCCAAGGCCCGTTTGGACTTCGTCGGCGATAAAGAGCGCGCCGGCGCGATCGCACGCCGCACGCACGGCGCGTAAGTATCCGGCCGGCGGGACGTTGACGCCGCCTTCGCCTTGCACCGGCTCGACCACGAACGCCGCGGCGTCGCGCAACGCCTCGTCAAGCGCGGATGCGTCTCCAAACGGGACGTGCGCTACGTCGGTCAGCAACGGACGAAACGGTTCTTGAAAGGTTTCGCGTCCGCTAATCGAGAGTGCACCGAGCGTCTTGCCGTGATACGCGTCGTGGGTGGCAACGATTTTTCCGCGCCCGGTCGCGGCACGCGCAAGTTTTATCGCGCCTTCGAGCGCTTCGGTTCCGCTGTTGCACCAGAACGAGAGTTGCAGATCGCCCGGTGCGAGTTCGGCCAACCGCTTCGCCGCGCGGCCGAGCACCACATTGAACATCGTCTTACCGGAGAGCGACATGCGCTCCATTTGGGCGCGCACCGTAGCGATCACGCGCGGATGCGAATGTCCTAGCGTGAAGACGCCGTAGCCGCCGGCGAAATCGAGGTACGCTTTGCCGTTTTGATCCCAGATCGTCGTCCCCGACGCGCGTACTTCAACCGGCGAACCCGAAAGCTTCATCACCCGCGCCAACGGCGGATTGACGAAATTCTTATAGTTCTCAAACGCCTCAGCAGCGAGATCCTCGACGGTTCCTCTTGTCAATGCGACCCCTCCGCGTGATCGTACGACAGCGCCTGTAGCTTAATTGGATAAAGCTCGGTTCTGACTAAGCCGCAGATGTGGGTTCGAATCCCGCCGGGCGCCACCCCCCTGGCTAGCATCTTGACGCGGTCCAGTCAACCGCGCTACAGTCGGGATGCTTAGTCAGGGCCGTGCTCATATCCGTGAGCTACACGAGAGGGGATCGCGCAAGCGGTCCTCTTTTGCTTTCCCCGGCATCCGCAAGCGCCAGCTCGTAGCCACCGCGATCGGGTATGCCAAGCGGCGGATAGCCGAGCGATTCCGCGGTCGCATCACCGTAGAGTGCGGCAAACACGATCGGCGCGGCGTGTGAATCTAAATGAGGCTCTATCTTTTCGCGAATCGCACGCAAGATGACGTCGTCGTAGCGGCGCTCGTGAGCGGCGAAGCGCATCGCGCGTCCTTCGCGCTCCATGACCTCGCGCAGTTTGCGTACCGGGCCGTGCTTGCGCTCGTCGATCGTACGATACAACGTCGTCAGCGTTTCTCGACGAACGAGTCCGGCGGAGGGTTTCTCGCTGCTCCACAGCATCACCACGACCCAACCTCGTTGCACCTGATGCTTGCTCTCGTACCGATGCGCGAATTCAGCGAATGCGCGATTCGTCCAGCCGCCTGCTGCGTCGTCGGCAACGATCAGGATCAAGCGCAACGCCTCGTCAAGATCGCCTAGGCGACGGCTGCCTTCACGCGCCGCTTCGAGCGCCACGGTCTCCGCGCCGAGAGCGAGCAACTCCTCGACACGCGCAAGCACGTGTGGTTTGGCCATCGGGTTGACGTTCGAGATCGGCAGCTCCATCTCGCCGGTCTCTGTCCGTAGGATATTGAGGTATTCTTGGAAGCGCGCAAAGCCGCGCGGCTGCGTGTAAAGGTCGCGCAGCTGCGCTAAGAACGGAACGAGCTCAACGGTAACCACGTCACGCCGCCACCATCGGCGAGGCTTCGATGCGCGCGATCGTTGCTTCGATCGTGGCGATTGCTTCGTCGGCGGAATCGATGCGCATTATCCGCTCGCGCAGCACCGCCGCACCCGGAATCCCTTTGAGGTAGAGAGCGACGTGCTTGCGCATTTGCGGAACCGCTCGCACTTCGCCCCACTCATCGACCATCGCACGGTAGTGTACGATGCAGTAGCGCAGACGATCGGCTGCCGATGGTACCGGCCGCATCTCACGGCCTTCCATCAGATCGGCGATCTGCGCGATGAGCCACGGATTGCCGAGCGTGCCGCGTCCGAGCATGATGCCGTCGACACCGCTTTGACGCATACGCTCCATTGCGACGTGCGGATCCTCGAGATCGCCGTTACCGATAACGGGGATGTCGATCGCTTCTTTTAAGCGCGCGATGTGCTCCCAGTCGGCGTTACCCTTGTAGAACTGCCGCGCGGTACGCGCGTGCAGCGTTACCGCCTGCACGCCGGCGGCTTGCGCGCGCTTGGCAACATCGACATAGACGAGCTCGCTCTCGCTCCAACCCAGCCGCATCTTCATCGTGACCGGACAGTCGACCGCATCGACCACGGCGCGCATGATCGCCTCGCAGCGATCGACGTCGCGCAAACACGCCGAGCCACCGTTGGTCTTCGTGACCTTTGGCGCGGGACAGCCGAAATTGATGTCGACGATGTCGGCACCACATTCGCGCACGACTTTCGCCGCGGCGGCCATCGTCGCGGGATCGTCGCCCCAGAGTTGGGTTGAGACCGGCTTCTCGAGCCCGTGTTGATCGATCATCTCCATCGTGCGCTTGTTCGTGTACTTGAGCGCGTTCGACGAAACGAACTCGGTCACGGTCAGGCCGAGACCAAAAGGCTTATAGAGCGCGCGCATCGTCCGATTGGTGACGCCGGACATGGGCGCGAGCACGAGTGGAGGCCAGATCGCATGGCTGCCGATTTGCAGCGGGGGCACGGTAGGGGGCATGGCGCCCCCTACTATACCACAGCGGTCTATTCGTACAAATTACAGCTCGTGCCGGCCGAATTGCAGACGACGACGTAGCCCGTGTGCTCCCAATTGCTATCGGTGTCGTCCTCGGTCCAGTCGATGCCTTGGCTACTGGAACTGTCGTAATAGTAGCGGCCCTGTACGTAGACGTAGTCGCCGACGGCAACCCACGGCCAGGTGGTGGGCGGAGGGTTGGGATCCTCGCCCATCGCGTTGAGGTTGGAGACGATTTCAATCGTTCCCGGACTCGCCGCTCCGGGGATCGAGACGTAGAAATACCCGTGCGTGCCGCTGCTCGTGGTCTTCTTCGCTAGCACTTGCGTGACTTGGCCACAGACATCCACGAGCTGGTCGGCGGAAATGGAGCCGGCCGCGAACTCGTTTTGATCGGTTACGAATCCGGGGTTGTTGCAGGCATACGCCGGTGTTGGCGTGGCTGTCGGAGCGACGGTTGGCGTGGCCGTCGGTTTTGCCGTGGGCGACGCCGTTGGTGACGACGTCGGCGATGCCGAAGCGCTCGCGGTCGGCGTTGGTGACGGCGACGCTGTCGCCGTGCCGGTCAGCGAGACGTCGTCGAGGTATTCGTAGACGTAGTCCTTCGAATAGCCGTTGCCTTTGACGCCGAAGTAGAGCTGCACGGTCTGTCCGGCATAGCTGCTCAGGCTGAACGACTTTTCTTCCCAACCGTTGGTGGTGTCGGCTTCGGAATACAGCTGTGCGAGCTGCGTCCCGGTCGTGCTCAAAATGTCGGCTTCTTGATCGACATAGCTGATCGAGTCGGTCGTGGCTTCGTAGACCCAAAAGGTCAAGGTTCCGCCGGCCGGGACGGTCACCGTTTGACAAACACCAGCGGTGCCGTTGACTTCCGGTTTCGACGTCGTGCCGATTAGCACGCTGTAGGAACCACTGTGCGCCTGCGCGGTGGTTACCGAAACGTCACTCACGCTTCCGCACGAGGTCCACGGTGAGAGCGAACCGGTTTCGAATCCGGGGTTGACGACGACATTCGTGGGCGCCGCGGTCGCTGCCGCGCGCGCCACAGCGTTCGTCGTGTCTTGTGCGGTGTTTGACATGCCCGGCGTAACGCTAGTAGTGCCACTACCACCGCAGGCGGAAACGGCAAGCGCAACGAGCACACCCGCTGCAAATAAACGCTTGTACAAAACGCTCCTCCAAGTAAGTAGAGATGGGAATATACTCCAGTCTACCGTCTCGAAGTTAAGCTGCGATAAACCTTCGCTATGTCAACGCGAACGCGCGCAAACCGTACAGGCTAAGGTGCGGATCGACCGCTTCGATAACACTTGTATGCTTCGCCATAACGTTCGCCAGGCCGCCGGTCGCGATCACCCGCGCGTCGACGCCCATCTCATCGCGCAAGCGCGCAATTAGCGCCTCGGTCTGGCCGACGAATCCGAAGATGATGCCCGCCTGCAGCGCCTCGATCGTGTTGCGGCCGATCGCGTGTGCCGGCGCGTCGAGCGCAATCTGCGGCAGCTTTGCCGTTCGCCCGATCAGCGCGTCGATCGAGATGTTGATTCCGGGCGCAATCGCAACGCCGAGATAGTCGCCCGCCGCCGAGAGCGCCATGAACACGGTTGCGGTGCCGTAACTCACGAGAATCAACGGCACGCCGTACCGCTCCTTGCCGCCGATGGCGCACGCAACCAAATCGGCGCCCACTTCGGCGGGACGATCGGTCTTCACCGGAATCAGCCGCTGCCGATCGGCTTCCAACACCTGCGGCTCGACGCCGAAGAACTTGCGCGATACTTCGACCAGCGTATGATCCAGGCGCGGCACGACACTCGCCACGGCCACCTTCGTGATGTCGCGCGAGCGCACTCCCGCGGTTGCAAAGAGCTGCGTGAAGAACACGCCGTACTCGTCGGACGTGCGACGTGATTCGGTCGTTACCCGCCAGTGATGCGACAGCTCATCCGAACCGTCTTTAAAGCACCCCAGCTTCGTTTCGGTATTGCCGACGTCGATAGCCAGCAACATCAGCGCAATGCCTCGATGGTATCGAGCAGACGAGCCGCCAGCGTCGCCTTGCTGCCGGTGCCCAGCTCCTTGCGTCCGTCTTTCCATAAGACGGTTAACGTGTTCTCGCCGACACCGAAGCCGCGCTCGCCGCGCACGTCGTTGACGACGATGGCGCTTAGACCCTTGCGCTCGAGCTTTCCTCGCGCGTTGGCTTCGTGATCGTCGGTTTCGGCAGCAAATCCCACCAGGAACGCGTCGTCGTTGCGCTCCGCAAGTGCCGCTAGCACGTCGGGATTGCGCACCATCTCTACCGTCAAGTCGTCGTCGCCCTTCTTTAACTTCGATGCGGCGCGCTGCGCCGGCCGCCAATCCGACACTGCCGCGCTTGCGATGACCAGGTCGGCGCGTGCTCCGTGCGTGAGCGCTAGCTCGAGCAATTCCGTCGCGGTGGTAAAACGATGCGTGAGAACGCCCGACGGCGGTTCGAGCAGCGTCGGTCCGAGCAACAGTGTCACGTCCGCGCCGCGCAATGCCGCTTCGCGCGCAATCGCGATGCCGGTCGCGCCGGTCGAGGCATTGCTCACGAAGCGAATCGGATCGAAGGCTTCGCGCGTGGGACCGGCGGTAATCAACACGCGCGTATTGGCTAGACGGCGCGTTCGCGCGAGCACCCGATCGAGCGTTTCGAGCAGGACTTCTTCGCTTGCCAACCGTCCGATGCCGCTCTCGCGCTCGGCGAGAAAGCCACGCTCGGGATCGACGATCTCGCAACCGCGTTCGCGCAGCGTTCGCAGGTGCGCTTGCGTCGTCTCGTGCTCGTACATCGCCGCGTTCATCGCCGGCGCGAGGATGAGCGGAATGCGCGCGGCGAGCGCGGCCGCAGTGACCAGATCGTCGGCAAACCCTTGGGCGAGTTTGGCGATCGTGTTCGCGGTTGCGGGAGCGATCAGCATCACTTGCGCTTCGCGCACCAGACGAATGTGCGGAATACGTTCGGGTGCGTCCCAGAGCGACGTATAGACCGGACGCGCCGTGAGCGATGCGAAAGTCAGCGCGCCGACAAAGCGTTCGGCCTCGGTGGTCATCATCACGTCGACCGTTGCGCCGCGCTGCACTAGCGTACTGGTCAATCCCGCGATCTTGTACGCGGCGATGCCGCCGCACACGCCGATCAGAATCCGCGCTTCGCTCATTCGATCCATAGATTATCCAACAGGCGCGTGGTTCCAAATCGTGCCGCACCGATGACGAACGCCGGCGGCGAGAGTGTTTCGATCGGACTAAACGTATTCGCGTCGACGACGTCGAGGTAGTCGAGCTGCGCGAGAGGGTGCAGGCGCGTGCGCGCAGAGGCAATCGCGTCGGCTTTCGAACGTCCGCTCGCCATGGCCAGTCGTACCGCTTGCAGGGCATGGTGGAGCGAGGGCGCGGCTTCGCGCTCCTGCGGCGAGAGATAGGCGTTGCGGCTGGACATAGCGAGACCATCTGCTTCGCGCTCGGTGGGTACGATTACCACGTTGGTGGGAATTTCCAAATCGCGAATCATGCGCCGCACGACTGCCGTCTGCTGCGCGTCTTTTTGACCCAGGTAGAGCGCGTCCGGCCGTACGACGTTGAGCAGCTTGTTGACGACCGTCGCGACGCCGCGAAAGTGCTCCGGCCGGATCGCGCCTTCGAAGACGTCGCCAATCGTCCCCGTAACGACCGAGGTGCTGAAATCCGGCGGATACATTGCAGCGGCACTCGGCGCAAATAGCACGTCGACACCGGCCTGAGCGAGCTTCGCTCGGTCCCCCTCGGCATCGCGCGGATAACGGCCGTAGTCCTCGTTCGCTCCAAACTGAAGCGGATTGACGAAGACCGACGCGGCGACAGCAACCGATTCCGAGCGCGCACGGCGCACGAGCGCGAGATGTCCTTCGTGCAGCGCGCCCATGGTCGGCACGAAGCCGAGCGGTCGCGGCAAAACGTCGAACAGTGCACGCGCTTGCGAGATGGTCGAAGCAATTTGCACGTTCGCTACATTCGCGTCACGCGAAGTACCGTTCGACCTACCATAAAGGGAACGCCGATCTCGATGGTGGCATCGCCCGTGACCAACTCGCCGTTGATCTTCGTCCCGTTCCGGCTCTCGAGATCTGTGAGATGCAGACTCTCTCCGTCGATGCGAACGTGGGCGTGCTTGCGCGAGACATAGCGATCGAGCGCTATGCAGGCTTGAGCGACCGAATCGTCGCGGCCGATCGTGATTTCACTTTCAAACGTCCAGCTTTTTCCATCGAGCGGTCCGCTGAGGACCTCGAGCAGGTACATGGCGGCGAGCCCTTCTCTGGTGCAGCCGCCCGGCTCCTGGTCGGCCGGCCGCCGGGTGTTAAGACAGCGCTAACAAAACGGGCCTTCCGGACGATAGTCATAGGGTGACGATGAACGACCGGATCGACGAGCTCCTAGAGCTCATAGAAGTGGAGCCGGATGCCCTACGTGAGGCAGAATTCCTGCAGGCGCAGGCGATCCTTGAGACTTTGGCGGGCAAAACCATTACGGCCGCCGAGATCCAAGACACGCGCATCGTTATCACAACGGACGACGGAAACCGTTACTTCTTCTACGGTTTTATGGGCGAATCTCAGAGCAGCTAACGCTATTTAGCGGGTTGCTTTGAAGCCACGAACGCCGCGATCTTTTCATGGTCGCCGGATGTGTATTGCGTAAATGCGACGCCGTGCGTATAACGTTTGCTCGACGCATCAAAGAACGTGAGCGCGATTTTCGCTCGGACTAGCATCTCGCGATCGTAACTCGGTAGCGTAAAGCGCAAGACGATCGGTTGCCCGGCTGGGAGATCGGTCGTGGTGGTGATCCGCATGCCGCCGCGGCTGAGGTCGACGGCTGCTCCGCCCAGCACTAATTCGTGCCCCGGAACGATGATCGTGACCGGGAAATCGACGATCGCGCGAAAGAATTGGCGCTCGTGCGAGCGATCTTCTTGAGTACTCACCGGTATGCGTTCTTCTCTGCTGCGGCCGCGCGGCCTTCATTCTGCCATCACCGCTTGAGCGGCAAGCAGCGCACCGAGCATTGCGTGCTCGGCGACGATACCGCCTTGGAGATACACCTCGAACGGCGCGCGAAGCGGCGCATCGCACGATAGCTCGATCGTGGCGCCGCCGACGAATGCGCCGCTGGACATCACGACGGGGTCGACGTAACCCGGCACCGCCCCGGGCTCGGGACGGAAGCGCGCATTAAGCGGCATCGCGGCTTGTAAACCTGAGGTAAAGCGCAAGAGCCGCGCCGCGTCTCGCAAACCGATCGCTTGCACGATATCGGTGCGAGTCGAGCCCGGCGCCGGAGCGACATCGAACCCGAGCTGCGCGAAGAGCGCGGCAGCAAAATCGAGGCCACGAAGCGTTTGCTCGACGACCATCGGCGCGATGAAAAGACCTTGAATGAACGCGCGGCCGAAACCGAACGTGGGGCCGATGCCGCCGCGCAATCCCGGCGCGTATAACCGTGCGCTAACGCGCTCCAGCAAGTCGGCGCGGCCGGCGATGTAGCCGCCGCCCGGAGCAAGCCCTCCACCGAGGTTCTTGATCAGCGAGCCCATGATGAGATCCGCACCGGCACGCGTGGGCTCGCGATCCTCGACCAGCTCGCCGTAGCAATTGTCGACCAGCACCGCGACCTGCGGCGCAGCATGCTTCACGCAGGCCGCGATCTGCCCGCATGCATCGACATCCAGCGACGGCCGCGGGGCATAGCCGCGCGAGCGCTGGACGAAGACGGCGGCCACGTCGTGCTGCGTGACGGCGGCGGCAATCGCTTTCAAATCGGGCGCGCCGTCACCGCGCAGCGCGATCTCCTCATAGATGACGCCTTGCGAAACCAGCGAGTGCTCGGCGTCGCAGATCGCATTGCGTAACGTGTCGTACGGGCGGCCCGCCACCGCGATCAGGCGGCGACCGGGCGCAACGCAGGCGGCAAGCGCGGTCATGATGGCCTGTGTTCCGCTCACGATCGAGAGCCGAGCCAACACGCGTTCGGCCCCGAGCACACGCACCAGCAACGCTTCGTAGCGCTCACGGGCGGCGTCGTCGTAGCCGTAGCCGCTCGTTCCGGCAAGATCGCTTTCGTCCACGCCTTCGTCAAAGAATGCACGCAAGACGCGCGCCTTCACGCGCGCTTGCGTAGGGTATTCAAGCGCATGCGTTTGCTCGTACGCGTACATTGCTGCGCTGCGAACGCGCGCATCAATGCCGAAGGTGTCGCAGAGGAGATCGATCATGCTGCCGCTGCGCGTTCCGCTTCGACGTGACGTTCGAACGCGCGCACGAACGGCAAATAGATCAACGTTGCCAGCGCAACATTGAGTGCAACCAGCCCAATCGCGCGCACGTCCAGCGTGGCAAGGTAGGTCGAGATCAGCGTCGGAATCGACGACGGCACGTAGTAGATCGCGCGGCCGACCCAACCGAGACTGACGGCGAGGTAGGTCGTCGTTGCGAGCACTAGAGGGGCCGTAAGGAACGGCGGAACGAGAAACGGATTCAGGACCACCGGCACGGCGAAGAGCAGTGGTTCGTTCGCGTTGAAAAACGCCGGCACGATCGTCGCTCGCCCCACCGTTCGCAGACGTGCGACGCGTGAGAGCGCAAGCAGCGCGGCCAGCGGAAGCGTCGAACCCGCCCCGCCGGGAAAGATAAAAAGGAAGAGCGACACCACGACGATGTGTGGCAATGGCACATGATGCGCGTAGGCGAGCGTATTTTGCATCTGCAGGGTGAGATAGACCGGCGTGACGACCGCCGCGAGGAGCGCCGGCCCATGCATCCCGATCACCCACAGAAGCGTCTGCGCGAGCACGATCGCGAGCAAGGCTACATACGTATCGCCGAGCCGGCCGAGCGGCTCGATGACCTGCGCGAGTGCGCCGAGAACCGGCACGTGCAAGATGCGTAACGTCAACGCGAGAACGACTGCCACCACGGCACCAATCCAGACATTGCCGCTTGCCCGCGCAGCTAACGCGACAACGCCGCACGCTGCAAACGCCAAGAACAGTCCGCTCGGGCCGATCGCGCGCAAATACTCGAGTAGCGGCGCGGATAGCGGCGGCAGTAAAATCAAAAACGCGAGTAAAGATCCGGCCATCGTGGGGATGGGATCGATGTGCGCGCGCCGGGCATAAAACCACCCAAGGGTCGGCGCGAGGACCAGTCCCATGACCCCGAACGATGGTAGCAGCGCCGAGGAGACGCGCAGCCCGAGCGTCGGACCAAAAACGGGACCCGGCTCATGCACGAACGGCAAAATTGCCGCGAACGCGGCGATGAGGCCGATAAAGCTCCACGGCAGCGCCTCGCGGATTGCCGCAAGGAAGGGGCTAGAGGCGGCGGACGACAGCCTCGACGCGACCGATGATCTCGACATCGCTCGCGTAAATTGGCGCCATGCTGCGATTCTCCGGCTGTAGCCGGATACGGCCGTCCTCACGGTAATAGCGTTTCACCGTGGCCTCGCCGTCGAGCATGGCGACCACGATCTCGCCGTCGCGCGCGATGCGCTGCGGGCGCACCATGATGAGATCGCCGTCGAGAATCGCCGCCTCGATCATCGAATCGCCTTGAACGCGCAACATGAACGCATCGCTCACCCGCGGCACAAAGGATGCCGGCAGCACGAATTCGCCTTCGAGATGCTCTTGCGCGGTGATCGGTACGCCGGCCGCGACCTTACCCACGATCGGCATCACGATGCTCTCGGGCACCGGAGCCATGCCGAGGTCCGAGCGCAGCGCGCGCGGCTTGGTAGGATCTCGCGAGATCATCCCGCGGCGCTCTAGCGCCTTGAGATGGGCGTGAATGGTTGACGACGATGAGAGTCCGACGCGTTCGCCGATTTCGCGAACTGAGGGCGGATAGCCGTGCTCGGCCGTGAAGGCGCGAATCACATCCAGGATCCGCTGCTGACGTTCCGTCGCTGGTTTTTCGGTCAAGGCTCCCTCCGGATTTCCCACGCAATGCCACCCGTATGGCATGGGTTTGCCTTACAACCCTAGCACAGGATCTCTGGAAAGGCAAACATACGTTCGGATCACTCTTGACAGTACCGAGAGCGCATGTGCTAAAATCTAGGGGACGAACAGCTGTTTGGCCCAAGATGTAGGCCGGTTCGTGGCCGAACACTCGTTTGGCACAAGATATGGAGGAGCTGGTGGTTACGCGCAAACGGTTCACGCTCATGCCCGCAATCGCGCTCGCAGCGCTGAGTTTGATGGTGACGGTGCCTGCACTTTCGAGCATGCATCTGTACGCCGCAACGGCGCAGCGCTTCGCGACGGTGACGGTGCAGCCCGGCGACACGCTGTGGTCGATTGCTTCGACGCACACGAGTGCAAGCGGCGACGTTCAAGAAACGATCGATGCAATCAGCGCGGCCAACCATCTGCAAGCCTCGATGCTGCAGCCCGGCGAAAAGCTCCGCATTCCCCAGTAATTCTTCACAGATAAATAGCAAGAGAGCCGCAGTAAGCGGCTCTTTTCATTTGCCTCGGCTGACGAGCACGATCGAGTGACCCGTGTGATCGTTTAAAAATTCCAAGCCGTCCATCATCCACGTGTCGAGGCCACCGGACGAATGCTTCGCGACCTCGCGCACGACGTGCACGCGATCGCGTAGCCACGCAAGTTCTGAGCGCGTCGTCGTTGGAAAGATCGCGACCTCGCAATCTTCGCACTTGTATCCATACTGCATCGCGCGAGCGCCTTTCGCGCGAAACGAAGAGGGCCCCCGCTTTCGCGGGAGCCCTTTCGGTGTCGTTACTCGAGCGAGTGCTAGAGCTTGACGTTGAACGTGAGGTACGCATTGAGCGGCGGCGGGAGAACGCCCGCGACCGATCCGATACCCGGTTCGTATGGTTGCAACTGCCACGGCTGGACCGTGGTACCATTCGCAGCCGCGCTGTACGACGACGGGTTGCCCGGCGTCGCAAAGCCCGAACCGAACTGGTAGTTGGAAACGTAGGCGCCATTCGCTCCGTACGAGCAGATGTTCGTGCTCGGCGGATACGCTGTCGTCCACGGTTCCTTCGAACCGCCGAAGCAGGTGTGGAACACATTGGCAACTGTGAGGTTCACCGTGATTCGCGGTGAGAGGTCATAGCTGAACGCGATGTTCCCAACCATGATGTTCGGGTTGTGGTATGCGCCGATCGTGTCAAACGAACCGGTTTCCGGATTCGGGATATAGAGCAACCCGGTTGCCGTGTTGCCTTGACCGATCAATGACGTGTACGCGCACTGCGCGTTGCCGGCGCCGACCGACTGGTCGATCGCGGTACAAAGACGTGGATCCACGCCTTGAACCGTAAACGGCGAGCCGTACGAGGATCCTGTCGCTAGCTGTATGCTCGGAGTTACCGCAAAGCGATCCTTGCGATAGTTGAGGAGCAGCGTCGTTTCCCACGGGATGTCGTAGAGGCCGAGGCCCGTGTTGACACCCGGAAGGGCAACGTCGCTGGCCGGTGCGTACCAGCCGTTGGGATCCATCAACCCTTGCGCCGGCGCGCTGAAGTACGGATTCGTCACTTCAGTTGCCGGATTACACGTCGCGGCCACGCCCGGCGTACCAACGCCGGCACCGGCCGTGAACGTCACAGGATTTGCTAGCGCGAAGCAGGCGTAGTTTTGGCTACCGCCCTTGGCCAGTGCGTTGTAGTTCTGGATTGCCGTATTGTAGTAGCCGATCTGGTTCGCGCCAAGGTTGTTGACGAGTCCCGATTGGTACTGCACTTGGGCCTTGGTGTACGTCACGGCGAGCGATCCGGAGAGACCGTTCTTCGAGAAGTCACCCTTGGTGAACGCGCCTTCCACACCCATGCTGCGGAAGCGTCCCACCGGAATCTGGGTCACGTACCCAGGACCGATGAAGGACTGCTCTTGGTAGCCATTGGTGAGGTTGTAGAACGGCGTGAGCTTGAAGCTCATGTCCGTGCCACGGATATGACGCTCGAGCGAGAGGTCGTATTGACCCGACGTCTGCGCGGGCGTGTTGTGGAACGGCGAGAAGAAGCCCAAGCTCATGAAGTTGGCCCACTGGCCGAGGTTATCACCCGACTCATTCGTGTATTGCACGGAAGCCGAGATCGGCGGCTCGATGAAGCGGCCACCCGAGAAGCGCCAGACGGTGTCGGGCGATTCGGTGTAGGTCGCTGAGTAGCGAGCCGACCAGTAGTTGAGGTTGTACGAGCTGGGCGAGGCCGCGGTGAACGACGGGGCGGCTACGCCGTCCTGTGTCGTACCGTTGGGATGGACAAACCCAGTAGCGGTTTCGCTCGTTTGGTTCGAGATGTACGCGTTGCAGTCTTGGTTCGTTTCCACCGGTGAAGCCGGCGGGAATTCACCCGGAAGCAACGGCAACGAGTACGTCCCTTGACCGACCGCCGTGCCGCCGATGGTGGCACCGTTGGTCGCGTAGCAGAAATAGTTCGCCGCTTGTTGCGCGTAGAACTGATCGCCCGGAGTCGTCGTTTGGGGCATGTCGTAGGTGTAGCTCTCATAACGCACCGCTGCGTTGATCAGCCAGCGGTCACTCGGCCGCCACTGATCGCTCAGCGATACGTTTGTGAACTTCGGATTGACCGTGTTATACGAGGCGTACTCCGGCCCGTCCCAGAGGGTCTCGAGTTGCGCGCCGGCAGCACCCGCGGTCGGCCCGACGCCGTACATTGCCGGCGTCGACGTGCCGAATTGAGACGAGGACGCGTTGCCTAACGCCACGTCGTAGCACGGGATTTGACTGTCCGTGCCGCCCGTCGCGATCGACTGGCTCCAACACGTGTACTGACCGTTTGCACCCTTCGAAACGATGCCGAACGGGTCGCCGCCAGTAACGTTGGTTTCGTTGTTGTCACGCATCACGTTGGCGTTGGTCTGGTTCACCGTGAATTGCAACAAGTTCTTATCGTTGATTTGATCGCTGAACTGGAACTCGCCGCCGTAGGTGTGCGTGCCGAGCAGGTAGTTGTTCGCGCAGCATCCCCCGATGGTCGGGTAGGTGTACGCGCCTGCCGTGGTCGTCGGCCCTGCGAGATTCCAGTCGGAGAAGAACGTGTAGCCCATCAAACGAGCGTACGCGTTATCGCCGATCGAGTGCGTGTACTGCACCTTCATGATCGCCTGGTTGTTGTAGATCGTGTCCGGTGAGTTAGCTGGAAGCTGCGCATCGAACGGACGATCCGTCGGCGAATCCGGCTCGTAATAGAGCGACGGAGTCAGACCGGCAGCCGGCGTGCCGAATGCCGCGTTGTAGGTGTAGGTGTCAACGTAGCCGACGCAATTGCCGGTTCCGTTGGGGTTCACGCCCTCGAACGAGTTACACTGACCGTTCGTCGGCGCCGCATACGGCATGCCGGTAATCGGCAGTGTGAACGCGTTGTAGCCGCCGAGATCGTTGACCGTGCTATAGAAGTTGGTCTTGATCAGCGACACGTTCCAGAGCACTTGAACGTCGTCACGCTGTCCATCTTTGCGCGGAATGCCAAAGTGGAAGTTGATGACGTTCTCACGGTCCGCCAACATGCTCGTCTCGGCGAAGGTGCCGGTGTAAGACGAGAGGCAGAAGTTCGGCGGTTGCGCGCCGCCGTAGAACGGGTTGCCTGCCGGGTTCGCCGCGGCGAGTGCTGCGGTCACCGAGGCGGGTGTTGAGCCGTCCGCAGTGCTACACTGCGCAAACGCGCCCGAACCGGTCGCAACCGGAAGGTTGGCGTTGATGTACGAGTTGTCGGAGAAGATGCCGCCGGGTCCCATGAGACCGACGCCATTGTTGTTGTCGATCAGGCGGAAGTCTTGATTGTATCCGCTGACGCCGACATAGTAGCTGAAGTTACGGTCCGGCGAAGCGCCGCCGGCTTCAATCTTGGCTTCGTGGTAGAACGCGGACGAGGCGATGCCGCCGCTCGCGTTTGCATAGCCAGGATAGGTACCAGTCTTGATGACTTGGTTGATGAAGCCTGACGTGCCCGAGCTCGAATTCGAGGCCGGACCGCCGCCCGTGTAGACCTGCAGTTCTTGCAAACCGAGGCTGGATTCCGTCGACGCATTGTAGTTATCGAATGCGCGGTTGACGGGAACGCCGTCGAATTCGTAGCCGGTAAAGAACGACTGCGAACCACGAACGAACACGTTCTGGTTCCAACCCATGCCGCCGATCGTCACAGCGACGCCCGGCACTGCCGAGATCGCCGAGTAGGCGGAATTCAGGTTGCTACCGCCGCCGAGCGCTGCCGCCGCTTGGATTGCGGCAGAGTTCACGTTATAAATATCGCTACCGACGCCCGACTTGACGAGCGAACCGGCCGCGGTCGATGTAACGTTGGCGATGGTTTTCAGTTGACGCTGCAACTGGAACTGGAGTGCGAGCTGGTTGTCGGCAAAAACCGTGATACCAGCTTCTGAGAAGGGCGCAAATCCGTCCTTGACGATCGACACCGTATACGTATCCGGAGCGAGCGTAAGGAGCGTGAAGTGTCCCGAAGCGTCAGTCGTGGCAGACGCGGCTTGCGATGCAGAGAGAACTTTTACGCTCGCTCCGGCAACCGCTTTGCCTTGGTCGTCCGTTACGTAACCGCCGAGTCCACCAGTCGTACCTGCCAGTGCCCATGTTCCCTGGAGCAGGAAAGCAACTAGGAGAAACAGCGCTACGGCCACCTGACGGATGGTCCGTTTGCTTGTCATTGATAGCCCTCAATTGTTAGGTGAGTGACATTTTCCGTCCGCAAATGCGGAGCGCCAACATGCGATTGTTTCAAGCGCCACTAATGCGGCATCTCAAACGAATCTCAGCTGACGTGAGGCTCGCTTTTTACTCGACTAAGGTCGCATCCTTTAAGGGAGCTTAAAAAATAGGGGTCCGCTGAGAACAGCGGGCCCCTCCAATTCTTAAGCTTTTTTCTCAGATTTTAGACGACGCTGGCCATCCGCTCCGCGAGCATCGCGGGAATCTGCGACGGACGGTCCGCGACCGGCACGCCGGCGGCCTGGAAGGCCGCGATTTTGCTTTGCGGGGTGCCGAAAGCGCCGGAAATGATCGCCCCCGCATGCCCCAGCGATTTTCCGGGCGGCGCGTTGCGGCCCCCGATGAACGCCACGATGGGCATCCCGGCCAAGTGCTCCTTAACGAAGGCCGCGGCATCTTCTTCGTCCGAGCCCCCGATCTCGCCGCAGATCACAACCGCCCGGGTCTGCGGGTCGTTTTTGAACTCGCGCAGGCAATCGACGAAGGTGGTCCCGATGATCGGGTCGCCACCGATACCGACGCAGGTCGACTGGCCGAGGCCCGCGCGGGTCAGACCGTCGACGACTTCGTAGGTCAAGGTGCCGGAGCGCGAGATCAACCCGACGTTGCCTTCCTTGAAGACGTGTCCCGGCATGATGCCCACCGACGACTTTCCGGGCGAGATCAGCCCCGGGCAGTTCGGGCCGATGATCCGCATCCCGGGCGTCGTCCCAACGACCCGGAGCATATCGTGGACCGGCACGCCCTCGGTGATGCAGACCGAGAAGCGGATCCCCGCCTCGTAGGCCTCAAAGAGGGCATCGGCCGCACCGGGCGGCGGGACGAAGATGCACTGCATGGTCGCGCCGGTCGCGTCGACGCACTCTTCTACGGTATTGAAGACGGGAAGGCCGTGCTCGGTTTTCTGGCCGCCCTTGCCCGGCGTGACGCCGCCCACGACGTTGGTACCGTAGGCGAGCATGCGGCCGGTATGATAGGAGCCTTCCGCGCCGGTGATCCCTTGCACGAAGACCTTGGTGTTCTTGTCGAGATAGATACTCATCGCGCCAACTCCACGGCGCGTGCTGCGCCCTCGTCCATGGTTTCTACCGGCGTCATGCCGGCTTCTTTGAGAATGCGACGCCCTTCGGCCTCGTTGGTGCCGGTGAGTCGAATCACCAGCGGAATCTTGCGCGAGGTCGTCGTGTTGAGCGCTTCGACGATGCCTTTGGCGACTTCGTCACCGCGCGTGATACCACCGAAGATGTTGATGAAGAACACTTTCGCGCCGGTATGATTGACGACGAGTTCGTAGCAGTTGCGCACGCGCTGCGCATTCGCACCGCCGCCGACGTCGAGGAAGTTGGCGATTTCGCCACCCGCATTTTTGACTGCGTCCATCGTCGCCATCGCTAAACCCGCACCGTTGGCCATCGTACCGACCGTCCCGGGGAACGTGCGGAAATTGCGGATGCCCAAGCCGGCTTGTGCCGCGAGCGTTTCATCCGCGTCGAGCGGCAGCACCTTCTGCCACTCTTTGAACTCGGGATGACGGAAGATCGCGTCGTCATCGATCGTGACCTTCGCGTCGGCCGCAATCACGCGCCCCTCTTTGGTGAGAATCAACGGATTGATTTCTACCAGCGTGGCGCCGTAGGTGAAAAACAGATTGTACATGCCGGCAACCACTGCCGGGAATTGTTTGCGATAGCCCGGATCGAGATCCGCCTTGAACGCGAGTTCACGACCGATGAACGGTGAGTACCCGATTGCGGTGTCCACAAAGAAGGTGTGAAACGATTCGGGATGCTTCTCGTGCACTTCCTCGACGTCCATACCGCCGAAGCGCGTGACGATGATCGCTGGTTTCTTCGTGGTGCGATCGACGCTGATCGCGCAGTACGATTCGAGCGCGACGTCGAGCGTCTCTTCGACCAGCACCGAATGAATCGGTTCGCCATCGGGATTTTGACGGTTCGGCGGCATCGGCGTCGCCATGATCTCGGCCGCGACTTTGCGGCCCTCGTCCGGCGTCGATGCAAACTTGATCTTGCCGGCCTTGCCGCGACCGCCCATCAACACTTGCGCCTTGACCACCCACTTGCCGGGGTTCTTCTCGATAAACGCCGCGACTTCGTCGGGCGTGTTGCAATGCTGAGAGCGCGGCACAGGAACGCCGGAGCGCGCAAAGAGCTCTTTGCCCTGATACTCCATGAGATTCATGGCGTGTTTATATTATCTCCTAGTCTAACTTGCCTAATAGCGATCTTGCGATGATGATCTGTTGGATTTCCGAGGTGCCTTCGTAGATCTCGGTGATCTTCGCGTCACGGTAAAAACGCTCGACCGGAAACTCCGTTGTGTAGCCGTAGCCGCCGTGAATTTGCACGGCTTCGGCAGCATGCTTGCGCGCGGCGGTTGAGGCGAAGAGCTTGGCTTTGCTGGCTTCGATGACGAACGGCCGTCCGGCGTCCGCGAGCGCCGCGGCGCGATAGACCAGGAGGCGAGCGGCATCGAGATCCATCGCCATCTGCGCGATCTTGAACGAGATCCCCTCGAACGCGCCAATCGCGCGGCCAAAGGCGACCCGGTCCTTGGCAAAGGCGACGGAATGATCCAGGCACGCGGCGAGGATACCGGTGGCCTGCGCAGCGATGCCGATGCGTCCGCCGGCAAGCGCGTTCATGGCCGACCCGAAGCCGTCGCCTTCGTTGCCGAGCAGAGCGTTTGCCGGAACGCGCACGTCGTCGAAGGCAAGATCGCAGGTGTTGCTCGTACGGATCCCCAGCTTTTCCGTGATCTTTTCCACCGAGATGCCGGGCGTCGTGTTGTCGACCAGAAACGCGCTCACGCCGCGCGCACCGCCGCCCGCCGTACGAAACATCGCCATCGTCACGCCGGCGACGCTGCCGTTGGTGCACCATTGCTTGCGACCGTTGAGCACGAACTGCTCGCCATCGCGCGTGGCCGTCGATCGGATCGACGCCGCATCCGAACCGTAATCCGGTTCGGTGAGCGCGAACGCAGCGATCGTGTCGCCTGCCGCTAACTTGGGAAGCCAGCGACGCTTTTGCTCCTCGTTACCTAAGCGCGCGATCACTGAGGCGATCATAGAGTGCACCGAGAGCGTGGTTGCGCTGCCCGCGTCGACGCGCGCAACCTCCTCGACTGCAAGTGCGTACGCGACATAGCCGGCATCCACACCGCCATACGCTTCGGGCACAACGATGCCCATGATGCCGGCGGTATTGAGCGTGGTGAAGAGTTCGCGCGGGAAGTGGTGCTCGCGATCCCAACGCGCAATGTTCGGCGCAATTTCGCGCTGCGCGATTTCCGCTGCAAGCGCGGCGATCTGCCGCTGTTCGTCGGTCAGATCGAACTGCGCGCGCGCACCTGAATCAATCATGGCGGTCGGAAACTAGCCGACCTTGACGAGGAGGGCGTCGCCCTGTCCGCCGCCCGAGCACAGCGACGCGATCCCGTAGCCGCCGCCACGCTTACGCAGCTGATTGATGACCGTCGCGACGAGACGAGCGCCCGATGCGCCGATCGGATGTCCCATCGCAACCGCGCCGCCGAGCAGGTTGATGTTTGCTTCGCCGACACCAAGGTTGCGGGCCGAGGTGATCGCGACGTTGGCAAACGCCTCGTTGATTTCCCACACGGCAATGTCGCTCGCGCGCAACCCGTGCGCATCCATCAGCTTATCGGCAGCCATCGCCGGCGTGTAACACAAGTACGGCGAGTCCCAACCAACGGTCGCGTGATCGACGATGGTCGCAAGTGCAGTGTAGCCGTGCTCGCGTGCGTAGGTCGCATCCGCCAGCACGAGTGCTGCGGCGCCGTCATTGACGCCTGGCGCATTGGCGGCCGTGACCGTGCCGTCTTTCTCGAGCGGTTTCAATTTCGACATCGCTTCAAAACTCGCATCAGCGCGAACCGGTTCGTCGCGATCGACCAGCGTGAACGGTGCATCGCCGGTGACGAACGGCGCCCACGACGCATAGTCGAGCGTAAAGCGCTCCGACGGCGCGTGGTTCCACATCTCACCGCGAGCGCCGACCGTCGCCGGCACACGCACGTCGCCGCGACGCGGAAGTGCATCGACGACAATCTTGCCCTTGGCCTTGGTTGCGACCCGGATCGGAACGATCTCATCGGCGAACGCACCCGACTCATGCGCGGCGTGCGCGCGGCGATGACTCTCGTACGCGAAACGATCTTGCTCCTCGCGCGGTAATCCAAGCTCGCCGGCGACGATGTTGCCTTGCGCCGCCATCGTCATCGGAAAATATTGATCCCACAGTCCGTCGTAAATCATCTCGTCGATCAAGGTGCCGTCGCCGAAGCGATAGCCGCTGCGCGCATCTTTGAGCAGATACGGCGCGTTCGACATCGATTCCATGCCGCCTGAGGCAACGACGCGATTGGCGCCGGCGTTGATCAAGCGCATTCCGGTGGCAACCGCCAGCAAGCCCGAGGCGCACACTTTGTTCAGCGTCTC
>JBEKBR010000034.1:0-39579 GCA_050015295.1 Candidatus Aquilonibacter sp. | reverse complement strand
TGCGCTCGATCCTGACAGTCGAATATCAGGACTCGCCCGAAGCCCGAAAGGTCCTAACGCCCGGATAACGTACCGAGCCATCATGCGGATATTGCGCTGGGTTTTGCTGACACTTGCCGTGTTCGCTTGCCTGCAGCCGATCCGGATTGCCAGGGCAGACGAACCCGTCGCCGCTGCCAAGCGATTCGTGCTGATTCCGTATCAGGAGTCAACTGAAAACGACACGTTTGGTCCCAAAGTAACGGCGTGGCTTCTTTCTGACCTAACGGCCGCGGGCATCGATGCCGTGAGCATAGATCCGATCGATCATTTAGATGCGGTTACGAACGCCGCACGGATTTGCTCCGAGAACAACGCGCAGGGGCTGCTGATCCCCGAGGGCCGAGTGACGCTAACCGGCTCGGTGAACTACTTTGTTCTCGGGACCGCTGTGACGCATGACTACCATGCTGAGCTTCGTCTCGACCTCGTCGATTGCCAGGGCGCCGTACGCCACAGCACGGTGGCGACCGGCGACAAAAGTTCGACCGGCGTGATGTCACCGGTCACCCCCTTCGGCGGGAATCCAACGGAGGGACCGCTCGAGGCAGCGGTCCAACTTGCGGCGCAGAACGCCGTTCAAGAATACGCCGGCACGCCTTCGAATCTGGCGACGCAGAGCGTGGCCCCGACACCAGATGCCGCGCTGTCGCCGACGGTCACGTCAAGACTCCTCCTGATCCCGGTCGGTCAGCCGGGCTTGACCGACCCGAATGCCGCTACCGTAACGAACACCGTTCTTGCCCAAATGAAACAACGAAATTTGGATGTGACGCTCGGTACGCAAATCGACAATCTCACGACCTTCGCAGATGCGCACCGGCTGTGCACGTCGAGCGGTGTGCAGGGCATTGTCGTTCCGAGACTGCGGCTATTCCGGGTCGCCTCTAGTGGCCCGACGCTAGCGCTGCTGCGACTCAACCTATTCGCGTGCAACGGCCTGCAAAGTGTTTTTGGTTCTGGGCAAGGTGATTTGAGTAAAGGGCCAAAACGCGATTTTGGTGCCGACCTTATCGACGCTACCAAGCAGGCCCTGATACCGGCGCTCGACCAACTCTTTCCGTCAACGAAGAGCGCAAGCGGAGTGTAATTCATGGACGTTGTGATCGCAGATCGTCTACAGTTCGCCTTCACGATCATGTTCCATTACCTCTTTCCGATCACCACGATCGGGCTGGCGCCGTTTGTCGCGCTCTACACAATCGAAGCAGCCCATGGCGATGCCGACGCGGCGAGAGCGGCGGCGTTTTGGACGCGGATCTTCGCCATCAACTTTGCCGTCGGCGTCGTGACCGGCATCCCGATGGAGTTTCAATTCGGCACCAACTGGGCGGTCTTCTCGGCAGCCTCGGGTTCGGTCATCGGGCAGCCGCTCGCGATGGAGGGCGTGTATGCGTTCTTCCTCGAGTCGGTGTTCCTCGGCGTCTTGCTCGCCGGGAAGGACCGCGTGCCATCCTGGCTCTATTCGACGTCGGCCGTGGCGGTGTGGTTCGGCTCGTGGCTTTCAGGCTTTTTCATCGTCGTCACCGATGCGTGGATGCAGCATCCCGTCGGGTATACGATCGTCGGCAATCGCATCGAGCTGACGAGTCTACTCACGGTGTTGTTCTCGCCGTTCGCCTGGTGGCAGTACATGCACGTGGTGTGCGGCGCAATGATCGCCGGCAGTTTTGTCGTGGCCGGGGTCGGCGCGTACTACTTGCTCTCGAAGCGTGAGACGCGCTTGGCGCAACGCTTCGTCGACGCCGGGGTCATCGTCGCGCTCGTGTTCGCCGTGCTTGCGATCTTTCCGACCGGCGACCGCAACGGCGACGATGTGACAAAGTTCCAGCCGGTCAAACTCGCAGCGATGGAGGGGCTCTTCAAGACGACGAACGGCGCACCGCTGGCCATCATCGGGATGCCCGATTCGCACACCAAGAGTCTGATCGATCCGATCTTCGTGCCCGATGTATTGAGCTTTCTCGCCTACGGAAATTTCAGCGCGAACGTCAAGGGTCTCAGCGCGTACGCGGCCGAGCTGTGGCCGCCGGTCGAGCTGACCTACTATGCCTATCATGTGATGGTCGGGCTCGGAACGATCTTCGTGGGGATCGCGGCGCTCGCCGCGCTCTTCCTGTGGCGAAAGCGACTCTTTACCACGCCGCTGATGCTCTGGCTCTTGCTGCTGGTGATGCCTTTCCCGTACGTCGCGAACGAAGCCGGATGGGTCACGACCGAGGTCGGACGGCAACCCTGGATCATCTACGGGTTGATGCGCACGGCGAGCGGCGTCTCACCGACGGTGGCCAACGGTGAGGCCATCTTCACGCTAATCGGCTTCGCCGGCATGTACTTCTTGCTCGGGTTTCTGTTCTTATACCTCACGCTGCGTGAGATCGGGCACGGTCCGGTATGAGCATCGTCGCGTTTGTCGTTATTGCATTCATGTTGACGATGTACGTCTTGCTCGACGGCTACGATCTCGGCGCGGCGACGGTGACGCCGCTCTTCGCGCGCACCGATGCGCAGCGCGAAGGTTCGATGCGCAGCATCGGCCCGTTCTGGAACGGCAACGAAGTCTGGATCATCGCAGCCGGTGGCGCGCTCTTTGCGCTTTTCCCCAAAGCCTACGCATCCTCGTTCTCGGGGTTCTATCTGCCCTTCATCCTCGTGCTTTGGCTGTTGATGTTTCGCGGCATCGCGATCGAGTTGCGTTCGCACTTCCCAAGCGAAATCTGGCATCAGTTCTGGGATGCGTGCTTTTCCGGGTCGAGCGTACTGTTGATCCTGCTCTTTGGCGTCGCACTGGGGAACCTGTTGCACGGCGTGCCGCTCGGTCCACAAGGCTATTTCGCCGGAACGTTCTACGCATTGCTCAATCCGTATGCGGTGCTGGTCGGGATTTTTGCAGTCGTAGCCCTCGCGCTGCATGGCACGACGTTTCTGGTCATGCGCATTGATGGGCCGGCCGTAGACCGCGTGCGGCGGCTGGTCCCGCGCCTATGGCCGGCCGTCCTAGTGCTCTACATCGCGGTCACGGCGGCGACGCTGGCCGAACGCGGCATCGGCTTTTCATGGATCGACATCATTCCGGTGTTGACGCTGGCCGCACTCGGCGCGTTGCTGTTCCTATCGCTCAACGGGCGCGAGCGCGGCGCATTCATCGCCTCATCGCTGTTTCTCGCATCGCTGCTCCTGCAGGCCGCGGTGACGATGTATCCTTATCTGCTCCCAAGCCTGCCGCCGCGTACCGGCGGCATCTCGATCTTTGACGCGTCACCCTCGCCGGCCGCGCTGGCAAGCGCGTTGACGGTGACGATCGTCGGCCTTGTCATCGTGGTGATCTACAGCGTGCTTGTGACCCGGCAGATGACGGGAAAGATCGTGATCGACGATTAACCCGCCGTTCGTGAACAGCCTCGCCGATGTCCTGAAGTCGTACGATCGCTCGCGCTTAACCCTGACCTCGATCGGGAGCCATTCGGCGCTGGAGGTGGCGTACGGAGCGCGTGCGCAGGGCATTGCGAATCTCGTCATCACGGCGAAGGGCCGCGAGCGCACCTACACCGAGCACTATCGCCGGCGTGAGACACCGGTGCCGCGCGGCTGCGTCGACGAAACGCTCGAATTGGCAGCGTTCACCGATCTGTTGAACGATGACGTGCAGCAAGCACTACTTGCGCACAACGCGATCTTCGTTGCCAATCGCTCGTTCGAAGTCTACCTGCATCAAAAATTCAGCTACGACGAGATCGAGCGGGGGATGCGCATCCCGTTTTTCGGGAATCGTTACTTGCTGCGCGCCGAAGAGCGTGACGAGGCTGCTAACCAGTATTCGCTGCTCGAGCAGGCCGGGATCCGCTACCCGCGCCAATTTGCGTCTCCCGACGAGATCGACCGGTTGGTGATGGTCAAAGCGCCGCACGCGAAGATCAGTTTCGAACGTGCGTTCTTTCTCGTCTCCTCGCCCAAGGAGTATCGCAAGACGAGCAAACGGTTGATCCGCGAGGGCATGCTGACCAAGGACGGGCTGCGCAATGCGGTGATCGAGGAGTATCTGCTTGGTCCCTCGATCAACCTGAATTTCTTCTACTCGCCGCTCTTGGGCGAACTCGAGTTGATGGGCACCGACACGCGCCGGCAGACCAATCTCGAAGGCTTTCGCAACGTCCCGCCCGATGTTTTCGATGCCTTACGCGCGGTGCCGATGCGGCTGGAAGAGGCCGGACACATTGCGGCAACCGTCACCGAATCGACGCTGGAGAAGGCCTTCGAAATGGGCGAACGGTTCGTCGCCGCCGCGCGCGCCGCACGCGCACCGGGCGTGATCGGGCCGTTCGCGCTGCAGTGCATCATCGTAGCGGGGCCGCCCAAGGAGTTTGTGTGCTACGACGTCTCGCTGCGCATCCCAGGCTCGCCCGGAACGCGCTACACGCCCTACTCGGCGTATCGCTGGGGGCGTGACGTATCGGTCGGCGAGCGCGTTGCGATGGAGCTGGTGATGGCTCGCGACGCGGACCGATTCGACGAAATACTTACCTGATACTCAGCGCGCGCGAATGACGGTTGACCCGGCCAGCGCGCCGTCGAGCGCGTCCGCGATCGCGTAGCCGGCTCCGCGCAGTTTTTCGGTGAGCGCTTCGGGCGCTGGTTCCGACGGCTCGACGAAGACGGCGTAGCCACCCGGTAGCATCGCCGTGCGGATGTGCACGAGATGCGACGGGTCCATCGTAGCCAATCCATCGACGCAAATCGTTCGGTCCACCAAAGGGCCTGCCGGGGTGTCGCCCACGACCAGGTTCTCGAGATGCTCCGACGTGGCCCGGTCGGATACTTCAGTGGTCGTCGTCCCCTCGGTGTCGCAGACGACGATGAGGACGTCCGGCCGAGCGGCTGCAATTTCCAGGGCATAAAAGGCGCTTGACGAGCCAAACGCGAGGATTCGTCCCTCGGCAGGAATCTCAAGCAAGGCCAATAGCTGGTCGGTGGTGAGCCGATCGTGTGCTTCCATTGCTCGGGCTCTTCTCGGTCGGTTGCTGCGACACTTGCCGCAGGCCCGGTTGTGGTTTTGGCCTGGACATGGTAGATTGAGTCGTCTAGGTTTCGCGGTCTGGTTCCCATTGATTGGGCTAAACGAGTCGATTCCGAGAACATACACCTACGTAAATCCGAGGAGTCCTCGTTAACCCATGTATCAAGATGAGTATCTGAACTGCGTTGATTGTTCGCGCCAGTTCACGTTTTCGGCCGGCGAGCAAGAGTTCTTCGCCATGAAGGGCTTTGCCAACAAACCCAACCGTTGCCCCGACTGTCGCGCTGCCCGCAAGGCGGCCGGTGGTGGCCGTGGCGGTGCAGGTCGTTCCGGCGGTGGTGCCGGCGGCGGCGGCGGCACGCGCGAAATGTTCCGTGCAACTTGCAGCCAGTGCGGCGGCGTGGCCGAAGTGCCATTCCAACCGCGTGGCGACAAGCCGGTATATTGCCGCGACTGCTTCCAGTCACGTCCGTCATACCGCTAAGCGCTTAATAACGCAAACCAAAAAGGGCTCGCACGCAAGCGCGGGCTCTTTTTGTTTATATCTACTAGGTTCCCTGAACGTCGCCTGGTTGGTGAATAACATCCATAAGGCCGTATCCCTCAAAATGCGACCTCATCTGCTTCACCGTCTCCGGTATTTGCTGTGAAAGGGCGTTGAGAACGTGGCGGACCGTAAGTTCAGGCCGCCGCAGGCTGTTTGCCTGATTCATTATGATCATCGGCAGAATGCTCTCAGCGCTTCCATGCGTGAAAATTTCTTGAAGAAATTGGTCCGGCGAAACGGGCCGGATATCGTACGGCAGCGTGGCCGCTGACGGAAAGTGGCGTGTGTTGTGGGTAACGATAAATCTACAATCACCTCGCACCGCAGCCGCCAACACATGCCGGTCGTTGTCGTCGTTCTGCATAGCGGGGACCAATCTCTCGTAATCCTCGACCAGAGCCTCGGGGAAGGCATCATTCATCAATTGCAGTCGCCGCAGCGCCTGCGTCGGTGTACAGCGGCCGTCAGCGACTAGATTCCTGCGAAGCTCTTCGAGAATATCAGCCGACCAACGCGGCGCGTAGAATCCGCTCAGATCCTCAGCAAGTGTCAGCAAAAGGTCGCAGAGCGCCATCGGATATAACACGTTCGTGTCCAGCAGCGCGACAATGTCTTTTCGAAACTCAAGCATTTTCCGGGGCGTCGTAGCCGCCAAGCTCTACGCTTTGCTCGTGGAGGTCGTGGATGGCTTTTCTACGGCGCGTAGCCCGCCGATCGCGGTAAGTCATTACATCTTCGACAGTAATTCGGCGATGCGAACCCACATAGCGGGCGTCGATTTCGCCACTGTCAACCAGCCTACGGACAAACTCGCGCGAGACGCCAAGCATAATGCCTGCTTCCGAGAGTGATAGCTCGCGATCCATCGGCACGATCTGGATAGAGGCTCCACGCTGAAGATGTTGGGCCGCATCGCGAATAGCGTGGATAATAGTGTCCGGGACGGCGATGCGTTCGTCGCCAACGATCAGGAACACGGTGGAACTGTTGGGCGATGGCTGGCCGACTAAGGCG
This sequence comes from Candidatus Aquilonibacter sp., assembly GCA_050015295.1. GTDB lineage: Bacteria > Vulcanimicrobiota > Vulcanimicrobiia > Vulcanimicrobiales > Vulcanimicrobiaceae > Aquilonibacter. Next base: position 32,965 of record JBEKBR010000034.1, on the reverse strand, counting down.
TGGGCGAGAGACACCACGGAGGGCTGCTCTGTGGAGACGGGGGTCAGGACGTCGATCCGGCTGCGGGGCATGTGCCTAGACTAGCATATAAGTGCTATAACTGCAACTAAGAACTGGAGTCCATCCCGAACAGGCCTCTTGACACTTGCGTGTGGGTAACGCACAATATCTGCGTATGAAGAGCGCAGAATTGCGGGAATTCCTGAAACGATACTCGCTGTCTCAGGACGACTTCGCAAAAATGGTCGGAGCATCTCTGCGATCAGTTTCGGCATGGCTGTCGGAGGGGGGAACGGACATTCCCGGGCCCGCTGAGGCTTACTCCCGGTTGTTCACACAGCTATCCGAGTACGGCCGCCAGCTAGAAATTCTCCGAGCTCGGGGTCAGGGGATAATAATGCGCGACGGTGTGTTTCTCATTAGCTATTCGTCTCTGGGTATTCCAGGCTGGTGTACGCTAACGCTCGACCAGGGAACCGCTTACGGTTTTGACTTGGCCGGTGGTATGTATGACGGCACTTACAAGTTCGACGCGACGCGCCAGGTTGCCGACGTTGAGCTCCAGGTTACCATTCCGCCAAATGTGGCCGTCGTGTGGGGTCCGGCGAAACCGTATACTTGGTCGTTTGTGGTCAAGGCGTCGCTCGACCCCAATGCGGACCATGGTCAATTGCGGCTTGCAAATGAGCTCGGCCCTGAGGTTGACGTTTCGTATCGCTTCATGCGGTCGCTCCCGGTCCGGCCCGTGCCGACGTTGCCGAAGGATTTCTTTAAGAAGGTCATGGGCCTCGTTCCAGATCCGCCTGCGCCTCCAGTTCCTTTGCCTAAAGATTTCTTCAAACAGGTCATGGGTCTAGGCGCTCCCGATCCGCCGCGCGCGACCTCGCTTTTTCCCGAGAGAATCGAGGGCCTGGGCCCACCGAAGCCTTGATTCCCGCGAGGCGGGAGAGGAGTTCTGTCTCGTCTCCAGGTCTGCGTCCAAGCGTGCTTCGTACGGTAAATAACGCAAACCAAAAAGGGCTCGCACGCAAGCGCGGGCTCTTTTTGTTTTGAGCTCCGTTAGTGTAGCGGATTTTCTTCGTGCGGTGCGAAAACGCACGGCCTTCGGAGGTGGATCTATGGCAACGCAAACATTGGAACGCGCGGGCGTGGCGACTGCACGCGGCAACCCGCTCACCCTGCTCGGACCTGAACTCAAGGTGGGCGATAACGCGCCTGAAGTGCATTTGGTCTCGGCCAACATGGCCGTCAATACGCTCGACGATCTTACCGATCACGGTAAGCGCGCGGCGTTGTTGATCGTCGTGCCGTCGCTCGACACGCCGACGTGCGCGATCGAGTCGCGGACGTTCAATAAGCGTCTAGGCGAGCTGCCCGAAGGCGTGAAGCCGTACATCGTCAGCATGGACTTGCCGTTTGCGATGGTGCGCTGGTGCGGCGCGGAAGGCGTGACGCTCGAGAACCTCTCCGACTATCGCGATCATAGCTTTGGCTATGCGTACGGCGTGCGGATCAAAGAGAACGGGTTGCTGATGCGCTCGATCTTCGTCATCGGCAAGGACAAGAAGCTCAGCTACGTTGAGCTGGTACCGGAAATCAGCCACGAGCCGCAGTACGACGCCGTTATCGCCGCCGCTCAGGCTGCCGCCAAATAGACCAAACCCGCTTGCCCCCCACGGTTTTCATTCTCGATTTCGGCGCGCAATACAGTCAACTGATTGCGCGCCGAACGCGTGAACTCGGCGTCTACTGCGAGATCGTGCCGTACGACGTGACGTGGTCCACACTTGCGTCACGCAATCCCGCCGCGATCATTCTCTCGGGTGGCCCCGAGAGCACGCTGGTCGCGGACGCGCCCGATCTCGATCCGCAGATCCTGCGCAGCGGTCTACCGTTGCTCGGCATTTGCTACGGGATGCAACTCGTCGCGCGGCATCTCGGCGCAAAGCTGGTCAAGCTCGATCACGCCGAGTACGGTCCCGCCACGCTCACGACCGAGCATCGCGACTCGCCGTTTTGGCACGACGTTCCCGAACAGTCGCGGGTGTGGATGTCGCACGGAGACTCGGTGATCGAGCTTCCCGAGGGGTCCGTAGCGCTGGGGTCGACGCCGCGCTGCAACGTTGCCGCGATGGGCGATGCCAAACGCAAGATCTACGGCACGCAGTTTCACCCCGAGGTCGTGCACACTCAAGCCGGAACCGCGATCCTCGCCAATTTTCTCCATCGCATCGCCGGCTTGGCGGACGATTGGAAGATGGAATCGTTTGTCGACCGCGCGATCGCCGATATTCGGACGCAGGTCGGTAGCGATAAAGTCATCTGCGCGCTCTCCGGCGGGGTCGACTCTGCCGTGGCGGCCACGCTCGTGTCGCGCGCGATCGGCGAACAGCTCACATGCGTCTTCGTCGATCACGGCCTGTTGCGCAAAGGCGAAGCGGAGTCGGTGCTCACCGCCTTTCGCGACGTGATGCACCTCAAAGTAATCGCCGTCGACGCACGCGAGCGTTTCCTGAGCAAACTTGCCGGCGTTGAAGATCCCGAACGCAAACGGATCATCATCGGCCACGAATTCATCGCCCTCTTCGAAGAAGAAGCCAAGAAACTTCCGGGCGTCAAGTATCTCGTGCAGGGCACGCTCTATCCGGACGTCATCGAATCGAAGACGCCGGGAAGTAAAGCAGGCCACAAGATCAAGTCGCATCACAACGTCGGCGGGTTGCCCGAGGAGATGGACTTTGCGTTGATCGAGCCGCTGCGCGCGCTGTTCAAAGACGAAGTGCGCGCGCTCGGACGCGTGCTCGGCTTGCCCGAGCACATCGTGCAGCGCCAGCCGTTCCCCGGTCCCGGTCTTGCGGTGCGGATCATCGGCGACATTACGCCCGAGCGCTTAGACATCGTCCGCGACGCGGATGCGATCGTGCGCGAAGAGATTGATACCGCCAAGGGGCTCGACCCGCACCCGTGGCAATACTTCGCGGTGCTCACGCCCGTCCGCAGCGTGGGCGTGATGGGTGACGGCCGCACGTATGCAAATCTCGTCGCGGTGCGTGCGATCACCAGCGAAGACGGCATGACCGCCGACTGGGCGCGCTTGCCGCACGAGCTGCTCGAACGCATTTCGACGCGCATCGTCAACGAAGTGCAGGGCGTCAATCGCGTTGCCTACGACATCACCTCGAAGCCGCCGGCGACCGTCGAGTGGGAATAGCCGCATTGATGCTCGCGGCCGCCGTCGCGAGCGCACCGCCGGCCCCGACGGCTAAGGTCATGGTGGTCGGCGTCGCACACCTGGTGGCGAGACGCGACGTGCACAACAGCGTCTTTCAAGATAGCCCACTCTCACCCAAACGCCAGGCACAGATCGCCGCAATAGTCGAACGGCTGGCTCGCTTTCATCCCACCAAGGTGCTGATCGAGGCGACGTTTGGCAACCCCGTCTATGCGCAGCGGTATCGGCAGTATCTCGCGGGACAGTTCAAACTGCCGGCTAACGAGATCTACCAGTTCGGCTTCAAACTTGCGGCACGCGCCCGCGATAGCACGATCTATCCAATCGATGCCGACGGTCCCGCATTGATCGATGAGAAAACGGCGGGCGGCAAGCGCATCGATGCTTTCCTGACGGCGCACTTCACGGACGTCCCCGATCCGGTAACCGACGCGTTCATCGCGCGCGGAAATGAGATCGAGCGAAATGGAACCTACTTGGATCTGCTGCGGTATCTGAATACGGATGCAGCGATTCGGGCCAACGCCTCGTGGTACAGCGTGATGGACGGGATGGGACGTGACGCCAATAACGCCGGCTCGGCCTACGTCTCGCAATGGTACGCGCGCAATGCATATATTTTCTCCAATATCGCCAGTGTCGTACAACCGGGTGATCGCGTCGCGGTGCTGATGGGCCAAGGCCATGAGTACCTTTTGCGCGAGTTCGTGCGCTTGAATCCAAATATGACGTACATCGATCCGCTGGATTATCTCTGATGCGCATTCTCGTCGTCGGCAACGGCGCGCGCGAAGATGCGCTGTCGTGGCGTCTTGCGCAGTCACCGTCGTGCGAGGCGCTGTTTGCGGCGCCCGGGAACGCCGGGACCGCGTCGCGCGGCAAGAACTGGGATATCTCAGCGACCGACGGTAAAGCGATTCTGGATCGCGTGCTCGCCGAGAAGATCGACTTAGTCGTGCTGGGTCCGGAATCGGCGATCGCCGCCGGTGTCGGCGACCGGTTGCGCGACGCCGGCGTGCCCGTGTTCGGGCCCAATCGCTCGGGCGGACGGCTCGAATCGAGCAAGACCTATTCCAAGCGCTTCATGCAACGTCACGGCGTGCCCACGGCGCGTGCCGAGATCGTCCACTCGCTCCAGGCCGCAAATGCAGCGCTTGATGACTGGAAAGGCAAGGGCGTCGTGGTGAAAGCCGACGGTCTTGCGGCCGGCAAGGGCGTCGTGGTCTGCAACGCCGTCGACGAAGCGCGGGCGGTGCTGGCCGATTGGTACGGCAAGAACAAGGTGCCGGGTGGCGGCACCGACGTGTTGCTCGAGGAGCGGCTGGAAGGTCGCGAAGTCAGCGTCTTTGCGCTGGCCGACGGACGCGCGATGGTGCCGCTAGCGGCGGCGTGTGACTACAAGCGCGCGGGCGACGGCGACACCGGACCGAACACCGGCGGGATGGGCGCCTACTCGCCACCGCAAGGATTCCCCGACGATCTCTTCGATCAAGTGCGCGAGCGGATTCTCTCGCCGGTGCTGCGCGGGTTGCTCGCCGAGAGCGAGACGTACATCGGCGTGCTGTACTGCGGATTGATGTGGACGGACGATGGCCCGATGGTGATTGAATTCAACGCGCGCTTCGGCGATCCGGAGACGCAGGTGTTGATGCCGCGAGTGAGCGGCGACTTTGCCGAGCTGCTCAAGTCGTGCGCCGACGGCGCGATGGATTTGAGTGCGGCCTCGCTGAGCGAGCGGCACTGCGTCGGTGTGGTGCTTGCGACCAGTGGCTATCCGCGTACGAGTACGCCGCTGCAAGGGCTCAATCCCGACGTTGCATTCGGCGACGGCGTGCAGGCATTTTGGGGCGCAAGTTCGCTCGAGGGCGGCACGGTGAAGAGCGGCGGTGGTCGCGTGCTTACGGTTAGCGCGCTCGGTGACGATCTTGTTTCTGCGCGCACCCGTGCCTACGATGCGGTGCGCGCGCTGGCCGATCGCATCGGTACGCGCGACCTCACCTACCGGACCGACATCGCAAAGTTGTAAATGAGCGCCGTGGTCGCGCGCGATCTGCTGCTCGCGCTGCAGGGATTAACGGTGACCATCCTCGCGCTCCAGGATTGGCTGCCGCTCGGACGCTTCAACCGCGTGCGAACCTTACGCGCGGAACGCACGGTGACGCAGCTCGTCACCGTTACCGCGTTGCAGACGCTGCCCTTTGTCTTCGGCCTCGTGTGCAGTTCGTTCTATCACTACGCGCCGTATCCGAGCTGGCTCTACGGCTGGTTGTGGATCAGCTACGGTGCGTTTTTTCTGGGACAAGTGCAGGCGTGGTGGATTCCCTATCTCATTCCGTCGCAGCGCGGGCGCCGTAAGAGCGTCACACCCAATACGCTGAACTTAATCTTACATCTCACGACGATTGCCACGCTGGTGCTGCTCGCCTTCGCCCGATGATCTTGCCCTGTGCGTTGGCATAGGCGAGGAGTATTGCCGCGGCGATAACGCAGGTGAGAATCGCGGGTACGCCCGCTTCGGGTCCGAACGTACCGCCGGTCAGCCAGACTGGTCCGCTCACGTGCCCGGCGAGGAGGCTTGTCGTGAGGTGTCCGCCTGAGACTTGCGTTCCGTAGACTGGGCCCTCGAAGAAGTTCCAGCCGAAATGCATGCCGATGGGAAACCACAGCGTTCGCGTCACCATGTACGCGGCGGCAAGCAGCACGCCGGCTTCAAGCGTAATCGCTGTGGTCGAGATCCAGGTCGCGCCCTGATTGGCGGCGTGCGCGGCGCCGAAGAGCGCCGCCGAGACGACGATGGCGACCCAGGATCCAGCCCACTCTTCGTTTAGCCGAAAGAGCACACCGCGAAAGAGCATCTCTTCGAGTGCGGCACCCGGTAACAGCAGCAGCACGGCCATCGCAAGATCGGGTGTGAGCGCAACCGCGCTCACGCGGTAGTGCCCGGTGACCACCAGTTCGAGCACGACGACGGTAAACAGCGCGGCGCCCGCGATAAGCCCCAGCACGAGATCGCGAATCGCGTGCTGCGGTGCGAAGCCGACCTGCGCGAGGCTGCGGCCTGTCGTATAGCGTTCAACTAGCGCGATGTCAAGCAACAACGCAGCGGCGAGGAACCACGGGACCGCGATACCGATCCAGTGTATCCCGTGGGGAAGCAGGAACACGATCGTCAGCGGAATCGCAAAGACGATTGCGATGAGCAGCATACGGACCAGCGGAAAGGCAAGAAACGATCTCATTGCCTCATGTACGGCACTGGGCCGGAGCGTGTTTCGCGCTAGATCAGCGAGAGTTGGACGACGGCCCGGCTGCGGATGTACTCGACAGGGCGCGCGGGATGTTGCTCGAGGGCGGCGTCGACCTCAGTATCGATGCGCTCGGCGATTGCGCGTGGCGCATACGTCCCGCGGTACTCGCGCGCGTACTGCGCGATCAGTTCGGGCTTGTATTCGCGCAAGTAGGCAAAGAATGAGTCGCGCGTGATGTCGTGCAGATAGAGTGTATTGTGCCAAACCTTGGCGGCGCCGGCATCGCGCGCCGCACGTACCACCGCCTCGATCGATTCGGGCGCGTCGGTGATATGCGGCAAGACTGGCGCAAGTGCGACGTTGACGTGGATGCCGGCGTCGGCCAGCCTGCGCACCGCGCGCAGTCGCTGGCGCGGCGGCGCGACCGTGGGTTCGATCTCGCGCGCGAGTGCTTCATCGAGCGTGGAGATGCTGATCGAGACGTGGGTGCTTGCGACTCGCGCGAGGTCTTGCAAGACGTCGATATCGCGAACGATCAGCGGCGAGCGGGTGATGAGGTTCGCGGGCGACTGATAGTCGCGCATCGCTTCGAGGATCCCGCGGGTGATGCGATAGCTTCCCTCGAGCGGCTGGTACGGGTCGGTCACGGTGCCGATTGCGACCGGCTCGCGCTTCCAGCTCCGCTTGGCGAGCTCGGTGCGCACGACCGCGGCGGCGTTGACCTTGACGTAGATCTTGGAGCCCCAGCCCTTGACCCCGTCCTCTTCCAGGTAGGTGTGGGTGCGGCGGGCGTAGCAGAAGCGGCACTGGTGGTAGCAGCCCCGGTAGGGGTTGATAGACCATTTGAACGGCATGCCGGCCACCGCGTTGATGATGCTCTTGGCACGCTGCTCGACCACCTCGACTCCGCGCATGTTCCCGCCAGTATAGTACGAACATACGTTCGCATCAAGGGGTGTAACCCCGCCGCCGCAGAGAGGTTATCAAGAAGAGCTATGGCTTACCAACTTCAGCCGAGGCCGTACGGTCGTGGGAGCGGCGTGGCGGTGTCCACGCAATCGCTGCTTGGCCAGGTCCTCGGAATCACCGCGCTCGGCATGTGCATCACCGCGCTCGCCGTCTATCTTTTTCCGAATGCCCCCTTTAGCTGGGTAGCCGCCATCGGTTCGTTTGCGCTCATCATCGCAATGAACTTCACGCGCAGCAATCCAGGGCTTTCGCTCGCACTATTTTATGCATTCACGTTTCTCGAAGGCATCTTCATTGCGCCGATCGTGACGTATTACGCGCACACCGCCGGAAGTATGGTGGTCTTCAACGCCGCGTTGACGACGGGCCTCGGCATGTTTGCACTCGGTGCGATCGTCTACGCGACGGGGCTCGATCTGCGCCGCTTTTCGGGGATATTCTTCATCGCGTTGCTGGCGCTCGTCGTCATCGGCGTCATCTCGATCTTTGTCCATTTCCTCTCGCCGACGATCTACTCGTGGGCGATTCTGGTAATCTTCAGCGGCCTCGTGCTGATCGATTTCGCTCGGATCCGAGCGGGTGGCGATGGCCTGAGCGCCGTGCAGATCGCGACGTCGATCTACCTGGATGCAATCAATATCTTCCTTGCATTGCTCCAAATCTTTGGTGGGCGCAGCAGTAGCAGAGACTAGAGTCGGGACGGAACCAGCCAATGGCTGCTAGAATGGGTTAAGGCAGCCATATGTGCGGGATTACGGGAATCTTAACGCCGGGACGTGACGCAGCACGTTTGGCGTATTTCGGGCTTTATGCCCTCCAACACCGTGGACAGGAGTCCGCGGGCATCGCCGCTGCCGATGGCGGTACGATCCGCTCGCACAAAGACATGGGCTTGATCGGCGCGATCTTCGACGAAGAGTCGCTCGCTCTGCTGACCGGCCATATCGCCGTTGGCCACACGCGCTACTCCACCACCGGATCGTCGATCGTGGTCAACGCGCAGCCGCTGCTCGAGTCAACCGAGATCGGCGATTTCGCGTTTGCGCACAACGGCAACCTCACCAACACCGACGAATTGCGCGAACTGCTTTCTCCGAGCACCACGCTGCAAGCCACCTCCGATTCCGAAGTGATGGCCAAGACGATCGTCGAGGCGCCGGGGACGATGCTCGATCGCATCAAGCACGTGCTGAAGATCGCGCGCGGCGCCTACTCGATCGTACTCTGCACCAAAGATGAATTGTACGCGTTCCGCGATCCGTGGGGCGTGCGTCCGCTTTGTCTTGGGCAGTTTGACGACGGCGGCTACGCCGTCGTTTCCGAATCGTGCGCGTTGCCGACGATCGGCGCGAAGTATTTGCGCGAGATCGATCCGGGTGAAGTCGTGCGCATTACGGCCGACGGCATCGAGTCGACGATCGTGGTCAACGAAAGTGCGCATCCCGCGCTGTGCATGTTCGAGTATATTTACTTTGCGCGGCCCGACTCGGTCCTGAACGGCCGCTCGATCTACATGGCGCGCTACGCGATGGGTCGGGCGCTGGCCAAGGAGCATCCGGTCGACGCCGACGTCGTGATGGCGATTCCCGACTCGGCCGTGCCCGGCGGAATTGGCTACGCTACCGAGAGCGGCTTGCCGTATATCGAAGGCTTGATCAAGAATCGCTACATTGGCCGTACGTTCATCAGCCCTGATCAGGGTTTGCGCTCGCGCGGCGTGCAGCTGAAATTTAATCCGGTGGTCGAGAATTTGCGCGGTCAGCGCGTGGTCGTCGTCGACGACTCGATCGTACGCGGCACAACGACGCCGCGAATCGTGAAACTGTTGCGCGAGGCCGGCGCGAAAGAAGTGCATCTGCGCATCACCTCGCCGCCGATCAAACACCCGTGCTATCTCGGGGTCGACATGGCCACGTATGACGAATTGATCGCGGCCAATTATTCGATCGAGGAAATTCGTAAGAAAGCCGATGCGGATTCGCTCGGCTATCTTTCACTTGACGGGTTGGTTGCCGCGACCGGGCGCAAGCGCGATGAAATGTGTCTAGGCTGTTTGACCGGCACATATCCCAACGTGCCGGCTGCGCACGACGCGCGCGCCATGGTCGGTTAGCCGCCGCCGTTCAACGGGCACGTCCGATCGCGATGCCTAAGAACGCCAACATGACGATGGGGAAGAGAAGCGAGGGGAGCCGCATACCTCTTATACGCTTGAGTCACCGTCGTTGGATGACTGCGGCGGAGCTTAAGGGGTGGGCGCGTAATCGGTGAATACGAAGTCTCGAGCTTTCGGGGCGCGCGCGTGGCACGGAAAGCACGTTGCCTGCACCGACTCGGCAGCCGGTTTGCCGTTTTCGAATTGAGCGAATCCCCAGCCGCCCGTCGACGCATATTTCTTGACGTCTTTGACGTCGAACTGAATGTTAATAGGCGCGCCGGCAACGTGAGATTGAGGACGCCCAAAGATCTGGTTGTTCAACGCAGACGGTACATATTTCCAAGCCAGGCGGACGATGATCGTGCCGTCCGGGTACGGTAGTACTCCCGCGCGGTAGGCCTTGATCGCGATGTCATTGCCGAGAACGACGCGCAGGTCGTTGTTGCTGCCGGCTTCGTGGGCCACCGAGATGACTTTCCAGTCGCGAAATCCGGGCGGAATGGTGATTCCGAAGATCGGCGAAGCCGCTCCGCCGGTGTCGCCCGATGCGGGAGACATAAAGATAGCCGCGCCGATCAGCGCTACAACGGCGACTAAGAACGCGTATCCTCGCATACCGGTGTTCTCCTTTGGAGCTATCCGAACGTGACGTCGAAGGCTTGAACTCCGGGGCCGAAAAATTCAATCTCGAAGCGCCGATCGACGATCGGCTTGGGTTGCCGAATGAGTTGGTAGGTGCGCTGCTCGGAAACCGTACCATCGCCGTTCGCGTCGACATCACTTCCGTGAGCAGCATCGGGCGGATGTCCGTCGAGAAGCACGCGGAATCGCACCGATGTTCCCGGCTTGGCTGGACCCATGATCAGATTGAGGTCGCGCGCATGGAACTGATATATGAATTGTCCATTAGCCCGGTTCAACTCGATGGCTTCTTTCCCGACTGTCCAATCGCCGGAGAGCGACCAGCTATTGAGCGGTAAATGTGCGGGGGCCGGCGATATGAAGTTCTGCGTGCGATCGGAGCCGAGATAGGTCTCAGCGGACTTCACGTCGTCCCAGTCGGCAGCGACCTCGAGTCCAACCGGATCGACTGAAACGAAGGCGGGGCCGTTCACGTGGTGGCCGGCTTCGCCGAGCAGCGTGCGGATCTCGGATTCAGATTCTTCGTACCCACCTTCACCGAAGTGGTGATAGCGAACGCGGCCCTGCGCGTCAATGAGATAGAGCGCGGGCCAATACTCGTTGTCGAACGCGCGCCAGATCGCGTAATCGCTGTCAACTGCGACCGGATAATCGATCCGGTCGCCTTGGATTGCTCGGCGAATGTTGTCGAGGTTCTTCTCGAAGGAGAACTCCGGCGTGTGTACGCCGACCACGACGAGACCATCGTCTTTATATTTGGCGGCCCATGCGCGGACGTACGGAAGCGTGCGTTCCCAATTGACGCAGGTATACGTCCAGAATTGAACGAGGACAACTTTCCCATGCAGCTCGGCCGGCGTTAGCGGTTGTGAATTCAACCACGCGACGGCTCCGGCGAATATGAGCCCATGCACCATCAGGGGACCGTGAACTCGACCGTGCCTTCGTCGAGCGGTTGATGATTCGCGTTGACCAGCAGAATGCGCACCTTGTGCGCTCCCGGCGAAAGGCCATTGATCGTGAGCGGCTCGCCGCTCGCGTCAAGCCATCGCCACGTCGCGTCATCGACAAAGACGTGGATGTGGCCGAGACGCGGCGACACGGCGAGTGCCGCTTCGCCGTAGACCGGGCGAATGTGCACGTTCTGCGCGTAGTATTGAATCACGACGCGCCCGGTCTTGAGCGCATCCGCAAGCGGCGGGTCGATGATGAGCTTCGCGGGCGGTTCGCCGGTCAGCGGCTGGATCGGCGCGGCGCCGACGAACTGGCGCGCCGTGAGCGGTTCGCTGGTGTTGCTCATGAGCGCAGCGACCGAAAACCGGCGCGAACTTCTTCGGAAAAGACTTTCGGCTGCTCCCAGGCGGCAAAATGGCCGCCGGCGCTAGCGCGGCTGTAATAGATGAGTTTGGTAAAGGCGAGTTCCGTCCAACTGCGCGGTGCCAAGTATATCTCGCCCGGGAAGACGATCGCGGCGGTTGGACAGGAGATGTTCGCGGCGTTGAACGGGCTGGTCTTGTTCAACCAATACGATCGCGCCGCGGAAACGCCCGTATTGGTCAGCCAGTACATGGTGATGTTGTCGAGCACGTCGTCGCGTGTCAACGCACCGGCGCTGTGTCCGTCGACCGTGTGCCCAGCGACGGCAGAGATGACGGCCGCTGCCGGCTGGTTGTAGCCGTCGCCGTGGTCCAGCAGCCAGGCCGCAAGGCCGACGGGCGAATCCGCGATGCCGTAGAGTGTTTGCGGCCGCGTATGCTGGATCGCGGCGTACGCGAATTGCTTCCCATACAGGAGCTGCAACTGCGCGTAGGCGTGCGCCTCGTCGGCAGAAAGATCGCTCGGGGCAGGGTCGCCGCACGACAGCGACTTTGCGATGGCCGGCGGAACCGTCGCCGGCAAGCTGGTGTTGATCGCCAGTAATCCGGGCGGAGCCTGTTTGCCCATCAACGTCGTCACCACCGAACCGAGGTCGCCGCCTTGCGCAACGTAATGCGTGTAGCCAAGTCGTTGCATCAGCACGGCCCAGGCCGCTGCGGTAGCAGCGGTGTCCCAATTTGGTGAGCGCGGCCGTTCGGAAAACCCGTAGCCGGGGATCGAAGGAATGACGATATGGAATGCATCCGATGCGCTACCGCCATGGGCGGTTGGATCGGTCAGCGGCGCGATGATCTTGAGCTGTTCGATGATCGATCCGGGCCAACCGTGCGTTACGATTAGCGGCAGCGCGTTTGCATGTTTCGACTTTACGTGAATGAAGTGAATGTCGACGCCGTTGATGCGGGTTTTGAACTGCGGGAGCGCGTTCAACTTCGCCTCGCAGCGTCGCCAGTCGTAGCTCGTCGCCCAATAGCTTGCGAGACCCTGAATCATCGCGAGCTGAACGCCCTGCGTCGTATCGTCGACCGTCTCTCGGTCCGGCCAATGGGTTGCGTTGATGCGCCGGCGCATGTCCGCCAGCTTCGCTTCAGGAAAACTCACGCGAAATTCGCGAATGCTCACGTCGGTCGTCGCCTGTGCAACCTCGGTCGTCGCCGCCTCGGCGTTGGTCGCGGCAAACTGCGTGGCGGCAAGTGCAACGCCGGCGCTACGCAAAAAGCCGCCACGATTTAGGGAAGCGTCTTCTGGCATCTCTATGTCCTCCGGAGACTCAACTATAGTGGCCGTGCTTTAACGATAGGTTAAGGTGATCGCGCGATCGTCACGCGACTCCCAGCCGGCGCGCTCGAGTTCCGGCTGATCGTGATCCTCGACGGCGTAGCCGACGCAGAGGTACGCGATGAGCTTCCACTCGGCCGGCACTTCCAGCGCCGTGGTGACGATTTCGGGTTCGAGAATCGAGACCCAACCGGCGCCGATGCCGCGCGCTCGCGCGGCGAGCCAAAATGTGTATACGGCGTTCGCCGCGGAGTACGTCAGCATCTCGGGCATCGTCGCGCGTCCGAGTCCTTTGCCCGTCGTCGTGGATTCGTCGCAGAAGACGGCAAGATGAACCGGCGCGTCGCGTAGGCCCGCGAGCTTGAGTGCAGCGTACTTCATCGCGTCGTCGCCGGAATAGCCCGAAAGTGCATCCGCGTTGGCGCGTTCGAATGACGCGATCACGGCCGCGCGGCGCTGGGCCGTGTCGACGCGAACGAAGCGCCAGGGCTGCGAATACCCGACCGAGGGCGAGAGCGCGGTCTCGCGCACGAGCGCTTCGATCGCCTCACCCGGAACCGGATCGACGCGGAAATGCCGCACGTCGCGACGCCAGCGGAAGAGGTCGTGCAGCCGAGCGCGAAACGCGTCGTCGAACTGCGGCCCGCTCACGTTTTGGGGAAGTCGCCTTCCTTGACCGCCGCCGCATATTCACGCAGGGCGTTGGTCGTCGCGATGCCGATCTCGCCAAAGCGTTTCACGAACGGCGGCGAGTGCGGGTACATCCCCAGCACGTCGTGCAGCACGAGCACTTGCGAATCGCAGTGCGGACCCGAACCGATGCCGATCGTCAGAATCGAAAGCTTTTCCGTGAGCTCACGGGCGATTTCGAAATCGACGACTTCGAGCACGATTGCATATGCGCCGGCGTCTTCGACTGCCAGTGCGTCTTCGAGCAACCGGTCGCGATGCGTGCGCATGCGATAGCCCGGGCCGAGGCCGGCGGTTTGCGGGGTGATGCCGATGTGCCCGACGACCGGAATCCCGGCGCGCGCAATCGCGCGAACACGCGCCGCTTCGTTGCTACCGCCTTCGAGTTTGACCGACGTCGCGCCACCTTCTTTGATCAGACGAATCGCATTGCGCAGCGCCTCTTCGTCGCTGACTTGATACGAGCCGAACGGCATGTCGGCCACGATGTGGGCGCGCGACGTGCCGCGTACGACGGCGGCCGTGTGGTGCACCATGTCGTCCATCGTGACTTGCGTCGTTTCGTCGAAGCCGAGCACGACGTTGCCGAGGCTATCGCCGACGAGAATCCAGTCGATGCCGGCCTCCTCGGCGAAGCGCCCGAACGGGGCATCGTACGCGGTAATCATCGGAACCGGAGCGGTGCCTTTGCGGCGCTTGATTGCGCCGGCGGTGATGCGCCGCAGCGCCGGCCCTTTGACCGGTTCGTACGGGCGCGCGTCGTCTTTGAGTTGGCGGGTCTGTGCCATAGCCAAAAGTGCTTCTGCGAGCGTCCTTCGGGGGCCCCTTGTCGCCGCCGCTCAACGTGGGATAGGATGGCGAGAAGGAGATCGCGTGAGCGCACAACCCCTAGAAATACAAATGGCGCGCCTGGAAGGCGCCTCCGTACAAATCGCCGACCGTCTAAACGGCATAGATCACCGGCTTGAAAGCATCGAGCAAAGGTTCGACGGACGCTTTGGTCAGGTCGACGGTCGGTTTGCGCAGATCGATTCGCGTTTCGCGCGGCTCGAACAAAGGGTCGATTCGAACCTCAAGACGATCATCAGTTGGATGCTCGGGCAGACCGCAGTAATTCTCGCTGCGCTTGCGGCCGCCGCGCTGCACAGATAGGTAGCGGTCCCTCGTCCTTCGACTACGGCGCTTCGCGCCTACGCTCGGGATGACAAGTTGCGTTCGTCCAAGTGGTCAAAGTTGCGCAGCGCCGGGAAAATCACGACCCAGAGCGCGACGACGAGGAGCGTCGCGCAGCCGCCGAGCACGACCGATGCGACCGGCCCCAGCCACTGTGCCACTACGCCTGACTCGAACGTGCCGAGTTGATTCGACGCGCCGATGAAGACGTTCTCGAACGCGCCGACGCGCCCGCGCATCAATTCGGGAACACCGAGTTGGGTGAGCGCATTGCGGATCACCACGCTCACCATATCGAAGCCGCCGGTGGCCGCGAGCGCGAACAGGGAGAGCGGCATGTTGTGTGAGAGTCCAAAGACGATCGTCGCAAGGCCGAAGCCGGCGATGCACCAGAAGAGCCAGCGAGCGCCATTGCGCCGAATCGGACGGCGAATCAGCCACAGACCGACGACGGCCGCGCCGACCGCGGGCGCAGCGCGCAACATGCCGTAACCGGTTGCACCGACGTGGAGAATCTGCGTTGCATAGATCGGCAAGAGCGCGGTTGCGCCGCCGAAAAGCACGGCGACGAGATCGAGTGAGATCGCCCCGAGGATGATCTTGCGATCGACGACGAAGCGGAAACCGCCGACCGCCGATTGCCAGAGCGATTCTTCGTGCGGTTCCTCCAGCACGCGTGACTCAAGGAAGAAGAAGGCCGCGATAGCAACGAGTTGCAGCACTGTCGCTGCCGCAAACGCCCATGCAGCCGAGAAGGCGATCAACACGCCGGCGAGCGCCGGCCCGGCGATCGTGCCGAATTGCGAGACCGACGAGATCAGCGCGGTCGCGCGCAAGTAACGCTCGCCGCTCACGAGCGAGGGCAACATCGCACGCGTCGCCGGAACACCAAGCGCGTCGGCAGTTGAATACAGCAAGAGTGCGCCGAAATAGGCGGCGATCGACTGCGAGTGCTGCAATGCGAGCACAAGGAAGAGCAGCGAGCCGATCAACGCACCGATGCCGGTGACGATCACGACCGCGCGCCGATCGAGGCGGTCGGCGATCAGGCCCGCCGGCACCGCGAGCAGCAATTGGGGTAGAAAACCGATCAGGCCCACGAGTCCAAGATCGAGGGCCTGATGACGGATAGCGTAGACTTGCCACGCGATCGCCGTGGTGGCAATGCCTTCGGCAAACCAGCCGCTCTGACGAGCGACGAAATACGCGCGGAACGCTAGGCTGATACTTTTACGTGTCCGTTCGCGTGGACGACGGGTGCGCCTGCGAGCGTTTCGATGAACGATACGAACGCGCGCACCGGTGTGCCGGTTGGCCCCTTGGCTTGCCACGCCGACTCATTGTCGAGATAGGCGGTGCCGGCGATATCGAGATGCACCCACGGCGTGTCGTCGACGAACGACTTGAGAAACGCCGCCGCCGTGAGCGTCCCGGCCGGCCGCCCGCCGGTATTTTTCAAATCGGCGATGTCGCTCTTCATCGCGCTTGCGTACTCGTCGTAGAGCGGCATGTGCCAGTAGCGCTCGCCGGTCGGTTTGGCCGCCGCTAGAAATTCGTTAGTGAACGCATCGTCGCTGCCGATCGCGGCGCTGGCAGCGTGGCCGAGCGCGATGACGCAGGCACCGGTCAAGGTCGCCGTGTCGACGATCTTGGTGGCGCCGAGTTTATTGGCATAGACCAGCGCGTCGGCGAGAATCAAGCGGCCTTCGGCGTCGGTGTTGATCACTTCGATCGTTTTGCCGTTCATCGCTTTGACGATATCGCCCGGTTTCGTCGCCTTACCGCCCGGCATGTTTTCGGTCGCGGGCACCAGACCGACAACGTTGAGTTTGGGCTTGAGTTTGCCAAGCGCGCACATCGTCGCGATAACGCCCGCGCCGCCCGACATGTCGTACTTCATCTCTTCCATCCGCTCAGGCGGTTTGAGCGAGATGCCGCCGGTGTCGAACGTGATCCCTTTGCCGACGAGCGCGAGCAGTTCTTTGCTACCCGGATCGCCGTTGTAGCGCATGATGATGAACTTGGGCGGCTGCACGCTGCCTTGCGCAACGGAGAGGAATGAGCCCATGCCTTCTTTGCGGATCCGCTCTTCGTCGAAAATCTCGACCTCAATGCCGGCCGCCTTGCCGCACTTCACCGCCTCGTTGGCGAGGATCGTCGGCGTCATGTCGTTCGCCGGCGTCACCGCAAGACGGCGCGCAAAGTTCACCGCGTCACCGAGAATCTCGCCGCGCTCGACGCCACGCTTGATGCCGGCGGCGTCGAAGCCGTTCGAGAGCAGCGTCACCGATTGCACGGCCATGCGCTTTTCGGGCTTGTCTTGATAGATCGTCGTCTCGAACGAACCGCTGATCGCGCCCTCGACGGCAAACGACGCGCAGGCAACTTCGTTGCCCTTGGCTTCGTCGGGGAGGGCAATCGCGAGCGTGTCGACGTTGCGGCGCCCGAGGTAGCGCACTGCGGCGCCCGCATAGCGCGCGAGGTGCGACGGTTCGAACTTCGCGCGTTCACCCAAACCCACCACGAGCACGCGGTGGAACGGTTGATCGCCGGCGTGCACGAGCACGCACTCCGCCAGCTTTCCTTTAATCTCTTCGGATTTGAGAATCGCCGAGATCGCGCCGCCCACGGCCGCGTCGACGGCTTTGGCAGCGCCGCTCAATTCACCGTTCGTGAAGACGGGGACAACGAGGGCACCCGCGCGCGATGACACCGGCGCATCTTGCGCGATAAGAACTTGCATGGGCTACCTTTCACTGGGGTGAAGTATGAGCGCCAGAGATGACTAGCGTTTTAACCACAATTCGGCCGCTGCTCGGCATCGGCCCTGCGCGGGACGCCGAATGAGCGACCAAAGTCGCACGGAAGATGCCTACGCGCGGGCCGGCGTCGATATCGCGTCGGGCAATGAGGCCGTAGCGCGGTACCAGCAGGTCCTCGGCGCGTGGCGCCACCCGGATCAGCTCGATGCGATCGGCGGCTTCGGCGGGATTTTTCGCCTTCCCGGCAGCGGCGATCGCGCGCTGGTCGCGTCGACCGACGGCGTGGGCACGAAGATCCTCATTGCGGCCGAGCTCGAGCGCTACGACACGGTCGGCGGCGATTTGGTCAATCACTGCGTGAACGATATTTTGGTCGTGAACGCGACACCAATGTTCTTTCTCGACTACTTCGCTACCGGAAAATTGGACCCAGCAGTTGCCGCTGCGGTCGTGGGCGGCTGCGCGCAGGCGTGCCGCGCGCACAATTGCGCGCTGCTCGGCGGAGAAACAGCGGAGATGCCGGGACTCTATGCGCCCAAACACTTCGACTTAGCCGGCACGATCGTGGGTAGCGTCGACATCGGCGACGTGCCCAATCCGGCGAGCGTCGAACCCGGCGATGCGATCGTGGGATTGCCGTCGATCGGTCTGCATACCAACGGCTACTCGCTCGCACGCGCGCTGCTTCCGAAAGAGGAGTGGGGGGCGCTGCTCGCGCCGCATCCTTCCTATTATGACGCGGTGCGCGCGATCCAAGCCGTTGCGCAGGTGAAGACGATGGCGCACATCACCGGCGGCGGTCTCTTGGAAAACGTTCCGCGCACGCTGCCGCCGAACGCCAAGGCGATCTTCGAAGCGGCGCGCTGGAGCGTGCCGCCGATCATGCAAGAGCTGGTGCGCCGCGGCAACCTGCGCTACGAGGAAAAGTACCGCACGCTGAACATGGGGATCGGCTACACCTTGATCGTGCCGTTCGTCGACGCAGCTAAAGCCGCCGCCGCGGTGCCGGGCGCCAAGGTCGTTGGCTGGATCGAGCAACGCGACGGCGACGAACCGCAAGTTGTCATCCACGAATCTCGTTAACCTTGTCGTCGAGCTCGACGAACGCTTCGGCAACGACGCCGCGGCGCGCGAACACCTGGCGCGCGCCGGATACGACGTTCACGTCGGTCCCGGCGCGAGCGATCCGGTGTTGGCATGGATCGACGAGGAGTTCGGCGGTGCATGGAGCGGCGAGGTGGCCGTTGCGCAGCGCGCGCTTGCCACACGCGACGGAAAACCGGCCGGCTTTGCCGCATTCGATCCGCGCGGTTTGCGTTACGCGTGGTTGCGCGGCGTGGCGCGCGAGCCCGGCGTCGGCATCTTTGGGCCTATTGGTGTGGAAGAAGGGCATCGCGGCATCGGCCCGCAGCTGCTCCAGATCGCGTTGTGTGGGTTGCGGGAGAGAGGCTATCAGCGTGCGCTGATCGCGGCGACCTCGGATGCACTCGTCCCGTACTACGCGCGTCACGCCGGTGCGCAGGTCATCGAACGCTACGATCGGGCGCAGTTCACGCCCGAGCCGGTGCGCACGGTGGTACTCGCGTCGGGGAGCGGGACCAACTTTCAATCCGTCATCGATGGCGTCGCAGATGGATTGCCGCTCGAGCTGGTGGCGCTCGTGAGCAACAAAGCCGACGCACGTGCGATCGAACGCGCGCGCCGCGCCGGCATTCCGGCGGTTGCGCTTCCGTGGCTGCGCAGCGAGCAATCGCGCGAGCGGTATGACGCACAGCTCAGCGACGCGGTCGAACAGTATAATCCCGAGCTGGTCTTGCTGCTTGGCTGGATGCACTTGCTCGATCCATCGTTCGTTGCGGCGTTTCCCGACATGCTCAACGTGCATCCGTCGTTTTTGCCGCTGGACCCGGCGCGCGACATCGTCGGGATGCCGGATGGCTCAATGATCCCGGCGTATCGCGGACCGCACGCGGTCCGCGACGCGCTCGCTGCAGGCAGTCCGTGGGTCGGCGCGAGCGTCCACGAGGTGACGGTCGAGACCGATCGCGGCCGAGTGCTCGCTCGCAAACCATTGCGCGTGCACGCGGGAGAAGATGAAGCGGGCCTGCTTGCGCGCTTACATCCGATAGAGCACAAAGTTGTTGCGACGGCAGTCAAGCGCTGGCTTTACGAACGCGGCTAACTGGGTAGAACGCGTGTATGAAACGACAAATCACTGCGATCATTTTGACACTGGCGTTTGGGGCAGCGCTGGCAGTGCCGGCATTTGCTCAAAACCAACCGGTGCAGCAAACTCAGCAAACGACCACGACGACGACGACCACCGTTGACAACGATCCGAATGCGGACATCAACGACTCGGCGGCGTTTGGCCCGAACAACCAATATGGCGATCCGATCTGCGGTGCGTGGGCCGGCGGCGTATGGCAGGCAAACGGTCACTGTCCCGGCTACGCAGTCGGACCGAAACGCGCACGAGTTGCCGGTACGATCACCGGCGTGCGTGGGCACTTAGTCACCCTTCAGCTCTCGGACCGTGTCCTGACCATTAACGATCAGCCCGCGCTAAACCGCGAAACCAGCGGTCGCGTCGCGGTCGGACGGCAGGTCATTGCCTACGGTTATTGGCGCGACGGCAGCTTCTTCGCCACGGCGCTCGAATAACTAAACTCCAGTAACAACGATCGAGGCCCGGCTTTGCTGGGCCTCACTCTTGTAACACGCACGCGAGTTCGCGCAGCGACGAGACGGGAACGAGTCCCGGCGGTGCTAAGCGCGCGCCGCGCCCGGTTATGACGAGCCGTACGCCCGGTAGGCGCTCGCCAAGGCGCAACGCCGCTTGCATGTGTTCGAATGATTCCACGCCGGCGTGCATCACGATGACGCTCGCGTTCAAGTCGTTCGCCAACGCTTCGATGTCGGCCGGCTCGATCTGCGTGCCGACGTACATCCCCAAGTAGCCCGCCTCGGCCGACACCACCGCCGCGAGCAGCGGCGGGATCGCGTGCGCTTCACCCGGCAGGGTGAGCGAAATGACCGGCACCGCACCGTCGCTGCGGTACTTCTCGAGCAGCGTCGACGAGATGGAAACAAGCGCAGCCGCAAGCAACAATTCACCGGTATGGCGCGCCTCGGTGTCGCGCTCGAGTTCGTTCAGCACGGCAGCGATAACGTCGTCGCCGAATTCCGCGGCGCTGCGAACCAGTGCGACCGACAGTAGCTCCTCGCAGAGCATCGGCACGTCGTGCGCGCGTACTGCGCGCAACAGGCGTACCACATCGGCATCGTCGGACTCACCGCCGGCGGCGGCGACACGGGTTAGCCCGCGCAACTCAGCCGTCGTGCAATTTGCAATCCGTGAAATGGCCGTGCCCGAAGAGACGATTTCGCGCAGGAGCACGAGCCGTTCGACGTCGTTGGTGCTAAACACGCGCTGGCCGCCGTGGGCGCGTTCGGGAACGACCGCACGATAGCGCTTTTCCCATGCACGTATCGTGTCGATCGAGAGATTGGCGATGCGCGCTGCTGATTTGATGCTAAGAGCTGCGTTCACGATGCACCTACTCCGGATCCACCCCCGGAGACCAAGCATAGGCGGCTGCTTGGTAAACCCCCGAGACCTTGTCTAGGACAAGGCGGGTGCGGCGGCGTCGCGGCGCTTGAGCACCGTGCCTAGCACGTTGGCTAACACAAACTGAATCACAAAGTAGGCCAACACGACGGCGCTGACGATCGTGCCTTCAAAATTCTGCCCGGCAATCAGCAACGCCAAGCCGAAATTGCGCATGATCGTCGCAATCGTGATCGTGCGCCGATATTCGGGCGTGGTTCCGCCGAACGCCCATCCAGCGACGCCGGAGAGGATCACGACCGCGAGCGTTGCCATCAGCGCGCGCGTGCCGTAGACGACGACGAATGCATGCCCCATCCTGGGAACGATGAAGTAGAGCACGGCGAGCCCGGCAACGATCAGCACGACGGAGGCGACTTTGATGAGCGTCGGCGCAAGGCGTGCGACGCGTTCGCGGAGCCAGAGCCCGATGATGACCGGCAAGAGCTGAAGCAGCACGAGATTGATGATGAATGGCGCGAACCGAATGCGGGCCGTGGCTTCGACCGGCAACACCAGCGGTGCGGTGATGAGCACAGTCACGACCGAAATCGCCGGCAGTACCACCGCAAGGCCGGTCGCAAGGCCGGCGCTCCCGCCCCTTTTTTCGCCGGCAATCATCGGCAGAAACGGCACGCCCGGTGCGATCGCCATGAGCAGAATGCCGGTCGCGACGAAATCGTCGAGTGCGAAGAGGCGCACCACGATCACCGCTAGGATCGGAACCACGATAAAGTTGGCGACGAGAATGCGCGCCATGCGCGCGCGGCCCGACAGCGCGGTGAGCAAGTCGCGATAGTCACACTGCAGCCCCGCGATGAACATGAATGCGATGAGGAAGATGGCGACGGCAAGTTTTTCCATCAGCGCACGAGGCTATCGATCTGACCGCTGATGGTGACATAAGTGTTGGGCTTCGTACCTGCGCTCAGGAAAATGCCGTGCGGCAGAAGCTGTGTCGACGAGTGCGAGAGCGTCTGCATGCTGTTGGTCGGATTGATGTAGATCGTGCCGCCGGACGTGTCGAGCACGCGCGTGGTCCCCCCGCGCTCAAGGCTCATGCGCAGCGGCGTGCAGTGTTCGAACACGCCGACGTAGGCGCACGCGGACTGGTTGATCACGAATGTCGCTTTGCCGTCGGCGCTGGTCACGCGCAGCGTTTGGTGCACGATGTCGATCGCAACGTCGGGGTAGACGCGCACGCTGCCGTTGCTCTCTTGGACGCGCGCTGTGCCTTTCGCCAGGCATGGTGCCGCCATCGCGGCGCAAAGTGCAAGCAAAACCATCGCGGCAACAGATTTCATAAATTCACGATAGCGCAAAGCCCTTGGCAGCCAAGGGACCGGTCCAGGACAGTCGGGAATGAATGCGCATGCAACGACGCACGTTCGGCGTGATGGTGTTTATCGCGGCGGCCATGCTGATGCCGGCCGGAGCCGTCTCGGGCGCCCCCGCAGCACTCGGGCTGCACATGAAGCCATGCACGCAAGGGAAGACAAAGTTGCCCGCGTTGTGCGGGACCTTCGATGTCTACGAGAACCGCGCCGCGCAAAGCGGGCGCATCGTTGCGATCAAATTCGTCGTCGTCAAGGCGGCGCATCCGACGAACCGGGCGATGGCAATTATTGCCGGCGGTCCGGGCGAGAGCGCGACCCCATACGCGGCGTATGTCGCCGACGGCAACTTTCGCCAAGTTACGCCGCTGCTCGACCGCTACAATATCGTGCTGATGGACGATCGTGGAATGGGTGGATCCAACGGCCTGCCGTGTAGCTTGACGCCGGCATCGGATCCGGCGTCCTACTTCCGGGATCTCTTTCCGAGCGATCTGGTCAGCGCGTGCCGCACGAAGTTCGCCGCCGCGAACGATCTCGCCGACTACAACACCAACTACGCCACCGACGATCTTAACGATCTGCGCGCGGCGCTGGGCTACCCGAAGCTCGTGCTCGACGGCGGATCCTACGGGACGTTCTTTTCCCTCATTTATATGCGGCGGCATCCGCAAAGCGTCGAGAGCGCGGTGCTCGACGGCGTCGATCCGCCAGGCTTTCAACCGCTGCCGGGCGAGCCGATGGGCGTGCAGCGCGCGCTCGACGACCTGATCGCGAAGTGCAAGCGCGACACCGTGTGCAACGCGCATTTTCCAACCTTCGGTGCGCAGTTCTCTGCGCTCATCGCGCGACTGAACACCGGGCCGATTCCGGTTGCGCTGGTGGTGAAGAAGGGTGCAGCGCCGGTTACCGTGCAGCTATCGAAGGCGGTCTTCGTCGATCGGCTGCGCCAGACGCTCTACGATCCTGGAGCCGCGGCGGCCGTTCCCTTCGTCATCGACCACGCGTCGCACGGTGACACCGCACCGCTCGCGACATTGATCAACGTGGTTGCGGTCGGCTTGGACGAAGATATCACGACCGGCGCGTGGCTTTCATATACGTGTGCGGAAGGTATTCCATTCCTGGATCCGAGCGCGGTCAGCTACGCGGCTGCGCACTCATTCGCAAGCGATTTGCGTATCGAGGCACAGCGCGCAGCCTGTGCGATCTGGAACGTCCCGGCGATGCCGGCGAGCTTCAACGAACCGGTGCGAAGCGATGCGCCGGTGCTCATCATTTCGGGCTCGGACGACCCAGCGACGCCTCCACGCTATGCGGCGTCGGCGGCAAAATACTTACCCAACGCGCGGATCGTGCTCGTGCAAGGTGCGGGCCACGCGACCGAAACGACGTGCGTCGACAAGCTCTTCGGGCAATTCGTGCGCGCGCAATCGGCGAAGGGGCTCGACGTGCACGGCTGCTCGTCGGCGTTCACCGTGCCCACGTTCATCATCGACACGAAAGGCTTCGAGAACTTGACCGACTAGATTCAAATTATGGTAGCCTGGTGGGACCGGCTGTCCGCACGCCGGGCGGGAGAGAATCGATGGACGAAGTGCAAGTCGATCAAGCCACCTATCAGATGCCGCCGACAGAAGGGTTTACGGTCGCGTATTTTCTCACCGTGGCCGACCTCAAGCGGTCCGCTGAATTCTACAAAAACGTCTTCGATGGAGAGATTGTGAGCATGGGCGACGGGAACGCGCCGCCCTACATCAAGATCGCCAACGTCTGGCTCATTATCAATGTTGGGGGCGGTCCGACGCCCGACAAACCGACGGTTACGCTCAGCACGCCGCCGGACCCCAATCATCTCAGCAGCTTCATGAATCTCCGCGTCGCCGATATTCAAGCATGCTACACGTTGTGGAAGAGTCGGGGCGCAACATTTCTCACCGAGCCGATCGAGAAATATGGCGAGACCCGCTGCTATATCCGCGATCCTGACGGTTACATTATCGAAGTCGGGCAAAGCAAGGCGGGGTTCAAGTACGGATAAGTCGCGCGGTTGAGACCGATCCCGACCCAGTCTTTCGCGGCCGTCATGGGGATCGCGGGGCTTGGCCTCGCGTGGCGCACGGCGGGGAAAACGGGGCACGTCTCGCCGGCCATCGGTGAGTGGCTGCTTGCGCTTGCGGCGGCGGTCTTCGTCGTACTGCTGGTGCTTTGGCTGCGACGCATCGCGAAATTTCCGAACGAAGTGATCGCCGAAAACAATTCGGCGATCACCGCGAGTTTCTACGCAACGGTTGCTATTTCGTGCTCAGAACTCGCGGTCGGCGCGTTGCAGTATTCACGCACGCTCGCATTCGCGCTGTGGTCGATTGCGGCGTTCGCCAGCGCCGCATTGCTGCTCTATCTGCTCGGGCGTTGGATTCAACGCGGCATCAAGGACACCGAGCTCACGCCGGCGCTGTTCGTTCCGATCGTAGGGAACGCCACCGCGGTGTATGCTGCCGTTCCACTCGGGATGAGCGACGTCGGCTGGGCATTACTCTCGTTCGCGTTGCTGGGCTGGATCGGCGTCGGGCCGCTGATCCTGTACCGGCTCTTGGTCGTGGAGCCGCGCCTGCCACGAGCGATGGCCGCGCAGCTCGCAGTGCTCACCGCGTCACCGGCGGTCATGAGCAACGCGTGGTTTCTGCTCGACGGCGGAATCGCCGGCCCGGCGTTCATGATCCTCGCCTTCAGCGCGTTGTTTTTCGCGCTCCTGTCGCTGCGACTGTGGCGCCTGGTGTGGGGCGCGCCGTTCAACGCGGGCATGTGGGCGTGGACCTTTGCCGCGGCATCCCTCGCCGGCGCCTTCGTGCGGGGCGCCGCCGCCAATCCGTCACTACTGTACGCGACGCTTGCGGTGATCACGCTCGCTGCGGCAACCGTCATTGTCGCGTGGTGCGTCTATGGAGCCGTGTCCGGCTGGTTAAAGAATCCCGGTTCGCTCTGGCCCACTTCAATG
Organism: Candidatus Aquilonibacter sp.; assembly: GCA_050015295.1. GTDB lineage: Bacteria > Vulcanimicrobiota > Vulcanimicrobiia > Vulcanimicrobiales > Vulcanimicrobiaceae > Aquilonibacter. The sequence goes on along the minus strand of JBEKBR010000034.1, from coordinate 7,494 downwards.
ATGTAGCCGTCGGGATCGCGGATATAGCAGCGGGTCTCGCCATATTTCTCGATCGGCTCGGTGAGAAATGTTGCTCCGCGACTTTTCCACAACGTGTAGCATGCCCGGATGTCGGCGACACGAAGGTTCATGAAACTACTGACTTCATCGGGGTTGCTAGGCACGCGCAGCGTTACGGTTGGTTTGTCGGGTGTCGGTCCGCCGCCCGGGTTGAAGATGAGCCACGTGTTTGCGATTTGCACATAGGCCGGGTCGTTGGCTCCGAGCAGGCTTCGGCGTGTAACTTTCCCGCCGAAAACCGATTGATAAAAGAGGACCGATCGTTGGACGTCGGTTACGGTGAGAAAATGCGCGACCGTAAACCCGTCCTGCGGTGGCATCTGATAGTTGACGTGTTCGACTTCTACTTCGCTCATAGCGCGAGCGTAGCATAAAACGCAGAAAAGGATCCCGAAGTGGATACCCAAGCAATAATATTTCAAATCTACGCTGCTTTCAATAAACGAGACATCGACGGCACGCTCGCATTCATGGGCGAAGACGTCAGTTGGCCGAAGGCGTCCGAAGGCGGCCGCGTCGTAGGAAAACAAGCTATCCGCGAATATTGGACGCGTCAGTGGGCTGAGTTCGACCCGCTCGTGAGCGTGCTTGACGTGATCGACCGCGAGAGCGGCGTGACTGACGTCAAGGTTCATCAGCTCGTCAAAGACCGCAACGGCAACATCCTTTCAGATTCGGAGGTGTGGCACGTCTATAGCTTTACGGACGGCCTCGTCGATCGCATGGAGATCAAGGAAGGCGAAGGCACATTGGAAGGCGCGTCCGCGGCGTTCAAGAGGGAAGCACCGTGAGCGTGACCGTTATCACCGACACCGGTAGCGATCTCACCGGAGCGGACGCAACGCGGTTAGGGATCGAGGTCGTGCCGCTCTGGATCGTGCTGGGCGAGGACCGGTACCGCGACGGCATCGACATCGATCGCGCGACGTTCTTTCGCCGGGTCGGCGCGGGCGAGATTCCCACAACGGCACCGCCGTCGCCCGAACAGTTCCACGACGTGTTCGCGCGCGTAACCGGCGCCGGCAACGACGTCGTTGCGATTGTGCTTTCGTCAGGGATATCACAGACCTACGCCAACGCGCTCGCGGCAGCCAAAGAGTTCGATGCTCGCGTGCAGGTCGTGGATTCGCTGGGTTCGGCGGGCACGGAGACGTTGCTCGCGCTCTACGCACTGGAGCTTGCCAAGCGTGGCACATCCGCAGCCGAGATCGCCAAGCGCATCGATCCCAAGACGCTCAAGTGCGCGACGTTTTTTGCGATGCACGATCTCGCGACGCTTGGGCGCAGCGGCCGGCTGCCGCAGGCCGTCGTTGCGCTCGGCTCGCTGACGAAAGTGAGTCTCGTGCTGCGGTATAACGAAGAAGGCAAGATTGTGCCGGCGGGCCAGAGCTTCTCGTTCGAAAAGACGTGCGAGCTAATGGTCGACGCGGTGGTTCGTGCGATCGGTCATGCGCCCAACGTGCGCGTTTCATTCGGGCACGTCCAGGCAGAAGAACGGGCCGCGACGCTCGAGAAAATGTTCCACGCCAAGCTCGGCCACGCGCCGGCCGAGGAATATACCTACGAAGCATCGCTGACGATTGCCACGCACCAAGGCATTGGCGCAGTCGGCATCTACGCGATCGTGCCTTAGGTCGATTCGAGCTCGGTCTTGAGACGGTGAAGTAATTGGTCGCACGTTCGGGCGGCAATGCGCTGTCCGACCAAAGCGTCGAAGACTTGTCCGAGTACGCCGAACGGCGGTACATACGCAATACTAAATTGCAGTTCTGACCCTTGCGGTGCATGCGGTCGCACGGTCAATAGCGCGCGTCCGTCGGGCAGGAACGCAGACCGCGGATGCCACGCGAATTCCAGCGCATCGTGGCGCCGGACACTATCGGTGAAATCATCGGTGACGAGCACCGAGAGTGTCGTCGGGACGACGAGTCCGTCAAGGCGGCCGTTTGCCTGCGCGTCGCGGAGAAATACCCCGGCGCGATCGATCGCGTCGGAGAACGCGCAATTCGCAAACGTATCTCTTCTGATTGTTCGCTCGGACGCCACTAACCAACACTATCGTGCTTTGGCCGGCTCTAACATAGTGAAAAGTAGGGTAACGTGGCGAAGGAGACGCCGTAAGGAGTGGAATTATGCCTGCCATACGCTACGAACAGATGCTCGCCGTTCCGCCCACCCCGATCCACAGCGCGCTGGGCGAAATCTTGCAAGGTATTGCCGACCAAGACGGTGCCTGGAAAGATTTTGCGCTTCACGCAAGTCTTGGCGAGGCGGGCTTGCCTGATGTCGGGTACCTCGCTGTACCGATTCACTTGACGATCGGCGAAGTGGTCGCCGGAGTCAATCAGTTCCCGATTACCATACGCGCGGCCAAGCACCCCGAGTCATTTCCCGTTTTTGAAGGGTCGGTCGCCGCCGATATGAGCGGGAACTCGGGCTCAATGCTCTCGCTCGGTGGAAACTACGATGTGCCGCTCGGAGTGTTCGGCTCGCTGGTGAACGCGGGGCTTGTGCGAGGACTCGCGGAGCACTCGCTGCAGAATTTCCTCGCGGACATCGCCATGGCGTCGGTCGCGCGCGTCGAACGGCGCGAGGCCGAATACGTACGGTACATTCATGGGCGCTGAGTAGAACGACGAAGCTTAGTGGCGAAAGAGTAGCGCGAGCATGAACGTGATCCACGATGTCACGGTGATGCCGAACCCCGTTGATCTCAGACGGCCGTTCTGGTGAGACTGCGCAGTTTAGCAGATGCGGTCCCTCGACTACGGCGCTGGCGCCTACGCTCGGGATGACACCGTCGGCGTCGCCACGATTGGGGCGAGGAGGTCGCGGAGGCGAGCGGGTTCCGCTAAGAACGCGTCGTGGCCGTGATTGCTTTCGAGTTCGAGATAACGCGCGTGCAGACGTTTTGCCGCGGTGCGAATCTCTTGTGGGCGGAAGAGCCAATCCGATGAGATCCCGACGAAGGTAAGATCGACACCGGGAGGCGCGGGGCGGTTGCGTACGTCGAAGCTATCCATCGCGTGGGTGAGCAGCGTGTAGGTCGCGCCGTCCATGCGTTCGATGAACTTGTCGCCCTGGTGATCGAGATAGCCCTCGACGTCGAACTGCGGGCGTCCCTTGCGATCGCCTTTGCGGTCGTGACGCTCGGCAAAGAGATCGTCGCTCTTATAGGTGAGCATCGCGATCTTGCGCGCCAGCGCAACGCCGCGCACCGGATCGAGCGCGATCGCTTCGCGCTGCACGGCGTTGAGCGCGATCCCCATCGCGGTATGATGATCGCTTGCGCCGATGACGATCGCGTGACCGACACGCTCGGGCGCATCCATCGCCCACTGCAGCGCCTGCATGCCACCAAGCGAACCGCCGACGACGGCCGCGAGACGCGGAATCTTCAATGCGTCAAAAACGCGAAGCTGGGCTCGGACGATGTCGCGTACGGATATGCGCTCCCTCGACTTCGCTTCGCTACGCTCGGGATGACAAATGCTTGCCGCTCCCGTTGAGCCATAGCAGCCGCCGAGGACGTTGATGCCGATGACGCACCAATGACGACGGTCGAAGAGCGCACCGTCGCCGACGATGCTCGGCCACCACTCGGCGACGCGGCTCGAGCCGGTGAGCGCGTGCGCGGCAAAGACGATGTTCTCGCCGCTCGGCAAGGGATCGGCGCCGTCGATCGTGACACGCTGCTGGACCGCGGGGAGCGTGTCCCCGCAGTCCAATTCCAGCGCACCGATGTCGATGGTTTTTTCGATCACGCGATCGTCTTTCGTTTTGAGAGAGAGATAAAAGAACGACGCCCCCGTCGTATCGGCGGAGGCGTCGTTGGAGTGCTTCTCGATTCCGTGCCTTACACGGTGCTCCCCATGACGGTCCCCGCCTTATTCATCCGAGTTCGGTCGCCGCCGGTTATCCGCTACCGTGCGGAGACAACCTCCATTGGGCAGCTAATGCTGCGCTCGATCTGACACCATAATCCGGACCGGCGCTTCGAGCAGACGATCATCCCAGATCGGATAACGGGCGAGTTCGGGGTGGCGCGCGAGGTTCGCGAACAGCGGGGCGACTTCGAGCGCGGGATCGAGCGCGGGATAATGGACGGCGCGCTGATTGGCGATATCGCGTAGCGCCGTCACGACGTCGCCGAGCACGGCCGACGCGGTGGGAAAGCCGCCGGCCCCGGTGCCCGAAAGCAACAGCGCACCGGCATCGCGCGAGACGACACGCACGACGTTTTCGGGTCCGCTCGCTTTGGCAAAGGGGTGCGCTTCGGGCACGAGCACCGGCGCGACTTCGGCGCTCACCGCGTTATCGCTGCGCGAGGCGGCGGCGACCAGGCGAATGCGGTAGCCGAGCATCTGCGCGCGCGCCACGTCGCGTTTGCTCACCGCGCTGATACCGCTACGGCGTAAGCGCGGCGAGATCACCGCCATTTGAAATGCGAGCTGCATGAGCAGCGCGAGCTTGTGCGCGGCGTCGAGGCCCTCGACGTCGTTGGTCGGATCGACTTCGGCAAAGCCGAGTTTCTGCGCGCCCGCGAGCGCGACATCGTACTCCTCGCCGCGTTCCATCTGCGAGAGAATATAGGTACACGTGCCGTTGACCACGCCGCCGAAAGCGTGGACGTTGTCGCCGGCGAGCGCATCGTCGAGCACGCGGATCACCGGAATCGCGCCGCAGGCGGCGGCTTCGTAGCGCAAGCGCGCGCCGCGTGAATGGGCGAGCGCGAAGAGGCGTGGGCCCTGCGTCGCGATGAGATCTTTATTGGCGGTCACGACCGTGCGGCCGCGTTCGAGCGCGTATTCGAGCAGTTCGGAGGCGTCGTGCGTGCCGCCGATGCACTCGATGATCAAGTCGACGCGCGGATCGTCGATGACGGCGCGCGCGTTCTTGGTGAACAGCCGCGGATCGAGCGCGGCCGGACGCGCCTTGGACGGATTGGCGATGGCGATTGCCTGCAGCGCAAAGCGCACGCCGCTGCGCCGCTCGATGGCTTCACGCTCCTCGAGCAGGCGCTGCGCGACCGATGCGCCGACCGTGCCGCATCCCAGTAATCCGATTCCGACCGTACAATCCATGGTGTTCCTGGTGACCTCCGAAGTGGTGAGAAAAGAACGACGCCCCCGCCGGTGATCGGCGAGGGCGTCGGTTGAGTGCTTTCTTCGTCCGTGTCTTACACGGTGCTCCCAATGACGATCCCCGCCTTATTCATTTGAATAATGCACATGGACATCATCATGGTGGTCGCCGAGAACATTGCGGGTAGGCTATCATGCCACTTTGCGCTCCGTCAAGTAGCGGCGCAAGACCAGGCCGCGCGGGGCGAAGGGGAGGCGGTAACTCCGGCTGGCGATCCCGGCGGCGGCAAAGGCGGCTTCGATGCGCGCAGCGATCGGGCGCCACGCGACGCGATCGCGCAGCAGCGCGAGCACGCTTGGGCCCGCGCCCGAGAGCGCGATGCCGATCAGTTCGGGGGCATCGACGCGCAGCGCCTCAGCCAGGCCCGGGATGACCGCCGCGCGATAGGGCTGATGCAAACGGTCGTTCATCGCTTCGCGCAGCACGCTCCAGTTGCCCGATGCAAGCGCGGCGGCGAGCAGCGCCACGCGCTGGGTATTGTAGACGAAATCGCTGCGGTCGTAGCGCGCCGGCAGCAGCGCCCGTGCGGCCGTTGTCGCAAGATCGAATTCGGGCACGACCGCGATCGCGCACAGATCGCGCGGCGCCGGGAGCCGGATGCTTTCATTTGCGCGCGAGGATGCGGCAATGGCGATGCCGCCGTAGACGGCGGGCAGGGCGTTATCGGGATGGCCTTCGAGTTCGCAGACGTACTTGGCGATGCCGTCGCGATCGAGCGTGATGCCGTGCGCGCGTGCCGAGATCGTAACGCCAAGCGTGCGGGCGACCGCGCTCGAGCCCAAGCCTTTGCCCAGTGGAATCTTGTTGATCATATGCACGCGCACGCGCGGCAGCTCGGGGTGCACGGCGTGCATCGCGTCGATGAGCATCCGTTCGAAGCCGACGTGGGTGGGTTGTTCGGGTCCGCTACATTCAAAGGAGAAGCGATTGGCCGGTTCGACCACCGCGCGGGCGCGCAGATCGAGCGCGATGCCGACCGCATCGAAGCCCGGCCCGAGATTCGCGCTCGTGGCCGGGACGCTCAGGACGAAGGCGTTACGCGACTGCATAGCTGCTCACGCGGGCGTCTTTGAGGATGTGGCCGGTGAGAATCGCGACGACGTCGGCGTCGTGCGCGATGGCGCCGGATTCGCGCAACGCGCGCGCACCGGCAAGCGAGGCGGCTGAGGCCGGCTCGCAGCCGATGCCTTCGCGCCCGATGTGCGCTTTGGCATCGAGGATCGCATCATCGTTCACCGCGAGTTCGATACCGTTGAAGCGATCGAGCGCGCGTGAGGCGCGGTTGCGCGATTGCGGATTGCCGACCGCAATGGCGCTGGCCGTGGTGTCGACGCCGCGTTCGGCGCGCACCAGCGCGAGGCGTGGGAGTCTGTCGATCAGCCCGAGGGCGAGCGCTTCGCGAAAACCTTTGCTGATCGCCGAGATGTTGCCGAGGTTGCCGCCCGGGAGTACGACCCAGTCGGGGACGTTCCAGCCGCGCGCTTCGAGGATCGCGAAGGCCGCACACTTTTGGCCTTCGATACGATAGGCGTTGACCGAGTTCACGACCGCCGCGTCGCGCACTTGCGCAAGCGAGGCGAAGGCGTCGTCGAACGAGCCGTCGACTTCGATCAACCGCGCGCCATATTCTTGCATTTGCGCGAGCTTGGCGCCACTGACACGGCCGCGCGGCACGATCGCATACGCGTCGAGCCCGGCGCGCGCCGCATAGGCCGCCATCGACGAGGCGGTGTTGCCGGTGCTCGCGCACACGACGCCGCGCGCACCGCTGGCTTTGGCGGCCGAGATCGCGACCGTCATGCCGAGATCCTTGAACGAGCCGGTCGGGTTCATGCCCAGATGCAGGTAGGCAAGGCGCTCGACGCCGGCGTAGCGCGCGCCGGCATCGGAAGCGTAGAGCGGGACGTTGCCTTCGGCCAGTGACACGATCGCCTCGGCCGGGATCGCCGGCAGCAGTTCGCGCCAGCGCCAGACGCCGCTCGCGAAGAGCGGTTCGTATGAGGCGCGGCGCTCGCGCACCATGCGGCGCAGGCCGATCGGATCGAGCCGCAGCGGCTCGAGCACGAACTCGGGCAACCCGCCGCACCGGCAGATCTCGAGGGGGTCGGCGACCGCGCCGCAGTCGCTACATTCCACGCGCATGTTGGCTCCCTAGCAATGCAAGAAGCCCCGCACCAGTCGGTGCGGGGCTTCGTAAGCTGTCCTTGATCTCGTGTTTTAGCCTACGTCAACCTGCACCGAACGACAGTGGTCGTGGTGGTGGTGGTCGTCGTGGTCGTCGAAACGAAC
>JBEKBR010000033.1:0-41029 GCA_050015295.1 Candidatus Aquilonibacter sp. | reverse complement strand
AGCGTGTCAACACGACGTTCGCGGCAAGCGCCACCAGACCAATGGCCGCAAACGGCAACAGCCCCGCGGTCAGATCGGTTGCCGTTTTGCCGAAGTTGCCTCGTTCGAATAATGTCTGGACCATCGGATGAGCTAAGACGATCAGCGCGCAAACCGAAGGGATCGTGATGAAGTTCACTAGTCGCAGCCCGGTAACCGCGCTCCGAGCCACGCCTTGCCGATTCTCACGCGCAAACTGCGCAGCCAACAACGGAAAGATCACCGTGGCGATCGCCGCGGCGAATATCTGCTGCGGAAAGTTTACGAGCTTGGTGACGTAGTTGATCCCCGACATATAGCCGGGGCTCAATGTAGAGGCGAAGAACCGGTCGAAAAGCAGCGCCAACTGCCCTGCCGCGCTTCCAATAACGATCGGGCCGAGGAGCACCCACATTTTTTTCAAGCCCGGATGGTGCAGGTCGATGGTAAACCGATACTTCCCAATCGCGAGGAACGCCGGCAGTTGTACCAGCATTTGCGCAACCAGTCCCCAGAACGTCCCGAACACCAGCGCGAAGATGCCGTATTTGGTGTTGAGCGCGACGACGCAGCCGACCGTTACGACGTTGAGCGCGATGCCGGTAAGCGCCGCCGAGCGAAAGCGGTGGTAGGCGTTCAACATTGCGGAGAACACGCCGGAAAGACTGACGGCAATGATGCTGGGCATCAGCGTGCGCGTCATATGGATGGCCACGCCCATCTGCGGGCCCGGAAACCCGTGCGCGATGATCGGTACGTACCACGGAGCTGCAACGTAGCCGACTACGGCGGCAATCGTAAGCACGATCGCGAGCGAGTTGACAATCGTGTTTCCCAGCGCCCAGGCGTCCTCTTCGTGTCCATGGGTAATGTATTCCGAGAACGTGGGCACCAGGGCGCTCACTAAAGCACCGTTGAAGACGCCGAAGAGAATCGTCGGAATCGTTGCCGCGGCGAGAAACGTGTCCATCTCCCACTGCGTACCGTAGAATTTGGCATTCACGACTTCGCGCAGAAACCCAAGGATCGTTGATGCAAAAGTTGCGCCCATCACGAAGAGCGTCGAGAGCGCAACCGACATTCGACGGTGGCGCGTGGGACGCGGGACGACGCGAAGACGAGGCTTAATGCGCTCCGTCCTTTCGCAGCACGGCGGGAATCGTCTTGGCGACGATGGTGAGATCCCCGAGTGGCGTCCAGGTGTCGATGTAGGCATTGTCCAGCTGCATCCAATGCTCGAACGACACATCGCTACGCCCGTTGATCTGCCAAAGACAAGTGATGCCTTGCGGCACCAATAAGCGCCGTCGAGCTTCGGCGTCGTAATGCTCGATCTCACACGGGAGAGCCGGACGCGGCCCGACGAGCGCCATATCGCCGCGCACCACGTTGAACAGGTTTGGGAGCTCATCGATGCTTGAGCGACGCAAGAAACCGCCGAGCGGATGGAGCCGCGGATCCTTGCGAATCTTGAAAACAGGCCCATCGACTTCGTTGAGGTGCATCAACTGATCTCGCAGCTCGTGCGCATTCTTGACCATCGTTCGCAGTTTGAACATCCGGAAGCGACGTCCGTACTGCCCAACCCGTTCTTGCGCGTATATGGGCGAGCCTCCGGTTACCAGCACAATACCGACCGCCGCCACCAACATGATCGGCGCGGCAAGAAGCAGCAGCACTGAGCCCAGGACGATATCGATCGCGCGTTTCGACGACCACCACGACTGCGGAACCTCGCGCTCCGCCATACGTATCGCAGCCTGCACTAGAGCGCTACCCCGAATGCGTCCAGCACCGTGTTGCCGACCGTGTCGAGACCCTCGAGGTCGCCCAACACTGCGCCCGGATGCGGACCGAGGTGGATGAAAGGAACGTACTCACGCGTATGGTCCGTGCCCGGGGCGGTTGGATCACAACCATGATCGGCGGTAAAGATCACCTGATCCCCCGGCCGAAGCAGCTCTTCCAACCTTGGAAGTAGCGCATCGAGCGATTCGAGTGCATCGGCATACCCGCGAACGTTGCGCCTGTGCCCGTACTTCGAATCGAAATCGTTGAGGTTGGTGAAGATGAAGCCGTGGTCGACTCGCTCGAGCAGATCGAAGGTCTTCTCCATCGCGTCACGATTGTCGCTCACTCGCACCGACGATGCGATCCCGTGCCCGCAGTAGATATCGCAGATTTTGCCAACCGCATGCACCTCGACGCCGGCGTGGGCCAAGCGATCGAGCGCGCTCGGGGGCGGTTCGATCGCATAGTCGCGGCGATTCGGCGTTCGAACGAACGCCCCCGGTTCGCCCACAAACGGCCGAGCGATAACCCGGTTGACGTTGTTCGGCGCTACCAGCATCGCGCGCGCCCGTTCGCACCAATCGTACAGCGTCGCAAGAGGGATTACCTCTTCATGCGCGGCGACCTGGAAGACCGAGTCGGCGGACGTATAGAGGATCGGCTGACCGGTTGCGATGTGCTCGGGTCCAAGCCGATCGATGATCTCGGTGCCGGAGGCCGGGACGTTGCCGAGGGGCGCCTTGCCCGTAATGCGCGTGAACGCCTCGATCACGTCATCGGGAAAGCCCTCGGGGTACGTCGGAAAGGGCACAACGGTGATGATTCCCGCCATCTCCCAATGCCCGGTGATCGTGTCTTTTCCGCGGCTGTGCTCGCGCAGCCGGCCGACACGCGCGGCCGGGCGCTCGGCCGCTGCGACGCCGGACATTTCCGTGAGATGACCGAGTCCCAATCGCTCGAAGGACGCCAAAAACAAACCTCCGACTTGGCGAGCGACGTTTCCAAGAGTATTAGCGCCACTGGCATCTCCATATTGAGAAAAGTCAGGTAGCGCCCCGACGCCGCCGGAATCTAAAACAACGGTCAAAAATCGCATAAAGCCAAAGAAGGCGTTTCGGCTTACCAGAAACGCAGTCTTTCTCTACGAGTATAGGAACAAACGCCCATCGCATACGTTATACGAGGATGAGAGTCGGCGACAATTGCGAAATGCGATAGCCTTGCGACATCTACCGTTCCTTATTGTTGCCTTAATTCTGGTATTGAGCGCACCGGGCAAAGCACAGACTTTGGCCACCGCGTCGCCGTCCGCTCCGGCAACCCCGCCGCCAGCGGTCGCTAAGACAACGCCGGAACCGCCCGCCACCGTCTTGCGTCTACGCGCCGACCACATCGCGTTCTATTACGACCGCTATCTGATCGAGGCTGACGGCCACGTGCAGATCCAAGCGAGCAACGGCATGACGATTACCGGGGACGCGTTTTCCATGGATCTACGGCTGAATCGATTTCTGGTATCGAGCCACTTGCATCTGCGCAGCCGAGGCGGCAATCTTGACGGCGCTGCAATCGCCGATTTCATGGATTTCGATCGGATCTATTTCGTGCCGGTCATCACCAAGCCCGATCGTTGGACGTACGAAAACGATGACTTCAACCACCCGCTCAAGGGTAGACAGATGCCTGGCGACGTCTTCTATTTCCCAGACGTCAGCGGGACGGCGGCCAGCTTGTCAGCTAACTCGGCGACGATAAAATCTCGGCAGTTCGTGCGCTTTGCCGGTGTTCACGCGTACTTCCTTCACCAAGGTCTTCCGCTCCCATCGTATTATGTGTATTTCGGTGCGTCGCAAAATCTGGCGCAGAATTCGCTCTCGGGCGCGAACGTCGATGCGACGTGGAATGCGACCGGTAACGCGAATTCGATCACCGCGTTGCATCTGCGATACGATGCGTTCAATCACACGTATGTGGCCTTCGAGCAGCACCTGGCGGGCAACGATCAGCACGAGTATGCGGTGTTTTCGATCAATCCGTTGACCAAGGACGACAAGTACTGGAACCTCGTCATGGGCGAGCACATTGGTTCGAAGTTCGAGATCAGCACGTTCACGCAGCTCTATACGTTTCAAAATGGTTTCTCCGAGCCGAGCGCATCGGCGCAGACGACCTTCGTAACGCTGACGCAGGCGCTCAACCGCTCGTACCTTCAGGCCTACTTCAACCAGACGAACTACAACATGATCGGGCCTCAGGATGCGGCCTCGCCCAATCACCCGAACTCACTCTCGCTCAGCGCCAACTCGTACAACAACCAAATCTTCAAGACCCCGTTCTATTTTCAGACGTCGTTCGGCCTCGGCTTCAACCACGATGCCTACGGCCTGCAAAACTACGGCGGGGTGCTTTACACTACCATTTGGAACCAAGTCGCTGGGTTCACGGTGTCGATGCCAAACGTCAAGATCGGTGACCGCAACAAGCCCTACGACCTCTATTACCTTAATGCCAGCGAAAACTCGCAACGCACCTGGAACACGGTCCCGCATCGCATCAATTCTCAAAACACGAGCGCAAGCCTGAGCCGTCAATTCTCGCGTTTCGTGAACAGTTACTTAGCGTACAACGTGCAGAACACCAGCGATCTCTACCTTCAGGGTGGATACCAGTCATCCGCACCGCTTCTACCGGACGGCACGCCGTACACGCCGTTCGAATCGTTTCGCGGGGCAGCCACGCTTCGCACCGCCGCGCTCGGCACGACGTACTCAGCGTCTCCCAATCTCGTGACCACCGTCACGTTTGTGCATCATCAAGACTTTCCAGCCGCGTATCCCGGCTTGTTCTCACCCCCTCCGACCAATGCAATCGGGCAATACACCTACACGAACTATCTGGGACAGCCGCCTTGGCAGCTTACCGGTGAGGTGCGCACGCGTATCGCGCCGCACCTCGTGCTTGACGTGCAGCGCACGTATTTCTTCCACTTCGGAAACCAGATTTGGAGCCCGACCTTCGTGGTACAGTTGAGCGGATGACGAAGCTGCGATTTCGTCTCGGAGCCTTGCTCTGCGTCCTCATTTTGCTCGCCGCCGGCGCACCGATGGCGGTCACCGGGCAACTGCTTGCGTATCAGGACGGGTTCGTCTTCTTTACAACCGGCGACGGCTTCCGGCTAGCGCCGAACGTCACGATCCTCGAAGAGCAGACGAAACAGCCGGCAAAGCGTGCTCCCCAGGCACGCGACTATGCGCGCGCCGTGTTCGACGACGGTGGTCAAGTCGTTGAGATCGATCTTTCGGACAAACCGTATCCGGTCGGTCCGCTGCCGGATGCCGTCCAGGCGTTCGCCGTTACCGCTTCATCGCCGTATCCAAACCCCGAGCTCGCCGGTCCACCGCAGACCACCTCGAACGGTGTTGCTGAAACGTTTTCGGGAAAGTCCGTGCTCGTGGACTTCCGCGTTCAAGTGCCGCCGACCACGCCGATCAACGCTGAAGTGTTCATCGCAACCGACGTGTCGGGCTGGAACCCGCAGGCGATTCAGATGGATCGCATCGATGCGTTACACTTCTCGGTTGTTCGGCGCATGGCATCGGGTACCGTCTTACATTTTCTCTACACACGCGGAACGCTCCAAACCGAGGAGGTCGGCCCCAATGGGCTGTCACTGAAGCCCCGCACGTTGACCGTGAACGACTCGGACACGAATTCGACCAACAGTATCATCGCACAGTGGGCGGACGCAAACGCGAACAACATCTTGCAGCAGCCTTCGGTCTTTCCGACGCCCTACAACCCGGCGCCATTTCCGAATCTGCCGAACGGGACACGCACACCGCACCCGTAGTCACTGGACGATGATCGGGATCGTGGTTCGAACGGCCGCTCCGGCGGTGTTGCGCGCGATCAGCGTCATCGGGTACGTGCCGTGCAAAAAGAACGGAACGTTCGGCACGACATAGTTTAGTGCAAAGCGGCCAACCCCGATCTTGGGAACGCTAATCGAAAATGTCGCGATGCGCGCTTCGACGCTCGCGACATTCGATGTGGTTACCACGATACCGGAAACCGTCTCACCGGCACGGACGATTTGCTTACTAAGGTGCACAGCAACAATTCGTGGCGGCGCATTCGGCGCCAAGCGCACGACGGGCACCGGTGTCGGAGTCAGCGCCGGCGACGCGGAGGGCGGGGCGGAACTTGCGGCAGGCGACGGTGTCGCGCTACGCACCGGAGCGGGGGTTGGCGTTGCGGCGGGTGTAGCTGATGGGGTACCTTGTGGTGCGGAGGGGCGATGTGCGCATGCGGCCGATGCCAGCAAAAAGGTCACGGCTACTAAAGCCTGGAGTCGCTGCATTCTAAGGGTCATTCTCGCTCGTGTCGAATCTGTCCGGTCATGCCGGTTCTCAGCATCGTTGTTCCCCTGTACAACGAGGAAGGCAACGTCGCTCCGTTGGTGGAGCGCATCGTCGCGATCGTTGAACGCTTGGATGGGTCTCCTTCCTACGAGATCGTGCTGGTTAACGACGGCAGCACCGATCGCACGCTCGAGCGCATTCGCCAAGAGCTCGCGCGACGCGACCACATCGTTCTGGTAGACCTTTCCCGCAACTTCGGTCACCAACTCGCTGCCTCGGCCGGAATGGACATTGCAAGCGGCGATGCCGTTGTGCTTATGGATGGCGACCTCCAAGATCCCCCGGAGCTGATCGCTCAGTTCGTAGCGAAATGGCGCGAAGGCTACGACGTGGTGTACGCGGTGCGGCGTACGCGCAAAGGTGAGAGCCCGTTCAAACTCTTCACCGCTCGGTTGTTCTATCGCGTCATCAAACGTCTTACCAAGGTGTCGATACCGGTCGATACCGGTGACTTTCGTCTGATGAGCCGGCGCGTCGTCGAGGCGCTGCGGCGCTCGCCCGAACGTCATCGCTTCTTGCGTGGGATGGTAAGTTGGGTCGGCTACAACCAAACCGGCGTTGAGTACGATCGCGAAGAGCGCTACTCAGGAAGCACCAAGTACCCGGTAACGAAGATGCTGCGCTTTGCGATCGACGGCATCACCTCGTTTTCCGACGTACCGCTACGTTTCGCGTCGTATTTGGGCTTCATCTCGAGCCTCGTTGCCTTCGTCTACGCGTTGATCGTCATCGGCTACAAGATCTTCAGCTTACATCCACCCGGTTATACGCCGGGCTGGGCCTCAACGATCGTTGCTGTACTATTCTTGGGTGGCGTGCAGTTGATCAGCCTCGGGATATTGGGCGAGTACATCGGGCGCATCTATGACGAGGTCAAGGGGCGGCCGCTCTACCTGATCAGCGACGTCGAGCGTAGCGCAAAGGCGCCGGCGATTGACGCCGCGCTGACGCCGTCACCGTAGACCTCGGCCAACACGTCCCCCTCGGCGATCGGATCGCCGATGCGCGCGTGGAGGCGAATGCCCGCGCGCGAGTTCCGGTCGGTCAGCTTGCGCGCGATGTGTCCCAGCGCAACCGCGTCGATTGTTCCAACGACGCCGCTTGCGCTCGCATGTACCACTTCGACGTGCCGGTCGGGCGCTAGCGCCTCGAGCGCCGCACGGCTTCCACCCTGCGCTTCGATCATCTCGACGAACTTTTCGTACGCCGACCCGTCCGCGAGAGCGCGCTTCGCGCGAGCGGTCGCATCGTCGATGCCGCCGAGTTCCAACATCGCGGTAGCGATGCGAATGCAGCCGGCGCGCGCGCGTTCATCGCCGTCGGCGCCGCGCAGCATGTCGCGGGCTTCTACCACCTCGACGCCCGTGCCGATGAACCGGCCCAGCGGCTCGTTCATATCGCTGACGATCGCTCGCGCCTTGCGCCCGAACTGTTCGGAAATCTCGACCAGGGTTCGCGCCAGCGTTTGCGCTTGCATGACGTCGCGCATGAACGCCGCGCTGCCGCACTTGACGTCGAAGACGAAGGCGTTGGCACCGCCCGCAATCTTCTTCGAGACGATTGACGAGGCGATGAGTCCGATATTCGGGACGGTGGCGGTCCGATCGCGTAGATGGTAGAGGCGTTTGTCGGCGGGAACGAAGGCGTCGCTTTGCGCGGCGATCGCACAGCCGATGCGCTCGACTTGACGGACGAAGACATCCATCGGCAGCGTTGCGTCGAAGCCTTCGATGGCTTCGAGTTTGTCGATCGTGCCGCCGGTATGCCCGAGCGCCCGCCCCGAAAGCTTCGCAACGTACACGCCGCACGCCGCGACCAACGGCACGGCAACGAGCGACACGATATCGCTCACGCCGCCGCTGGAGTGTTTGTCGACGACGAACATCCCGTCGGGATACGACAACGTCGCGCCGCTCGCAACCATCGCGCGCGTTAGCGCGGCAGCTTCGTTCGTGTCCAAGCCGCGCCAGACGCAGGCCATTGCGAGCGCTGCCATCTGCGCATCGTCGACATCACCGCGTACATACGCGGCGATGATCTGCTCCCACACTGGGCTTTCCAATGGCTCGCCATCGCGCTTTTGCTCGATGGCGCGTCGCATCGAGACGTCATCCATTGCAGTTGCTCTTCGCGGTCGCCGCGAAAAGCGCTGCGTGCCCTACCACCCGATCGTCGAGCGATTTCCAATGCTGCCCGCGCTCGATCCGCTCTGGTTGCTCGCATTTGTCGCACTTTTTGCCGGATCTGCTTTGCTGACGCTTCGCCGGCCGGGTTTGGGCGCGGCTGCACTCGTCCTCGTCATACCATTTGCGGGTGCCCATGCAATTTTGGGAACTACCGTCACCGTACCAAAGGTGGTCCTCGCCGGCGTCATCGTCGGACTTCTCGGTACGCGCGGGATCTGGAGACCGCTCTTCCGCCGCCCCGCCGTTGCGGTCGCGATCGCGTTCGGTGTCGTCATTGTCGCCAACGCACTCACAGCAGTTGTCGCGACCTATCGCATCGAGGTCCTCCGCGAAACGTTGAAGTGGGTGGAGTACCTCGCGCTCTTCGGCGGGATCCTTGTCGCCTATCAGTACGATCCGCTCCCGCGGCTGGTGCGCGGTGCGCTCTTCGCGTCGTTTTTTATTGTGGCATGCAGCGCGTTCCTCGAGCTCGCACTCGGCGCCGGCTCGGGACTCGCGCTCGGCGCTTCCGTGGTCCCGCGCATCGCCGGGGTGCTCGAGGGCCCGAATCAACTGGGTGGCTACCTCGAAGCGATGATTGCCGCGATCGGCGCCTGGCAGATCCGCACGCCGCAACGCGTTTCGATTGCGCTGCTCGCGATCGCCGGCGTGGCCCTCGCACTGACGCTGTCGCGCGCAGCATTCCTCGGCACGCTCGTCGCGGTGGTGGTGCTGGCACTGGTCGAGCGCACGCGCGCGCTCGCGCTGTGGCCCCTGGCCTGCGGACTTGGGGCCGGCTACGCCAACGACATCGCGTGGGCGCTGCGCGCGCACGTCCCATTCGCGGACATCTTCTTGCGCGGCAGCGACGTCGATGCAACGCTCTCGGGAGGCGTTGGCGATCGCACCGAACTCTGGCGCGCCGCGCGGCTCTTCTTCGTCCGTCATCCGGTGCTGGGCATCGGCGCGGGGAATTACCAATTCGAATTGGCGCAAGCCGGTCTGCCGGGCGTGCGCACGCAGGCGAATAGCTGGTACCTGCAGGCCGCGGCCGAGGGCGGGATCGTATTGCTCGCCGCGACGCTCGTCTGGATTGCGTCGATGGTGCGCGCGCTTTACGGATCGGTCCGCACGTCACCTTGGGCGCTTGCCGGCCTTGCTGCAACCTGCGCGTTCATACTTCACGGCTTCGTCGACGATCTGGTCTTCTATCCGAAGGTCGCCGAAGCGTGGATCGCGCTAGTCGCGCTTGGAGTTGCCGATCCGCTCGCGAGGCGTGCTATAATCGACGGCCCGTGACCGCCCAAACCGTAACGCCCAACCTCGCACCACACGACGCCCTGCTTCGCGCGCTCGCATCGTCGCCGCGCGCACTGGCGCCAATCGTCGACGCGTTGCGCACGGGCGCCGGCGTCTACGCCGCGCATGAAACCATCGCTGCAGCGCGACCCGCCCTGCTCGCGTCGCTCTACCGCACGCTTGAGCGTCCGCTGCTCGTCATCGTGCCGACACCCGACGTCGCCGAACGCGCCTTCGCCGACCTTCTTTATTATTTAGCGGAAGACGAGCCCGAACAAGTTGCGTTGCTGCGCTCGCGCGATGAAGCGCTCGGCGCAATCGAAAGTCCGTCCGAACGCAGCGCCCGAATGACGCTGCTGGCCGACCTCGCCGCGGGCACGCCGCGGCTGGTGTTGGCGCCGGTCGCCGCCCTGCGGCAATACCTGATGCCGCGCGCGATCTTCGAGCAGCTCCGGCTCACCCTGCGCATCGGCGACGAGCCCGGCTTCGAGCGGCTGCAAGAGCGCCTCTTTGCGCTCGGCTACGAACGTGCCGACGTGGTCAGCGCCGTCGGCGAATACGCGGTGCGCGGCGGCATCCTCGACCTCTTTGCCGCAAGCGAGGACGCGCCAATCCGCATCGAGTTCTTCGGCGAAGCGATCGAAAGCATGCGGCCGTTCGACCTCGCCTCGCAGCGTAGCGAGGGCGAGCGCGAAGCGATGACGATCGCGCCCTGGAGCGAGATTCCGCGCGATGCGCACTATCGTGCGCGCGTGCTCGAGCGCTTCGACGGGCCCGAAGCTGTACGCAGTTCGCTTGCGACGTACATCGAGAGCGGCAGCGAATTGCCCGCCTCATGGCTTCCGCTCGCGTACGATGAGCGTACGACACTGCTCGACTACCTGCGCGACGACGCGATCGTGGTACTCGATGAGCCCGGGATGCTCGCAACCATCGAACACGCGCTCGAAGAGGAGCGCTCGCGCGAGCAGAGTGTGCTGCTCGCCGGCGTCGAATCGGGCGAATTTTCGGTCAGCGACTCCGAAGTCGACGACGCGCTGCTCGCCGAGATCGCCGCGCCGCATCCGCAGCTGGCTGAGCTTGCGCCTATGATACGCGCGCATCCGGTGTTGATCTTCCCCGGCGCGATCGAACGGCACGACGATATGGAGTGGGTTCCGCGCGCGAACAATTCGCACGTGATCGACTGCCGGCCGGTCGAACACTTCAACCGGCAAATCGAACTGTTCTCAGCGAGCGTACGCGAGTGGGTCGCCGCCGGCGAATCACTGTACATCGTCAGCAGCGCGGTTTCGCGTACCGCCGATCTGCTGCGCGCGGCGGGCATCGCGCACGATCGCGTGGTCATCGACCACGGCTCGATCGAGGCCGGCTTTGCGCTCCCCGACTTGCGCTTGCGCGTCCTCGGCGATCGTGAAATCTTCGGTGCACCACCCAAACGCGTCAAACTCCGCGCCGTCAAGGAAGGCGTACCGGTTACTCTGGCCGACCTTCGCGTCGGCGACTACGTCGTCCACGCCGTCCACGGCATCGGCCAATACCTGGGCCTACGCACCGAGACGATCCTCGGCGCAACGCAAGACTATCTCGATCTCGCCTACGCGGGCTCTGACCGCATGCTCGTGCCGGTCACGCAGATGCATCAGGTCACGCGCTATTCCGCGGCGGAAGGGCAGTCGCCGCGTCTTTCAAAGATGGGCGGCGCCGATTGGGCGCGCACCAAGTCGCGCGTTTCCGAATCACTCGCCAAGATCGCCGACGGACTCGTCGCGCTCTACGCCGAGCGCGAGCTGAGCAGAGGCTTTGAATTCGGACCGGACACACCGTGGCAAGCCGAAATGGAAGAGGCGTTTGCGTACGAGCCGACACCCGATCAGCGCAAAGCGATCGACGCGGTCAAACTCGACATGGAAAAAGCCCAACCGATGGACCGGCTCGTCTGCGGCGACGTCGGCTACGGAAAAACCGAAGTCGCGATGCGTGCCGCCTTCAAGGCGGTGGCCGAAAAGAAACAGGTTGCCGTCCTCGTGCCGACGACGCTGCTGGCCGATCAGCACTACCGTACGTTCAGTGCGCGCTTTGCGGGGTTTCCGTTGCGCATCGAAGAGCTTTCGCGCTTCAAGACCAAGGCCGAGGCACGCACGATCCTTGCCGACCTGGCCCTAGGCAAAGTCGACGTGATCATCGGAACGCACCGCTTACTGCAGAAGGACGTCGCCTTCGCCGACCTCGGCTTGATCGTGATCGACGAAGAACAGCGCTTCGGCGTGATGCACAAAGAGCGGCTCAAGGAATATAAGACCTCGGTCGACGTGCTCACGCTCTCGGCCACACCCATTCCGCGCACGCTCCACATGTCGCTGATGGGCGTCCGCGATCTCTCTCTGATCCAGACAGCACCGAAGAACCGCATGTCGGTCAAGACCGTCGTCGTGCCGGCGAGCGACGCGATCGTGCAACACGCGATCACGGCCGAACTCGATCGCGGCGGCCAGGTCTACTACCTGCACAACCGCGTCGAGTCAATCTTTGCGGTTCGCAACGCGCTGCAGCGGCTCGTGCCACGCGCGCGCATCGCCGTCGGCCACGGCCAGATGCACGAGAACGAACTCGAACCGGTCATGCAAGCCTTCATCGATGGCGCGACCGACGTCCTCGTCGCCACGACGATCATCGAGAACGGCATCGACATCGCCAACGTCAACACGATGATCGTGGGCGACGCCGACAAGTTTGGTCTGGCGCAGCTCTATCAGTTGCGTGGACGGGTTGGACGTTCGAACCATCAGGCGTACTGCTACCTACTCTATCAAGGGCACAAGGCACTCACCGAAGAGGCGAAGGCGCGGCTGGAAGCGATTCGCGAGTTCACGCACCTTGGGTCGGGTCTGCAAATCGCCATGCGCGATCTGGAGATTCGCGGCGCGGGCAATCTGTTGGGTGCGGCGCAATCCGGCTTCATCGGTTCGGTCGGTTTCGATACCTACTGTCAAATGTTAGCCGACGCGATCGCCGAGCGCCGCGGCACACCCTCGCTCGACGACCGGCGCGAAGCGGTGATCGACGTCAAGATCAGTGCTTTCATTCCGAGCGACTACATTCCGCAAGTCTCGCAGAAGATTGCGGTCTACCAGCAGCTGGCCAAAGCGCGATCGCAGATCGAGGTCGAGGAAATTGCCGCCGGCGTGCGCGACCGCTTCGGTCCGCTGCCGGTGCCGCTGGACCGGCTTGTCGAGCTGACCAAGCTTCGCGCGATCGCGCTCGAGCGACGGGTCACCCGCGTCGTGGTCGACGAGCGGCGCCTGACCCTCGGCGTCGGAACCGGCTTCGAACTCGATGCCGCCGCGATTCCCAAACTCCAGTCGCTGACCAAGAACCGCTTCCGCTTCGGTGAGGGCAAGATCGTCGTCGACCTTCCGGCGGTGCCCGCCGGCCAGGCGTCAGAAGCGGTCTGGATGCCGTTGCTGAGAAACCTGCTCGAAGCGCTCTGAGCGATTTTTGAAAAGGGCCTCGCACGCGGCCGAAGAACCCCCAAGCCCATCGGCGGAGCCCACAACGCTCCGCTTTCCTACGCACTGAACTTTCCTAGTCTGGAGTGACCATGCCGAATCTCTCCCGCGCCGTCGCGGGTCTTGCGACGCTGCTCTTGGCCACCGGCCTGTGCGCCTGCTCGGGCGGCGGTGCGCTCGCGACCGTCAACGGGCAAGCGATCAGCAAATCCGATTTTGATGCCAAGCTCGAATCGAGCCCGACCGCGATCTCGACGCTGCAGCAGATGGTCCGTGAGATTCTGCTCCAGCAATACGCGCAGAAGAATAACATCACGGTGAGCGACGCGGACATCGCGGCGCGCGAAGATCAGTACAAGGCGAATTTCCCACCGGGACAGTGGGATTCGATGCTCAAGTCGCGCGGCCTCACCGAAGATGACGTGCACAAATTGATCAGCGATCAGATCATCATCGACAAGGCCGTCGGCAAGAGCATTACGATCTCCGACGCGCAAATCAAGGCCTACTTCGATAAGAACCACGCCGCGTTCGATAAACCGGCGCAAGTCGATGCACGCCACATCCTGGTAGCCGATCTCAAGACTGCGCAAAAAGTCGAAGCCGATCTCAAGTCGGGCAAAGATTTCGCGGCGGAAGCCAAGCAGTACTCGATCGATCCGGGCAGCAGAGACAAGGGTGGCGAGCTGGGCCCAATCCGTCACGGTCAAATGGTGCCGGCGTTTGATGCGGCGGTGTTCTCGCTGCCGGTCGGTGTGATCAGCGCGCCGGTGAAATCGCCGTTCGGCTATCACATCATCCAGGTCGAGAGCCGCACGCCCGGAACGAAGGCGACGCTCGCGAATACCAAAGACAAAATCGCTGACCTGCTGCGGCAACAGCAAGAGGCGCCGCTGATCCAGCCGTTCCTCGCGGATCTACAAACCAAGGCGAACATTCAGATCAGCGATCCGCGGTTCCAAGCCGCCTTCCCGACGCCCGAACCGACACCGCCGCCGGTACAGGCAGCACCGCCAGCCGGTGCGGCGCCCAACGGCGCAGTGTCGCCGGCCGCAACCGCGACACCCTAAAGGCTTTATCCGTCAGAGGTGAACCTTTGCCGGGCTAAAGCCGTCGATGGGCCCCCACATGGGGGCCCATCGCTATTTCTAGAAATACGCGGACAGATATGCTCGTTCGCATCGTCGGCCTCGGACCCGGTGATCCCGGCTACCTGACGGTCGGAAGCCTTGAAGCCTTACGTGAAACCGCCGCTGCCGTTGCGCTGCTCGCGCCGCCGGACTTGGTACGCGCGCTCGAGTCGAACGGTATCACCATCGATCGCACGCTCATCGCCGACGCCGGCGCGCTCGCGCACGGAAGCCCGGATGCGATCGCGCAGTTTCTCGCCGCGCTCGCTGGCCTGCGGATCGACTCCTTCGGTCTCGGCGTGCTCGGCAATCCGCTCTCCGATTTTCCGGGACTTCCGCCGCTGTTGCGCGCGCTCGAAGATGCCGGATACGACACGCGCATGACGCCCGGCATGCCGCACGCGACGCTCTCCGCGTCGATTGCAATGCCGCTCGTTCCGCTGCCGCCGCAATCGCAGCACTATTCGTGGGACGATCTGGTCGAAATCATGGCGCGCTTACGTGACGGCTGTCCGTGGGACCGCGAGCAAACCCATCGGACGCTCGTGCCATATCTGATCGAAGAGACCTACGAGGTCGTCGAGGCGATCGAGGCCGACGAGGCCAGTGCGCTGTGCGAAGAGCTCGGCGATCTGCTCTTACAAATCGTCTTTCACGCGCAACTAGGGGCGGAGACCGGCAAGTTTACGGTTGCCGACGTGGTCGACGCCCTCTCGAACAAGATGGTGCGTCGTCATCCGCACGTCTTTGGCGACGCGGTGATCGAAGACGTCGATTCGCAGTGGCGCAGCTGGGAGAAGCTCAAAGCGCAAGAGGCAACCGGACAAAAACGCAAAAGCCGGCTCGAGGGCATTCCCAAAGCGCTCGGTGCGCTGCAGCGCGGACAGCGCATGCAAGAAAAAGCCTCGCGCGTCGGCTTCGACTGGCCGAACATCGGCGGCGTGCTCGACAAGCTGCACGAGGAACTCACCGAGCTCGCCGAAGCGCGGCGTCTCAAGCAAGACGATCCGCACGTTCGCGAGGAACTCGGTGACGTGCTCTTTACGGTGGTGAACCTATCGCGCGCGCTTGGCATCGACGCCGAGACGGCGATGCGCGAGGCCAACGAGAAATTCTACCGGCGCTTCGTTTTCATGGAAGAGCGCGCCGCGGCCGGCGGCAAAACGCTCTCCGACCTCTCGCTCGACGAACTCGAGGAACTCTGGCAACTCGCGAAAACGGCGGCCGCCTGACGGCTTCGCTCGCGCTATATCAGCTTTTCGTGTGTTCTCGTTTTCCAGTAGAATTCGTAGTAAACGAAATTCGAACACAGCATCCAGAGATAGTAGGCCGGGTAACCGATCCAAACGCCAGGCAATCCGAATCGCTGCATACCGAAGTAGGCGGTGGGAATTTCGATGATCCAGATCCCGACGAGCATGTAGAGCGTCGGCACGAGGACGGTACCGCTGCTGCGCATCACGCCGGCGATTATTGCGCTATTACCGAATATCAGATAGGACCAGAGCGTGATCATCAGGAGCTGGTGCGCAATGTGCACCGTCGGTTCATCGGTGATGAATAGCCGCAGCAAGGCATATGCAAGCAGATAACACGCGGTGATCAAAATACCGCCAACCGCATAGTTGAGCGCGACGCCCGAGCGGATAACGCTGCCAAGCTTGTCCTCGCGGCGCGCACCGATGCACTGCGCGCCGAAAATCGAGGCGGCGATGCCGATCGAGATCGCGGGGAACTGCACGTAGGCAACGATCTGATTGACGGCCCCGTAGGCGGCGGTCGCACGGGGTCCGTAGTGATTGACGAAACTGATGATGGCGATCTCGGCGATCGAGACCATAACGACTTGGATGCCCGTTGCCACGCCGATACGGATGACGTTCCACAAGATATGCGGATCGATGACCATATCGCGCGCCATCTCGAGATCGAATTTCAGCGGGCTGTTCCGGCGGGCGAGCAGCACTAGCAGCCCGATGAGTCCGGCGCCGTTTGCGATCATCCCCGAAACCGCGGCACTGACCACCCCGAGGTGCGGCAAACCGAACCAGCCTTGGATGAAGGCCGGCGTGAAGAACACCGAAAGCACCGTGCTGACGATAAGGAACCACAGCGGGGTCTGCGAGTCGCCAACGCCGCGCAGGAACGTCGTGTAGACGAGATATGGGAAGATGATGGGTGAAGTCAGGAAGATTACGCGCACATAGGCTTCGGATTGCGGAAGAATCACGGCGGGCGTGCCGAGCATCGTGAGCATCCACGGCGAGACCAGCGAGCCAACGATTGCCGTGACTACCGCGAAGATCATCGTTGCGCCCAGCACGGTACCGGCAACTTTCTTCACTTGGTGCTCATCACGTGCACCGTAGGCTTGACCGATCAACACGGTGCTGCCGCTAGCAATGCCGATCAGGAACGAGAACAACAAAAAGACGACCGGGAAGACCGCCGACACGGCTGCCAGCGCGTTGACGCCGATCATGCGCCCGAGAAAGATCGAGGAAAAGGTCTGCGCGGCCGACTGCAGGATGTTGCTGATCATCAACGGGATCAGAAAGATCAGCATGATTTGCCACATCGGCTTGCTATCGTCGAAGATATTCATGCCCATCCGACGGGCCGGAGATGCCTGCGCCATACGCTCTTCTCCTCTCGGCGCACCGGCCGGAAACTCCCGCTAGAGGCAACGCGATGCGATTGGATAAATTTATGAAGGTAGCGCGTCTTTCGAAGCGGCGCAGTGAAGCGCACGAAGCGCTCGAGCACGGCCGCATCACCAAAGACGGGAAACCGCTCAAGCCCGCGTACAACGTAAAGCCCGGCGATGTGCTTGAGATTCACTACGCAACGCGCTACGTCACGGTGAGGGTTCGCGAGGTTCCGCTGCGCATGACGCCGGGCGTCAAATCCGCCGAACTCTACGAGATTGTCGACACGCGCAAAGACGATCCGGCCGAATGGGTGTAGGCGCCGATACCAAAGACGCGCTGGCTCGCGAGATGCCAAGCGCCGCACACTGCAAAGCCGCGCTGGCGACCGGACTCGCGCTCTACGGCGCCAACGCCACCCGCACGGTCTTCATCACCCACCGCAATTCGATTGCGCGCCTCTTCTGGTCGCTGATGCAAGATCGAAAAGCCCATCCGATCGAGAGCCGCGCGGCGACACGGCTCGCCCGGTTGCCGACGTTTGCAATCGTGCTGCCCGCACCATTGCACACGCTGCCGCCCAAACCGACGCTCAAGTGCGACCGCATCATGGAGATTCGCGCCGCGTTTCTCGCATGCGGATCGCTCGCCGCCGGCGCACACGGCTATCACCTCGAATTCGTGCTGCCCGATCGCGAGCTCGCCGAGCGTTTGGTGTGGATGTTGCGGAGCACCGGTCACGCTCCCAAGCGCACGGTGCGCAAGCGGCGCGACGTACTCTACTACAAAGACTTCGAAGCGATCGTCGACGTGCTCACGATCATCGGCGCGTTCGGCGCGGTGCTGCATCTCGAAGACGTGCGCGCCCTGCGCGAGACGAAGAACCGCATCCACCGCCTGGTCAATACCGAGGCGGCAAACCTCGACCGCGTCGCGGCGGCGGCCGCCGCCCAGCGCCGCGTTATTGAATATCTGGAAAACGCCTACGGCCTGGGCAAACTTTCGCCGCCGCTGCGCGAAATCGCGGAACTGCGCTTGGCCCATCCCGACGAGTCCCTCGCGGAACTCGGGGCTCGCTGCAATCCGCCGATTGCCAAGCCGACGGTCTCGAGCCGCTTGAGCGCACTGAGCCGCCTCGCTGCACGGCTGCGCACCGGCAGGGCCTCCTGAGCCCCGCCCGGTAGATGCGAGAGCTATGCGAATTGGGATCAACGGCTTCGGCCGCATTGGACGGAACTTTGCCAAGGCGCTGCTCGAGCGTCATCCGGACGTCGAGATCGTCGCCGTCAACGATCTCACCAGTCCCGCCGAGAGCGCGCACCTCTTCAAATACGACAGCAACTACGGAACGTTCGACGGCGACGTCACCGTCGACGGCGACGCGATCGTGGTCAAAGGCAAGCGAATCAAGGTGCTGGCCGAACGCGATCCGGCAAAGCTGCCGTGGAAGGCGCTCGGCGTCGACGTCGTGATCGAGTCGACCGGGCTCTTCACCGATGCGGATAAAGCGCGGGCGCACATCACCGGCGGCGGCGCGAAAAAAGTGATCATCTCCGCGCCCGCCAAAGGCGAGGACGTCACGATCGTGCTCGGCGTCAACGACAACATGTACGATCCCGAGAAGCACAACGTCATCTCGAACGCCTCGTGTACGACAAACTGCCTCGCGACCGCGGTCAAACCGCTAGTCGATCACCTGGGCTGGGTCAAAGGGTTCATGACCACGATCCACTCGTACACCAACGATCAGAACATCCTCGATGCGCCGCACAAAGACATTCGCCGCGCGCGCAACGCTGCGACCAACATCATTCCGACCAGTTCGGGTGCAGCCAAGGCACTGTTCTTGACCATCCCGGAAGTCGAAGGGACGTTCGACGGTTTCGCGCTACGCGTCCCGACGCCGACCGTCTCGATCGTCTATCTGGTCGCGCAGGTCAAGAAGCCGACGACGCGTGACGAAGTCAACGCGATCATGCGTGCCGATGCGCAGGGGCCGCTCAAGAAGTACGTGCAGTACACCGAGGAAGAGCTCGTGTCGTACGACTTCAAGCGGTCGCCGTACAGCTCGATCATCGACTCGAAGCTAACGCAAGCAATGGGCGACCTAGTCCAAATCTGCGCGTGGTACGACAACGAGTGGGGCTACTCGTGCCGTCTCGCCGATTTGACCGCCATGGTGCTCGACAAACTGCCCAGCAAGGTGTAGACGCTGAACGTCCACACCATCGACGATCTGGACGTGCGCGGGAAGCGGGTGCTCGTGCGCGAGGATCTCAACGTGCCCATGGCAGATGGCAGTGTGGCCGATTTCACGCGCATCGATGCCGCGCTCCCGACGCTGCGCGCGCTGCGCGAGCGCGGCGCGCGCGTGATCGTGCTCTCGCACTTGGGCCGCCCGAATGGTGCGCCCGATCCAAAGCTTTCGCTGCGCCCGGTCGCGGCCGCGCTTGCGCAGCATCTCGGTGTGCCGGTCGCCTTCGCGCCGGACAGCGTCGGGCCCGTGGCTCGCGACGCGGTTGCCAAGCTGGCCGACGGCGATGTGCTGTTGCTCGAAAACGTACGCTTTCACCCCGGTGAAGAGGCCAACGATCCGGCCTTCGCGCGCGAGCTCGCGTCGCTGGGTGATCTCTACGTGAATGATGCCTTCGGCACGGCGCATCGCGCCCACGCCTCGACCGAAGCGCTCGCGCACTTGCTGCCGAGCGCAGCGGGATTGTTGATGCAAGCCGAGCTGGCCGCGCTCGCGAGCCTCACCGACGATCCGGCGCATCCGTACGTCTGCGTGATTGGCGGCGCGAAGGTCAAAGATAAGGTCGACGTGTTCACCTACCTGATGAACAAGGTCGACGCCTTCTGCGTCGGTGGCGGAATGGCCAACACGTTTCTCGCCGCGCGCGGAACCAACGTCGGTACC
Source organism: Candidatus Aquilonibacter sp. (assembly GCA_050015295.1). Lineage (GTDB taxonomy): Bacteria > Vulcanimicrobiota > Vulcanimicrobiia > Vulcanimicrobiales > Vulcanimicrobiaceae > Aquilonibacter. Next base: position 21,131 of record JBEKBR010000033.1, on the reverse strand, counting down.
TCGCTGCGCGACGACGACCTCGAACCGGCACGACGGATTCTCGCCCTGGCGGCGCATCGTGACATCACCTTGCATCTGCCAATCGATGCGATCGTTTCACCCGCGTTCGATGCCGACGGTCAAGCGCATGCGGTCGAGATCGAAGACGTCGGCGACGAGATGATTCTCGATATCGGGCCGCGCACGGCGAGCGCCTACGCGGGCGCTATCGCGCCAGCAAAAGAGATCGTCTTCAACGGTCCGATGGGCGTCTATGAAAAGCCGGCGTATCGCGCGGGCACGAAAGTCGTCGGCGACGCGATCGCGGAAGCGACGCGCGGCGGAGCGACCAGCGTCGTTGGCGGCGGCGACGCGGCCGCGGCAGCGCACATGCTTGGCTTCGCCGATGCAATGACGCACGTCTCGACCGGCGGCGGCGCGACGCTCGAGTTTCTGGAAGGACGGACGCTTCCCGGCGTTGCCGCGTTGGAAATTCACTAGTGCCGCGCAGGATCGTCGCCGGCAATTGGAAGATGTACAAAACCGCAGCGCAGACACGCGCGTTTTTCGAGGCGTTTCTTCCGCTGGCGGAAGCACTTCGGGCGGATATTGAGATTGTCGTCGCGCCGCCGTTCACCGCGCTCTTCGCGGCGCATGAGATCTTGCACGGGCATTCCCGGATTGCGCTCGGCGCGCAGAACGTGCATTGGGAATTGCAGGGCGCGTTCACCGGTGAGATCGCGGTCCCGATGCTGCAAGAGTTCGGCGTGCGTTACGTCATCGTCGGACACTCCGAGCGCCGGGCGTACTTCGACGAAACCGATCGCACGGTGAACTTAAAGGTGAGGACCCTGCTCGCGCACCACATGACGCCGATCGTCGCCGTCGGTGAAACGGCGCAGGAGCGTCAAGCGGGACATACCGATCAGCGCGTGGTCGCGCAAACCGTAGCCGCACTCGACGGCCTCACTGCAAGCGAAGCCGCCCGCGTGGTGCTGGCGTACGAACCGATCTGGGCGATCGGCACCGGAGCAAATTGCGATCCCGTCGAAGCCAATCGCGTGATGGGTGAAATCCGCCAGAGCGTCGCGGGGCTACAGGATGTGCCGATTCTCTACGGCGGCAGCATGAAACCCGAGAACGTTGCTTCGTACGCGCAGCAACCGCATATCAATGGCGGTTTGGTTGGCGGCGCGTCGCTCGACCCCGTCAGTTTTGCCGCGTTGATCGACGCGGCGCGCCATGCATAAGCCGCTTGTCCTCGCCGTGCTCGACGGCTGGGGCTGCAGCGACGCGACCTACGGAAATGCGATCGCGGCCGCCAAACTGCCGCACTGGCACGCCTTCTTCGAGCGCTACCCATGGACCACGCTCGACGCGTCGGGCGAAGCGGTCGGATTGCCCAAAGGCATCATGGGCAACAGCGAAGTCGGGCACATGAACATCGGCAGCGGACGGGTCGTGCCGCAAGGCGTCGTGCTCATCGATGCCGACATTGCCTCGGGCGCATTCGCCGTCAATCCGACGCTCGTCGATGCGCTAGAGCACGTGAAACGCAACAATGCGACGCTGCACCTGTTAGGTTTGCTCTCCGATGGACAAGTTCACAGCTCGATCACGCACCTGTTCGCGCTGATCGATGCCGCGGTTGCGGCGAAGGTACCGTTTGCGATCCATGCCTTTCTCGACGGCCGCGACGTACCGCCGCGTTCGGCGCAGATATACCTCGAAGCCCTCGAAGAGAAACTCGACGCAGTCGGACGGCCCGGATCGATCGCTTCGATCAGCGGACGCTTTTATGCGATGGATCGCGACAAGCGTTGGGAGCGCACCGACGCGGCCTTCAACATGCTGGTTCGCGGTGAGGCGGCGTACCATGCGCCGGCGGCCGTCGCGGGGTTACGCGCGGCGTACGCGCGCGACGAAAGCGATGAGTTCGTCGTGCCGACGATCGTCGATCCGGTGCGCACCGTCGATGACGGCGATGCCTCCATCTTCTTCAACTTCCGTCCCGATCGCGCGCGACAGCTCACCCAGCGTTTCAACGATTACGCGCGCGAACACGCATGGAAGAACAGCGTCTTTGCGACGATGACCAAGTACGACGAAACCTTCCCGAACCCGGTGCTCTTCGGGCCGCGGCCGCAGTTCGACACCTTCGGTGAAGTCGTCTCACACGCCGGATTGACGCAGCTGCGCTTGGCCGAAACCGAGAAGTACGCGCACGTCACCTACTTTTTCAACGGCGGGCGCGAGGACGTTTTCCCTGGCGAAGACCGCGAACTCGTGCCCTCCGACCGCAGCGTTGCCACCTACGACTTGGCACCGGCGATGCGCGCACGAGAGATCACCGACATCGCGGTCGACGACATCGAGCATCACCGGCACGACGTCATCATCATGAACTATGCCAACGCCGACATGGTCGGCCACACCGGCAAGTGGGAGCCGACGGTGGAGGCAATCGAGTTGCTCGATGCCTGCCTCGGGCGGCTCGCGGATGCGGTGCTCGCTGACAATGGGCTGCTGGTAATCACCGCCGATCACGGCAATGCCGAAGAGAAAATCGACAAGGACGGCAACCCGCTCACGGCCCATACCACCAATCCGGTACCCTTGATCCTCATCTCAAACGACGTGCGCGGTACGTTGACACCCGGCGGCAAGCTGGGTGATCTCGCGCCGACGTTGCTGGCCCTCGAGGGATTGCCCGTACCGGCGGCTATGACAGGAAAGAACTTGTATGATCGATCGCCGATCGCCCAACGATAAACTCCTCGCCGTCGATGCATCGCACATTCAAGCGAGCGCCGGCGGCCCGATCGATCTCGCGATCATTCTCGGCAGCGGGCTCTCATCGGCGCTGCGCGACGCATTCACGCACGTCTCGATCACCTACGATACGCTGCTCGGAATGCCGGTTGCCACCTTGCGCGGTCACGCCGGCGAAGTGCTGGTGGGGACGTGGCAAGGCAAACGTATCGCGGCGTTTGCCGGACGCGTGCATCTCTATCAAGGCTTCTCGCCCGTGCAAGTGACGACCGCGGTGCGGCTCGCACGCGCGGCGGGTGCACGGATGGTGATCCTCACCAACGCGGCCGGCTCGCTGCGCGATGACATTGCGCCCGGCGACATCATGATGATTTCCGACCACATCAACTTAACCGGCCGCAATCCGCTGATCGGCTGGCCCCACGACAACCCGTTCGTCGATATGGCCGACGCGTATTCGGCACGGTTGCGCGCCATCGTCAAAACCGTCGCGAAGCCCGAGCATCGCTTGCGTGAAGGCATCTATGCCGGACTGCTGGGTCCCAACTATGAAACCGCCGCCGAGGCGCACTACCTGCGCACGATTGGCGCCGACGCGGTCGGCATGTCGACGGTGCTCGAAACCATCTTCGCCCGGTTTCTCAGCATGGGCGTGCTGGGCTTCAGCATGATCACCAATATGGTCGCCGCTGCCGGCACCACCCACGGTGACGTAACCGAGCAAGGGGCGCAGACCGGGCCACACTTGGCCGATCTCATCGCCACATTTCTCAAAAAAATCTAACTCAGGACAAGTTCTAGGCCAATCTCATATAACGTCAAGGATGCTGTCAGGAAATCGCGTCATACTCGTGCGAAAGAGGAACGGCACGATGTTCAAGAACCTACGAACGGCGTCCGATGAAATGATCCTGGCCGAGGCCCTGATCTACTTCGTCTTTATCGGAACCTTGACGCTCGGGGCGACGCTCGCAACCGCCCTCATCCGCTAGCCGGCGCTACGGCGCTGCCCCGAACGTGCGCACGAGCATCACGCGCACCGTCGATGGCCCGTACGGCACGTCCGCTTTGAGCCCGGTCTGTCCGGTGATCAACGGCGCATAGAGTGCCCCCGAGTTGACACCATAGACCGTATACGGCAGGTCGTTCGAACCGAAGAGATTATCGACCGAGACCTGCAGCGCCGTGTCTTTTGCGACGGGCTGACGGACCGTCGCATGACCGACGAGGTACGCCGGGATGTTGAACATATTGTTCGAGCCGTAATAGGTGAGTCCAAGCGAGGCGTACTGACCCCAACTGCCGCGGCGATGAATCTCCACGTAGCCCATCGAGTAGGGTTCGCTCTTGTTCGAGATGTTGTTGTAGCCCGAGCCGTTCGAAATATAGTTGATGCCGGGAATCACGCCGAGGTTCGTCTCGAGCCCGCCGGCGGCCGTCGAATAAAATCCGGGGGGAAGATTGTAGGCGTAGGCTTGGGCGAGCCACCCTGAAAGCGTATAGCCGTATCCGACCGCGGGATCGCGGTGCAGCGAGACTTCGATACCTTGATCGCGGCTTTGCGCGAGGTTCCCGTTCGTGCTTGTATAGACTTCATACGGTGTGCCGTTGTAGGTATAGGTCGTGTTGGTATCGGTGATCTGCGTCAGGAACTGATTCCAGATATTCGTCAAATAAAGGTCGACCGACAGGATGTTCCCGTGCGGCAAGCGCGCATCGCCGCCGACGTCGTAGGAAAACGAGGTCTCCGGTTTTAGCATCCCGGAATTGACCGGAACGGTCACCGTCGTGCCAACGGCACCGCCGCCCGCTAAGACTTCTTCCGCCGTCTCAGTATTGTTGTCGATCAGCGACGGGTACGGCGGCGCAATCGAGGAGCCGGCCGAGAAACGCAGCGAGAGATCGGGATCCGGGCGATAGACGAAGCCGAGACGCGGGTCGTCGTGCGTCGACGTCACCGTCGAAAAGTCGAACGATGTATCGGTCGGGGCGGTCGGCGCAAACGTCGAGCGGTAGACGTTGTAATAGTTGGCGACCGTAAGCTGCGCCTTATCACCAAATCCAAACACGCCGCGCAGCAGCCAGTTGTCCATGTCTTGGCGCGTGCCAGGCGCGATCGAGTATTGCACGGCGGCGGTGCCCGGCGCGACCTTATAGGACTGCGTCAAACTCGTATCCGCGTCGTAAGCTAGCGTCACGAAATCTTCGCTCGCAAGCGGATGCGACCATTCGTACGACATGCCATGCAGGTGGTCGAAGTCGCCCATGCTGTTGACGTAGGCGCTCGAATCGGGAACGGTCACGTCCGCGGTCTGCCCGGTAAACGTCGTTGGCGTGCCGGCGAGCTTGACGGTGCCCCACAGCTGCAGCGGCGTCGTGTAGGTGGCGGCGGGATTCGGGGAATCCGAGTACGTGGGACGCTCGAGCACCGCGCTGTACCAGCGCGCGAGGAACGTATCGTTTCCGACCGCCGTGCGGAATTGCCCCTCGAACATCGGCTCGTTGTCGATCACGTTCTGATTCGGCAACGTGGTCGTTTGGTTCAACAAGAACTGCCCGCCATTCGCAAACGGCGTTCCGGCGGTGTCGTACGACAGACCCGGCGTGAAGGTCGAGTAGATTTGCGTCAGGCCCGACGCCGGACCGTCGTAGTCTCCCTGAATGCCGACGTATCCAAGCGTTAGCGACGTCGTGTTCGAGAAGTGATACGCGAATTTGACCAGCTCACCGTTGCTCTGATACGTCGAGGTGAAGTCCTGACAGCACGCAGCAAGCGTCGTGTAGGCGGCAGAAGGATTGCTGCCTTTGATCGTACCCGGTACCGGATATGGCCCGCTATAGCCCACGGGCGCGGTTGAACTGATCGTGGTCGATGCGGTGGCGCCGTTGACCTTGGTGCCGCTCGGTAACGTGACGTACGTCGGGTAGTCGTCGAGCGGGCCGTTGGTGCCGCTGCGCACGAGCGCTATGACATAGCCAAAGCGTCCGATCGTATCGGAGAGGCGCAGCTCGCCGAAGGCACCTTGCTGATTGTCGAAACCGGCGATCAGCGTGTCGTGCGGCGTTAGCGTCGGCGCGCCGGTGACGAAATTGATCGTGCCGCCGATGCCGTAGTTGATCTCGTTGGCGTAGGCGGTCGGCCCTTTCACAATCTCGACATCTTGGAAGAGCAGCGAGTTCACTAGCGGCGTGTCGTAGTCACCGCTTTTGCCGGCGATGAGCGGAAAGCCGTCGATGAGGTTCGACTTCTCCCAGTCAAAGGCGCCGCGCAAGTTCGGCGAGGTGATCGAACCGGGTGCGGCCCCGTTGGCGGAGTCCGGACGGTTCGAGACGACGCCGGGAATCTCGTCGAGCACGTGGCCGACCTGCAGTTGCCCCTGATCGACGAAGTTTTGTTGCGAGAGCGTCTGTATCGCAGTGGAGCTCGTGTTGAACGACGATCCGGCGCTGGTCTGCACCGACGCGATTTGGCGCATCGTATCGAGCGATGCCGCGGTCAGCGTAAACGCGAGCGGCGCGCTCGCCGGCACGGCAACGCCGGCATAGGTATAAGCCACGAAGCCGCCTTTGATCACCGAAACGTCGTACGTTCCCGCCGGCACATTGCCGATGCTGAAGGCACCGTGCGCGTCGGTACGCACTTCCGCCGCGCGCGACGGCCGAAGGCTCACGCTCGCGCCGGCGATCGGCTTGCCGGCCGCGTCCCGAACGGTCCCGGTAATCGTACTGCTGGTCTGCGCCTGCGCGGGCGATATCGTGCTCGTCATAAAGGTAACGATCAGCAAAAGCCGCACTAAATTCTTCGTGTTCATGCGATGGTGTCTCGCCCTTCTCGTAGTTCTAATCGTTCCGTGCTATGCAAAAGCGGCTACGACTCTTGTCGTAACCATTACCGATCAAAACCGGCAACCGGTCAGTGGAGCAAAGATCGAACTTGATGCGATCCCGGCGGAATTTGGAACAACCGATGCGCGCGGCGTCGCGCGATTGCCGCTCCCATCCTCCGGAGTCTACACTCTGCGTGTTACCGCCAACGGTTTCCGCGCAATTTCAGAATCCCTCTCAATCCACGATCAAAAGACACTCAACCTAACGCTCGCACCGTCAGCAGGCGCGTTGCACGTCATCGGCTCCGTCACCGGCCACGCGCGCAGCGCGTTCAACGCCACGCCGGTGGCACAGCACGTGTATCCGCGCGAGGCCTATCGCGATCAGGGGCAGCCCGATGTTGCCAGCGTGATGAATCAAACGCCGGGTGCGCTCGCACTGACGAGTACCAACACCAACAGCGCGACGCCGCTGTCGCCGGCATTTCCCTCGGTCCGCAACGCGCTACCGTTCGAGACGCCGGTCTCGATCGATGGCGAGCCGATTCTCACCCCGAGCGGCGCGCTCGACCTGAGCCTCTTGCCCACCTACGTTCTGCAGGAAGTCGAGATCGTCAAAGGCGCGGGCGACGTCAGCGGCGCCGGCAGCGGCGTCGGCGGCGCAATCAATTTTCGTACCGCCGAACCGACGCTCGGGCAGCGCGGGACCTTCGAGATCGAGGGCGATTCGCACGGCGGATCGTTCAGCGATCTCGCCTACGACGGCACCGAGCCTGGCGGCACGCTGGCGTACGCCACCATGTTGTCCATCGACGGCTCCCCGTGCTGCGACGGGGATCCGCTCGACTACACCCGCAAAGCGGTGCTTGCGAAACTGCGGCTGACCGAGCCCGGCGGCGTGACGCTGACCGGCACCGCGATGAACGTTACGGTCGATCGATCGCTTGACGCCGTCTACGGCTATCCAGGCGACGGTTACGAGCACCTAGGGTTCGGTGATCTCGCCGCTTCGATCGATCGCGGCGACGACGCGTACTCGCTTCGCGTGTTCACCGCGCAAATACAAACCAACGACGTGTCGCCGTATTCGCTCCCCGAAGCGACGGAAGACGAAACCGGTGCGACGCTCGCTTGGCAACACACGGACGGCAAGTTCTCGTTCGACACGAGCGGCCACGCGATCTGGGCGACACTTAGCGGCACGAGCGAAAACGAATCGCGCGCCATCGCTAGCGAAAGCGTGACCTACAAGCCTGATACCCGCAGCGAACTCGACCTCTCCGGGTCGTGGGTCGGGGACAGCAGCCCAACTGCCTTACTGCACGCGCCGGAAGCGCGCGTGGGGTATTCCTACGACCTGCACAACGGGGTCGCGCTGCGCGCCTCCTATGGCACGAGCGACGTATTGCCACCGCTCGAAGCGGTTGCACCGAGCCTTTCACTCCCAGTTGCAACGACCAGCACGGTCGATTCGGTCGAGCGCGCCGCCGGTGCCGATCTCGGCGCCGAGTGGCGCATGCACGGTGGCACGACCACGTTCTCCGCCGATGTCTATCGCAACGCAACGCAGGGCGTCTACGCGTTCGAGAACGATAGTTGGAGCAACGGGCCACCCATGGTCGAGAGCGGCGTCGAGTTCACCGTGCAGCAGTTCAAGCGCGTCGGTCTGGGCTTCATCGCAGCACTTTCGCTTCCGCGCACGTACGCATGGGGCACGACGGGCACCCAGCTCTACAGCGACGCGAATATCGGCTACGGTCCGATTGCGCCGTTTCGCATTCCCTACGCGCAAGGCTACGGTGAGATCAGCTACAAGTGGCCGCGCGGCTCGCGCGCCTCGATCGGCGCACTGTACGTCGGATCGAACAATGCGTACGGTGCGCCGGCATTCGCGACGCTCAACAGCAATCTCGAGCTGTCACTCGGTGCCCGTGCAAAGCTGCAGTTCTCCGCGCAGAATCTGACCAACGTACTCGCCAATCGCGTTCCGATCTACGCGCCGATCTCACAGTACGGGCTGCAGCCGTTCACGCTGCGTTTCATGTTCCGCCAGTCCTTTGGCACCGGCGCCTTATACGAGCACTAGCCGCGCCAGCTCGGCAGCCACAAGCGCTGCAGCCAGTCGCTCTGCGGGATCGTCCACGACGAAAGAATCGGAAAGAAGTACGCGAACGCGAGCGCGACGAGCACCAGATACCCGGCCACGATCGCGCGCGCGACGACCGGGTCCTTCCGGCCAAACGTCTCCCAGATGTACTGCATCAGTACCGCGTCGCAGATGGCGATCAGCGGGATGTTCACGTAGAAGTGATAGAGGAACGCAATGCGCGGCGAGAACATCCACGGCAGCCACTGCAGCAAGTACGCGAGCACAATCAACGCGTACCCGCGGTTGCGGCGCACGAAGGCCAGCACGCCCACAAACGGCACGGATACGAGACCAAGCCACATCAGGATCGGGTTCGGAAACGAGTAGATCATTGCGGCGGTGCAGTTGGGGCACGTACCGCCGTACTGCGCGCTGTAGAGCAGCGGGCGCAAATCGAGCGGCCACGTCCACCATGCCGATGCGTAGGGATGCGTCGCGCGCAGATGATCGTGGTAGAGAAACGCGTTGACCTGCATCGTGACCACGTCGCTGACCGTGTAGGGCCGCGGCGGCAGCGTCTGTAAATCGCGCAGTCCGATGAAATGCGGAACGTACGCCAGCGCGTAGACGATGCCGACACTGCCGATGACGCACGCGGCAACGAGATCGATTGGAAAGGGCGACGCGCGCCGCGCGAGCCACGCGCGAATCGACGCGTAGCCGATAATCACCGCGGCAACGCCGTACGCCATCACCCCATACCATTTACTCGCCACCAGCAGCGCGGCGGAGAATGCGAATGTCACGAGCCATGCCGCTCCCGGTGGGCGGTCGCGCACGAGTCGCCATACCGCGTACAGCACGGCCGCGACGATCACGATCAAGACGATGCGAGCCGCCTCGGTCTCGTGCGAGAAGCGCGCAAGTACGACGGCGCCGGCGATGACCAGACTCGCGAGCAGTTCCAGGCCGCGCTCCCGCCACGAGCGATGTCCGATCGGCTGCGTGGGCGCTTCGACGACGGCATCCCAGTAGCGGCAAAACGCGTAGAGCGTTGCAAGCGAAAAGCAGACGACAAAGGCCTCCGGCGTCGCGATGCGCGACTGCACGTAGTGCATGCCATCGAGGGCAAAGAGCAGCGTCGCGTAGGTCGCAAACAGCGTGGAACGCGTGATGCGTTTGGCGAGCAAGAAGCAGAGCGGAATCGCTACTGCGCCGGCCACCACGTCGAGAAAGCGCCAGCCGTACGAGGTATCGCCGTGCTGCAGGCCGCCGAACATGATCACCGAGAGTGTGATCAAGAGCTTGGTTACCGGCGGGTGCGTGTTCTCGTAGATGTAGCGACGCTGCAGATACTCTTCCGCCGCGCGCGCGAAGTAGACTTCGTCGAAGATCTTGTCGGGTGGAACCCAATAGCGTATGACGAGCAGCACGAATGAGGCGAGGCCGAGCGACGTGGCGATCACCGCATCGCGCAGCCGCACTGCGTGCGCGATCACGTAGCGAGCGGGGCGGGCGCGGGAGCGGGCGCGGCGGCGACCGCAGGATAGAACGTCGAGTTGCCCTGCTCCCCGGCAAAGAGGGCGATGAGCGCCACCAGCGCCGCTGCGCTCAACATCGTGCGCGCACGCCGGCGCTCGCGAACCTGCACGTGCCGTGCGGCGCGTTCGCGGATCCGTTCGAATCGCAGCGGCGGCAAAGTGACATCGAGCGCGGCGCGCAGCGCGCCATGGAGGTCAACCGGCATCAAAAAGTCCCTCGGAAAGTGGATACGGCCGATGCGCCGCGAGCAACGATTCCAATCGCCGGCGCGCAACCGCGAGTTGATAACGGACCGTCCCCTCGGGCGTTGCGAGAATCCGGGCGATCTCGCGGCTGTTCAGACCGGCGTAGTGATGCAGTGCGACGACTGCACGCTGCCGCGCCGGCAGTGCGCCCAACGCGCGAAGGACGTCGATGCGAACGAGTGCATCGGTCAGCGGTGACGCCGACTCGAGCAGCCGAGCATCCAGCGGTTCATGCGCCGGAATGCGCCGCTCGATCCGCAGCGCTTCGCGCAGGACCAGCCGATAGAACCAAACCCCGAAGGCCTCGCTGCTGCGCAATCCACCGATCGCCGCAACGACGCGGGCGCAGGACTCCTGCGCCGCATCTTCCGCCGCCATCGGATGCCGGAGAATCGAAAGAGCGATGCGGTAGGCCTGCGGCCAGATGACCGCGATCAACGCTTCGAGCGCGCTGTCGTCTCCGACACGCGCTGCCTCGATCGTCCGCTGGTGCCCTTCCCACGATTGCATCCCGGCCATTCTTCAGAACAGAGGCGGCAACTCCCCCGAAGTGTTGGCGGCAATCACGATTCGACGCGATAGCAGCCGCTGGGGTCGACGCAGACGCGGTGTCCGTCGATGAAGGTGGTGCGGACACGATGGTCCCAAAAACTCAGAATCTTGATTGCGACCGGACGCAGCCGCGCGATGACCTCTCGCGCGCGCTGCGAGACGGTCACCGCGTCGCGTGCCCATTTCGGATGATCGCGCGGCAAGAGCGAGGTCTCGGCTTCGCTTTCGCCGATCGCGGGAACCGCCGCTTCGGGCGCGATCGCTGCGGCGTGCGGTTGCGGGGCGTGCGGGCGCGATTCCTCGCCGTCAAGACGACGGAGCATGCAGACTCCGGCGGAGTTTCTTCATTGCCGCGATGTGCAGCTGAGAGGCGCGTTGCGGTGAGATGCGCATGCGTTTTCCAACGTCGCGCAGCGACCACTCGCCGAAGTAGTGCTCGCGAATGACCCGCCGCTGCCGTTCCGGCAAGGCATCGACCGCGGCACCGATCCGCTCGCACTCGCTGCGCCGTTCGAGCATCCCCGCCGGATCGTTGCTCCAATCGGCTCGCATACGCTCGCCATCGGGGAGCGGACGATCGAGCGAGAGCGGCACGCCGAGCGTTACCGCCAGCGTCGCGCGAACGAACCCGGGCCGGCGCTGCTCCATCTCGTCAAGCGTGGGGATGCAGCCGCGCTCGCCGGCAATCGCGTAGCGTTCGATCTCGCCGTCGCGCATCGCTCGACGCGTGCGCTCGGCGACCGGATCCATGCGGCGTATGCCGTTGAGCATTGCGCCCGAGATCAGGTGACGGGCATAGTGTTCGAGCGAGGTGCCGCGCGCCGGATCGAAGTTGTCGACGGCGCGGATGAGCCCGATGCTCCCATCGCCGACGAGATCGTCGTAGTCGCACGGCACCAGCCGGCTGATACGCCGCGCGATGCGACGCACCAGCGGCAAGAGGGCACGAATCTGCGCCTCGCGTTCGTGCTCAGTCACGACCTTCGAACTTGCTCGCGAGAAGCTGGGCAAAATAGCTAATACCGTAGCCGCCGAGCGGATCGGTATCGCGCATCAGCGGCTTGAGTGCCTCGGTAAAGAGCAGCGCTTCGATCGTTGCGCCGGCGCGCTGCGCGGCAAGACTATCCACGTTGCAGGTTGTTGGCGATGCGCAGCATCTCGTCGGCAGCCTGAATGCCTTTGGCGTTGGCCTCGTACGCGCGCTGCGCAGTGAGAATTTGCATCATCGATTCGACGATCGAGACATTCGATTGTTCGAGCATTCCAAAGCGCAAATTGGGGCCGTTTGCACCGCCGGGCGCCACCAGGCGCGGGGCGCCCGACTCGGGAGTTTGCATGAACAGCGCACCGTCGGCGCTTTGCAAGTGCTCGGGCGCGGCGAACTCCGCCACGCGCAGATGCGCGACCACCCGCGCTCCGGCATCCGTCATCACGGTAACGGCCCCATCTGGCGCGACGCTCGCAGCGAGCGCGTTCGGCGGGATGCGCACGCCGGCGAGTTGCCACCCCTGCGCGTTGCGCAGCGTCCCGTCGGCGGTACGCGAAAACTCGCCCGCGCGCGTATACGCGCGCCGCGCCCCATCAGTGACCACGAAGAACCCCTCGCCATCGATCGCGACGTCGAACGGACCATTGCTGCGCTCGAGCTTGCCCGCCTTAAATAGCGCGTGCTCGCCGCTGCGAACGGTTCCCGCACCGGGATCGCCCGGTGCTGCGAGCGCGGTAAAGACGTCCTCGTCGCCTTTGAAACCAACGACGTCGGCATTCGCGAGATTGTTAGCAATCGTGTCGAGGTTTTGCTGTTGCGCCGCCATGCCGCTGGCCGCCGCGAAGAGGGCGCGATCCACTACTTGATCCTCGCGACATCGTCGCTGCTCTTCTGCCGAACGCCGTCGATCGCGGCCAGCACCTTCTCCGCGCTTTCGAACGAACGCTGCGACGTGAGCACGCCGACCATTTCGGTGATCGCGTTGACGTTTGAGGTCTCGAGGAACCCGCTGCGCACGCTGGCCCCCGGCGCCAGGACCGTGCCGACGAGCTTCCTTCCCGCCGCATCGCGCAGCGCGCCGAAGCGGTCGCGCTCAAACGCACCGTTGCGCGTCTGGACGATCGTCCCGTCGGATGACCGGACGACAAAGGCGCCGTCGCCAACGATCGCACGATCATCCGGCCGTCCGGTCCGGCGGTAGGCGCCATGATCCGAATTGCTCACCCGCGTAATCTCAACGCCGTGCGGCGTGAGCGTGCCGCGGGCGATTGCGGCATGAAAGCCGTCGCTCGAAACATTGGCGAGATTATCGGTTGCGATGTCGAGGCGGCTCCGCGCCGCGATCATGGCGCTGGATGCCCAAGAGATTCCGTCCATGCGCGCATGGTAGGGCGCGGCTATGGCCGAATCGTGAACGGCGTATGGCACGACTATGGTCGCGCGCAGGTCCGGCGCTGCTCATTGCACTTGCGGCGTGTGCGCCGCACCCGTCACCGCAAGAAGAGATTACCGCAAAGGAGACGGCCTCGCTTGCGCCGCTCAAGGCAAAGTATCCCGACATCGTCGTCGCGTTCAATCCGAGCGGGGCGCGACTCGACATCGCGATCGACGCGAACGGCTACATCTCGACTGACGACGACGCTGTCACCGCGTTCAAAGCGCGGGCGTTACAGCAGTGGCGAACGGCTTGGAGTGCGGCCCATCCACATCAGCACGTACTGCTCACCGTGCGGCTCGTCGATTTCATGGGCCGCACCTGGGTCACCGAGCACGTGAAAGCCTGAGGCGTCTTAGAGTACGGCGACGCAGCCCGAGGTGACGAGTCCACCGCCGAAGCCCATGATCAGCACGCGATCGCCGGGCTTGACGCGGCCGTCGCGCACCGCCGGGATCAGTGCGAGCGGAATGCTCACCGCCGAGGTATTGCCGTACTCCGTCACCGAGAGCAGCGTGCGCTCGAGCGGGAAGCCGATGCGTTTGCACAGCGCCTCGATCATCCGCAAGTTCGCACTGTGCGGCACGAACCAGTCTATTTGGTCCAGCGTCAAACCCGAGCGCTGCAAAATGCGTTCGATATCGTTGGGCACGTTCTCGAGCACCCAGCGATAGACTTCGCGACCGTTTTGCCGCAGGAACCGCGACTCGTCGATCTCGCCGTTGATTTCGGCGCGCACGCCGGTGCGATAGAGAAAGCGGCCGCCGGTGCCGTCCGAGCCGTGACTCATACCAAAAATCTGCGGCGTTTCGCTGCGCTCGATCAGCGCGACACCGGCGCCATCACCGAAGAGCACTGCGGTCGAGCGATCGGTGTAATCGACGCTGCGCGTGAGGGCGTCGGCGGCAATCGCCAGCACACGGTCGCACTCGCCGCTTGCGATCAAACCACACGCGAGATTGATCGCGTAGGCGAAGCCCGCGCATGCCGTTGCGATATCGAGCGCGCCGACGCTCTTGGGCAGATCGTAGTGGGCTTGCAGCATCGCGGCGACGCTCGGATAGACGTAATCCGGCGTCGACGAGTTCACGATCAGATAGTCGACTTCGCGCAGGTCGACCTGCGGCTGATGCGCGAGCAGATCGTCGATCGCGCCGATGGCCAGATGGCTCGAGTACTCATTTTCCGCTACGACGTGACGCGTATGGATCCCGGTCCGCTGCACGATCCACTCGTCGCTGGTCTGGAACATGCGCTCGAAGTCGGCGTTGGTCAGCACGCGCTGCGGCACGTACATGCCGAATGCACCGATCCGTGCCGGAGCGCGAACGAGGCGATCGCTCACGTCATAGTCTCAGGAGCACCGCGTCGGTAAACGCCGTCGTCGAGAGTGCCGGCGCGCCTGCGGCGACGTCGGCAGTGCGTTTGCCCGATGCATACGTGGCCTCGACCGCGTGTTCGATGCGCGCGGCGTTCGTTTCGTCATCGAGGCTCAAGCGTAACAGCATTGCGGCGGAAAGAATCGCGGCGGTCGGATTGGCGATCCCCTTGCCGGCAATGTCCGGCGCAGTGCCGCCGATCGGCTCGTACATCCCAAATTGTTTGCCGGGCGTGGCGCCTTCACCCAGACTCGCACTGGGCAGCGTGCCGATCGATCCGGTCACGATCGCCGCCTCGTCGGAGAGAATATCGCCGAACATGTTCTCGGTGACGATGACATCGAAGTCGGCCGGACGACGCACGAGCTGCATCGCGGCATTATCCACCAACAGATGTTCGAGCCGGACGTCGGAATACTCCGGCGCAATACGCTCCACCACGCGACGCCACAGTCGCGATGTATCGAGCACGTTTTCCTTATCGACCGACGTCAAATGCTTGCGGCGCTTGCGCGCGAGTTCGAATCCGGTGCGCACGATGCGTTCGATTTCGGGCGCGCGATAGAGCATGAGGTCGCTCGCAACCTCGACGCCGTCTTCGATGCGCGTCTCTTTCTTGCCGAAGTAGATACCGCCGGTCAACTCGCGTACAACGACCAAGTCGAGCCCGCGCACCAGCTCCGGCCGCAGCGACGAGGCCGCTTCCAGACCCGGAAAGACGCGAACGGGGCGCAGATTTGCGTACAACCGGAAGCCGCTGCGCAACGCAAAAAGCGCTGCCTCGGGCCGCTGCGCCATCGGCTTGCCGTCGTATTTGGGCAGACCGACAGCGCCGAAGAGAATCGCTGCGCTGCGGGCGGCGAGCTCACGCGTCGCATCCGGCAGCGGCGGCAAGCCTTGCTCGAGCGCGGCGCCCCCGACCGGTGCTTCGATGCAGGTGATGTCGGGCCGCACGTTCGCGAGCACGCGAACCGCTTCGCGCGTGATGTCGACGCCGATCCCGTCGCCGGGAAGCACTGCGATTTGTGGCACGACGCTTTACTTAGAAGACTTCGATTCGCGTGGTATCGGTCGAAGGCGGATCCCCAACTTCGGCGCTCTGTTGCGCGAGCTGCTGCTGTTGCAGCACATTGTGCGTGCCCTCGAGTAGCGAAAGATGCGTCGTCAAAAGATTGCGGAGCTCGCTCTTGGCCTTCTCGGACGCCTCGATCGTTCGTTGATGCTCGCGCCGCACGTCGCCGATCGCATCATTGTACGATGTGATCTCGCGCTCGGCGGCCAAGCGCGCCTGTTCGCGAATAAGATCCGCCTCTTTGTGCGCCGAAGCTTTGACTTCATCGGCGGTACGTTGCGCCAGCACCAGCGTGTTGTGCAGCGATTCTTCCATCGCCTTGAAATGGCTGATGCGCTCTTTGAGATCGGCGATCTCCGCTGCGAGCGCGGCGCGATGTTGCGCGTCGTCTTCAAGCGTCTCGATCACGTCATCGAGAAACTGATCGACCTCGGCGCGATCGTAACCCTGCAGTGCCTTCTTGAACGTCTTGTGCTGAATATCGACCGGCGTAATTTTTTCCGTTGACATATCTGCCGATCCTACCCGCGTCCTGACATGAAGTCGAGCGTGCTATCACCCATCATCGTATCGCGCAGCCCGGCTGCGTTCACCACGACGCCGGCGGGAACGATTAGATAGATCGCTTCGGCCAGCTTCTGGATCTTACCGTCGATCGTGTAGGCAACGCCCGACGCGAAATCGACCACCCGCTGCAAGAGCGCGCGATCCGCATTCTGTAGATTGACGATCACTACTTGGCGGTTGCGCAGAGCGTCGGCGATTTCGACGACGTCTTGGAACCCGCGCGGAGAGTAGACGCTGACCTCGGTGCCGCCGCGACGCCCGGCGCTCGATAGCGGGACGATGCGGCCCGTTGGCGCGGGCTCATCCTCGTAGAGATCTTCTTCCTCGTCGCGGATCGAGAAGAACGATCCCAGTTTGCTGAACATGCTCATCTATTTGCGCTCCCCGAAGAGGGCGGTGCCGATGCGCACCATCGTCGAGCCGGCGCGAACCGCTTCGCGCCAATCGCCCGACATGCCGATTGAGAGCGTACTTCCACCCAGGAGTGCAAACGTCTTGGCAGCGAGCTCAAAAGCCCGGGCGATTTCGTCGGGTCCGGCGCCCAGCGGCCCGATCGCCATCACGCCGTCCAAGCGCAGCGCAGGCTCCGCGGCGATGCGCTCGGCCAAGGCGGGCGCCTCGGCCGGCGGGCAGCCGAATCGCTCGGCGGGCGAGACGTTGAGCTGCAGCAGCACCGGGAGCACGCGGCCGGCTCGCGCCGCAGCGGTGCCAAGCGCGCGCGCCGCGTCGGCGCGGTCGACGCTTTGCACCACGTCGAACAGCTCGACGATCGTTTTGGCTTTGTTAGTCTGAACGTGGCCGATGTAGTGCTTTTCGAGGTGCAGCCCGGCGAGCGTGGGGTCGGCGAACTTTGCAACGGCCTCTTGCACGTAGTTCTCGCCGATTGCCTCGAGGCCGTCCGCGGCGGCAGCCGCTATGGCAGACGCGGGCTGTTTCTTGCTCACGCCGAGAATCCGTACCGCGCCGGAGGACCGGCCGCACGCACGCAACGCCTCGTCGATCTGTGCGCGCAGCGCGTCAAGACGCTGCTGTATATCGCCCACGCTTGTTGCAATACCACAATCCGACGAGCGCGATCGGAATCATCGGCAACGCGTAGAGTTGGCCGCCGGTGATCGGACCAACATGGAAATCAGCGTGGCGCCAAATCTCAGCAATGCTGCGGGTGATGCCGTACATCAAGAACCAGCTCCATCCGACCACACCGTCAGGTGGACGGCGCTTGTAGATGAGCAATAGAATCGGCAGCGTTACGATGTCGAGCACGGCTTCGTAGAGCTGGGCCGGATGGCGTGGATACGGACCCCAGACCTCGGCATCGCCCGGCCGGTTGGGAATCATGCACCACGGACGGTCGGGATTGCAAACATCGCCCCACAGCTCGTCGTTGATGAAGTTGACGATGCGCGTCAAGAAGATGCCGACCGGCAGCATCATCACGACTTCGTCGCCCAGGACGGTATATTTCAGTTGCGGATGTTTACGAACGAAAAGCCAAATCGCAACCAGGACGCCGACCATTCCGCCATGGAACGCCATGCCGCCCTGCCAGACGGCGATGATGTTGAGCGGATTGCTCGTGTAATACGAAAGGTCGTGCTTGGAGATGATGTCGTTGATGACGAAAAACGAGCGGCCACCAACCAACACGCCGATCAACGCGTAGAAGAGGAAGTCTTGGATCTGTTCCGAGGTCAGGCCCAGACGCTGGCGCCCCGCTGGGCGCGACATCCACAGGTACACGGCCACAAATCCGGCCAGGTAGGCGATCCCGTACCAATGGATGCCGAGCGGTCCGAGGTGGATCGCTATGGGGTCGACGTTTGTCGGATAGTTAAACCAGTGCGACATCACGAACGTTCTTTAGCAGCATGACGTCACCGGCACATATTTCTGTAGGCATCGCATTTCTAGCCGGGCTCGTTTCCTTTGTTTCTCCGTGCGTCCTCCCGCTGGTTCCGGCGTACCTTTCTTTGCTCACCGGAAGCAGCCTCGAGGAACTGCAGGCGCAAGAGCAGGGCGCGGCGTTGCGGACGCTTGCGATGGGACACGCGCTCGCCTTCATTCTCGGCTTCACGCTGGTCTTCGTCGCGCTTGGACTGACCGCCAGTGCCATCGGTGGGGCGCTCAACGCGCACCGCGTGCTGATCGCGCAGATTGGCGGCGTGATCGTGGTCATCTTGGGCTTGCACATGATGGGGATGCTGCGCTTTCCGGTGTTGATGCGCGATGCCCGCGTGCACGTCCAACACGAGCGCCGTACCTATTGGACCTCGTCCCTCGTCGGTATCGCGTTTGCAGCCGGGTGGTCGCCCTGTATCGGCCCGATTTTAGCGGGAATTCTGGCCATTGCGTCGCAGCAGCACAACGCCGAGGCAGCGCTGCTGCTCTTGGTCTACTCGCTGGGTCTAGCTGTGCCGTTCTTCCTCACCGCGGTGGCGATCGGCGCGGTGCTCCCCGTGCTCAATCGGATCAAACGCTTCCTGCCGGCAATCGAATTCTGTGCCGGGCTCTTTCTCGTCGCGGTTGGACTCGTACTGGTCAACAATGCTTTTTACACCGTCGCAGGATGGTTCTATCAATTTGTCCCGACTCCGAAGCTTTAACGCAACGCTCGTGATCGCGCTGACCGCGATCGTTGCCTTCGCGCTCGACCAATGGTCGAAGCACCTCATCACCGAGAAGCTCTATTTCGACGCTCGCTGCATGCCGTTTTGCGGCCACAAGATCCTCATCCCCGGATGGCTCGAGCTTGCGCCTATTCCGAACACGCACGGCGCATTCGGGATGTTCGGCAGCAGTAAGCCGATGCTGGTGGTGCTCGCGATCATCGTGCTCTTCATCTTCTGGTGGAGCTTTCGCGAAGCGGCGGCACGTTCGCGTCTGGTCTGCGTGGCGTTTGGGATGATCGTCGGCGGGGCGATCGGCAACATCGTCGATCGTTTGCATTACGGCTACGTGATCGACTTCATCGACTTCTACCGCTTTCCGCAGATCTGGCGCTTCACGTTCAACGTGGGCGACTCGTGCATTACGATCGGCGTCATTCTGCTGCTGATCTCGAGTGTCTTCCGAACACGTCGTCACGCCTGACGAGGCGGGAACGCGCGCGGACGTTCTGGTCGCGCGCCTCTCCGGTGCGGCGCGTTCGCTCGTTGCCGATGCGGTGAAGCGCGGCGGTGTGCGCGTAAACGGCAGCACGGTCAAGGCCAGTCATCCGCTTGAAAGCGGCGACGCGCTCGCCTATGAGATCGTACCGCGTAAGGCGCTCGAAGCCAATCCCGAAGCGATTGACATACCGATCGTCTATGAAGACGACGATCTGCTGGTGGTCGACAAGCCGGCCGGCATGGTAACGCATCCCGCGCATAGCGCGACTAGCGGTACGCTCGTCAACGCCTTGCTCGCGCACATCGGCACGCTTCCCGGCGAGCCCTTGCGAGCGGGTCTCGTGCATCGCCTCGACCGCGATACATCGGGCCTGCTGGTCGTTGCAAAAACGCCGGAGGCGCTTTCGGCGCTCGGCATCGCGATGAAAGCGCGCCGCATCAAGCGCGAATATCTCGGGCTGGTGCACGGCATTCCCGAGCACAACCGCGGCACAATCGACGGACCGATCGGACGCGATCCGCACAACCGCTTGAAATATGCCATCGTCGGCGGTGGCAAGCCGGCGATTACCCATTACGAAGTTCGCGAAGCCTTTCCAAAGCACGCCGAGCTGCTCTTCCGTTTGGAAACCGGCCGCACGCATCAGATTCGCGTACACCTCGCGGCGATGGGCCACGCCATCGTCAACGACCCGATCTACGGTCACGAAGAGGCGCGCTTCGGCTTACCGGGCCAAGCGTTGCACGCCTGGAAACTTTCGTTCGCGCATCCTCGCACCGAACGCGAGATGCACTTCGAAGCCGACCCGCCGCCGGAGTATCTGGATGCACGACATCTTCTCGCTGCGCGCGAGTGACGGCGGTGCGCGGCGCGGGACGCTACGCCTGACGCACGGCGTGGTGGAAACGCCGACGTTCATGCCGGTCGGCACAGCGGCAACGGTCAAGGCGCTCACGCCCGAGGAAGTACGGAGCGCGCACAGCCAGATCATCTTGGCGAACACCTATCATCTGTGGCTGCGTCCGGGCAAAGAGACGATCGTCGAGGCCGGTGGTTTGCATCGCTTCATGGCCTGGGACGGTCCGATTCTCACCGATTCGGGCGGCTTCCAAGTCTTCAGCTTGCAAGAGCGGCGCAAACTCGACGACGACGGCGTGACCTTTCAATCCCACATCGACGGCAGCACGCATCGCTTCACGCCCGAAACGGTAATCGCGTTCGAAGAAGCGCTCGGCGTCGATATCGCGATGGTGCTCGATGTGTGCGTGAAGTTACCGGCGACGCACGAGCAGCTCGCCGAATCCGTGCGCATGACCACCGCGTGGGCGCAACGCTCTCGCGAAGCGTGGCACAACGATCGTACCGTGGTGTTCGCAATCATGCAGGGCGGACTCGATTTGGAGTTGCGCGAGCAAAGCGCGCGCGAGTTAGTCGCGCTCGATTTTCCCGGCTACGCGATCGGCGGTCTCTCGGTCGGCGAGACGCGCGAAGAGATGTATGTCACGGCGCGCACCTCGGCCGCGCTCTTACCGCTAGAAAAACCGCGCTATTTAATGGGAGTCGGCACCGTGCG
>JBEKBR010000032.1:0-41331 GCA_050015295.1 Candidatus Aquilonibacter sp. | reverse complement strand
CGGCTTCCAAAGAGCGTTCCTGGGGGCGGCGCGTTGTCAAACGCGTAGTTATCGAAGTCGTATTCGGCGTCGAGCGTGCTCCATTGATCGTAAACCTTCATCGTATAGGTCCAGAGCACGCGGTGGACGACTGCATAGCCATTGACGTGTTGCATCTCGACCGAGAAATCGGTGAGCACATGCTCGAGTGACCAATCTGCGGCCGCGATCGTCAGGTAGTCGGAGACAACGACGCGCGCAATGTCCAGCGAACGGCGATCGATCCAAATTTCTTTTAGAGCAGGTCGATCGGTCGGAGCATTGATAAGCACGATGTCCGCCGCAGTCTCGCCGTCAACGAGTTGATCGCCGCGATCCACGCATTTGCGCTGCGCTTCGTTGTGCACATCAGCAATCAAGGGCAGCGCAAACCGCTGCGAAGCGACCGCGAGCCAATCCTCGCGCCGTTTACCGTACGGCCCGAGCACGGGCGGCCCCGGCTCCAGGAAGTTGGAGATAAACGGACGCGCCCAACGGTCGTCATCGATCGAGGCGATGCCATCGTCCCGGTAGGTGATGTTGGCGGTGGCGCGCTCGTAGCGGTGCCGGTCTTCTTCGATGTTGACCAGCTCCGAGTAGGTGATGTACGCTGCGTGCGGGGCGGCGGCATCGCGTTCGATCGCCGCAAAAACCAATTGCCAGCACGCATCGTCCGCTCGCGCGGCGGCGCTAGGCGCCAGCACTAAGGCAGTGGCAAGACTACAAACGAGTAGCAAACGAGTCATCGGCAGACCCTCGTAGCTCCAATCCTCTCGCGCCTGCGCCCGGTTTGCAAGGGGGGAGGGGGCCGAGCCGAAGGCACGAATGGGGTTGCGCGCCGTGGGGACGTAGCTCAGCTGGTAGAGCGCCTGCTTTGCAAGCAGGATGTCAGGGGTTCGAGTCCCCTCGTCTCCACCATAACTATGACGCAGAAATTCGCCGTTGCCCTGGTTTGCACGCTTGCGCTAAGCGCCGCCGCAGCGCGCGCTGCCGACGTTCCATCCGACGTGTACAAGACGATTACCGGCGACTACCAGTTGAGCTGCGCCGCCGTGCTCGATCCAACCGACGCCAAATTGACGGCCGCGTTCGGCTACCTTTCACCCGACTATGTCGACACCGACATCAAGGGCAAGACGCTCACGCGCGATCAAGTCGTCGCCATCAGCACGCAGTTCTTGAAGCAACTGCACTCGACCGTGTGTGAACCGTCGGTGCTCACGCAGACACTCAATAACGACGGCAGCGTTACGGTTGTAACGCAGCTGCACCTTGCCGGCAGCATTGAAAGCCCAAACGGCAAACATGACGTTGACGCGACCCAGAAGGCGCAAGACACTTGGAAGCAGATCGCCGGGACGTGGATGGTCGTGCAAGGACTCGAGCTGCACAACACCGTGAAGATGGATGGCAACACGATCCAAGACGAAGGTCAATAAGTCCCGCAACGAAGCAGGAAGGGCGCTAGCCTCGTCGTAGAGTCGGTGTCGCCGCATTGGGGGGCATAGCTCAGCTGGTAGAGCACTTGCATGGCATGCAAGGGGTCAGGAGTTCGAGTCTCCTTGCCTCCACCAAGAAACGCTCGTATCTACGGGCGTTTTTCTCTTTACTGCGGAGTCCGCGCGGAGTCCGCAGTTTCGGGATAGCTGCTGCGCCCCAGTCATGGTACGAAGTGGCTGTTAAGATGAGGGAGGGGGTCGCGTTATGAAACCGCTTCTTGCGTGTTCGCTACTGACGTCGCTGTTGGTTGTGTCTTGTGCATCGCGCGAGGCAAATACGGCGCCGACCCCGCCTCCTTTAGAGCAATCGTTAGCTACTACCGCAAGCGCTCCGGTTTCCGCGGCATCGCCCGATGCGTTTACCGGAGGCAGCATCGACGGACGCGTTCTGGGAGGCGGCGCACCGATCGCGAAATCGCGGGTGACGCTGTATGCCGCGACCTCCGGTGCGCCAAAGCAATTAGCTCAGACGCAGACCGACGAGTCCGGTCGCTTCTCGATGAGCGCCGGCAACGGGAACGGCGTCTTGTACCTCGTGGCGACTGGCGGCGAGCCGAAGATCGGACAAAGTCGAGGCGATAATCGAGCGATCGCGCTCATGTCCGTTCTCGGTTCTACCTTGGTGCCTCATGCCGTGGTCAACGAATTGACGACCATCGCTTCAGTGTGGACGATGAACCAGTTTTTGCACGGCACGGCGATTATCGGCTACCCGCTCGGACTTCGCATCGGTTCGCGGAACGTTCCGAATTTCGTCGATCTCAAAAGTGGCGGATATGGCGGGGCGATCCAAGGCCCGCTCAACAGCGGCCAGACGCCTACCATGGCGAACTTTGCAACGCTGGCCGACGTGCTGTCGGGTTGCGTCGTGCGGGTGACGGCGGATGCGTGCAGCAGTCTCTTCGCGGCTGTTACGCCCCCGACAGGCAGCGTTCCGATTGACACGCTGACAGCAGCTCAGGCGATCGCGCGCTATCAATGGTACAAGCCGATCCGCCTCTTTGCGCTGCTGGATCGATTTTATCCGATCCCGCCGGGCAAGAATTTACGTGCCGCGCCGTACATGCCATATCTGAACTGGGCGCCGAGTGCGTGGGTGCTTCCGCTAAAATTCGACGGCGGTGGATACCGTGCGGGCGGCAAGGCTGCGTTCGACAGTGAGGGCAACCTCTGGGTCGGCGACAACTTCACGATCGGTTGGCAAGGGCAGGACTCGCTCTGGCAAGGGCACGCGACAAAGTTTGCATCGAATGGCCAGCCCCTCTCGCCAATTACCACCGGCTTCACCGGCGGCGGGATGGAGGGCGGCACGTTCGGTGCCGCTGTTGACGCGCATGACAACGCGTGGCTTACCAACTACGGCAGCCAATCGATCACCGTCTTTGACAAAAACGGTAAGCCGCTCACACCTCCCGGCGGCATCACCTTCGGCGGCAGGCTGGGGCTTATGCAAGGCGTGCTCGTTACACCCAACGGTGACGTGTGGGTGGTCGGGCTCTCGAAGAATCAGCTGGTCTACTTTGCGAAAGGAGATATCACAAAAGGTCGGATCGTCTGCGAGGGCGCGAAGCAGGAGCCTTGCAAATCGTTCACCGGACCTTTCCACATCGCGATCGATCAACACAACCAGATTTGGATATCGAATGCAAGCGATCACGTAACGCGCTTTTCCGCGACAGATCCGAGCGACGCGAAGGATTTCAAGACTGGCATCAACGACAGTGGACTCGCCATCGACCACGAAGGCGACGTGTGGGTCACCAATCGATTCGGCACCGGCGTCGGCGCCGTGACGCATCTCTTTGAGATGATCGTGAAACTCAAGCTCCACGGCGTCGCTGCAGCTTCGGATTATCTCACGACGACAATGTCGAAACAGGAAGGTGGCCCCCACGGCGGCAGCGTCACGCTTCTTCGGCCCGATGGTTCCCCGTATCCAGGCTCACCGTTCAAGAGCGGCGGCCTTCCCGGTCCGTGGGCTGCTGCGGTGGACGGTGATGATAATGTCTGGATTTCAAATTTCGCTTCGCCGAGCAGTCCAATTACTGAACTGTGCGGCGTTCGCGTTACGAACTGTCCGCCCGGGATGAAGACTGGCGACCAAATATCACCGCCCGGCGGTTACGTCGGCGGTGGGCTCCAAATGCAAACCGACATCGACGTTGACCCTGCCGGCAACGTTTGGGTCATGAACAATTGGCAAAACATCGAAAGCTGCGTCTCCGCGCAGCCCGAAGAGGCCCTTTCAACGCGGTGCGGCGGGCAGGGCGTCGTTGTCTTCTACGGCTTGGCTAAACCCGTGCGAGCGCCACAAATCGGGCCGGCACAAGCCGCGCCCTAAATATCAGCGCCCCATCGCTGCATCTCAGTCAACATCTCGGATGGCGTGAACGGCGTGAAGTCCGAAACGGTGCGGCCGGTCACGGCCACGTCGACCGACAGGCGGGTTAGCGTGAGAAGCTTCTGCCAATCACGCGGATAGAGTTGGATCGCATCATAGTTAAACATGATGACGATGTACCAACGTAAAGTTTTTGTAAAACCTACTTGCACGCTAAGCAGTACAAGCAAGGGCCCGGCAGCTTCTAAGCCGCCGGGCTCTTGTTTTTTTCCTATGCGCGCAAGCGCGTTTTAGTCTAGGTGCGCGCTGGTAAATCGATTTCTATGTATCAACCCACCAAAATAAAACACACTCTCATCGCGATTGGATCCGCGTTGACCGTACTTCTTGCTGGATGCGGCGGCGGCACCTCGCCGGGCACCATCGTCTCCAATACCAACTATGGCTATTTTCGTTTCGTAAATGGATCGGCCGATTCGGGCGCCGTGGACGTGTATGTCGACGGCACGAAAGTCAATGCAACCGCTCTCGCTTACGGCGACATCACCAACTACGCGCAGTTCAAGACGGGTTCGCATACCATCGCGGTAGATGCAACTGGAACGCAGACCGCGATCGTCGGGATCCCAACGGCTGCACTATCGCAAAGTCTCAATGGTTCGACATACGTCGATCTCGTGATCGTCGGTGAACAACATCCGACCGTTCTCGCCGATACGATGAACATTTTGGCTTACGTCAACACCGACTACAGCACCGCCAGCGGCGGGTTCGCGGTCAATTTCCACAATGCGGCCGTCGCGACCGCCGCCACGAGCACCGTATTCGGCATTACGTCTTCAACGGGCTCACAGCAACTGGGCGCCACGATGAACGTCGCGGGCGCAACGCAACCGGTCGGCGTTCCGAGCGCGTTCATTTCGCCAACCGAAAGGGTACAGTTTACCGCAAAGAGCGGAAGTGCCGCGACGGTAACGCTGAACCCGGCGCAAATCGATCCGTCGGGCTGCGCGGCCAACACGCTTCCGTGTAATAGCGGCAGCCTCTCGCTGTACTACATCGACGGCCCTGCGGCATCGACGACCCCGAGCGCGGGACCGTATCCCGATGGCATCACGGCCTCGCAAACCACGACATTCGCGGGGATCTTCGACGCCAACGGTACCTAAACGCGTGCTATACTACGCGAGCGAAGTACGCCGGGTGATTGCGCTGTTGCCGCTCACGCAGCAACGGTGAGGAAAGTCCGGGCTTCATCGGGCAGGGTGCAGGATAACGTCCTGTCGGGGTGACTCGAAGGAAAGTGCCACAGAAACATACCGGGAGGCGGACGGCGCTTTGCGTCGTCCGCCCTCAAGGGTGAAATCGTGAGGTAAGAGCTCACGGAGCGTCGCGGTGACGCGCGCTCGGGCAAACCCCACCTGAAGCAAGACCGCTCGACTATGGGCCTTAATGGCCCCGGACGGCCCGTCCGTACGAGTTATGTCGCAACGAGGCACACGGTAACGCGTGCCCCAGAGAGATAATCGCCGGCACCCGCGAGGGTGCGCACAGAATCCGGCTTACAGGCGTACTTCGCACGACTCGCAACTTTGCGGGTCTTTCCCCGCGTCTTAGCCAAAGATATGAGCATGACCGAGCAGCGTTTTACCCCCGAAATGACCGTCGACCAGGCCTTCAACGTGCACGCCGGCGCCCGCCGCGTGTTTGCCCGTTTTCATTTGGGCGGGTGTTCCAATTGCGCGATCAGCGAAACGCACACGATCGGCGCGGTGAGTGAAGACTACGGCATTCCGCTGCCGATGCTGCTGGACAGCCTCAACGCCCTCTTCGATCAGGGATCGCTGACGATCGGCGACAAGGTTCGCATTCCCGACGAGATACGCGGCAAGATTCCTCAGCTCGCGAACGTACCGGAGATCGGCGAGATCACCGGTTCGGAGAACGGCGCCTACACCGCCGAGTTCGGCGACGTGCGGCTACAAGGATTGGCCGAAGATTTCATCCCGGTCGAAGCAACCGCCTCAAAAGCAAGCTAGAGCGGTTTCCGCTCTTCGAAGCCTTCGTCGAGCGCGTGCCAGTGTGTCACGCGCGCTTCTCCCACTTTCCAACACAGGTACGTCGGTTCGCCGCGGCGCGTCGACGGGAAATCGATCAGTCCGAGGTCGATGTCTTTCACAATGCAGCCGAATGATTCGATGCGATGGATGAGGCGCACGATTTCGCTCTTGAGATCGCCGAAGCGCGGCGCCGGAAACGGCGATCGCAATCCGGCCAGTCGCGTCGTGCGGATCGATGACGGCGGCGGGACGCGAAGTGCGGGATCGGTTTCGAGCAGCTTGATGGCCAGATCGCGCCGTTTGGTGAGCAGCTCTTCGAGCAGGGGCGCCAGCTTGGGAATGAGGGCGTTGGCTTTCTCAGGCGAAAAGAACTTCATGCGGCTGCAACGCTCCCTCTGCCGGCCATGAGCGCGGCTCGAATCGTCTTCGTCACTGGACTCTCCGGCGCCGGGAAGAGTCAGGCGATCAAGACTTTTGAAGACTTGGGCTTTTACTGCGTGGAACACCTGCCGCCGGCGGCGCTCGACGCGACGTTGCGCGTTTTGGATGCGAGCCGCACCGGTGATATAGCTATTACCCTCAACGACCACGACGACGCGCTGCTTGGCGACGCGCTCGCCGCCATCGAAGCGACCGCTCGAACCAGGCCGGTCGACGTGCTCTATTTGGAAGCGCGCGACGATGCACTGGTGCGCCGTTTCAGCGAAACACGACGCCGGCATCCATTTGAAGCAATCGGTTCCCTGCGCGAAGCGATCGCTGCCGAGCGCGGCGCGTTGCTTCCCATGCGCGAGCGCGCCACGACGTGCATCGACACCACCGGTCTCAACCACGCAAGTCTCAAAGAACGCCTGGCTGCCGCCTTCGCTCCCAACGAGCGCGCCCTGCTCACCGTGACGATCGTCCCGTTCGGCTTCAAGTACGGCGTGCCGCTCGATCTCGATTTGCTCTTCGACGTGCGCTTTCTGCGCAATCCCAACTACGACGACGCGCTGCGACCGCTCACCGGCGAAGATGAAGCGGTCGTGAAATTCATCGAAGCCGACCCGGCATGCGCCCCGTTCGTGGCGAAGCTGATCGACATGGTGGACTTTTTGGTCCCGCGCTACATCGCCGAAGGCAAGGCGCGCGTGACGATCGGCATTGGATGCACCGGCGGGCGGCATCGCTCCGTCTACGTGGCCAATCGCCTGTACGCGCATCTCGCTGCCGACGAGCGCCTGGCGCTCGCCGTCGACCCGCGAGACCTAGGGCGTTAGCATGGGAAGCCGCGTCATCGCGCCGCTGCGCTGGCTCTTGCCTGGTCTTGGAATCAAGCGTTGGCTCGTGCTCGTCGTTATCGGCGTCGCGCTCCTCGTCGACGGCATCTACCGCTGGCTGGTTGCCGAAGGTGGCGGCTTGCATATCAATGAGGGCATCGACGCATTCGTCGACGACTATTTTTCGCCGTCCTACCTGACCTGGATGTTCATCATCGCCGGGCTGCTTGCCATCGTTTACGGCTTGAGCCGCTGGCTCAAGTCGATGACGCGCACGCCGCGCATGGGTGACCAAGGCCTGCTCGACTCGCTGCTCGTGCGGCGGCTCGATCAGGGCTACAAAGTCGTGGCGATCGGCGGCGGCACCGGACTCTCGACGTTGCTGCGCGGGCTCAAGCGTCGCACGACCAATCTTACGGCGATCGTGACCGTTTCCGATGACGGCGGTTCGTCGGGTCGCCTGCAAAAGGAACTCGGCGTGCTACCGCCCGGCGACGTGCGTAACTGCCTCGTTGCGCTGGCCGACGACGAAGCGCTGGTCACCGATCTATTCCGCTATCGGTTCGAAGAAGGCGAAGGCCTGACCGGGCATTCATTCGGTAATTTGTTTCTCGCTGCAATGAGCGGCATCACCGGAAACTTCGATGCGGCGATCAAGGAGTCGAGCCGCGTGCTCAACATCGTCGGCCGCGTGCTGCCGACGACGCTCTCGGTCGTGCAACTCTGTGCCGAACTCGACGATGGAACGATTGTCGCAGGCGAATCGAACATCCCCAAAACGCGCCAGCCGATTCGGCGCGTCTTCTTCGATCCCGCGACCGCGATGCCGCTCGATGAAGTCATCGAAGCAATTCGCACCGCCGATGCCATCGTGCTCGGACCGGGCTCACTCTTCACTTCGATTCTTCCGAACTTTCTCGTCGAACGCATCACCTATGAGGTCGCGCACGCCAACGCCGTCAAAATCTACGTCTGCAACGTGATGACCCAACCCGGCGAAACCGACCGTATGAGCGCCGCCGATCATGTCGAAGCGCTCTTCCGCAATGCCGGCGCGCGGGTTTGCGATTACGTGATCGTCAACGACGAGCCGCCGCACAAACTGCTTACGACCTACCTCGAAGAGCGCCAAGAGCCGGTGATCCCCGACATCGAACGTATTCAAGAACTCGGCCTGACCCCAATACGCGCGCAAATGATCAGCGAGAACCTCACGGTTCGGCACAATCCGGAGAAGCTTGCGGATCAGGTCCTCGAGGTGATCGATCGCGCGGTGGCGGAGCGCGCGACTTTCGTCAAGCCGGCCAGCGCTTACACTAAGGCGAGCTCGGCTGCTGCATTGCGACGTTGAGCTCGAACTGCTTACCGGGTTCGGCGTCAGCACTCGCGGTGATATCCGCGTAGCCCTTCGCCCGCACAACGTAGTCTAGGATTCCGCTTGGCACTTTCGCAAACGTGAACTTCCCGTTCGCGTCGGTGACGGTAGTGAGGACGGTGTCGACGATGACCGTCGCACCGGCGATCGGTTGATGCGTCACCGAGTCAGTAACGGTTCCGCTCAACGGCGAGAACTGCGTTGCAGGCGGAAGGTCGCCGTTGTCACACGCGCTGAGCACGAGTACAGCAAACGCAAGCGTCGCGAAAGCGCGAACCGTCTTCCTCATATACGCCAGGCTTCGCGCGGGAGGCCCGCTCTCCCCGGTTGCGGAAGCGCTGGCCCATGTCTATGACCGCGCCCTCCGACCGGACAACCGGGCCGATTTACTGTGAAACCGCGCTTGATGCGATTGGGAACACGCCACTCGTCAAACTGAACAAGGTCACCGATGGGGCCGAATGCCTCGTGCTGGCCAAGGTCGAGTACGTCAATCCCGGCGGCAGCGTCAAAGACCGGCCCGCCGTCGCCATGCTCGAAGAAGCGGAACGCGCGGGCTTGCTCAAACCCGGCGGCACGATCGTCGAGCCGACGAGCGGCAACACGGGGTCGGGCTTGGCGATGGCCGCGGCGATTCGCGGCTACCGGTGCATCCTCGTGATGCCCGACAAGATGGCCAAAGAAAAGATCGACTTGCTCAAAGCCTACGGCGCGGAAGTCGTGGTCACGCCGACCAACGTGCCGAACGATTCGGCGGAGTCGTACTATGGCGTAGCCAACCGGCTCGCATCGGAGATTCCCGGCGCGTTTCAACCCAATCAATTCCACAATCACCACAATCCGGAAGCGCACTACCATACAACGGGTCCGGAGATTTGGCGTGACACTCGCGGAACGATCACGCACTTCGTGGCCGGCATCGGTACCGGCGGGACGATCTCGGGCACCGCGCGCTACTTAAAGGATCAAAATCCGAAGATTCACGTGGTCGGCGCCGATCCCGAGGGCTCGATCTATTCCGGCGATACGCCGCGCTCGTATGCCGTCGAAGGCATCGGCATGAGCTACTTGCCCGAAACCGTCGACCTCAAGGTAATCGACGAGATGGTGCGCGTGTCGGATCGCGACTCGTTCCTCATGGCCCGGCGGATCACACGTGAGGAAGGGCTCTTGGTCGGCGGATCGTCGGGAACGGCTGCGGTCGCGGCGGTGAAGCTTGCCAAAACGCTCCCCAAGGATGCGATTGTGGTGGTGCTCTTCCCGGACTCGGGGCGTGGCTACATGTCCAAGATTTTCAACGACGAGTGGATGATCGCAAACGGCTTTCTCTCCGAGGGCAAACGCCGAGCGACCGTCGGCGACGTACTGCGCAGCAAGACGCCGTTGCCACCGATGATCACCGTCAAGCCAGACGACACCGTCCGAGCCGCGCTCGATCTGTTGCGGCACTACGAGATCTCGCAGTTGCCCGTGGTGAGCGGACGCGAGATCGTCGGCAGCGTCAACGACATCGGCGTCATGCAAGCGGTCTTCGATCAAGCCGATATCCTGCACAAGCCGGTGAGCGAAGTCATGGGACGCCCATTCCCCTCGCTCGAGCAACATGATGAAATCGAGAAAGCGTACAAACTGTTGACGCTCGCAAACCCCGCGGTGGTCATCACCGACGACGGCGAACCGATCGGCGTGCTCGCGCGGCAAGATATCATCAGCTTCCTCTCCTCCACCAGCGCTGCTCTGCCGGCACAATAACGATGAAATTTTCGACTCGGGCTATCCACGTCGGACAAGAAGCCGATCCTGCGACCGGCGCGACGATCGTGCCGATCTATCAAACGTCAACCTACACGCAAGATGCAGTCGGCGAACACAAAGGCTTCGACTACTCGCGCACGATCAATCCGACGCGGCTTGCGCTCGAGAAGCAGCTCGCCTCGCTCGAAGGCGGCGCACACGGCTACGCCTTCGCCAGCGGCATGGCCGCGACGGCGGCGGTGCTCAACCTGCTCTCGGCCGGCGATCATGCGGTCGTCACCGACGATCTCTACGGCGGAACGTACCGGCTCTTCACCCGCGTGCTCGAGCGGTACGGCCTCGAGTTCACGTTCGTCGACATGAGCGATCTCGACGCGGTCCGCGCTGCGATTCGCCCGAACACAAAGTTGTTCTGGATCGAGACCCCGACCAATCCGCTGCTCAAACTGATCGACATCGCGGCGATTAGTTCGTTTCGTACCGGTCAGCAAGTCGTGGCTGTTGATAACACCTTCGCGACGCCGTACTTTCAGCAGCCGCTAGCACTCGGAGCCGACGTCGTCGTGCATTCGACCACCAAGTACATCGGCGGCCATTCCGACGTCGTAGGGGGCGTTGCAATCACCAACGACGATGCGATCGGCGACGTCATCAAGTTTCATCAAAACGCGGTCGGCGGCGTGCCGAGTCCGCACGACGCGTGGCTGACGATGCGCGGCGCAAAGACGCTGGCGCTACGGATGCAGGCGCACGCGCGTAATGCTCAGGCGGTTGCAGAGTTTCTCGAGACGCATCCCGAGGTCGATCGCGTTTACTATCCGGGTCTTCCCTCGCATCCGCAGCATGCGCTCGCGAAAAAGCAGATGAGCGGTTTTGGCGGCATGGTCTCGTTCGTGCTCAAGGGACCGCCGTCGCGCGCACTCGACTTTGCGCACCGGCTACGTTACTTCAGTCTTGCGGAAAGCCTGGGAGGCGTCGAGTCGCTGATCTGCCATCCCGCGCGTATGACGCACGGCTCGATTCCCAAAGAAGATCGTGAGCGTCGCGGCGTGACCGACGGGCTGTTACGGCTCTCCGTCGGCATCGAAGATATCGAGGATCTGCTCGACGACCTGCGTTCGGCGCTGCTAGTCGCGGCCGGCCGGATAGCGAACGGCAGTCACGTCTGACATCAGGTGTTGCGCCGAGACGCCGTCGAGGTCGTTGAGTTGCGCCGTCAGGAGGATCGAGATGCCCCGCACCCCGTCGGACCAGAGCAGAACGTAAGTCTTCGTAACGTCGAATCCCGAGCCGGCGCTCATCTCCATGAACTCCGCCGGCATGCCGTTGCGGAGTTTTATGTCTTGTTTGCTCTTGAAGAACGGATCGGTGAACTGATCGCGTAGCTGGCTCTCGAGCTGCGCCTCGAACGCCTTGTAGTCGCCTTCGAAGTATTCTTGGCTGATCGTAAGCTTGCGTGGATGCTCCCGATTCGGGTAGACCCACGCCGCGACGACGACCGCATCGTCGGTGAGCTTTTGCGCGTCGATCTGACGTTGGCCGACCGGCTGCCATCCGTCCGGTGCCCGGAAGTGCATCGCCGGATCCTCGTACACCATCCAGTCAGAAGGCGTCGGCTGCGGCGTCGCTTGCTGCGCGAGCAACGGGAGCGGCGAAACGGCTAACGCCACACATGCAAAAACGGTGATCAACAGAGCGCGCTTCAAGTATCGTTCCTATCGAGAACCTCGGCCAAGGCCGGGAGAGAGATTTCGTACCGGTATCCCACGTTGCGATGGTCGTCGTCGAACTCCTCGTGCCGCACCTCGAGCCCCAGCTCGCGAATCCGAGCCGCTACGAGGCGCGCCCCGATATCGAGCCCGTACTCGTCACGCCGTCCACAGTCGAGATAACGTAAGCGCAGCCGCCGTAGTGCCGCATCTGCACCGCTGACACGTTCGACCGGGTCGAAGGCGAGCCAGCGCGCGAACACGTCGTCACGTAGTTTCCCTGAGCGCAGATCGAACGGCAGATCGAGTTCGAAGGCCTTGGCTGAACGCGGTGAGTAGGCCGCGGTGTAGCCCAGGATCTCCATCGTCTGAAATTCCGGCTGTGTGCGCTTGTGCTTCTTCTCGAATACCTCGACAAAGGTAGCGATCGAGAAATCGTGCTTCTCGAGCGTGCGCTGGACCGATGGAAACGCCGGCGGCGCGGCATAGGTGAAGTACGCATCGCCGCTGTGCGACGCAAACGCCGCGAAGACGCCGGGGTGCGCCATCACCAAGTGCATCGAGCCGAAACCACCCGACGACTTGCCGAGCACCGCGCGTCCGCCTTCACGCGCGACCGTCCGATAGGATCGATCGACGTGCCCGACGACGTCGCGCACCGTGTACGTTGCGTAGTTGCCATTGTGGATCGAATCGATGTATTGCGAACCGCCCAGGCGCGTGAACCCGTCGACGATAACCAGGATCGCCGGCGGCATCCGCCGTTCGTGAATCAGTTGGTCGGCCCACTGCACGACGTTGCGTTCCCAGGGGCGCGCGGATACGAGCGCCAGCGCGTTCCCGGTATAGCCATGGAGTACGTAGAGGACCGGATAGACGCGCGAACCCTGGGGGTCGTACCCGGGCGGCGTGTACACGATCACGGCGCGCTCGGCGGGATCGCCCAAGGCATTGCCCGCGAGCGCTGCACTGGTGATCCGATCGAAGTGCAATGCACCGTGCAGCCCGAGCAAATGGCCGTAGGTCGATTCCATCGCCAGGGGCATTGCCTGCGCGAACCCAACTCCCTGCGCCAATGCATCTCGCGTTCGCCCTTGCCGCGCTTCTGTGGAACACGTGGAATACGTCGTCGATCGTACAAGATCAGGGCACACCGGTGTTCACGGTCGACCACCGCCCGTTCTACGTCTACGGTGCTGCCTTCTTCTACGAGCGCACGCCGGTCGCACAGTGGCGCAGCGATCTTTTGCGTTATCGTGCGATGGGCATCAACACGATCGATCTCTATCTCATCTGGAACTGGCACGAGCCCGACGAGCACACCGTCGATTTCAACGGGCGCACCAATCCGCAACGCAACCTGGTCAAGCTGTTCGGACTGCTTCACGAGTTGGGGTTCAAGGTCATCGTGCGTCCGGGGCCCGTCATTCGCAACGAGTGGCGCAACGGTGGCTATCCCGACTGGCTGCTCGAGAAGCCGGAATACAACATGCCGCTTCACGACGTCCTTGAGGGGCGCTATCCCGCGACCGCAACGCTACAAAACACGCAGGCGGATGCCGCCGCCGATGAATGGCTGCACAACTCCGTGCATCTGCGCTACACGTCCGCATGGTTGCACGCGGTGTTGACCGAGATCGCTCCCTGGTCACACGATGTGATTGCGATCGCACTCGACGACGATCAGGGCGCCTATCTCGATAACGACACGTATCCCGCGCCGCATTGGCACGAGTACATGCATTGGCTCAAGGCGCAGGTGCAGGCAACCGTCGGGACGCGCGTCCCGCTCTTCATCAACACCTATCAGATGAAGGTCACGTCGTCGGCACCGGTCTGGGCGTGGGGCAACTGGTATCAGAGCGATACGTATCGTATCGGCGACCACGACATCGCGCAGCTCGCCTTCTCCTTCGGCTTACTGCAAACGCAGGCCGGCGTGCCGGTCATGTCGAGCGAGTTTCAAGCCGGCTGGTTGCAAGGCGCCGGCGAGACGAAGCCGCGCGCAGCGGCGCCCGAGAACACGACGATCGCGCTGCACGAGATGCTACAAATGGGCGTGCGCGGCGTGGTCAACTTTCCAGTACAAGACACACGCAACCCGGCCGGCTATGAAGCGCCCTGGGCTAATTGGTTCTACGGCTGGGATGCCGCGCTTGACGTCGATGGCAATCCGTCGCCGCGCTATGCGCCGACCGCCGCGTTCGGAATGTTGGTGAAACGCTACGGCACGCTGCTAGCCACGATGCAGCCACAGGCGGACCGCGCGATTGCGTGGCGCGGCAATGCCGACGCGACGATCGCGCAGCTCGAGCAGTGCCGTGCGCTCGCGCTCACCTGTCGCGTCTACGATCCCCGATATCAGCACGCGCCGAAAGTAACCGGACGTTCAAGCACCGGCGGCCTGCGCGATGCCGCACTTCTCGTTACACCCAACGGCACGCGCGCGATCCTGGATATCTTCAATCCGGATCTCGGCGAGCGCGATACCGCGCGCACGAGCGTTCTCGTCGGAAAGCGGCGCTACGCCATTTCGCCAATGCACCTTGCGCCCGGCAGTGCTCGTGACATCGCCCTTGGCTTCACGCCGCCGCCGGCACCGGTGTTGCAACCCTTGCCATATGCAACGCCGCTGCCGATCGCCTGGCGACGCGCACCGCCGGGTCAGGCGATCGCGTATGAGCTCGATGTCTTCCACGACGAGATGCCAACCTACGTGCTCGACAACGGCATCGTGCGCGTGGTTGTCTCCGCCAATGCTGGTGCACGCATTTTCCTTGATGAAGACGAACGCTCGCATATAAATCGCGTTTCCACGGTCGGCGATGCGCGGGATATCGTTTCGAATCCCCCGACGCCTTCGGCACGCGACTATATCGCTGCCTACACGCACCCAATCGATGCTGGAACCTTCAACCGCCCGTACGTTTGCCACGTCACTGAAAGTGGCGTACGCGCCGCCCTAAGCTGCACATACACCGCGCCCGACGTTGCGCCGCAGCCCGTCACTTTTACCAAGACCTTTGTCTTGTTGCCCGGCGACCGCGACGTCTCTACTGCATCATCGCCGTACGGTAGTACGCTTCGCCCACCTCTGCGTCGGTGAAATGGTGGAAATGATCGAGCATTTCCGTAACCGTGCCGTGTCCGCCGACAAATAATACGCGGCCGCTATAGGTACGGTCGATGCGCACGATCGTCCACAGGCCGGGAAGGGCTTGACCAAACGTTTCACTCACGAGCCCCGCGTTGGCGTGCTCGGGCAAGACGTTTGGGGTGTACACGAGATCGAGCACGTGCCCACTGACCTCGTCGATGTGCATATCGCCGGTACCGTGCAGCGCATCGGCAATCGGGCTCGTGAAATGCACTGCGATCTCGCCGCTCGCACATGCACACGGAACGATGGTGTACTGATAATCGGTGAGATAGCGCCGATCGAAGGGTTGCTTGAAAACGTCTTTGCCTGCCTCGAGGTCGTGATTGTTCGCCGCTTCACGCTTGGCCGTCTCGCTCGCGCTCAGGACGTGGCCATTCTCTTCGATCCGAAGATAGTGAATGTGTTCGTAGGTTGCATCATTCATCAGCATAATCGCATCATTGCTTTGGCTGAAATGCGCCGGCCCAGCCGCCGCGCTGAGCGTGATGTGCCGCTCGAGCACGATCACGCCGAAGCTTTCAAGCGCAGCCGTTTGCGCGGCGCGCGCGACGATAGGCGGAACGACCGAAGCTGCGCGCGCACTGGCGTACACGCCGAGGGCGCACATTGTTAGCAGGCAAAGCAATAGACGGAGTGACATTCGAGCTCCAACTGTACCCTGAAATCGCCAATGGTCCTATCCGCCTATCCTCAGGAACAGGGCCATGGGGGCAAGGAGCAGGCTGGCGGACCCCGAATCCGGGCGCGTCACTGTAGACGTGGGGAAATGGCGGAACGGCAGACGCAGCCGCCTCAAAAGCGGCCGGGGCAACTCGTGTGGGTTCAAATCCCACTTTCCCCACCAAGAGAACGCCTGAGTTTATCGGGCGTTTTTTAGTTTCGCTACGCGGCGGTGTCCGTAGACTGTCCAAAGGCTTTCGCGATTGCGTCTGCGGCCTTGTCCTTGAAGATGGTTGCGTAGCGTTTGGCGGTGATTGCCGGGTTCTGGTGTCCGACCTTCGTGCTGATACCGGCAATTGGATCTCGCGCTTTGTTCGCTGAGCCTGTTCCTCGTTGCGAGGCTCGCCGCTCGCTAGCGCACCGCAGACATTAGCCCGAGCGGACGACCTTCATTGTCGTGGAAAAAGGCCATCCACTCTTCGCTACCATCCTCATGTTTGTGGATCAGGTGCGGGGCGTGCGTGATCTTCACGCCGCGCTCCGCCAATTGCTCACAGGCCGCACGAATGTCATCGACGCGAAAGTAGATGATTGATTCAGACTCAGCGCCCTCGGCCTCAGACAGAAACAGGCGGACGTCCCCGCACGCATAGAACGCGAGATTCCCGAACGAATACAGGTGCTCAAGGCCGAGCACGTCGCCGTACCATTCCCGGGCCGCGCCAATGTCTCGTACCGTACGAGCGATCTGCCCGATGGGTCCGAATGCTTTCAAGGTGTTCATCGAGTCGCTCGCTTTCCCGTACTTAGTGTGCTTGTGCACGCCGTTCCACCGCTGCAGCTCCTTGCGGCTCGTAAGCCCGAGCTTCTGCAGCGCGTTCCCGACGTGGTACTTTACGGCATCCAGACTTACGCCGAGGCCGCGTGCGATGCGTGCGTTAGGCATACCATGGCGCACGGCGTCCACAACGCGCCATTCGGCTGGGGTTAGAACGTCGTCATACGGCGGCCGTCCCCGCTCCTTGCCGTTTGCCACACGCTTATGGTACACGCCCGGCGGTCGAATTACCCTACCCGCCGACTTAGGGTAGAATCGACACCGTCCCGTCGTCGTTGCCGAGCACGACGTTGCTCACGAGCCCAACGAAGATCCCGCTCGCTACAACGCCGTGAATCTTCTTTAAAGTCGCGTCGAGCTGCGCGGGCTGGTCGATCCTGCCAAAGTGACAGTCGAGGATCCAATTGCCATTATCGGTGGCGAATGGGGTGTCGGCGCCGCGGCGTACGATGGCAGTGTCGGGATATACGCTTTGGATTTCGCGCAGCACGTAGAGCATCGCGTACGGCACGATTTCGACCGGAAGCGGAAACGCGCCCAACGCCGGGACGAGTTTTGCGGGCGTGGCAACGACGACGAACTGCCGCGCACAGAGCGCTACCGCCTTCTCGCGAAAGAGCGCACCGCCTCCGCCTTTGATGAGCGCCCAATCCGGCGCGATCTCGTCGGCCCCGTCGATCGCCACCTCGATCTCGCGCTCGAGCAGTGCCACGATCGGTATGTGCTGTTGCGCACAAAGCCGCTCGGTTCCGATTGACGTCGCGACCGCGACGATATCTTCTCCCGCCGCAATGCGCTGGCCAACTCGCTCGATTGCGTAAAACGCGGTCGTCCCGGTGCCGAGACCGATGCATGCGCCGTTGCGCACGAATCGATCGACAGCCGCATATCCGGCCGCGCGTTTGCCGGCGTCCTCGTTCTGCGTCATGCTATGCCTCGCTGCGGGTCGCGAATCGTAATCAGCGTCACGACAGTAGCGAGCGCGGCGATGCCTGCGGCCGCCAGCAATGCCGGATTGTACGAACCAAAGCGCAGCGCCAGTTGGGTCGCGACGATCGGCCCCACGATCTGCCCGACGCTGTACAGCACGGTCAAGCGGCTCACTGCCGCGCTCGTGCTGCGCGGAAAGATGTCGCGTCCGAGTCCGGCGGCAAAGAGCGTGATGCCAATAAACGTTCCGCCGAGCGCGACAGCTGCCACGATCACCGCAAGTGCGCTTCGCGAAAACACGGGTGCCGCCAGACCCACCGCCTGAATCCCGAGCGCGAGCGCAAGTGCGCGCGCTTTCCCGAAGCGCGCGGCGGCGGGAATCCATGCGAACGTTGCAAACGCGGCGGCCAAACCGACAAACACCCATGACAGCGCGGCGTAATGCGACAGCCCTGGTGTTTTCGCGATGATCGCGACCAGAAACGTCGCGGGGATGATGTACGCAAAGGCCTCGGCGGTGTACACGGCCAGGAGCCATGCAAAAGTCGTTCGGTGGGGCGGCAGCGTCGCATCGATGCCGGCTTGCGCGATCCCCGACGCCGGCGCATCTTCGGTGAACCACCAGCCCGTCACGAGCAGCGCGCCCGCACTGATCACTGCGACGCCGAGCCACGCCACCCGCGAGCCGCCGAATCCGGCCAGCCACGGCACGGCAATACCCGAAAACGCAATTCCGAGACCCACGCCGGAGAAAAACAGCGGCGGCCACTTCGGTTGGCGCGCGTTCGCCGCGCGCTCGAGGACGATGCTCGAGGCAAACACCAGGACGAAGCCGCTGCACACGCCGGTCACAAAGCGCACCGGCAACCACAGTGCGTGCGGACCCGCCATCAATGCGGTCGTCACCACGACGCCGGCAAGGCTCCAGCGGGTTATTGCCAGGCGCAAGCCTTGGGCGATCGGGTGCATCGCCAGCGACGCGCCGACGAGATAACCCAGCAAATTCGCAGTCGCCAACGCGCCGGCCGCCGCAACGCCGAGACCGGCATCGCGCTCCATAATTGGAATGAGCGGGGTGTATGCAAAACGCCCCACACCCATGGCGATCGCGAGCGCGATCGCTCCGCTCGCAAGAAAGCGCGCATCAACGCCGCGCATCGTTAGCTGTCTGCGATCGGAAGGCCCGTAACGGCGTTGCGGTCTTGCGCCAATGGCCGTATGCCACCCAGTACCAGACGCTTGAAGTGCTCGGTCGTGCCGTGCGCCTCCAATGCCGCGCGGTCGACGTATTCCTCCCACAGCGCAAACGAATTCGGCTGCTCCGGGCTGCGCGCGATTTCGAAGGTAATCACGCCCTGTTCCTTGCGCGATTCCTCGCGCAGTTCTCGAAAAAGGGCCTCGGCCTTATCGCCGTCTTCCGGCGCAAACGTATAGTGGACCGACAGAACGACCATCGACTGAACCTCCAGTATGGCTCCCCCCGGGACGTGCTTGGTACATCATGTCGCGCGAGGAAGATTCTGGGCATGACCGAAGTCGCTTCTCCACAATGGAGGACAAACTACTGATGAAAATCCTTCCGATTACTGCTATTATGCTGCTCGCGATGAGCTCATCCGCGCTCGCCGTGACCACCACCCCGGCCCCGGTGAAAGTCACCGGGTGCACCGTGATGTTTGCTAGCAGCGGAAACTCAATCGGCGTACCTGGCGTAACGCTCACCAACGGCGTGGCCGTCACACTCGCGAACGAGAGCGGCAAGCTCGTCAAATCCGTAACGGTCTCCGGCAACTACCACGGCCGGCACGAAACCGGCACTGCCACGTTTGACTTCAAGCCCGGAACCACGGCCATGATCACGCGCCACTATACGCAGTCTGCGTACGTCGACCCCGATGCGCAATGCACCGTGACCAGCGTGACCTTCGCCGACGGGACGACGTGGCCCTAAACCAATAGCCTAGGTTACTGCACGACGATCTTCGCCATCATGCCTCCATCCTCGTGTTCGAGAATGTGGCAATGATAGACAAAGGTGCCTTGAACGATCGGATCGCGGAGATCGACCAGTAACGTTACTGATCCTGGCTGTTGCGTTCCATTCCCCGGCGTTTCGTAGGGCACGTTCACCGTATCGACCCAATTGAGCGTGCTCTGCGGAACGCCATTGATCGCCTCCACCAAGAAGTGCACCTGGTGCACGTGAAAAGCGTGGATCTCACCGCTCTGATTGAGCACGGTCCATTGCTCAACCGTCCCGCTTTGCGCCACGATCTGCGGCGCGGCCGTAGGCGAGTACGTCGCACCGTTGATGAAAAACTGGTTGGTCACGACATTCTCATTGAGAATGATTTGACGCTGCGCTGCCGGTGCCGGCGGCGCCTCACCGATGAATGGTTGCTCCTTGATCGCGTGCATGAGGGCACGCGGTTTCGATGTGGTGACCGTGTTTCCGTTGCTGCCATTGGGTTGCAGCGTAGCCAACGTCACCAACGGATCGGGATCACCGTCGGGGCCGGCGTCGACGCACGCGGATTGTAGCGTAGTCCCGCCGGCCAGACCAGTGACGATGAACTCGGCGCGGCCACTGGGTGGAACGAGTATATGCGAGACGTTCTCGACGTGCGGATTACCTGGATACGTGTCGACCGGATAGCCGTCGAGCGCAACGATGCCGATCTGCTCGCCCGGCACCGAGAGGTCGAAATATCGGTCGGCGGATGCGTTGACGACGCGAAAGAGTTGCTGCTCGCCCGCGTTGATGCCGATCGTCGGTTGGATCAGCCCGTTGACGGTGACGTGGCGTCCTTCTTCGGGCCGGCATGGATCGTACGGCGCGTCCTGTGCCTGCACGCGTTGCGCGATAAGCTGGCGCGCGTTCGCGAGGGTGGCAATGTTCGGCTGATCTTGCGGATCAGCGAGCAAGAGCACACGTTGGGTCAAAAATTGAAGGCCCGCATCATGCTCTTCGATGCCGTCGACGATGATCGCGCCGACCATGCCGCTTTCCACCTGCCAATTGCTCTCGCCGTGTGGATGCGGATGATACCAATAGAGTCCGGTGGGCTCGTCGCTTGGAACCGGCACGCTGTAGTGCAGTGTCTGCCCCGGCATCGCCATCGTGTCGATCACGTCGTCGGCCGGCGCATTCGGCGAGACCGTCATCCCATGAAAGTGCAAGTTGGTCATGTTCGGTGGCGTCGACGAGACCGGCAAATTGTTCGTGTAATCGATGTCGATCGTGTCACCGGGATCGACTTCAATCGTCGGCGCAACCCAGCCGCCGTTGTATTCGAAGCCCGGCGCATTCGTCGCCGGGTTGATTGCTGCCGCAAGTACGACGTGCGCAACGCCGTTGACGCTCTGCACGATCGGAGGTTCGGCATAGGTGCCTGGCGCCGCCGTCGGATAGGTCGGTGCGCTCGCATTCCCACCACCGGCGCAGCCTGCGAGCAGCGCAAGCACCATCAGCCGATTTTTCACGGCTGTTTCACCCGTATGTCGAGCGTGACGTCGACGGTTCCGCCGATAACCGGATCCAGTCGCGTGACCGACATCCCAAAAGCGTGCCGATCCACTTGGCACGTCGCATGATAAACCGGATGCTGCGGGTCGCCGCTTACGGTTACAACCATGTGCTCGGGCTGCGCGACGCCATGGATCGTCAGCGTGCCGTCCATCATAAAGCCGTTGGGCGCCGGCGTGATCTTCGTACTCGTAAAGGTCCACGTCGGAAATTTCTTGGTGTCGAACCACTCCGGCGTTCCCATGACGCCGTCGCGATCCGGATCACCAGTCTTTAACTTCGTGGCGTCCAGTGCGGCGGTCACGCTCGCCGGTACGGACGATCCATCCGGCACGTCGACTGAGCCGCTGAGCACGGGAACGCCCCCGGTGACACGCTCGACGAAGATGTGCTGCACCGAAAACGTGACGGTCGATTTCGCCGGGTCGATCGCGAGAAGTGCGGCGAACGCAAGATGCAGCATCGGCTAATATCCGATCGTGTACTGGAGATTCATGGTGTTGGTGGTGAAGAGGTTCAGCGGAGTTGCCGCATACGGAACGTGCTCGATCACGTCTTCGATCGTAATCCGCGAGTTGTGCGTCGGCCCGTAGCCCAGCAATAGGACCGTATCGCGCTCGAAGCCACTGGTGTCGTTGGTGCCTTCGTAGCGCGCCAGCGCGAAAAAGCGCGGCGAGAATGCGTAGCGCAGTTGCTCGAATCCGCCACTGGACGCATAGCCGATGCCGTTGAAGCTCGAGTCCCATCCGGTCTGCAGCAGCGTCTCGCTGGTCCACTTCCCCTGGTTGAAAACAACGGCGTAGCCCTGGCGCACGAAACGATCGAGCAGCGTCGCG
The DNA here is from genome assembly GCA_050015295.1 of Candidatus Aquilonibacter sp. Lineage (GTDB taxonomy): Bacteria > Vulcanimicrobiota > Vulcanimicrobiia > Vulcanimicrobiales > Vulcanimicrobiaceae > Aquilonibacter. The sequence continues at coordinate 19,365 of JBEKBR010000032.1, read as the reverse complement.
ACATCGGGCCGTTCGCCTTCGTAGTGATAGTACGTCAGTGCGACCGGTCCGATCGCTTCCTGAATGTTTTCCATATAGTCCTCACCGGTGGTCAGCAGACCGCTCTGGCGATCGTGTCCGGGCCCGGTGAAGATTCGGGCCGACAAGCCCTGCAGTGTGTTGCCAACGGTGAGGTTCACGCCGAGCTTTGGCGTGAAAAAATCGAACGGATTATTCCCGACCTGTTGTACGAAGACCGCGTAATCCTGATACGACTCGCGAAACGTCTCGGGGTCGACGGGCAACGGGAGCGTGTACATACCGGCCTGCACGTAGAGCGGGATTTTCGCGTCCCATTGATTCAGGCGATCGTTGACCCACGCATCTCGCAAGAGTCCATGCTCGCCGCCGTCGACGGCATATTGCTCGACAAAGAAGCTTCCGCGCGTGCCTATCGCGCCGGCCGTGAAGAGTTCGACCTCGTCGACAATCGCCTTGGGCAGGCCCTTGCCATCCGGGCCGTCGCCTTGGTTCTCGCTTGAATCTAGGAGATTGGCCTTCATCGCGAACGGGAACGCTGGCCCCGGCTGGACCCCCGGAATGCGATCGCCACTGGCAAGAAAATGCGCCCCGAAATCATTGAGGTGCGGAATGACCGTGTGGCATTTCTGGCACGTGACGCCATACTGATGGGCAAAAAGCGCGATGCCCAAGAGCATCCCTATTAGGTTCACCCAGGCATGTTATTAGGCATACCTAACTAGTGTCAAGGACTTCCCGCAGATTTACTTCAGTCCCCGGCTGCCTGGCGGCCGGCCGGGGACTGGGTTTGGGTCCGTTAGACGCGCGCTCCGCGCCCCGTCAGGAGGTTGATGATCAGGAGGATGACGGCTACCACTAAGATGAGGTGAATGAGCGCGCCGCCGATGTGCAGCAGAAACCCGAGCAGCCACAGCACAACGAGAATGACGATAAGGGTCCAGATGAGATTTGCAAGTCCAGCCATGTAAACGTCTTTCCCAGACAAAGCCCAAATGAATCCGATTCGACCGCGCATGTCTCGGGAATGAACTGCGTATCATGAAAAAAGATCCGATCGACAAAACCGCGGACGTTGTTAAGGGAACCGTCGATAACATGCGTGACGCGGTCCACGAAGCCTCGCATCGCACGACCGCCGATGCGGAACGCGCACGACGCGAGATGGACGACGAGATGACGCCCGAAGAGCGGGCAAAATCGATGGCGAACGAAGCCCAGAATCGGCTTCAGGCGAACATCGACGCCGCTAAGCGGCGCATTCGCGAATCGTAACCCGCGGTGACCGAAAGCCGCACGCGCGTCTGTCAGATCCCGCTTGGCATTTTGGAAAATTTGCTCGGCGAGCCCTCACACACGAAACATCACTTCACGGACGTTGCAAAATCGGGACAGCCGCAAGTCATTCGCATGGTGCAATGGCGCTGCGGCTGTCGCGCGCTCTCGATTCAGGCGGACGAAGTGCCGGTCGTCCCCTGCGAGTTCCACGTCCCTTATTTGCGCTTCGACTGAGCCGCGAGCAAGCGGAGTATGATCTGCTCTGCCTTTCCGACCCGCGGTAGCGATCCATCGAGATAGGCCGCGAGAATCGCCGGATGGATGTACGCCTTGCGACAGACTGCAACGGTGTTGCCCAAGCGAGCCGCCACGATTTTGATGACGGCATTCACGCGGCGCTTGCCGTCGCTCTCGCTTTGCGCCGGTGGTTCGCGTAGCAGCAGCTCGCAGCAGGTGACGGTGCCGCCCCACGTTCGGAAATCTTTGGCTGAAAATTCCTCGCTTGCTGCAGCTCGAATGTATTCGTTCACATCGTGCGAGCTGACGTGCCGCACCGCGCCGTCGTCATCGACATATTCGAAGAGACGCTGGCCAGGCAGATGCTGGCAGACGCGAATGACCTTGGCGACGCGCCGGTCGCGGATGTCGACATCGTGATGCACGCCGCTTTTGCCCAAAAACCGAAAGCGCACCGTGTCGCCCTTTAAGCGGACGTGCTGGTCCTTGAGCGTCGTCAACCCATACGAGTCGTTCTCGCGTGCGTACTCATCATTGCCGACGCGAATCAGGACGTTCTCCAGCAGATAGACGACCGTGGCCAGCACCTTCTCGCGCGGAATGCCGGGCCGGGCAAGATTCTGTTTGACGTGTTTGTGAATGCGGGGCAGCGCCTTACCGAAGTCCGCGACCCGGTGAAACTTGCTGTCGTCGCGGGCTGCAGCCCACTCGGGGTGGTAGCGGTATTGCTTTCGTCCGCGCGCATCGCGGCCGGTCGCCTGAAGATGCCCACGCGGATCGGTGCAGATCCACACGTCTCGATACGCCGGTGGAATCGCCAATGCGCGGATGCGATCCAGATCCCGCGCCGACGGCGCGCGACCGCCGGGCGCAACGTAGCGGAACCCACTTCCGCGGCGCAGGCGGCGAATACCCGGTTCCGTATCGCTCGAGTACCGGAGCCCAGCGTCGTGCGCGGCTTCGATTGCCTCCTCAGCGTTCATACGGGCATTTATACCACGCACGTGGAACACGCAAAAGCCCATGTCGAGCCTAGAACTGACTCCGCGGAGCTTCGTGCCCGGCCCCCTGCGCGGCACGATCCGCGTTCCCGGCGACAAGTCGATCTCGCATCGCGCCTTGATCCTGGGAACGGCTGCGCCGCAGCCGCTCGAGATCCACAATCTCAACCCCGGTCGGGACGTTCGCGCAACAATGGAAGCGCTCATCGCGCTAGGCGCTCGCGTCGACGGCGATGGCGACGCACTTCGCATTCACACGACACAGCTGCGCGAGCCAATGGGAACGCTCGACTGCATGAACTCCGGTTCGACCGCGCGGATGATGCTTGGTGTCTGCGCCGGCGCCGACGTGCCGGCAACCTTTGACGGTGACGAGTCACTGCGCCGTCGACCGATGGAACCGGTCGCGGCACAGTTGCGCGCGTTCGGCGCAAAGATCGCGACGACCGACGGAAAGCTGCCGTTGCGCATCGAGGGCACGCCGCAGATCGAGACGCGGCGATTCATTCTTCTCACACCCTCGGCACAAGTGAAATCGGCGTTACTGTTAGCCGGTCTGTTCGCCAAGACGCCGATCGCGATTGCAGCCGACAAACACTCGCGCGACCACACCGAACGGCTGCTGCGCTACCTTGGCGCGGATATCGCCTGGGACGGCAGCACGATCGAGTTGCGCGGCGCACTCACCAATGCCAATCCGGTTACGGTCTGCGGTGACTTTTCGTCGGCGGCGTTTTTCATTGTCGCGGCGACGGTCGCTCCCGGCAGCGATTTGACGGTTGAGGGGGTCGGCGTGAATCCGACGCGCACCGGGCTGCTCGATGCGCTCTTGCAGATGGGCGCGTCGATCGAGCTGCGCAACCCACGCGAGATCGCAGGCGAACCGGTTGCCGACATCCACGTCCGGCAGGCTGCCCTTCGCGGCATTGCGATCGGACCGGACGTTGCACTGCGCGCGATCGACGAAATTCCCGTGCTGGCCGTGGCCGCTGCGTTTGCACAAGGCGAGACGAAAATTACCGGCGTGCGCGAGCTGCGCACCAAAGAATCGGACCGCGTCGCCGCAATCGAGCGGCTGCTGACCGCCGTCGGGATCGCGGTCGAAACGGCGCCGAACGGCCTCGCGATCGCGGGCGGGACGCCGCGCGCCGGCGGCACGCGCATCGACACCCACGACGATCATCGCACGGCGATGGCCGCCGCGACGCTCGCAGCCGGTGCAGGACCGCTGGAGATCGACAGCGATGCCAGTATCGACGTCAGCTTTCCGTCGTTTCTCGAAACTCTTGGGAGCGTGCAGCGCGCGTGAACGAACAGCCAGTCTATTCCCCTGACGAATTCGCAGCCGAAGCGCGTTATCTCGAAACGCTGATCTGGGAATCAGTCGTGATCATACCCAGCGCAAAAGTGCTCGTGTGCGGCTATGGCCCCGACGGGGCGTACGTGCAGCATGCGATCGACGGCGGCGCCAACGTTACGGTGATCGAGCATCGTCAAGAGCCGATCAACCACTTCAAGAACCTCGATGCAAAGTTGCTGCGCGGCAGCACCTCAGTGATTCCGGCAAAAGATAACAGCTTCGATCTTGCCATTGCGTATCACTATCTGCACGAGATCGATCCGTTCTTCCACTCGCAGGTGCTCTCCGAGCTTGCGCGCGTGGCACGACGCGTCGCGGTTATCGAACCCGCGCCGCCAGCCGATCCACTCGGCAAACGCATCGCGCTGCTCTACTCACAGGCAAAGCGCGAGCTCGGCCAGTTCGAATACTATCAGCCGCTCGAATATTGGAAAAAGCTCTTGCAAGGCGTCAAAGCTGACGTTTCGCAACACGTCTTCGCCTTTGCCAAAGTTCCGCCGCGCGAATATCTCATCGATACCGTGCAGCTGCTGCTCGACACCATCGAAGTCGAAGAGGCGCCGCGCGAATACATGAACGAATTGCGGCAGATCGCGGGGCGCTCCGACGCACAGTTGTTACCGCCGCCGCGCTACGTGCTGGTTGGTGCCGCTGCCGGCGATTTACTCGTACCGAGCTTCACACCGCGGCTACCGTCACGTCCGCCGCTTCCACTCCCGGCGCAGCCCGCGCCCGCGACGAAATCGAAGCGTCGCGCGCCCGAAGTGAGCACGCAAGCCGGCTACGAGATGCCGCCGGTCGAGGTGTCGCCGAAGGCCATTACGCCGCCCGATACGATTGAGCCGAAGCCAACCGCGCCAGCCGCGCCGGCACCAGCGCCCCCGCCCGCAGCAGGGCCTCCGCCACCCACGTCGCGCCGCGCGCCGGCCGCCACCCCGCCGGTTCCGGATTTCGGTATCGCGGGATTGCCGTTTGGCGCGCCGCCGCCGCCGACACCTGGGGCACCGCCAACGGGAGCGCCGTTCGGCATGCCGTTTTCAACGCCGCCGGGCGCTACGCCCGATGCGCCAAGCGCGCCGAGTTTCGGACTTCCGGGCGGCGTGTCGCCGAACCCTGGGCCGAACCCTGGATGGGAATGGGAGCCGCCCGAAGGCGGTGAGGAACCGCCGCTGCCTTAAGCGCGGTGCAGAACGACGCGGGCGCGTTCAGCCAACGCTTGGGTCTTGAGCGACAGGGCTTTGGCGTGGCGTAACGTTGGGCGTGCCGCGACAAACACGATGATGAGCGCAATGAGTATCAGCAGTAGCGCGGCAATCACGCCGCCTACCGCGATCCAAATCATGCCGCCGAGTCGCTCGAACCGGAACTGGAAGTCGAACTAGAACTCGAGGAATCCGAACTGGAGGAACTCGAGCTGGAACTCGGCTCGCTCTTGGCGGCTGGACGCGAATCGGTCTTATAAAATCCGGAGCCGTTGAAAATGATCGGCGCGGGATTGAAGACGCGCGCGAGCTCGCCGCCGCACTGCGGGCACGGTTCGGCGTTCGTATCATTGAAGCCGTGGCGGATCTCGGTCACCTTGCCACAGGCCGCACAGCGATAGTCATACAGGGGCATACGCGTTCTTTTATACCAAGCCTAGCAGTCTCGGTCAATGACTGCTAGCTCAACCATACCCTTAAAGTGGACCAGCGCATCGTCGAGCCCTCGCTCGAACCGGCGCCCGTGCCTCCAGGCGTCCATCAGCGCACCGAGCCGGCCGCCGTAGGCGGGGTAGCTGAGCTTGACGTGCAGCTTGGCACGCGAGGTCTTGCGCTCGATGCGGAAGTCGAGCCGCCGACGCACCGAGTATGCGCCGACGAGCGAAAGGTGAAAGTTCGTGATGAACTGATCGACCTCGTAGCGTTGTTCTTCGTCGCGCGGCAGGCTCGAGCGCACGATCACTTCAGTCCCTACGGAAAGCGGTGATGCCGGTTCCGCCAACGTTGCACTGCGTAGGAAGGGGAGCCACACGGGCCATTTCTCGACGGCACAGAGCAGCGCGAATGCATCTTCGACCGGAGATTCGATATCGAGACTCGCGCTGTACGACCGCAGCCCGGGGTGGGCAAGGGCATCGGTCACGATCGCCATGGACCGACTACTTCTCTGCCCTAGATATTGTGCCTGCCGCGCAAGCGACCCCTATATATCGCCCGACCCCACGCCGCGCACGAAGGCGACCAGCGTTTGGACCCCGACCGGGAGCGCCGCCTCGTCGATCCGGAATTCGGCGCCGTGGGCTGGGTGGATCGCTCCGGCTGCCTCGCTGCGAACGCCGAGGCGCACTTGCACGCCCGGAACCTGCTGCGCAAAATACGCGAAGTCTTCGGCACCCATCGTCGGTTCGAAGCGCTCCACGGGTACCGGCGTCTGCTCGCGCATGTAGCGTGCGAATCGTTCGGCGAGATCGACGTCGTTGACGACCGGCGGATAGCCGCGCACGATGCGAATCTCGGCGGTTGCACCGTAGGCAGCTGCGACGTGATCGACGATGCGCCGCACGCGCGCTTCGAGTCCGTCGCGAATCTGCGGATCGTGGGCGCGCAACGTTCCCGAGAGTTGCACTTGGTCGGCAATCACGTTGTTGCGATAGCCGCCCTCGATCGTACCGATCGTGACCACGACGCTCCTGAGCGGATCGATCTCGCGCGCTGCGATATTTTGCAGTGCGAGCACGACTGCACTTGCCGCAGGAATCGCATCGATCGAGGTGTGCGGGTACGCACCGTGGCCGCCTTTGCCGCGAATCGTGATGTACAATTCGTCAGCGGACGCATTGACCGGACCCGGCGTGATGCTAATCGACCCGGCGGGAAGACGGATATCGACGTGGAGCATCGCAATCGCTTCGACCTTTGGATTCTCGAGCGCGCCTTGCTCGATCATCGGTTGTGCGCCGCCGGGGCCTTCTTCCGCCGGTTGAAAAATCAGGACCGCCGTACCGTGCAGACGCTCGCGCATCGCCTGCAGTTCGCGTGCCGCGCCGAGCAGCATAGCGGTGTGCGCATCGTGACCGCAAGCGTGCATTTTGCCTGCAACCTCGGATGCAAAGGGAAGACCTGAGCGCTCGGTAATCGGCAGCGCATCCATGTCGGCGCGCAACGCAACGACGTGTCCCGGCAATGCACCACGGACGATCGCGACCACGCCGGTTTGCGCCAGGCGGCGGTGCTCGACGCCGATTACATCGAGTTCCTTTTCGACCAATGCCTGCGTCTGGTGCTCCTCAAAGCCCAGTTCGGGTTGGCGATGGATGGCGCGGCGCAGTTCGACGACGCGCTCGCGCGTCGGTGCCGATGGCTCTTCGATCACTTCGGGCCTCTGCGGCGGCAGTACGAGCCTTCCCTGCGAGCGAAAGCACCCAAGCAATGATTGGAGCCGATGCGGCGCTGGCAGCGCTCATTAATCGCGCCGCCGCCACATACTTGACCGCGGCACCCACCTACATCACGTTCCGCGAGACGACGCATATCGAGGGCGCCAGCAAGAGCGAGGACATCAATCGCGCGGTCTCGGTGCGCGTTGCCGACGATTACGCGGTGATGCAGGATCTGCCCAACGGCGGGGAACGCACCGGCTCAGCGTTTCCGGTGATTCCCTTCTTCGATCCGTTCTCGAGCTTCAGTTTCAACTATTTTGCGAATCTGAAGAAACTCGAGATCGACTTCTTTCCGGGCCAACCGTATCAATTCCAATTCCCTGCGCCCGATCCGAGCGTCAACGCGGTCATCCCCTACTTCTCGTTCTGGGCGCCGCGTTACGCGCCCGACTCAACCGACGATGCATTGCATCTGCTCATCGAGCCCACCGCACGCACCGGCAGAGATGACATGTTTCCATCTGATGTAACCGAGGATCCGGCGACACATTTACCGTCGCACGTGACGCTGCAAGATAACGGCAACGACATGACGATCGGACTCGACTTTTCGATGGTTAACGGCTATTGGGTCATCACCCGCGGCACGTTTAGCGCAACGCAGCATGTTGCCATCCTCGGCGCGTTCAAAGTCAACGCCGTCACCACGTTCTCCGATTTCACGTTTCCCACAACGGCGCCCGATCCACGTCTCGCGGGAACACCGCGTCCAAGCCCAAGCGAAAGCGCCAGCCCGAATCCAAGCTCCTCACCGTAGCCACAACATTGTCATCCCGAGCGTAGGCGCTACATTGTCATCCCGAGCGTAGCGAAGCGTAGTCGAGGGACGGCATAAGGGGAATGCAGTGATCCTCACGCCAGTAGCAATTGCTGATCCTGCACTCTGCAACAGAGAGGCAACGATCGTCGAGGCGGTCTCGCCAGTCATTCCGCCAGATCTCCACGAGCCCCTAACGGCGTTGGTAACCGTCACCGTTGACGCGAACGGCCACGTCATAAAGGTTCATCTTAACGCGTCTACCGGCATCGCTGACGTAGATCGAGCGGCCGAAGGCGGCACGCCAGTCAACGTATTCGCCAAAGATCGTGGGCTGTCAGGCCATTACGAGCACTTTCATCTTCCGCGCCCGCATGGATCCGCGAACCGCACCTAGGTAAATGGCTCAACCGCGGAGAGGATGACGCGACACGGCGAATCGGTAGCCCAAGGTATCGCAAGCTCGACGATCACGCATGTGATGCCTCGGATCGCCTCAATGCGAGCAGCATTCGATTCACCAATGCGCAGGAAACGACCGGCTAAGTCACGGGTCTTGACACGTTGCACCTGATAGGGATTGTCACGATATGCTACGCCGACGAACATCTCGCCGTCGGGAGTCGACGCCCAGGTCGCGAGCTGTTCTGAAACTGTCATGAGCCTTACATTCGACCTACGTTGCCATAGCCCCGGCAATCAACTCGAGGGAACGCAGCCGCGTCTGATGGTCGAAAATGTCGCAGACGATCATCACTTCGTCAACCTGTGTCTCCTCGACGAACGCCCGCAATCCCGCGCGCACGGCCTCCGGTGAACCAACCACCGAGCGCGAGAGCAGGTTGAGCGCCTGCGCCTTTTGATCGGGCGACCAATACGTCTCGATGTCATCGATCGGGGGCTTGCTCAAGCCGCGTTTTCCCTTGAAGATATCTGCGACGGACATCTGTTGCGTCGTTGCCAGACGCTTGGCTTCGGCGTCGGTGTCAGCAGCGATGACGTTGATGCCGGCCATCGCATACGGTCGACCGAGTTGCGCGGACGGCTTGAACCGGCTGCGGTAGGTTTCGAGTGCCGGCAGCAGCAGATCCGGCGCGAAGTGCGATGCAAAGGCGTAGGGCAATCCGAGCTCGCCGGCGAGCATTGCGCCGAATGTGCTCGAGCCTAAAATCCAGAGCGGTACGTTCGTTCCAGCCGCGGGCACCGCAACGATCGCCTGCCCCTCTTGCGGCTCGGCGAGAAAGGCTTGCAGTTCCACCACATCCTGTGGGAAAAACTCCGACGCATTGGGACTGCGTCGCATCGCCCGCGCGGCGATCTGATCCGTGCCCGGCGCGCGGCCAAGCCCGAGATCGATACGACCGGGAAACAGTCGCTCGAGCGTGCCGAATTGCTCAGCGATGACGTACGGCGAATGATTCGGCAGCATGATGCCGCCGGCGCCGACGCGTATCGTCGACGTGCCGGCGGCGATGTGCGCGATCACGATCGACGTCGCAGCACTCGCGATGCCCGCCATGTTGTGATGTTCGGCGATCCAGATGCGCTTGTATCCCAACGCTTCCGCGTGCGCGGCGACATCACGCGCGTTATTGAGCGCGGCAGCGGCATCCGAGCCCTGTCGAACCCGGACCAGTTCAAGCAAAGAGAAAGACGTCATGAAACCTGCAAACAACAAAAGCCGGACAAAGTATCCGGCTCTTGCTTTATATGGCGGAGAGGGTGAGATTCGAACTCACGGTACCCTCATCAGGTACGCCCGCTTTCGAGGCGGGTGCCTTCAACCGCTCGACCACCTCTCCGTGTGCGCGGCGACACCGTATCTACCCGCGACTAGGCGTCGATCCCTTCCTCGAGCTGGGGCGCGCGCTTTCGACGGAAGAACTGCCGCAGCTGCTCGGCCGCCTCGTCCTCGAGCACGCCCGCGGTCACCTCGAGCCGGTGGTTGGTTTTCCACGATTGCAGTACGTCGAACGCGCTGCCATCGGCGCCGCCCTTAGGATCGCGAGCGGCGTACACGACGCGCTTGAGCCGCGCGGCGATGATTGCGCCGGCGCACATCACACACGGCTCTTTGGTGACATAGAGCGTCGCTTCGTGCAATCGCCACGCGCCGAGTCGTCGCGACGCCTCACGAATCAGCAGCATCTCGGCATGTGCGGTAGGATCGGGACGCGCTTCTTTCTCGTTCTTGGCTTCGAGAATCAACTCGCCACTGACGAGGACCGCGCCAACGGGAACGTCGCCGTTGTCGGCGGCTTCCTGCGCAAGCTCGATTGCGCGGCGGATATGCTGCTCGTCAGGCGACATCGACCACGATCTTCGAGCGCGCACTGCCGTCCGAGACTGCCTCGTAGGCGCGCTCCACCGAAGCAAAATCGAAGCGGCGCGGATCGACAAGCGGTGTGAGTTTCCCGGCTTCCACGAGTTGCGTTGCCTCGCGCAGCATCTCGCCGAAGTGCTCGCGGCCTTCGCCACTCAACAATGGATAGAGCGTAAACACCCCGGCGTAACTGGCCTCGCGAAACGACAGCGGTGCGAGCGCATGCGTGCCCCAGCCGAGCGCACTGCTGACGTGACCGAAGTGTTTGACCGCCGCAAACGAGGCATCGAGCGTCGCGCCGCCCACGGTATCAAAGACGACGTCAAAGCCAGCGCCGCCAGTCGAGGAAGCGACGTACTGTTCAACGGTCTGCGCGCGGTAGTCGATCGGCGTCGCACCAAGACGCGCAAGCACGTCGAGATTGGATGGGCTCGCCGTCGCCCATACGCGCGCGCTGAGCGCGCGCGCAAGCTGCACGGCGACATGGCCCACACCGCCGGCACCGCCGTGCACGAGCACGCTCTGCCCACCTTGCAGCTGCGCGCGATCGACGATGCCCGAATAGGATGTGATGAACGCGAGCGGTAGCGCGGCCGCGTCGCGCATCGTGAGGTTGCTGGGCTTACGCGCGAGCAGTCGCGCGTCGACGACGGCGTATTGAGCTAGCGTGCCGGGAATGCCGCCGACGCCGCCGGTCATCCCGTAGACCTCGTCGCCGGCTCGAAATGCGGTGACACCTGGACCGGTCGCTTCAACCACGCCCGCAAGATCGAGGCCCAGCACCAGCGGCACCGGATGTTTTGCGTGCGCAGCTTCGCCGGCGCGGATCTTCACATCGAGCGGATTGAGACCGCTCGCAGCGACGCGTACCAACACCTCGCCGGCCAACGGTGCGGGGCGTGGTAGCTCCGTCAACTCGAGTGGACCGTTGTACTCGTTGAGAACGAGGGCTTTCATAAGAATCGCGCCCGGAGGGATTCGAACCCACGGCCTCTGCCTTCGGAGGGCAGCGCTCTATCCAGCTGAGCTACGGGCGCACACGCTATTCCGGCGGGATGCCGGTGCTTGGGATATGTTTGAAGAGATCCAATTTATGATCGACCAGTGTGCGATAGAACTTGCGCACGCAATCCGGATGGCCAAAGAAATAGGTCCGCGCGTAGGCGAGATCATCGCCGGAGCTATCGGGAACGTAGTGCGAGATTTCGATCTCTTCCATCTGATTGCGATCGACGGGGTGGGGGCAGAAATCGCACGGAATCGTGGACATGTAAGGTTTACTCCGCTCGCGAGCGGCGGGACCCCAGTTGAGGTCCCGCCCTCTCGAAAATTGGTGACTCGGGGGTGATTTGAACACCCGACCAAGGGCTTATGAGTCCCCTGCTCTACCGCTGAGCTACCGAGCCGTGCCGCTGTGGGCGTTTTTCGACACCTGACTGTACCAGAACCCGCCTCAGGCACGCAAGGTCGCTACCGGGAGGTACCGGCAAGGTACTCCTTCACCAGGCGCTCGGGCGCTCGTGCAAGCCATGCTTCAACGAGCAAATCGCGCAGTTCGCTTACCTTGATTCGGCTCAGTCGCACGAGGATCGCCGGATATCCGTCAAAGTGCGGCGTCGTGAAGTAGACGTCCGGATTGCGGGCGAGCAACGCTTCTTTCATGCCGAGGTCAGCGGTGCGCGCACCGAGGATCGCGCCTTTTGGCGCGGTGACGCCAAGCGCCGCAATCTCGTTCTTACGCAACGGCCGTTCCCACGCGAAGCCATGGGTTTTCGCTTTATCCTTGACCGCCCACGTTTTCATGCCCCACTTGCCGGTCTCGACCACGCTCGGCAGTGCCGTCGCGAGTCGCGCAACATCATTCCACGTCGCCATAGTCCTTAAGTCCTAAAGGACGCCGGCATACTAGCCATAAATTCGACTTCCCATATGCGCATTCAAACGCTCCTAACCAGGCTCGTTGTTACTTTATTTGCGGCAACCGCCGTCTTCCCGGCTCCAGTATCGGCCGATGACGCCGCGGCGCTGCTCGCCAAGCACCGCGCTTTTGTTGGCTGGCAGTTTGGCGATGGCACGTTCATCAGACTACGCGAAACTGGCGAGATTACGCACATCGTTGATGGGAAGCCAAAGGCGAGCTCGACCTTCACGGTGATTCGCGCAAACGCCGTGTATCGCAGGACCGCCATAGACACCGAGACCGGCTTCGCAACCGACACGGGGTACACCGGCAACGTCTTTTGGCAGACCGATCAGAATGGATTCATTGGACTTGTCATCGGCGACGCAATGAAGGCAACCATTGCGCAGCAGCTCGTCGTCACCGAAGCGACGACCGGCTTTGACGGGACCTTTCAAGGAAACGCCACCGTTAACGGCGCGCCGGTATCAATTGTGCGAATCAGCCCAGCGAGCGCCCTTCCGATCGATCTCTACATTGATCCTTCAACCGGGGCCTACAAGCGTTACATCATTGACCCCGATGGCGCCTATCGTTCAACGGTCGACATCCTCTCGTACATTGATGGCCCCGGCGGAAAGAAGTTCATCGGAAGCTCTAAATTTCCGGAGAGCGAGTACACCGGAACCGTCAAAACGATTGAGATACCGGCCAGCGTGGGTCCGCAAGACTTTGCGCCGCCGCGTCCCACGGCATCCTGGTCGTTCGATCCATCCCACGCGCCAATCCCGATCGACTACAACTGGTACAGAAACCATCGCATCTACTTTCACGCAAGGGTCAACGGCGTTGACGGGAAATTCATTTTGGACACCGGCGCCGGCATCGGCATTGCGCTCACGCAATCATTCGCCGACCAATTGCATCTCAAGCAGTTGAACACCACAACCGCGCATGGCGTCGGGGGCGCCGTTGCCACGAAAACCGCCAAAATAGATACCCTCGAATTGGGCGGCAGTACGCTGCACAACGTCGTCGTGTCCTATCAGGATATCAAGCTCGACGCAGACGGCCTCATGGGGTACGACCTGCTCGCCGCCGCAATTGCACATGTCGATCTTGACGCGCAAACGCTCACACTCTACGACCCGGCCACGACGGATTTCTCCAAACTGGTCACAGCGGGTATTCCCCTCACGATCGGCATGAACGGCGGCATTCCCATGGTTCCTATGGCGGTGGACGGCCGCATTCCGGTGCGAGCGGAGCTCGACACCGGCAATCCGATGTACGTACTTTTTGGGCCGGATCTCGTCTATAAAGATCATCTAACGATGATGCGGCACGGCGCGCTCATGGGCGGTGTTGGCGGATACGAGTTCGTCGAATGCGGTGCCATAAGCGACATCTCCATGGGCCCGGTCAAGTATGCGAGTGCGCCCGCATGTCTCTCGAAATCATTTGATGGTCATACCGTGCTGGTTGGGCTCGACTTTCTTCGGCACTTCAACTTCTGGTTAGACTATCCGAATTCGCAACTCGTGCTCGTGCCGCGCACCAGCTCGTCGCCGTAGCGATCGCAAAATGAAACGAGCCTCGGCGCAATGCCGAGGCTCGTTCTTCACATCTGCGGTCGGAGGGACTCGAACCCCCAACCTACAAGTTCGTAGCCTGTTGCTCTATCCAATTGAGCTACGACCGCCCGATGCAACCACCGAAGATACGCGGTGGTTTTTTCTTTCCCTGCCGCTACGACGAGAGTGCCTGGCGGAGAGAGAGGGATTCGAACCCTCGATACGACTTTACATCGTATAACGGTTTAGCAAACCGCCGCCTTCAGCCGCTCGGCCATCTCTCCAAACTGGCAGCGAGCACTATACCACGCCCGGCGCGGTCAAACCTAGCGGTAGCTCCGATTAACTGTGTGTTTAGTGCCCTTTTAGCACGGGCAAACCAACGCCTGGACAGGAGCTCGGCACCTGTCCAGACTGAGGAGGGTGCCCTTGCGGGCTGCGCATGCTCGGGTGCGAGCGATCCGCCCACACCGTTGTTACCGAAGGCTGTCCACGCCGCTTTCGCATATCGTGCCATGCATTCTGATTGCACTGGCCATCGAGGTACTCGTGATCCTGGCCGCGCAGCCGCTCGAAGATCTCGTGAGCCGCGTTGATGCGTCGATCGTCAGTGCCGCGCACGTTCCGGTCACCCTCGGAAGCGAGCACTTCTTGTGGCTCAACCTTGCGCCGCTCGAATTTACGATGCCCTCACACGACTACACCGACCTCGCAGCCTATATTCTCGTCAGCGCGATCGCGATCGCGGTTGTCAGCATCTTTCGCATCTTTCCGGCGCCGCTGCGGTTCTTCGTCAATTTCAACTTCCTGATCGTCGCCAGCGAAGCATCGTATTTGCTATTGGTCGGCCACCTCGGATACGCCAGCGGCAGCTTCTCTACGCTGATGCTGCAGACGATGACCGCCATTTGGCTCGTTCTGCCGCTCTTTGTCGGCACCGTCACCATCCTGTTTCCGTTTACGCTGCCGACGTCGCTCGCGATTATTCTTTCAACCGTAGTCTTTGATATCGTACTCGCCGCATCTCGCTACGCCGCATTTATCATCATCCTAAGCCACTCCGGACCGATCTTAATGGCTGACCTCTATCTCTCGTTCGGTCCGCTGCTCGACGTGATTCCACTGACCGGCATCTTCGCGATCTTTCTCGGCGTGCTCGCACGACGTCTGAAGCGCGACCCGGAGGCGTGGGCGTGGTTGTAATCGCTCTGCAAGGCTACGCGGCATTCGTCGTGCTCGTGATGATCGTGTTCGCGATTCGTCACTGGTATTTCACCATGAACCGGCTCTGGTCGCCGCAGCGCCCGTACTATCAGGATCTCTTCGATACGAATTTGCCGCACATCACGGTCGTTGTCCCGATGCACAATGAGGCCGCCGTCGCTACCAGCGTGATCGACGCGCTCCTCGATTCGACCTACCCAAAGGATCGACTCGAAATTCTTCCCTTCGACGATCAATCGCGCGACGACACGAGTGCCATTCTTCACGAGTACTACGAACGCTATCCGGAGATCGTCAAGCCGGTCTACATGCTCGGTGGTCTGCGCGGAAAACCCAACGCCCTTAACGTGGCGTTGCGTCTCGCGACGCACGATATCATTCTCGTGTTCGATGCCGACTACACCCCGGGCAAAGACATTCTGCGCGCGCTCACCACGGCGTTTAGTGATCCGGAGGTCGGCGCGGTCATGGGGCGTGTGATCCCGCTGAACAGCGGCAAGAATTTTCTGACGCGCCTGCTCTCGCTCGAGCGTTCGGGCGGCTATCAGGTGGATCAACAAGCGCGTTACAATCTCGATCTCATCCCGCAATACGGCGGCACGGTCGGCGGATTTCGTCGATCGATGGTCACGAGCATCGGCGGCTTCGATCTCTCGACCCTGGCCGAGGACACGGATCTCACCGCGAGGCTTTTCATCGAAGGGCGAAAGGTCGTCTACTCCAACGGCTCCGAGTGCTACGAAGAAGTGCCCGAGTCGTGGCCGGCGCGCTTTCGCCAGCTGCGCCGCTGGTCGCGCGGACACAACCGGGCCTTCTTCCGCAACGTCCCCGGCATCGTGCAATCGACACATCTGAACTTTGTCCAAAAACTCGACGGCCTGCTACTGCTCTCCGTCTATCTCGTCCCGCCGCTGCTGCTGCTCGGCTTTGTAGCCAACGCGCTGCTCTTCTTCATGGGCGCGCTACCGCTATGGTCTGCGGTTGGGGTGGTATTTTTTGTTGTCGCCTTCAACTCGTTTGGAAATTTTGCGCCGGTCTACGAGATCGGTGCCGCCGAATTGATCGACGGCGCTGGACGGCGTCTGCTTCTACTCCCCTATCTCTACTATCTCTTCTTATTCAACTCATGGGCGGTAACGCACGGACTCATCGATACGCTTGGCGATCTCATGAAACAGCGTTCGCCGCACTGGGACAAAACGGCCCGCTTCCGTGATAGCAGTACTTAGCGTCGCGGCCTTCGTCGCCGTTTTCGCGCTGCCGCTAGTTCCTGGGCTCTTCGAGCTTGCGAGGCCACGCGATAACGTCGGCCTGCCGATCGCGCTTACGTATTCGCGTGATCCGCGCTTCTTCGCGCAATCATTTCGCGTGAAGATCGCCGTCCTTTGCGAATCGCAAGCCTTCGGGCGAGCCCGGTTTCTCGATCGGCGCAACGAGGACGCGATTCTCGGCAACAGCCTGTGCCTCGCACCCAATAGCCGTACCACGGACGTGCAGATTGCGAACGACCGGCTCACCTGCGGCGCAGGCGCAACTATGACCGACGGATACGGCGCGAAGTCCGTCTCTTGTGGTGAGTCGGTTGCGGCGCGAACGCTGTGCAGCGACGGCGGTCTCGTACTCGGCGATCGCTGTTCGGTCGAGCGTTGGATCGATGCGGAGTCGTCGCTCGACGTCGGAAATGACTGCTATCTCGGCATGTCCGCGAGCAGTGGTGGCGTCGTCATTCTCGGCAGCAATGTCGAGTTCGAGCGGGTCTTCGGCGAGCGCGTGATTGTGCGCGGTGCCGGTGCGGCACCGTCGCCGAAACCGGCGAAGGACGCGATCGTGTTGCGCGAATGCGATATCGCGAAAGGTCAAGATCTCATCGTTCGCGGGGACGCGATCCTCCTCGAGGGTACCGTGCTGAACGCGAGCATCAAAGCGCAAGGTTCGCTCTTCATCGAGCGCGGCGTCCGGATCATGGGGAATGCGATCGCGCGCGGTGAGTTGCTCCTGCTCGACGACGGCGTCATCGAAGGCCATGCCTTCGGAGAGCGCGGCCTATTCCTCGGGGTAAATGCTCGCGTGGGCGTTCCAGGACAGCGCAAAACCGCCTACACCGCGGGCAACGCCCTACTCTGCGACGGCGCGACCGTGTACGGCTGGATCGTTAGCGAGCAGGGCGGGTGGTCGGCGTGAACCGGCGCACGTTTACCACCGTGGTCATCCTCGCCATTGCGGCCGTCCTTGGCACACGATTGTGGCATTTGTATTCCCTCACCGCGGGCCGCGCCACGATGGTCGCGCTCATCTATACCGCGAGCGACGCCCGGTCGAGTGCCGCATGGAGCGAAGAGCTACGCGAATCCGGCGTTCCATACGAATGGATCAGCCAGGCCGATTTCGTGTTGCTTGACCCATCGTACTTGAGCGGCCATTTCAGCACTATTGTCTTCCCCGATCGTCTCGATCCGGTAGTGCTCACCGAGATCATTCCGACGATGACGCGTTACGCGCGCGATGGCGGGACGCTGCTGATCGTCGATGACGCCGGAACGCGGCGAACCAACAACACCTACTTGAAGAGCGGGATGTTCGCGCCGCTCCTCGGCCTCGAATATGTCCGGTACGTGCAACTGCGCAGGCGCGCGTTTGGCGAGAGCGCGGTCCGGTTCGCGAATCTGCCAATGGCGCGCACTTGGCACGTTCCGCTCGGCAAGCTCGACGGCGATGCGATCTCGAGTTACTACTATGGCGCGCAGAAGTATCCGGTCCCGGCCACGTTAGCGGAAGCCACCGACCTCCGCGTCGACGCATCGAGCGCGTACGGGCCTGCCCTGACCGAACGCGCGATCGGCGAAGGACGGGCGTTTTATGCAGCGCTGCCGCTCGGCTACTTGCGCGCGAACAGCGACGGATTTCCGCTGCAGATGGCAATTCAACGCGTGATCATCGATGCTGCATCGACACCGCACTTGGCGGCCTCGCCGCAAGGCGAGGGCTCGGTCATCGTCAACTGGCACATCGACTCCAACAGCGAATGGCTTGGCATCCCGCATCTCGCGCAGGCAGGCTTGTTACGGCCCGACATCCGGTATGATTTCGACGTAACGGCCGGTCCCGATCGCGATCGGCCCGGTGACGATGAAGGCTTCGATGCCTGCGGTGTTGGCGCGCCCTATCTACGTACGATCGAACGGTATGGCAGCATCGGCTCGCACGGCGGGTGGCTGCACAACGGTTTCGCCTGGGCAGTCGAAGCTCATCGCATCAGCGATAACCGGATGCAGGCGTTGATAGAAAAAAACGATGCGTGCCTGCACAAAATGACCGGCGAACCCGTGCGCGACTATGCCGCGCCCGACGGCGCCCACCCGCAGCCGGCGATGACGCGCGCGCTCGAAGCCCTTAACATCCCCGCGTACTACTATACCGGCGACACCGGCTCGGCGGCGGAGCGCGCGATGTACAACGGCAGCCTCGTGTCGCAAGACACGTGGGCCTTTCCGATTCAGCCAAACGGTTTGTACGCATCGCTCGCGGAGATGCGCCGGGCCCAGGTTCCACCCGCACAGGTCAATGCGTGGCTCAATAGCGTGATGGACGAAGCCGCCCGCGATCGGACGGTGCTGCTCTTTTACAGCCACGCCTACGACATGCAGTACGTTGCGTATGACAACCCTGTCAACCAATTTCTCGATCGGCTTGCGCGCGCGCAACGCGACCGAACCGTCCACGCAACGGTCATGAGCGACGCCAGCGCCTTTCTCTCGCGGCTCATCGACACCACCACCACGTTCGCGCACAATGGCAATCGTGTCGACGTACGCCTGGACAACAGCAAAGGTTTGCGCGACGTGGCCTTCGCGCTGCCCAAATCCTGGGTAACGCCGGATCTGCGCTTACCGCCGAACGTTCGGCGCGGCCGCGACGACGCACGCTTTGACTACTTCTGGATCGCCAACGACGACCGAACGCTGCGATGGACGTATTCGCTAACGAAAGGGGCGATAGCATGCGATTGCGGTCGCTGAGCATTCTCATCGTATTCTTGGCTGCATTGTGCACGCCGGTGCAGGCTGACGAACCGGCGGCAACCTTCTCGCTGGACGGAACCACGACCGGACTTACGCCCGGCGGGACCTATGGCCCGTGGGATTGGATGATCGGTGCCTATCGCACGACGATCGGCAACGACAAACCCGGCCTGCAAGTCATTACTCGCAGCGATCGCGACAGCGGTGCGCCGACGTCGGGAACGTCGTACATTCTCGACGACTACCATCAATT
>JBEKBR010000031.1:0-44002 GCA_050015295.1 Candidatus Aquilonibacter sp. | reverse complement strand
GACGAAGGCCCGGCTTGTGGCCGGGCCTTCCACGCATGGTGCCAAGGGCCGGGATCGAACCGGCGACACCGCACTTTTCAGGCGCGTGCTCTACCGACTGAGCTACCTTGGCACGGGAGGGGCGCTCTCGCTTGCGCGGAGCGCCCCTCCTTAGGATAGTGGCGACGCTGATGGGGCTCGAACCCACGACCTCCGCCGTGACAGGGCGGCGCTCTAACCAACTGAGCTACAGCGCCATACCGGCGCTCCTGAAGTTTAAGACATGGGCACGGTAGGGCTCGAACCTACGACCCTCCGCGTGTGAAGCGGATGCTCTCCCACTGAGCTACGCGCCCCCGTCCGCCGGTCCGCGACCGGCCCGCAAGCATTGGACAAGCCGAGAGTTTATCCTACCCGAGGGCATGTTGTCCAGCGACCTCGGTCGAATCGGCCAGCCCATGCTCGAAGACTTCAAGCTGGTGACACGTTTTACGATCCCGTTTTCCGACATTGACATGCTGCAGCACGTTAACAACGTCGCTTATATTCGTTGGTGCGAAATGGTGCGCACCGAGTACTTTGCGACCGTGATGCGCTCGGATATCACAAGCGAGCGCGGCATGATCCAAGCTAACATTAACTTCACCTACGAGCGCCAGCTGAAGTATCGCGAAGCAATCGCTGTTGGCGTGCGTGTCTCGCGAATCGGGACAAAATCCCTTGATTACAGCTACGAGATCTGGAGCGTCACGCACAGCGCGCGAGCGGCACACGGGACAACCACCGTCGTCGCGTACGATTTTTTGAACCACCGGACGATCGAGATTCCGCAAGAATGGCGCAACCGGATCGACGAATACGAGAAGGGCCCGCAGCGCTCGTTTATTTAGATTGTGAACGCGACGATCGACGTCGTTTTCGGATCGTTGCACCAAAAACGCTGGCCGTCGTGAGCCAGCGAGACCGCCGTGAACGGAAGGGACGCGACGACTTCGGTGCGATCGCCATTGACGCGGCCGAGTTTCGCGCCGCCGTCTTTCCCGAACCACAACGACACGTAGAGCGCGCCGTCGACGAAAGTAATGCCGAGAATTTGGCCGTCAGCCTGGATCTCTCGCTTAATGCGCGCTTGCGCGTCAAGCAAGTAGATACGGCCATTGTAACGTTGACTGAGCCACAACGCCTCGCCATCGTAGGCAAGGAACGATCCAGTGTCATCGGGACACGCAAGCTTGTCGTGCTCCTTGAAGCCGTGCCCTGGAATGTAGCGGCGAATGAAACGATGGTCGTCCTCGCCGCCCTCGCTAACGACGCCGCGTAGCTCCTCGCCGACAGCGACCAGGCTCACCGGCTTCCCCGGCGCGGGGCGCTCTTCAAAGACCGTGAAGTGCGCGCGATCGATGCCATAAATGCGATCTGTCTCCCACGACCCCATCCAAAGCCGCTCACCCGAACAGGCCAGCGCCTGCGGGCGCGGGGCCGGCGATGGCATTCTCAAGACTTCTTCTACGAACGTCCCTTGCTCCATGAGGCGGCGCTTCGACTCTACGCCGCGCTCCCCCGCAGGTGCGCCACGGCCCCGAGAATAATCGTTTGACGCCGCCGTAGCCCTCTGCTATATTCGGTCGAGCCCGCGAGGGCACTTTGTGCGTGTAGCTCAGTGGGAGAGCACCACCTTGACACGGTGGGGGTCGTAGGTTCAATCCCTACCACGCACACCATTTCACCGGTCCTTTTCTTAGAACGTTTGGCCGCGGAGCTCGAAGGTGAGGCGCATGCCTTCCTTCCCGTCCGCGACGTCGATGCGCAGCAGATGGAACATCACGCCGACACCGGTGTCCGGATGCCAAGCAAAATACGGGGTCGCGTAGCTATTCTCGCTCTGACGTACGCGGCTCGCCGCGGTTTCGGTGAAGACGACGAACTCCATCTTCGGACTATTCTGATCGTCGATGCGATACTCGGCCGTAACCCCTTCCGCATCGGTACCGCAGAACGACTTCGGATAGCCGCGCACCGTCGCACACACCAAGAAGCTATCGGGAACGACACCGCCCGTCCGCACCGCGCTAGCGTGCACGGCTAACGTCGAATCACCAACTGCGACGTAACGCGCCATGTCTCCCGAATACACTTGATACGTCGAGGTAGCGCCCAAGCCGCCGATCGAATCGGTTACCGAGAAGCGGTACTGCATGTCGCACAACGGCGGATACCAGCGCGTCGCTGGAACCGTACAGCCGTGCGTCAACCCGGCGAGCAGTTGCGTGGTACGCGCCCACGACACGTTCGTCGGATACAGCGACGGCGCGACGAGATTCGACGAAAGCTCGTTACTCGTATGCGCTACGCGCACGCCCGCTTCGAATTGCGAACCGTTGTCGCGCTGCGTCAAGAAGAGCGCTTCTTCGCCCGCCGTCCAGCTATAAACGTTCACCGCCTCCGGTTCGCTCGCCCGAAAGACGCCTCTGCCGCCGAAGGTGTCGACGATCATCGACGATGCAACGCCGCTGTTGGGATTCACCGTCAGCGGCTCGGTGTAAAGCAGCCGGGCGAGGTTCGCCCGCTTACTGAGCTGCGTGTACGCTGAAAAATTCCCGCCGTGCGAATCCATCGGCGGCGCCGTCAAAATGAAGCCGACCCCTTGGATCGAGGCCGTCAGTGGAGCGTCACGATAGAACGGGTGGTCGGTGGGCTTGACCCACTTCGATTGGACGATCCATAGAAGCCGGACCGTCCCCGTGGCCGCTCCGCCATGCACGTTGAGCCGCGTCTGGTACGCACCCAGACGCGCGAGATTCGCGAAGTCGTGATCGATCGCGCGTTGGTACAAGCGCATGCCGGGTTTGATCGAAAGGTAGCGCCGAACCGTCGCGGGCCGAAGCACCCCGTAGGTTTCGACAGAAACATCCTCAACGGTAGAGCCAACCTGCGCAGCAGTAAGCTGCGGTGGGCCTGCGAGATTCTGAGCATCGGCGATCCACGGCGCGAGCAGGAGCGCGGCCATGAACACGACTGCACCGGTGCGGACGGCCATGCGGTTCATATGGTAGGAGCACCGGTGTTTTATCATACGCCGGCGCGGCAATCCTCCCGCGAAAAGGCATTCGACCGCAGAGTCGAAAGGGCGAGACCATGCAAATCGGAAGTCCGGAACACAAAGAGCTGTTTTGCCGCTCCTTCATCGACACGCACGAGGTCTACGAGCCGCGTGAGCTTCCCTGGCCCGAACTCGACGAGGCGTCGCTCGCAATCCTGCGCTCGATCCCGGTGTGGAGCATGGCGCTACAGGTCGAAGTCAACGCCGGCGCCACGCTCGAGTCGTTTGCGCAATCGCAAACCGACCCGTTGATCGTGCAAACGCTACGCTTGCAGGGCTACGAAGAGGATCGTCACGGGCGCATGCTTGGCACGCTAATCGAGCGCTATGGCCTCGACGGAGAAGCCGGGCCGCCCGCGGCCTACGGCGGACGGCAAGCCTTTATCGATTTCGGCTACAACGAGTGTCTCGACTCATTCGTCGGCTTTGGGATCTTTCGCATTGCGCGACAGGTCCGCTTTCTTCCCGAAGCGCTGATCTCGTTGTTCTCGCGTGTGATGTACGAGGAAGCGCGCCACATCGTCTTCTTCGTCAACTGGATTACCTACGAGCGTTGCGTGCGCGGCTACGGCGCGCCCCCGCTGCAAGTGCTGCCCACGGCGATCGGGTACTTGCGCGCGCTCAAGAAGACCGTCGGACGCGCCGGCGCTGCCAATACGTCCGACAAAGGGATGGCGGCCGCAGGCGACATCTTCTCCGATCTGACGCTGCAGACGTTTCTCCAAGCGTGTCTGGAAGAGAACACGACGTACATGGCGAGCTTCGATCCGCGCTTGCTGCAGCCGCGCGTGGTCCCGACGCTTGCGCGTTTCGTGCTCGGTGCGGCAAACGCCATCGATCGCGCACGCGCGAAGGTGCGCACTTTCGCGCGCGCTTAGCTTCCCGTGCAATTGAACGACGCCGCGGTCATTATCGTCGGCGCCTCCGGCGGTATCGGTTCGGCAACGGCGCGCGCATTTGCGCGCAAGGGCGCCAACCTGATCCTCGCCGCTCCCAAGGAAGAACGCCCACAGCTCGATGCGCTCGTGACCGAAGCGCAGCGCAGCGGCGTGCAGGCCATCGCCGTCGTCGTCGATCTACGCCGGCGGCC
The DNA here is from genome assembly GCA_050015295.1 of Candidatus Aquilonibacter sp. Classification (GTDB taxonomy): domain Bacteria; phylum Vulcanimicrobiota; class Vulcanimicrobiia; order Vulcanimicrobiales; family Vulcanimicrobiaceae; genus Aquilonibacter. The sequence continues at coordinate 39,833 of JBEKBR010000031.1, read as the reverse complement.
AGACATCGATCGTTTGATCGATACGGCAGTTGCAACTTTCGGTCGCATTGATGTGCTGGCCAACGTCGCAGGGATCGGATCGCGACCGTCGCTGTGCGATAGTACCGACGAAGAACTCGAACGCGTGGTCGCCGTGAATTTGCTCGGCGCCGCGCGATTGATGCACGCCGCGCTGCCGGTCATGAAGGCGCAGCACAGCGGGTCGATCATCAACGTCGGCTCAATCGCCGGCGAAGCCGGCGTGATGGGCATGTATTCCGCGTCCAAGTTCGGCATGCGCGGCTTGTGCGATACCGTCAGGCGTGAAGTGCGCGCGGACGGCGTGCGCGTGACGCTGATCGAGCCGGGCTTTGTGCGCACACCGATGAACGCGGCAATGGGCGACGGACTCCCGGGCCCCGAGGTCGTCGCCGACGCAATCGTCGACGCTGTCCGTCATCCGCGCCGCGTGCGCATCGTACCCAAACGCTATCTACTGCCGGTCATGCTCGTGCGCGCGTTTCCTTGGTTCTGGGACCTCGTATTCGGACATCCGAAAATCCAGCATCGCTTGAACCGCGATGCTCGCGCCGACCGTGCACGCGATCCTCGTTAGCGGCGCCTCGAGCGGTATCGGCGAGGCGACCGTACTCACCGCAGCGCGCGCGGGAATGCGCGTCTACGCCGGCGTGCGCGCGCCTGCCGATGCCGAACGCGTCGCAGCGCTCGATGCCAACGTGCGCGCCGTACAGCTCGACGTGACCGACGCGGTGTCGATCGACGCCGCCGTCGGCGTGGTGCGTGCAGACGGCGTCGCGCTCACCGGTTTGGTCAACAACGCGGGCGTCGCACTCGGCGGCCCGATCGAATCGTTGTCGCTCGATGCATTGCGCGCGCAGTTCGAAGTCAACTGCTTCGGCGCGATTGCGCTGACCCAAGCGGCGCTGCCGCTTCTGCGCCTGCAACCGTCGCGCATCGTCTTCGTCGGATCGATTTCCGGTCGCCTCGCGGTGCCGTATCTCGCCGCCTACAGCGCCTCGAAGTTTGCGCTCCGCGCGTTCGCCGACGCGCTACGCATCGAACTCAAACCCTCCGCGATCGACGTCTGCTTGATCGAACCGGGATCCGTCGCGACGCCGATCTGGAGCAAGGGCCGTGCGATGCGTGACGCGATGCTCGCACGCTTGTCCGCAAACGGCCCCGCGTACTACCGCGACGCAATCGAAAATCTCGTACGCGCGACGCAGGGTGAAGAACGCAGCGGCCTACCGCCTGGTGTGATTGCCGATGCGATCGCGCACGCGCTCACCGATCGCAAGCCCAAAGCGCACCGCATCATCGGCTTGCCGGCGCGCCTGGGTGCGGCGATCGCGTTGCTTCCGCCGTCCCTGCACGACCGGTTTCTGCGCGCAACGATGCGCCTTCCCTAATTAGCCGCGTTGAGTCCTGGGCAGGTCCTCCGTTGCGTGTCTCACAACCATGCATGGAGTTGAATTTTCAGCTCCTCAAATGAAACGAGGAACTCTTGCGAAAATTCCTGTTCGGTCTTCTCACCTTAGCATTTTTCGCCCCGATCGCGGCGTACAGCAATACGACTACCGTTTACGCGAATTACGATATCCGAAACAAATCGGATCAGTGCGTATTTTTCATTTTCCCCAATCAGAAAGTCGGCACCACGCAGGGCTATTTAAAGCCCGGCGAGTCTTCCGGGAGGCACTTCGTAGTCGTCGGGAATGCTTTCGGCGTACACTACAGCGTGAGAATTGAAGCGACGATCCAAAATTGTCAGACGCGTCAGCAGATCGGGCCGATGCGATACGATTACATACCTTCGGACGCTACGTCGGAGCTTTCGATCCATGGGAAGTCCCCCGGCGGGTATATCATGCGTCACGGCCCCTAGCTGCGACCGCGGTTACCGCCGAGCTTATACTCCACGAAGCTGCGCGCGAGCAAGTTCGTCAGGAAGACGAAGATCATGAGCAGCGCAGCGGCTGCGTACGCAAGCTGATGCGACTCTTCGAACGGCTGGCTGATGTATGTCCAGACGACGTACGTCAGGTAGCCGACCGGCGAGTGCGTCGGCGCAAGCGTCGGCAAATAATTCGACCAGCCGGCGGTGTAAATAAGCGGCGCGGTTTCACCTAAGCCAATGCCGGTCGCGACCAGCACGCCGGTGAGAATCCCGGGCAGCGCGAACGGAAAGTTAATCGACGTGATCACCATCGCCGGCCGCGCGCCGAGCGCCACCGCGCCTTCTTTGAGAGCGGTCGGCACGTTGGTGAGCGACACGTCCGCCGCGCGCACGACGTACGGCAACATGAAGATCGCAAGCGCCAGCGATCCCGCGATCAGCGAGAATCCCCAGCCTGCTTCTTCCACCAGCGCGACGTAGAGAAAGTAGCCCACGACGATCGATGGAACGCCCGCCAATACGTCGACCATGAAGCGAATGACCCGCTTGCCCCACGGCGGCGCGAACTCGACCGTCCACACCGCGGTTCCCAGGCCGACGATGATCACGAGGGCCAGGCCAATGAAGACCAGCATGAACGTACCGACGATCGCGTTGGAGAGACCGCCCGCGATGCCGTGCGTCGGCGTGAAAAAGATCTCCGGCTTGAGCGCTGGTATGCCGCGCGCGAGGACGAAGGCGAAGATTGCGAAGAGCACGCCGATAACCGCAACCAGGCACGCTACCGAAACCGACCACCACGCGCGGCTGGCATACGTCTGGGGCGCGAGACCGCCGGAAAGTTTCGCCACTAGCCGTGTCCTTCGCGGCGATCCGCACCGCGCATAATCCCGCGGGCGATTATATTTACGAGCAGCGTGATGATGAACAAAATGCAGGCCAACTCGGCGAGCGAACGCTGGGCCATACCGGTCGCGTCGGTCAACGCCGACTCGAGTTGCGACACGATCACTGCCGCGATCGTGTTGACCGGCGAAAAGACGTTCTGCGGGAACGTATTGATCGCCGCACCGCATACCATCAGCACGGCCATCGTTTCGCCGAGCGCGCGACCGAACGCAAGCAACACCGACGCGACGATGCCATTGCGAACGCTTGGCACCACTGCCCACGTCATCGCCTGCCAACTCGTGCTTCCCAGGGCCATGCTCGCTTCAAAGATCGCGCTCGACTGCGCCAGAATTACGTCGCGCGTCGTCGCGACCATGATCGGAATGACCATCAACGCAAGAATGAACACCGACGCAGCGAGGCCATTTCCGCTTCCAGCCGAGCCGCCGAGGAACGGAACGAACCCGAGATGTGTTGTCACCCACGGCGCAACCGAACGGGCGATCCACGGAACAAGCACCACCAAGCCCCACAACCCGTACACGACCGATGGTACACCGGCCATCAATTCCACGAGTGCATTTGCCAGCGGCCGAATTTGGCGCGGAATACGGTAGACCAGCGACAACGCCACCATCATCGAGAGCGGCACCGCGACCACCATCGTGAGAAATGCGGTCATCGCCGAGCCAAAGATGAAAACCAGCGCGCCGAACGACGCGCCGGGTGGCCCTGAGAAACCGTTGCGCGTGGTCACGCCGCTGCCATATTGGTTACCGATATTCCAAATCGGGCTACTGAGAAAATTGAAGCCGTTGAAGCGAATTGCCGGATAGGCATATGCCAAGAGAAAGAACAGCATCAGGAAGATGATCCCGAAGCTGAGCAACGCAGCAACGCCCGTCAGGATGCGCGCAATCGATTGCGCGCCGACTCGCTGAAAGGCCGGAGGGGATACCGCTTTCACGGTATCCCCAATGCTGAAGTTTATGGCAGCCATCCGTTCCTTATTGGATCTTCGCGACTTGCGCGCGGCTCATTTTCTGAACGTTCGCCGGTAGCGGTAGGAAGTGAACCTTATCGAGGAACGTTGCGCTCTGTCCGTCGCTCAGTGCCCAATCGAGAAACTTCTTTACGTCCGCAGCCTTCGCGGGATCGGCTTGCTTCGGATTTACGATCGCGTACTCGAAGTTGATGATCGGATACGCATCCGCGCCCGGTGCTAGGATCAACGAGAGCCGCTCGTCCGGCGGCGTGCTCTTGTCGCTTGCCGCGGCAGCTGCCGCAATGTTCGCTGCGCTCGGCAGCACGAACTTGCCGTCTTTATTTTCGAGTGCGGCGTAACCGAGCCCCGCCTTCTCCGTTTCCGCGATGTACGCGATGCCGACATAGGCGATGGAATACTGTGTATTTTGACAGGTCTGCACCATACTCGCGTTCCCGGTGGCGCCGACAGCCGTAGAAACCGCCGGCCAGTTGACCGTCGTTCCATATGCGGGGCCGCTCGCCCACGACGGCGTCGACTTCGAAAGATACTGCGTGAAGATGAACGTATCACCCGAACTATCGGCGCGGCGAATCGGTACGATTGGTTGGTGCGGCAGCTTGCTCGCAACCGGCTTGTTGATGTCTTTGATCTTGGCGTCATCCCAGAACTGAATCTCGCCCGAATAGATGCCGGCAAGCACCGGACCCGACAGGTTGAGATGCACGTTGTTCAACCCGGGCAAGTTGTAATTGATCTGCTGCGCCGAAATCGCCAGCGGAATGTTGAGCATCGGCGTGTTCTTCATCTGCGCGTCAGCCATGAATGCGTCGGATGCGCCGAGTTGCGCGACGCCGGCAATGGCTTGCGAGATCCCCGTACCGGAACCGGTGCTTGAGGTCGTGATCTGAACGTCGGCATGCGTCTGCTGATATGCGGCTACCCACAGATTCATCAACGGATAGAGCAGCGAGGATCCCGTCTCCAACAGGGTCGTCGCCGCAAGCGCGCGTCCGCCCATGGACACGAGCAATAGCGCCGCGAGTGCCAGCGCCAAGGTCTTACGCATCAAGAAAAGCTCCTAGAAAGCACGTGGGAGTAGTCAAGCGGTGATAAATCCGCCCTAACACTTGGTATCGTGTCGTGCGCAAACTAAAGTGGCCTTAAAACCGCCTTATCAGTCCCTTAAGCCTACGACTCGCGTCACTTATGCGCGGGCGTCTAAGGAGCGTCGCGGGGACTTGCCGAAACGGCCCCAGTCATGCCCGAACCCCATTCCAACGGCGCCTCGCTGCCGGCGCTGCGCCACACGGCCGCCCACGTCCTCGCCTACGCCGTCCAGGAGCTCTTTCCGGAAGCCAAACCAACCATCGGGCCGGCCATCGAGAACGGGTTCTACTACGATTTCGATCGCAGCGAGCCGTTCACGCCTGACGACCTGGTGCGGATCGAAGAACGGATGCGCAAGATCATCGCGGCTGACTACGCGATGACCGGCAAGACCGTCACGCGCGATGAGGCGATTGCGCGTTTTTCGGGCAATCCGTACAAAGTCGAGCTGGCCGAAGCGATTCCCGAAGGCGAACCCGTCACGCTCTACACCATCGGCGACTTCACCGACTTGTGCCGCGGCGGCCACGCCGACCGCACCGGCGAGATCGGGGCGGTCAAGCTGACCAGCGTCGCCGGAGCCTACTGGCGCGGTGACGAGAACAACCCGATGCTCCAGCGCATCTACGGCACGGCCTGGCACACGCCGGCCGAGCTCGACGCCTACCTGACCCAAATCGAGGAAGCCCAAAAGCGCGACCATCGCAAGCTCGGGGTTGAGCTGGATCTGTTTTCTATAGAGGAAGACGCGGGCGGCGGCCTCGTCTTCTGGCACCCCAAAGGCGCGATCGTCCGCGGCCTCGTCGAGGAGTTCATCCGCACCGGCCTGCGCGAGCGCGGCTACCAGCCGGTCGTCACGCCCCACGTCGTGAGCGAGAAGCTCTACGAGATCTCGGGCCACCTGGAAAACTACGCCCACGGCATGTTCGGCGCGCTCGAGGTCGAGGATCAACGTTTCCGCCTCAAGCCGATGAACTGTCCGGGCCACATCTTGATCTACCGCTCGCAGCCGCGCAGCTATCGCGAGCTGCCGGTTCGCTACGCCGAATTCGGTACGGTCTATCGTTTCGAACGCTCGGGCGTGCTGCACGGGCTCACGCGCGTGCGCGGCTTCACCCAAGACGACGCGCACATCTTCTGCACGCCCGACCAATTGCAAGGTGAATTCGAACAGACGCTCGATGAAGCGCTGCGCCTGATGAAAGCGTTTGGCTTTTCCGATTTCGAGTATTTTCTCTCGACGCGCGAGGAAGCGTTGCGCACCGACACCGACACCGTCGCCGAAGAGGCGATTCGCCGCGCGCTCGAACGCTACGAGCTTGCCTATCAAATCGACGAAGGCGGCGGCGCGTTCTACGGTCCCAAGCTCGACATCAACGTGCGCGACGCCATCGGACGCAAGTGGCAACTCGGCACCGTGCAAGTCGATTTCAACTTACCGCAGCGATTCGAGCTCAAGTATCGCGGCAGCGACGGCGTCGATCACCAACCGGTGATGATCCACCGCGCGCTCGCCGGCTCGCTCGAGCGCTTCTTCGGCATCTTGGTCGAACACTACGGCGGCGCGTTCCCCGCGTGGCTTGCGCCAGTGCAAGCCATGGTTACGCCGATATCTGAGAACCAAGTGGGATACGCGCGCGAGGTTGCGGCGCGTCTCGAGGGAATGGGATTTCGGGTCTCGGTCGACGAGAGCAATGAAAAGCTGGGCTATAAGATCCGGCACTGGAAGACGCAAAAGGTCCCATACATTCTCGTCGTGGGCAAACAAGAAGCTGCCGATAATACCGTTAACGTCAACGAACGATCGGTGGAAGAAAAACGCACGATTTCGGTGAGCGAATTTGCCGAAGAACTCAAGCGAAAGGTCGACACTCGCTCATGAAATTCTTTGTCATCCCGAGCGTAGCGCAGCGTAGTCGAGGGATCCTATTCGCAGCCATTGCGTTGACCCTCGCCGCTTGTCAAGGTGGTTTCGGCAGTGGTGGCACCTCGGCGCCGGGTGGCGTTGCGCCGCCGGTCGCGTCACCCAACAACGCCGGGCCGACCACGCCCACGCCCAAGCCCTCCGGTTCACCGACGACGCCGCCGGGCGACGAAGTCACGTATCTCGTGAGCGACGCTGCAAGCGGCGTGAAGTGTCCGGCCGATCAAGGCTTCTCGTGCACGCTGCAGTTTACGGTCGTGACGCCTTCACCGACGCCGACGGGATCCGGTTCCGCGACGCCGTCGCCGACGCCGACCCCAACACCGACACCGACGCCCACGCCCTCGAGTTCATCCTCACCGCTCTTCACACCGACGCCGGCACCAACCGCGACGTCGACCGCGACGCACATCACGCTGCACATCACCGCGCTACCCAAAGATGCGCCGAAGATGAACAATCCCGATCCGAAGGCGGTGGCCACGGTTGCGCTAGTTGCACTGCGCTTGCACACCGACAACGATGTAACGTTTGCCGGCGACGTAACCGCCGACTTCACGTTACCGAAGGAGCAACTCGGCGGACGCGGCTTTGCGGTGCAGCTCTATCACGAGGATGTATCGAAGAAGCACAAGGTCACCGACACGTTCTTCGGTTCGTACGCGAAGTCAAAACTCAACGGCAACTCGCTGACGTTCGACCTCAACGCGCCCGCACTGCAGGTCAAGAAAGGCGAAACCTGGCTGCTCGTGCTCTACGGAGACGAACTGCCGTCGGCAAGCACATCGCCCAGCGTGTCGCCAAGCGGCTCGCCCAGCGCGGCACCGAGCGGCTCAGCAAGCGCAATCGCCTCGCCCAGCGCGTCACCAAGTTCGAGTCCCTCACCCAGCGCATCGCCGTGACACCTTGTCATCCCGAGCGTAGCGAAGCGTAGTCGAGGGGCCGACGCCATGATCATCCTCGGGATCGAGACCTCGTGTGACGATACGGCGACCGCGCTGGTGCGCGACGGTCGCGACGTGCTCGCCAGCGTTTCGACCAATCAAGATGCATTTCACGCCAAGTACGGCGGTATCGTGCCGGAGATCGCAAGCCGTCAACACGTCGCGTTGCTTTCGGCTGCGGTCGACGACGCACTCGGTCGCGCGGGCATGACGTTCGCCGACGTCGATGCGATCGGCGTCACCCGCGGACCCGGATTGATCGGCAGTCTCGTCGTCGGCGTCGCGAGCGCCAAAGCGCTCGCCTTCGCGCTGGATAAACCGCTCTACGCCGTCAATCATCTCCACGGCCACATCTTCGCGGCGTTTCTCGATCGCAGTGAAGAACCGCCCTATCCGTTTCTCACGCTACTCGTCTCGGGCGGACACTCGCAACTGGTCGATGTGCGTTCCGCAACCGAAATGCACGTCATCGGACGCACGCGCGACGATGCCGCAGGCGAAGCCTACGATAAGACCGCGCGTCTGTTAGGCCTCTCGTATCCCGGCGGCCCGCAACTCGATGCGCTCGCGCAACGCGGCAATCCAAAGGCACACCGGTTTCCGCGCCATCGGCCCGACGCCGGCACGCTCGATCTCTCGTTCTCCGGATTGAAAACCTCGGTGCGCTACTTTCTTGAATCCGACGAAGGCAAAAGCGCGAATCCGGCCGACGTCGCGGCCTCGTTTCAAGCCGCAGTGATCGACGTCCTCATGGCGCGCGTCGATAGCGCCTTCGCGAGCGGCGACTATCGCGCGTTGGTCGTCTCCGGCGGCGTCGCCGCGAATTCGGAACTGCAAGCCCGCGTGCGCGCCTGGAGCGAACGTCACGGCGTACCCGCATACATTCCGCCGCCGAAGTACTGCACCGACAACGCGGCGATGATTGCTGCTGCCGCTTACCGTCAGCGCACGATCGCACAAGTCGACCCGCTCACCCTCTCAGCCGACCCCGATCTGCCGTTTGTCATCCCGAGCGTAGCGTAGCGTAGTCGAGGGACGAATGGAGATTGCATCAATCGAGGTTCGCAGTCGCCGAGCGTGGCGGACATGGCTCGAGAAGCACCACGCATCGAGCCCCGGTATTTGGCTCGTCTACTATAAGCCGCACACCGGTATTGCCGGCGTCGAATACGATGATTCGGTTTGTGAAGCGTTGTGCTTCGGATGGGTCGATAGTCTCATCAAGCGCTTGGACGATGACCGGTACGCGCGCAAATTCACGCCGCGCAAGCCAGCCGGCAAGTGGTCCGAGAGCAATCGCAAGCGCTGGCTTAAGATGAAGCGGGCAGGCCTTCTCGCACCGGCCGGCATCGCAGCTACGCCGGTTGGGAGTCAGAAAGCATCTCCACCAAACATTCCCGATCTTCCCGCCTACATCGCCAAGGCGCTCAAAGCCGACGCAAACGCGTGGGAACGCTTTCGCGCGCTCGCGCCAAGCCATCGCCGCGAATACGTCGCCTGGATCCATTCGGCAAAAAAGCCCGAAACGCGCGAAAGACGCCTGGGCAAAGCGATCGCCATGTTGAACGCGGACAAGAAACTCGGCCTCAAGTAGCGCCCCAGGCGCGCGGAAGGGCGCCCGGTGCGCGGAGTATAACGCTTCACGATCGATCTTCGCGCGTATCGCACGCGGGTGTGTGCGCGCAATCGTGTGAGGCAACGGTCATGAAGCGTCGTTCCTTCATCGGGTCCTCGGCTTTCGCGGCGCTCGCCGCTTCATTGCCGCTGGAAGGCCGTCCGCAGAAGATCTTCCTGCGCAAGGAGATCGCCCAGTTCTCCACGGATGCAGCGCTCGTCAAGGCCTTCCGTGACGGCGTACGCGCGATGCGCAATAATGCAGACGCGAAGGACGTTACGAGCTGGGAGTATTGGCACAACAGCCATAAGATGACGAGCGGAACGGCCCCGCCCGACATGACGGCCGTCTGGAACAAATGCAAACACCATGAGTTGTACTTCTTTCAGTGGCATCGTGGCTTTCTTTACTACTTCGAGCAGATGGTACGACAGCTCTCGAAGAACGCGGATTTCGCGTTGCCATACTGGGACTATTATCTGAATCCCGAGATACCCGAGATCTTTGCTGACGAGACGCTCAGCGACAAGACCTCGAATCCGCTCTACTGGGAAAATCGAGCGAATAATGAAGTGTACGGTTTGACATACAGCGCGTTCAGCAATGCGATAACACAGTTTCCTTTTAGCGATAGCCTCTCACGCTACGAGAACAGCTGCCAATACAATCCGCACGACATCGTGCACGGCGCGATCGGCGGCAGCATGGGAAGCTTTGGAACATCGGCGCTGGATCCGGTCTTCTGGGTCCACCATTGCAACATCGACCGTCTCTGGGCTGCGTGGATCACGGCCAGAAATGGTCGCAAGATGCCACCGGCGGACGACAAGACCTACTGGAGCGCATCGTGGATTTGGAACACGGCGGGGACGTGGAATAAAACGGCGCTCACGCTCGACAACACGGTCGCGCTCGGATACACCTACGACGATCTCTCGCTCCCGGAGGCACCCCCCGACCTCATGTTGCCCGCGCGGTCGCCTTCGACGCTCCGGGCCGATCGAATGGAGCACGGGCTCGTTTTCGGCGCTGAAAACCTTTCTCTGCTCGTGCCAATCGCACCGGCTTTGCAACCGACGCTCCGAGCGTTTACAACGTCGCCCCTCGCGCAACGCAACGAAGCCTACGTCGTCGCGCTCGATGGTGTCAATCTCACCGCTGCGGGGCGTAGGGGTGGTTACGTTTTCAATGTCTACATGAATCTCCCGACCGTTCCAACGCCCGAAAGCGCCGATACCGACGCAGCGTACTACCTTGGCCCGATCGATAGCTTCACGATCTCGGTCGCGCAGATGATGCAGCCCGGTCCCGCTACGTTGACGTTCCCGGCTTCTCTCGCGCTGCAATTGCAGGCACGCCGCGGGCCGCTGAACCTGGAGCATGTTGCGCTGACGTTCGTACGGGCACCTGCGGAAGCGGCGCCAGTTGCGTCCGCGGTGGTGACTATCGACGCGATTCGATTCGAGCGCGTCGAGGGTTCGGCTCATGGGATGTAGCGGAACGACGCCGCTCCCGTACTCGAAGTCCAAGAGCATCTCGGTCTGGCTCAAGAATCAAACCGAGTGGGGCTTGGTCGTTCCAAAACTGCGTTCCAACGGAACGAGTTGGTCTGAAGTCTTGTCGGAGGGAGCGCTCATCAAGGCCTTTTCATCCGTGAAGATCGGCGTCTTGGCGAAGAGCCCGCCGGGCAACGTGCATCCAAATTGGGGATGGCTCTATTTTGAATTCGTCGATGGCGTTTTCGCTACGACCCGTATTCAGGTGTACTTGTTCGAAGAAACCATCACGGATGACCAGGATTATTTCGCGGGAAGCGTCGGCTGGTACATCTTCGAATCGAGCGAGCTCGACCCTCAGCCGGAGGAAATCCACAACTCTTCCTGCGCAATGGACGCAAGGACCGACCTGATAACGTTTACGTTGAACCTTTCGTAAGCACGTCGACTCGTGCGAGCCTGCCCTGCAAGTCAAACGTACACCTGATCGATTCGCCGCCGCGTGAACTAAGCATCGTCGCACCTTCATTGCGGGTGGACCAGCCCTCGCTATTCAGTAGTCCTCCAACGTACGCTCGCGGATCGGGAGGTTCCATCGTCTCGATCATCTCCGCGATCGCTTCGGCCATAAGGTTCGCGTCGCGCGCAGGGAGCGCTAGATCGTTCACGTGAGGCACGATAACGAAGACGGCTCGACCATCGCGCTCAAACACGAGCAGCCCGGCCGCGTCTAAAACACCGCAACCGACGAAAGCCAACTCATAGGAACTGATCTCGCCGGCGTATTGGGACGGCTCCGCGAGGGCCGCTATTCCGTTGTCAACGGCATACGCTCGCAACCGCGACGCCACGGGAGTTCCCCAGCGAAAATCATCCCCCGAGGCGGCAGAACTCGCGAGCACCTCGACAGGAACGTCGCCGATGCCGTCGACGCGTATGACGCTTCGATCCCAGTCGACCGTCGCCTCTCGATCGCTAAGCGCCATCGAGCATGCGCGAAGCTTCGCAAGTGACTGTCCAACGAACCGCGCAAGAAGATCCTCGATTGTCAATTGTTTCCGAACGTTTGGCTTCTCGTGGTGACTGGTTTCTTATAGCTTGAGAACGTGGTTTTCGTCTTGGTGAAGTTGGCCGTGTAGACGATCTTGTAAGGACGCGCGCTCTTCCCTTTGTAGAAGAACTCCAAGGTGACCTGGGCAAAGCCGTGCTTCTCGACCAGCTCGGCGACCTCTCCTTCGAACATGCGGAAAATGCCACGGTTGATGCGCGGTACTTGTGGAAAGATGTAGTCGTTCATGTGACCCGGACCACCGAGGCGCCTGGCGATCGGATGCCCAGCGTCGTCATTGGCGAAACCGCGCGATCGCACGTACTTGCGGGTTCCGACCGTAGTACCCGTTCCGGTCCGGAGGTACTTCTTTGCGAGGTTGGCCTGGATCCGTTGAAGCCGCTTATTTTTCATCGTGGCCTTGATGTCACCGTTGGCAACCAGCGGACACGTCTTGCCTTGCGCTGGGTTGTGCAAAAGCAGATGCGCACCCGTAACGAAGTACGTGTGGGTCTCGGCGACTTCGATCTGGCTCGTTGATTGCGTGCGGTGTACGACCGTGACACTGCGAACGGCGACGCTGTCGCGGTCACGCTTGAGGGTGTCGCCCGGCCGCACGTTGGTCGCGTCGATCCACGTACCGTCGCTTTTTTCGACGCGCTCCGCCGGTCCCAAATCAAGCGGAGCGCCCGCCGCAAAAGCTAAGTGGACGATGCTGGTTTGATCGTACGTGGTCGTTGCTAAAACCGGTTCGCGCACGAGCGTTTTCGTTTTCTCGTCACGCGACCAGACCAGATCACCAGGGCGCAACTGATCGATCGGCACGGTACCTGATGGGGTCCACACCGTCGCCGTCTTGCTGCCGTGAACGCCGGAATCGTCCGCGATTCCGCAGGGACCGAAGCGATACTGAATATCGCTGCCCGCTTCGAGAACGTCATCGGCCTCACGCGCTGAACGCCGCGCGAGTGCGCCTCCCAGCGGCTTTGCTCCCGCTCCGACGACATCGTCGGCGACGCTCGCGACAGAGCCCGCTGCGTCAAGCACTCCGCCTAGCGCGCCGAGTGCCGCCCCGGCGCCGACCGCGAGCGCGTAGTCACTCGGACCACCATTGCCAAGCGCCGTGAAGGCTGCCCCCTCGGCCGCACCCAATACGGCCCCGCCGATGATGGCGAACGCCGGACTTGCTGCCGAGACGAGGCCTCCGAGAACGCCGCCGACTGCTCCAATCCCCGCGCCCGCGAACAGATAGGAGTACAATGCGCCATTGTTCCAATTCCACTGCGTCGGATCGGCCTCGCCGGTTCCGGCGACGCCGCCGGCATACGCGCCGGCGACGAACCCGATCGCGGCGCCCACGAGGAGTGCGACAATCGGAAAGTCGCCGGACGCTTCAAGGACGTTGAGCGGATCGTCCGTCGCGTAGCTGTACGGCGAGGTGAAAGCGTCGAACGGATCCGGTTGGATGAATCGGCCCAGTTGCGCGTCAAAGTAGCGGTCGCCGAAATACTCGAGACGAGCCGCGCTATCGTGCTCCTTACCGGCGAACTTTGGCCGAAATGCGTTCGGACCGGCGGCCGCGCCGATCGAGCCGTATGGTTCGTAGTCGAGCACGGCGACGCGAGCGCCGCCACCATCGGTTACGAGTAGCGTGCTGCCGAGCGCGTCGACGCCATAATACTGCGTGCCCAGCGGCGGATTGCCATCGCCGGGACCAAGTTGCGCCAGGGCCGGCTGCGGAAGCGCGCCGGCAGCAACGGTGGCGATCAGGACTACCGCGAGGAGCGCGCGACGCCGCAGGCGCGCGATCAAGCCCAACAGCAGCATCCCGAGCGAGACGAACGAGACCGGAACCACGAAGATGGCGTCGCGCGCAGCCGTGACGGTGCTCGTTACTGCGGCAACGCGTGTCCCTCCGGGATCCTCGATGTATTTGGTCGCGAACGTTTGACCGTTGAGGTGATAGACTTCGTAGTTAGAAGCGACATAAATTACGTCGTCTCCCGCTTCGAGATCGCGCTTCTCTAGGCGTTGATCGTCATCGTCGTACGTCGCCTCGAGAACATCCTTGCCGTCTCGTTCGACCTTGCGCAGATCCCCTTCGGGATCGTACGTGTAATGCGTCGTTGTTCCAGCCCTCGACTGTTCGATCATATTCCCGACGCCGTCGTACGCGAACGTTGCGGCGTCGGAGCCGGTAGCGAGTCGATTTGTGCCGGAGTGCATCTTGTAGGTCACGCCGCTCTTTTGCGTCAGATTTCCCGCGCCGTCGTACTCGAATGAGCCTGAACCCGCGTTGCCACCGTACGTCTTGATCCAGCCGTCGGACGTATACGTGTATGTCCAATTGCGCGTGCCGATCGGATTCGCGGCGAACTCCCGGCGCGACACTTGATGATCGGCATTGTAGGTGTAGGCGGTACTGGCGAGGAGCGCAGTCCCGTCATGCGAGACGAATTGCACGTCGCGCAGTTGTCCAAGCCGCTGATCGATCGGCCAGTAGTCGAGACGTTCCGCGATGCCGTTTCCGTAATCGACTCGACGCGGCTGCACGAGCGCGGTGTAGTCGGTGTACGTCGCGTATGGCTTATACGTGGTGCCACCATCGGTGCTCAGCGCAAGGGCGCGAACGTTGCCAAGCGCGTCGTAGGTCGTCTCTTGCCGTGCCCCGTCGGGGAAGACGGTGAGCGTCGGCGCTCCGGCCGGCGACCATTCGTGTTGCTCAGTGTAGTCGGTGCCCCGGTAGCGCAGCGTTTCGCGCGCGAGGAGCTCATCGCGGGAGTAAGCGAAGGACTCCCGCATATCGTCGGTCTCGATTCCGGTGAGATTCCCCTGGCCGTTGCTAACCGATGGATCGTCGTAGCTGTAGCGCGCGACGCGCGTTTGTCCGTCGTCCTTGGTGGCAGTGCGCTGCACGAGACGATCGAGTGCGTCCCAGGTGAAAGCATATCTCGTGCCGTTACCGATGCTCATGGCGTGCAAGCGGCCGTCGGTCCCGTAGGTCATGACGGACACGCCGCGGTCCGGATCGTTGCTTGCGGTCACTCGTCCGATTGAATCGAACGATTGCGTCGTCTTGACGCCACCGGGGCCCTCTTCGTCGAGCAATCGTCCGATGGGGTCGTAGGTAAAGCTGGTCGTCCCGGCGGTCGTGGAACGCTTGACCACATCGCCGGCACGATCCGTCGTAACGGTCATCATACGCGCATCCGGCGTTCCAAATGCATCGATCGTACGCGTCATGCGATCGCCGTCGAGATATTCGTGGACCTCGACCGTTCCATCGGGGCGCGTCATTCGCAATACGCGATCGTAGTCGTCGAAGGAAAGCGTAACCCAAGAGATGGCATCGCCGGCATAACGCGGGATCGAGCTACGGTACGCTCGGCCGCTCGCGTCATATTGCGTCTGCGAGACGATCTCGAGTGCGGGCGCAGCCCCCGACTCGACGCTTTCGACCGTGCGCTCGAGGCCATCGAAGCGCGTGCGCGTCGAGAGCCAGGTGTGTGGATCGTTCGACGACGACCAGTCAGGCCGGTCCCATTCGTGGACGGTGTAGCCAGCGCTTGCGCGCTCGTAGCTCATGACCGTTGTGCAGACGGCCGGATCGCCGCTGGCTCCATTCGGCGTCGGTTCCCACTGCTGCGTCGGACGGCCGAAGTCATCGTAAACGTAGCGCGTGACGTTGCCGTTCGCGTCACTTTGAGTCGTGACTTGGCCGAAGTTGGGCTCGTTGCTGTAGCTTAAGGTAACTCGCCTGCCGTTGACTTGCGGTAACAGCTGCCGTACGACAAAGGTGCGATATTGCGCATCATAGTCGATATCGCTCCGGTAACCGGCGGGATTGGTCATCGTAACGCGATTGCCGAAGGGGTCGAACGTGTAGCCAATCTTCAAGAAGATCGCATTGCGATCGTCCCATGTTGACTCGGCGATGGCACGCATACGATCGTCGAAGGTATAGGTTTTCCAGAACAGGTCGACGTTTGCGTCCCAGGCGGCCTCAGGCTCACGCAGGAATCGTTCGCAGCCCTCCTCTGTTCGCGTGACGCGAACTGCGAGATTGTAGCCTAAGCGCCAAGCTGCCGAACTACTGTCATTTGCGTAAACACGACAGGTAAACGAGCGATCCTTGACCTGATCGACGTACAGCGGATAGTTGATGGTGACGTTGCCGAATGTATCGTAACGATACGCCAGCCCGGTACGGTAGAGAAGGCCTGCGGTCCCGAACATCTCGTAGCTTTCTTGCTGCAGGTCGACAACATAGACGTGCCCCGGCCTTTCGCTCGTCTGCCAATCGTAGTGCTCGCTTTCGAGTCGTCGCGATTTTTCCGGAATCCCGCTCCATGTGTCAACCGCGGTGACGGTCGTAATCGTCGGGAAGCGCTGCGCGTAGCTCATCACGTGCGTCCGACCGGTCGCGACTTCCGTTACCGCGATGCTTTCGAAGCCCAGCCAGACGTCGCGTCGCACGTCAGTGCGTGCCCCACGATAGGCGAGCGTCGAGCGATACGCCGCGCCGAGGCCGTCACCGATTGTATACGATGACACGACGACGATGGGACTCTCTACGGCGATGTCTGGGTAGGTGCTCGCAGCTGCCCGTGTATAGATCCGGGGATCGCTCATCGGCGCGTAAGCAATCGTCGTGTGCGCGTTGAGGCCGTTCGTGATCGTCGTGACGCGATCGGCGTCGATGTTTTGATGCACGAGGACTTGAATCGTCCCACCCGTGATACAGGCGGGATCGGCGAGACCGCCACCGACGAAGTCAATTGCACCAAAGACGCTAGCCCCAGGACACCAGCGAGATGCGAGTACTTGGCCACTACGCGGGCTCACGAGTCCGGTACCTGTCGAGAGTAGGGCCTTGAGCGTCCCGTCCGGCATCAGGCACATCACGTCTTGACGGCCATCGCCGTTGAGATCCGCCCAGGTAACATGCGCGCCTGGCCCCGTGCACCATCGCGACACGAGTCGTCCGTTCGCGTCGCCGTTCGGTGTAGAAAGTTGCGAGCCCGTTGAAAGTAAGAGATCGATGCTTCCGTCGGACCGCGCGCACACCGTATCTTGGAGACCGTCGCCGTTGAGGTCCGCAAAGCCCAGCGCATCAGGTGGTGAGCACCATCGTGCGCGCAGAAATCCGGTGGCCGATGAATTCGGGCTACGCAGGATCGTGCCGGTCGAAACCATGACTGATTGATCGCCCGATGTCGTGGCGCAGTAAAAATCCGCCATACCGTTTCCTTGATATGGGGACCAGGCGCGCAGCGTCGACGCGTTTCGACAGAGGCCGGTGGCGACGAGGCCGCGAGGGCTGGTGTTCGGGCTGATGAGCTGGCGCGCGTCGCGGTCAGGAACCAGGACGAATTGGTCGCCGCGGTTGTCGCTGCATGCAACGCCGTCGCGTCCCTCCGCTTGAAAGTTCAACCACGCAACCGAGTCACGCGTGGACTTGGGGCACCACTGCCTCGCTACGCTTCCTTCGTGTGTTTCGTTAGGTGAAACAACCGACGTGCCATTGGAGAGCAAGGCCCGCTCGTCACCGTTATCGAGCGTGCATGCGAGGTCGCTGCGGCGGTCGCCATCGAAGTTCGCGACGGTTGCGACAGCGGAGTCGGTAGGGCACCATGCGGCGCGAAGAAGGCCATTTGCGTTTGCGTTTGGGCTGACGAGCACGCGAGCGTCCGAAACCAGAGCGTATGCGTCACCGTTTGGCATGAAGCAAATCGCCGACGCTCGCGCATCGCCACGAAAATCACCCCAATTGACTTCGCCGCCCTCACACCATCGCTCGCGCACAATGCCTTTGGCATTTCCGTTCGGTGAGATCAACCGCAGCGCCGAATCGCTCCAGCCAAATGTCGTCGGTGCAAGGCATTCATTGGGCCCGCAAAGCTGGATGGAGCGCAAGAGCAGGCGATCCGTGCTATCGCTCGGGCGATATGCGAGCAGATAGTGAAGCACGTCTTGCCCATCACGCGTCGTGTCGATGCTTGTGAGGATCCGGCTCGCAGCGAACCGATAGCCCCCACGAAATCTTGGCGTGACGTCGGATCGGGGCTGGTACGCAAAAGCAATTTCGCGTTGTGCGACGAGACCGGCGGCGTCATTGCGAGTATAACGAATGCGCGACGGCAGCAGCTGATGATCCGCTTGGAGCTTCTCGTAGCTGAAGTCGACGGTATTCCCGTTGAGGTCAGTAACTGACGTGACGAACCACGCGCCGATTTCGGGTCGCCCTTCGAGCGTCAATTGCGAATTCAGCGTCTCGCCGTAGCGCACGGTCCAGCCTTGCTTCGTGCGCGCAGTGAAACTGCACGGGCCGCTTCCGCAGGTTCCTATCGCGGTTACATCGATCCACGTCTCGAGCTGTGTGTGGTAGCGCGTCCCCGGCGCACCATACGAACCTTGCCCGGCAATTCGCATCAACCGTTGGTTGTCGAGGCAGAAGCGATCGGAGCCCGTAAAGGCGACGCTGCCGTTGTAGCTGTCGTCGACGACGTTGGCTGGACACCGTTGGATCGACGAGACGCCAACGAGCGAAAATCCGACGCCGAGTGTGCCGTCCCCGGATTGGCTGTCGTAGGTGATCGCGAGGTCCGGCTGTACGCCGTTCGTGCCCGGTGGCACGATAATGGGGATGCTGTAGGTTGCGGATCCAAAGGCGTTCGTCTCGAACGTTGCGTCGATTGTCCCACCGCGGAGTGCCGCGGCGTTCGCTGGCGCAAGTGTGCCTGACAGTTGTGCGACGAGCGAGAGGGTAAGCACGGCGGCGACAACGAGTCGCCGCCGCATTTGCGCGAACACGACGTCGCTCCTTACGCGACGCCGGCAGGTTTGCCGTTGATTATGACGGTTCCCGGCGACTGTCCGGGTTGTCCGTCGCGCGCGGTGTCGGGGCCGTTGTTGCCCTTCGCGCCGTTATTACCGGGTTGGCCACCGCCACTTGAGCCGGGGTCTCCGCCTTTACCCTCCGTCCCAGCTGCACCTATTGCCCCTTTTGGGCCGCCGCGACCGGCGACAGAAGGTTGGGCGCGCACTTCGGAACCGGGTTGCCCGTCGCTGACGTATGTGACGATTACGTTACTACCGTTCCCGCCATTTCCGCCGTCAGCGTTCGTAGCGCCGTCACCGGCGTCGCCACCGTCCCCACCACTGCCGCTGCCGCAGTGACAGCCAACGCACATCCCGCCGTCGCCGCCTTTGCCGCCCTTACCGCCGTCGCCGCCCTTCCCGCCCGCGGCGCCGCGGCCACCGTTTCCGCCGCGATTGAAAAGACTGGCCAAACCGGAGACCGTTCCCAACGCAAGCGTAACTTGCGGTCCAAATGCCGCGGCGTCACCGCCGCGTTCGCCCGGCTTCGCGTCACCGCCATCGGTCCCGTCGCCGCCGCGTTGTCCATCACTCTTGCAGCAGCCACCGGCCGAATCGCAACGAAACCTGTCACCATTTCTTCCGTCGGTGCCGGCGGAACCACCCGTTCCCGGCTGTCGATCTACGCCGTCTTCACCGTGAATAAAGATGTCTGCCGGTTTTGGATTACCGCCGCCCGGTTCGCGAACGAACGTAACCGCGACAATCGCGCAGTCGGCCGAGATCTCGATGTAGCCGCCGTTCTTGATCGTCATCTTGTTGTAATTGAGCAAGC
Organism: Candidatus Aquilonibacter sp.; assembly: GCA_050015295.1. GTDB lineage: Bacteria > Vulcanimicrobiota > Vulcanimicrobiia > Vulcanimicrobiales > Vulcanimicrobiaceae > Aquilonibacter. The sequence continues at coordinate 20,269 of JBEKBR010000031.1, read as the reverse complement.
CGGAAGGTTCATCGATGATCAGGGGTTTGTCTTTGGTAATCGTGATATCGGGTGCGGCGCGTAGTTGGACGCCGATTTTGGGGAGGCGCTTCTCGATCGCCGCCTTTACTTTCGCATCGGAAATGCGTCGCGTGCGCGTGAGATGCGCGACGATCGCGCTTCGAAGCTGACTGTAAGAGAGTTCTGCGACCTTCTCGGGAGTAAGATTCGACTCGGCAACTTTTGCGTTGCCGGGGATACCCATGAAGTGTTGGGCGACTTCATCCGCTTGATCGATACTGTCAAAGAGTTTATATACCGGCTCTCCGTTGCAGTTATCGGGATCAAGGCCCATCGCGATCGTGCGACGCCGCCATTCTTGATCAGTTCCACCGGACATCGTGCTGCTCATATGCGTCACCCTCATCAAGTAAGAAGCTCGAAACTTGAACCTTAGGTGCGATGGTCCGTGTGCAGCATAGGGACAAGGGACGGCAAACAAGCCGATCCACAATGGATTCAGCGAATGATTGTCGCGATCGCCTGCATGAGCACCATCGGAACACCCTCCCCGACGGATAACAAGGCCAGCCTACTTAGCAGGCAACCCTGAAATTCCTCCGACTCGCTCGTCACCTCGTCGAATGTGTAGTCTGAAAGTCCCGGTCCAAGCGCGGCTTTCGTCGCCTCCAAATCATAGTAGTTCGTGTTAGGCTCGTGGCAATGCGTATCGCCGACCGTGCCGGTCCACGATTGCCCGTCGCACTCGCGCTGTGGTCGAGCGCGGTCTTCGCCGTGCAAATCGGCGTCGCGCGCTTGGGGTACGGCCTGGCGTTGCCGGCGATCCGCGCCACGTTGCACGGCAACTACACGCTCTACGGAACAATCAACGCCGTAAGCTTAGCTGGCTATATGGTGGGCGCGCTGATTGCTCCGTTGTTGATCGGCCGCGTGCGCGCGCGCGTGCTCGTGAGTAGCGTTGTGGGCGGCGCGGCGCTCGTCATTTCGGCCTTTGCCGGCGATGCGCTCCTTTTCGGCCTCGCGCGAACCGCCTTCGGCGTCGCGAGCGGCATTTCACTGGTTTGTGCGACGGTTGAAACGCTCGAAGCCGTGGACGCGAGTCGTCGCGGCGGCATCAGCGCGATCATGTGGGGTGGCATCGGTATTGGATTGATCTTATCCGCGATCGTGGCGAGCTGGCTTGTAAACGGAACCGAGAACTGGCGCGTTGCCTCGCTCGCAACCGGGATCTTGATGGCGGTGGCCGGCATCGGCTACGGCATATCCTTCGAACGCGAACGCGCCGGCGCCATACCGAACGCGGTTGTGCCAAAACAGCCGCTGCAACTGCAGAACTTCTTCTTTCTTTGCCTCGCGTACGCTGGGTTTGGATTTGCATACATCGCTTACGCGACGTTCATTGTCGCTTCGATCGATGCACGGCTCGGCCTTCGCGCAGCGCAAACGACGATCCAATTGCTCTGGGCGGTCTACGGCGTCGCGAGCGTGATTGGCACAATCGCCATCGGACGTATTCTCCATCGAAAGATCGGGCGCTGGGCACTGGTCTTTGTCGGGATTGCGGGCGCGGCCGGGTGCGCGGGCGCGTTTATGTCGCCGCTCGCGCTCATCCCGAGCGCGTTCGTTGTCGGCCTCGGTCTCACCGCAACGCCGGCGGCGGCAACCGCGTTCGCACGTGCGCGCAGCACCACCGCGAACGCGACGACGGCAATAGCAATCGTCACCGTCGCGGTCGGTCTCGGACAGTTGATCGGTCCGATTGTCGCCGGCATCTCAGCCGACCGCCTCGGCCTCGGTTCGGTTGTGCTGGTCGCCGGCGGCGCCTACCTCGTCAGCACCGGATGTGCAATCGCCGACGTATCCTTGTCATCCCGAGCGTAGTCGAGGGACAACCTCACAGCGCGTTGTAGCATGCCGGCTCGAGCCGGCGCGTCAAACGACGATAGGTGAAAGTAAATCCCGGCCAAAGCGTCGTGTTGCGCCCGTGCTCGTCGAGATACCAGCTCTTGCAACCCGATGCCCACACCGTACCTTCGGTTCGGCGCGCTATCGTCTCGGAAAATGCCGACTCAACCTCCGGCTTGAGATCGAGCTCGGTAATTCCGCGCATGCGCATGCTCCGCAGCGCGCTCATCACGTAGGCGATCTGTGCTTCGATCATGATCACCATCGAGTTGTGACCGAGGCCGGTGTTGGGGCCGACCAAGAAAAAGAGATTCGGAAAACCGCTCGCGCTGATGCCGAGGTAGGAACGGGGGCCGTCCGCCCAGGCGTTTTCGAGGCTCTTGCCAGCGCGGCCGTAGATCTGGACCGGCGAGATGAACTCCTGCGCGCGAAAGCCGGTGGCAAGCACGATCGCATCGACCTCGTGTTCGGCCCCGTCGCGCGTTACGATGGTGCGTTCACGTACCTCGCGTAGCGGCTCCGTCACCAGCGTGACGTTCTCGCGCTCGAGCGCCGGATAGTAGTCGTCGGAAAGCAGAATGCGCTTGCAACCCATATGATAGGTGGGCGTCAGCCGGTCGCGTAGATCGGCGCTTTGAACTTGCGCGTGCAAGTGCCGCAACGCGATGCGCTGCGCGAGGGTAAGTATCCGCGTGTTGCGGATGAATCCGAGTGCGCGAACTTCGCGCAACCAATACATCGACTGACGGACAAGCCACGCGTAGCCGGGAAGGAACCGCCGTAGCCACCGCTCGCGCGCCGTCGTCGGCCGGTCGAAACGCGGAATAATCCACGGCGGCGTGCGCTGGAAGAGCGTGAGCTGGCGCGCCTCCGGCGCGATCGCCGGTACGATCTGAATGGCGCTCGCTCCGGTTCCGATGACGGCGATGCGTTTGCCGGCCGCGTCGAACGACGCGTCCCACGCTGCCGAATGAAAGATGTCGCCGGTAAACGTCGCCAAGCCGGGAATGTCGGGAATCATCGGGTTGCTCAAGCCGCCCATGCCCGAGACCAGCACCCGCGCTGCGATCGTTTCGCCGCTGCGAATCCTCACGTTCCACGCTCGTGCGTTCTCGTTGTATCGGGCTTCCGTGACCTCGCTCTTGAAACGGATATGCGGCGTGACGCCGTATTTTCGCACGCAGGTTCGTAAGTAGTCCCAAATCTCAGCCTGCGGCGGAAACGCGCGCGTCCAATCGTGCTTACGCTCAAACGAAAAGGAATAGAGCATCGAGGGAATGTCGCACGCGCAGCCCGGATAGCGATTATCGCGCCAGGTTCCACCGACCTCGTCCGCACGCTCGAGCACAACGAACGAATCCATGCCCGCGCGCCGTAGGGCAATCGCCATGCCGATTCCGGCAAAACCGGTTCCGACGATGACGACGTCGATCATGCGGGAGTGCGTCGGTTCCGGGTGGTGTCGAATGAAAGGCGTGCGTTGAGAATCCGCGCGGCGCGCGGACCCAACAGGCGCGTCATCAGGTCGACGCGCACGGCATCGACCCCCACCAGGACGCGATCGTCCTTGCGTTCGATGCCCCGGAGGATGATCGCCGCAGCTTCCTCCGCCGGGATCGATAGCAGCCTATCGAAGCGACGCGAGGATTTTTCCGCAGCCACATGATCGGCCGCGGCAGCAACGCGGGACGAACGTGCAATTGCCGTTGCAATTCCGGCCGGATGAACGGTCACGACGTGAACGTTGGTGTGACTGAGTTCGCCGCGCAACGACTCGCTGTAACCGCGCACGGCGAATTTCGCAGCGGAATACGCCGATTGACCGGCCGGCGCCCAGAGCCCGAAGAGGCTCGAGACATTCACGATCGAGGCATCGGGACGCTCGAGCAACATCGGAAGAAAGGCGCGAACGCCAAAGACCACGCCGTAGAAGTTGATGTCCATAAGCCAACGCAGCTCCGCGGTCGAAGTCTCCATCACGCTGCCGTACATCGCGACGCCGGCGTTATTAATGAGAATGTCGACCGCACCGTGTGTGGCGCGGACCGCGTCCGCAAAGCCAAGTACGGCCGCTTCATCGGCGACATCCACGGTGTGCTGCGTTGTCCTCGACCCCGCAGGCACAAGACGTGCGGTTTCCGCGAGACCTTCAGCGTTGCGATCCGCGAGCGCCAGGATCGCTCCACGCTTTGCAAGATCGAGCGCGAGCGCGCGCCCGATCCCGGACGACGCTCCGGTTAGGGCAACGATTTTTCCATCGAAGAACTGCATCCACGCTCTTTACGCCTGCGAACCACTTTGTCATCCCGAGCGTAGCGAAGCGCCGTCGAGAGACCCAGCTTATTGATACCAGATTTCTATGACGTACGTGCTCGCCGTGTTGACATTGACCGTATTCTGCGGTAAGCCGAGCGTAAATACGCTGTTGTTCGTCGGCGGTCCGTTTGCCGTGACGACCTGTGCGCTACTACACGAACCCTCCGCGGCAAGCAAACCGTAGTAGGTTCCGCTCGGCGCGCTTGCCGTCAACGTCGGCGTCGTAGTGAACAGATTGCTCGGCGCCGGTACCCACTGAAAGCCGCTCCCAACCCAGCCGCTGAACTCGGCGGAGAAGATCACCGCCTTCACGCTGCCGCCGCTCTGCGCCGGTGGCGTGCAGCCGTTCGGTGCCTGCCCATTCGAGTACGTGATGTTGACGGTTGACCCGTCGCTGCCGGTGAGGAAAAATGCCGGTTCGCCGGTGGCCGAACCCCACGCGATACCGGCCCCGTTGGAGAGCGTGAATGTCGGGGCCGGAGTCGCCCCGGTATTTGCGAGTTGATTGACGCCGCCGGACGTCGTGACGATCACACCCGAGGCGGCCGCTGACGGTGGTGTGGTGGTCGGCGTCGGCGTAGGCGATGCAAGAACCACCGAACCCGACACGACCTCGATGTAGCACGAAAAATTCGGCGTGTAATTCTGCGAACAATCCGACAAGACGTTGCCGGTATTGTTACCGGCATCACATTGCCCCAAACACGTACTGTTCGCAGTGAATGCCGCCAAACTTGCGGTGCTAAGCGAGGCGTCGTACGTGAAAATCTCTGTCTCTTCTGCAACCGCCGGGCTCGAATTTGCCGGTTGGATTAATTCGACGACCAACGACGACGGATCGGCGAGGCCGCTCAGCGAGATCGTCGGCGGCAAAGCGTTAACCGCTTGCGGCCCCACCGCAAAGCTCCACGCGGCAAGCGCCGTTGCTGAAGCCTCCCGCCGGGCAACCTGCGGTGACGGAGCGCCCGATGTGACGGCCGTGATCTTTAGGGTGCTTCCAGAACTGCCGGCGGCGGTCGTAAACTTCAACGTTCCTGACACGTTGTCGTTGAGCGGAATGCAAACGGTGTTCTGTGCGCTCGGCGCGACCGTGATGGGATCACCGTAGGAACATAGCGCGTTGACCGTGGGTGTGGACGACGGGCCGCATGCAACCGCGAGGCCGCCCAATACTACAAAAAACAGGACCCATTGCCAAATCCGTGCATGATTCATCGCGCATGAACCTCCCCAGCGATTGCGCGAAAATTTCGCTGAACCGGCTAGGCGCCCCTGGCCTGTGCGAGAAGCTGAGCGACGCGCGGCGCGCACGCCGCGCTTGCCTTCGCGTCGAGAAATGACGCGCGCGTGCGTCGACCAAGCACATCCTCGACGGTGCGCGCCATCTCGTGAAGCGCTGCATATAATACGTCATCTTCAGTATACGGAAGATTCGGGTGCAGCTGGACGCCCGTTCCTGGGAGCATCGATTCGTGCAACGGCAGATCCTGCGTCCGGCACGGCACGGCCGTCAGCCGCCCGACTTTGAGCGCGGCGTCGATCGTGTCTTGTGCCATCTGCCGATAGGTCGTCCACTTCCCGCCCGCAATCGTCACCAGACCCGAGAGCGACGTCTCGACGATATGCTCGCGTGACAAACGCGCCGTGCTCGCCGCCGCGCCGTCCACCAGCGGTCGCAAGCCGCAAAACGTCGCCGCGATCTGCGAACGCGCAATCGGCCGCGCGAGATAGCGGGCCGCGTGGTGCAGTAAATACTCGATCTCTGCTTCCGTCGGCACCGGCTCGAGCGACGGCGCCGCCTCGGGGATGTCGGTCGTCCCAATCAGCACGTGCCCGAGCCACGGAATGATGAACAGCACGCGACCGTCGTCGGTTTTGGGCACGAGTAGCGCATCCTCGCCCGGGAAGACGTCGCGCGGCACCACGATGTGCGAACCGCGGCTGAGTTTGAGCAACGGCCGCGCGGCCGGATCATCCAATCGCCGCAGTTCGTCGGTGAAGACGCCGGTCGCATTGACCACAACGCGGGCACGCACGCTCACCTCGCTGCCGGTCTCTTCGTCACGCAGGCGCACGCCGGAGATGCGCGAGCCGCTACGCTCGAACGCAACGACGCGCGCATAGTTGACGACGACCGCGCCGAGATCGATCGCGGTACGCGCGAGCGAAATCGCCAGGCGCGCATCGTCGAACTGCCCGTCGTGATAGCGAATCGCGCCCCACAAACCTTGCGCGCGCAGCGCCGGCAAATGCGCCACCGTTTCACGCGCGCTCAAATAGCGGCTGCGTCCAAAGTTCTCGCGTCCGGCCAAGAGATCGTAGGCGCTCAGCCCGGCAAAGTAGTACGGCGCTTCATACCAGCGGTAGGCCGGGCAGATGAACCCGAGATCGTGCACCAAATGCGGCGCGTTCTTGCGCAGGATCGCGCGCTCGCGCAGCGCCTCGCGCACGAGGTTGATGTCGCCTTCAGCCAAGTAGCGCACGCCGCCGTGAATCAACTTCGTCGATCGGCTCGACGTCGCGTTGGCAAAATCGACCGCCTCGACCAGCGCGCTCTTGTAGCCGCGCGAAGCCGCATCGACCGCCGCACCCAGTCCGCTCGCACCCCCGCCGATCACGACGACGTCAAACGCATCGTCGAGCGCGCCGAAATTACGCACGGGTTTTTCGAACCGCGGTGGCCCAGCCGCTTAAGCGACGCTGGCGCTCGGCCGGATCGAGCGCGGGAACGAAGCGGCGCTCGGGCTGCCAAAAGTCGGCCCGCAATCCCGCGCAGTACGCTGCGCCAAGCGCCGTCGTCTCGGTGATGCGCGGGCGCACGACGTCGACGCCAAGCATATCGGCTTGCATCTGCATCAGCATATCGCTCACCGCTGCCCCGCCGTCAACGCGCAGTTCGCGCAGCATGACGCCCGAGTCGGCTTCCATCGCTGCAACCACGTCACAGCTCTGATACGCAATCGCTTCGAGCGTCGCACGCGCGAGATGCGCTTTGGTGCTGCCGCGCGTCAGCCCGACGATCGTGCCGCGCGCATACGGATCCCAGTACGGCGCGCCCAGACCGGTAAACGCCGGCACGAAGTAGACGCCGCCGTTATCCGGCACCTGCGCTGCCAGCTCACCGATCTCCGCCGGCGATGCAATGATGCCAAGCCCGTCGCGCAGCCACTGCACCGCCGATCCGGTCACGAACACCGAACCCTCGAGCGCGTAGCTCGCACTTCCAGGTTGCGCGGAGAACGCTACCGTTGAAACCAAGCCGCTCTTGCTGCGGACGATCTCGTCGCCGGTGTTGAGCATGAGAAACGACCCGGTACCGTAGGTGTTCTTGGCAAGCCCTTTGTGCAAGCCGGCCTGCCCGATCAGCGCCGCTTGCTGATCGCCCGCCACGCCGGAAATCGGTACGGCGGCGCCGAGCAGGCTCGCATCGACCCTCCCGAAATCCGCAACGCACGGCCGCGCCTGCGGCAGCATCGCGCGCGGCACGCCGAAGATCGCCAACAGTTCGTCGTCGTAATCCAGCGTGCGCAGATTGAACAGCAGCGTGCGCGACGCGTTGGTGTAGTCGGTTGCATGCACGGCTCCGCCGGTGAGATTGTAGATCAGCCAACTATCGACGGTACCAAAGGCAATCTCGCCGCGCTGAGCACGTTCTCGCAATCCCTCGACGTTCTCGAACAGCCACACGATCTTGGTCGCGGAGAAGTACGGATCGAGCAGCAATCCCGTCTTCTCGCGAACCGCCGCTTCATAGCCCTCCGACTTGAGCCGCTCGCAGATTGCGGCGCTACGCCGATCTTGCCAGACGATCGCGCGATACACCGGCCGCCCGGTCGCGCGATCCCACACCACCGTCGTTTCGCGCTGGTTAGTAATCCCGATTGCAGCCAGATCGCTTGCCGTAATTCCGGCATTCTTCAGTGCACCGCGCGCCGTCGCGAACTGCGAATTCCAGATGTCGTCGGGATCGTGCTCGACCCAACCCGGCTGCAGAAAGTGCTGCGGAAATTCGCGCTGATCGACCCCACAGATTGCGCCCACGCGATCGAACACGACCGCACGCGAACTCGTCGTGCCTTGATCCAGCGCGAGTATGTAGGCCATGTCGAGCCCTTCTCATGCGCAAGGCCTGAGTTTCCTGCGAATCGAATATAGTTGCGTGAATTAAGGTGAGGGGCGCGCCGCAGAACGGCGGAAAACGTGGAAAGCCCAGGCCGCGGGCAACCAAAGACTCCGATATTTTCGTGGGCACTGATCCCAAGAATGCGCAAAAGGTCCGGCAGGCACTCGTTGCATTCGGTGCACCGCTGGATGATTTACGCGAGGACGACCTTACAACGCCAGGGACATTGTCGAGTCGACCTATGGTGGGGTCAGTGTTAGAAATTGTTATAACCGGTTTCTGAGGGAGAACGGCGCGCGCATCGCAAACGTCGACGTTCACTATGAAAAACATCGCTTGCACGGCGCTCATCGCTTTGCTTACATCTTGTGCCTCCGCGTACGCTCAGACAGCGGAGAGCAATCCGTATCCGACGATGGCGCCCGTTTCGCAATATCTCATGCCCCGTGACGCCGAAATCGAGATGGCGCGTAGTGCGGGACCAGCATCGATCTCCGCCGATGCCGAAGTGCTCGTGCTCACCCGGAGCGGCTACGTCGTCGCAGCGCAGGGGAGCAACGGTTGGGTATGTTTGGTTGGGCGTATGTGGACGGCCGGTTTCGGCGATCCTGAATTTTGGAATCCGAAAGGGCGCGGCGCCGGTTGCCTCAATCCTCCGGCCGTCAAAAGCGTGCTGCCGCAGTATCTCGCCCGAACGAACTGGGCGTTGGCCGGTGACACACGCGAAGAGATTGCGAAGAAGTGTGAGGCGGCGTACGCCGATCATCAGTTCACCGACCCGGCGCCGTCGTCGTTTGCGTTCATGCTCTCCAAACAGAGCTATCTCAATGACGGCGTGAAGGGTCCATGGCGGCCGCACGTCATGCCGTTCGTCGCCCTCGACCAAGTCGCCACGTGGGGCGCGGGCTTCGACGGGTCGCCGATCCTCTCACCGGCGACAGCGACGTTTCGCCGCTATGAACCGGTGACGATCGTCATCCCAGTTGGTTTTTGGTCGGACGGTTCGCCGGCTCCGCACTAGCTTCACACGGGCTCGCCGAAGACTAGCGTTTGCGTTTCGGCGCTGGCGGGAGTTTATCGCCTTCGGCCCGCGCCTCGCTCAGTCCGATCGCGATCGCCTGTTTGCGGCTCGTGACCTTCTTGCCGGAGCGGCCCGAGGTCAGCTTCCCGCCTTCGAATTCTTCCATGACTTTGCGGACTTTTTGCCCGGCCTTCTTGCTGTATTTACGGGTCGACTTCTTCTTGGCCGTGGTTTTCTTGCGTGTAGCCATGCCTAGTAGGTTCCCTCCGTACGAAAAGACTACACTTCCATTTATGCAACAGGTCACGGTGCGCCCTGCGCAAGAGAACGACGTCGATCGGCTTGCCGATCTGCTCAAACAGCTGGGCTATACGGTCGCCGCCGATGCGCTCGTCGCGCGACTGCGTCGCCTCGACGACCGGCGCACGGTGTTGGTCGCGCAGGCCGACAGCGAGTTGGGCGGATGCGTGAGCGTCAGCGTCGACGATCATTTCGTCGAGGGTTTCGAGGCCGTCATCGAAGGCTTCGTCGTCGACGAACGGCTGCGCAGCCGCGGGGTCGGGCGGCAGTTGCTGGCCGCTGCCGAACGCTGGGCCCGCGCTCGCGGCGCCCCAACGCTCATCGTGCACTCCAACGTCGTGCGTGAACGCGCCCACGCGTTCTACCTCGGGAACGGCTACGAGAAAGTGAAGGCACAGTGCCTGTTCCGCAAACGGCTCTAATCACGGCGGTTCTGGCGGCAACGCTGCCTTTCGGTCACGGATTGGGCCACGCGCACGTAACGCAAATCGCACCGTATCGCTTCGAGAATACGGTTCTGCGCGTGCGCTTCGATCTCGCGCGCGGCGAGATCGACGGTCACGAGACCGTAATCGTGCGGCCGAAACACAGCGGCACGCGCACTTTGCCTTTCGATGCCGTCGATTTACAGATGCAGACGCTCACCGTAAACGGTCAACCCGCGAGATACACCGTCGATGAAACGCGCCAACGGATCGACGTCCAGCTCGCCACCCCGTCGGCGATGAACGCACGCATCCTCGTCGACTTCACCTACACGGCGCGCCCGCAGCGCGGGCTGTATTTCATCCTTCCCAATCGCGCCTATCCCGCGATCACCCCGGAGATTTGGACGCAGGGCGAGCCCACCGACAACCGGCACTGGTTTCCAACTTGGGATGAACCCAACGAGAAAACGCCGAGCGAACTGATCGTGACCGTGCCGCGCGGTTGGACGGTCATCGGCAACGGTTATCTACGTGGGCACACGGCGACGCCTCACACGGAAACGTGGGATTGGAACGCACCTCGTCCCAAAGCGCCGTACCTCATCGCCTTTGCCGCCGGCCCGCTGGTCCGCGACCATACGGCACTCGGTTCACTGGATGTCGATTCGTACGTGCAGCCGGCTGATGCCGCGCTCAACGCGTTGTGCTTCGGCGAGACCAAAGACATGGTTGCCTTCTACGCGCACATTTTCGGCGTGCCGTTTCCGTGGGACAAAGAGGACCAGATGACCGCCGAACGCTTCTTCTTCGGCGGCATGGAGGACGCGTCGGCGACGATCCAGACGGGGCTCGCGCTGCACCCGTCGAGCGAAGAACCCGAGCAATCGTGCGATACGCTCGTGTCGCACGAACTCGTGCAGCAGTGGTTTGGCGACGACGCCTCGTTCGTGGATTGGTCGAACGCGTGGCTGGGCGAGGGTTTCGCGACCTACTTCGAAGAGCAGTGGAGCGGACACCGCTACGGCGACGCGCAGTTCGAATACGAGCGCTACCGCGCGCAGCAGACCTATTTCGCCGAAACGCTGCGCTATGCACGACCGATCGTCGATAGCGCCTACAGCGATCCGATCGAGGTCTTCGACGCCAGCAGCCACGAGCGTGCCGGCCAAGCCCTGCACATGCTGCGCGCGATGTACGGCGACCGCCGCTTCTTCGGCGGACTGCATGACTACCTGCGTCGCTATCAAGAGCGCAACGCCGACACCTCGCAGTTCTTCGCCTCGATGGGCGCGTCGCTCGGCACCGACCTCACCTGGTTCGAGCGCGAATGGTTCTACCGTTCCGGCTACCCGCATTATGTCGTGGCTGATAGCTATGACGAAGCGGCGCACGCGCTCACGATCGACATCCGGCAGCGCAATGACGACGGCGCTCCGTACCGTATGCCGGTCGTCATCGAGGCGTTCGCGAAGGGCCATTCCTATCGGATCGAGTCGTGGGTCAGCCGCAACGCGCAAACCGTCGTGCTGCGCGGGATTGCGTCCCGACCGCAGATGGTCCTCTTCGACCCGAACAACACGATCCTGCGCGAACTGATCTTTCCCAAGCCGGTCGGCGAACTCGCCTACCAGCTCGCGCATGCTGCACACGTCGGCGATCGCGAGTGGGCGCTGCACCAGCTCGCTTCGCTGCGCGCTACGCAGCCGATTGCGCGCGCCGCTCGCGTGGATGCATTTTACGGCGTACGCGCCGATGCGGTAACACTCGCTGCCGGGCTCAACGACGCCTCCGCCGTCGACGCGGGCATGCACGATAGCGACAAGCGCGTGCGCATCGCGGCGGCAAGCGCTGCATCCAGCTTGGCTTCGCCCATACCCGGCGTATTCACCGATCTCCAAGCCGCTGCGGCCGATGCGGATCCGATCGTCGTCGCGGCAGCGCTGCAGTCACTTGGGGCGCTGCACGCCGCGCACGCGTATGCCATGCTGGTTGCCGCGTCGCGCCGGCCGTCATTCCATCAGGCGATCGCCGCCGGTGCACTCCGCGGGCTTGGCGCGCTCGGCGACGAGCGCGCCTTTGCGCTACTAGAGATGCGTACGGCCTACGGCACGCAAGACCAAGAGCGCAATGCGGCAATCGCTTCGCTCGCACAACTTGCCGTGCGCATCCATTTTCAGGCGCAGGCGCTCCCGGTGTTGCGCTCGATCGCGCTACACGATCCGCTTCCGACCTCGCGCGATGCAGCGATCGAAGCGCTTGGAGCCCTGGGCAATGCGCAAGCTATTCCGACCCTCGAGCAAGCGTCGCGTAGTGATTCGCAAACGATTCTTCGGCTCGACGCACTCGACGCGCTGGCTCGGTTACGCTAGCTGGAGCGCCGCGGTCACGCGACCCGGGTAAGCGGGCGTTTATTCGGCCGCCAATTTGGATATCAGGGAATAATGAGTGCCAATGCTGACACGATCCGGGTCATCTACGAAATGCGGTACGCCGCGGAGCGCAAGGCGCGCGCGGAGCTCAAGGCGTCGATGAGCCACACGCCCGAAAGCACGGGAGCCCTGCTGGACGCCTCGCTCGAGCTCGAGGCGAAAACCCAAGACGCGATCGACCACTGCGCCTCCAACGATTGCTCGAATCCCACGCACGCGCATGGCGCAACCGTAACCGACATCAATGCTTGCAGAAAGACCGCCACGGACTAGATTCGTTCGTCGGTCCCGCTGCCTTCTTCACTCGCGCTCTTGATCTGCGTGCGCCGCTTCACCAGCCGCACCCGCCGCCCGCCATCGTGATACGAAACCTCGTCCATCATCTCGTACATGATCCGGATTCCGTAGCCGCGTAACGCGGGCGCGCCGGCCGGGGGCGCCTCCGGTCTGAAGCCCCTCCGCGCGGCCTGCACTTCGTGCCATTGCGCAAAGCCGCGACCGCCGTCGGTAATCTCCACGGTCAATGCCCCTCCGGAGAATCGGCAAGCCACCGCAAACACCCCGGGAGCACGACCGTGCTCGACCGCGTTGGCAACGGCCTCACCGACCGCGAACACGACGTCGGCAATCTGCGCTTCGCTAAATCCGCACGTAGCCGCAAACACCCGGACTGCGTCTCGGGCGCTGCGAAGCGATTCGGGACTGCTCGAAAAACGAGCGGAGTAGTGCTGTTCGATGCTCTTCTCCCCACGATTTGGCGAGGTCTATCTACCCACCAGCGGACCGGCCGAAACGCCGGGTTTCAGCTGTCGGTAAACAGGCTGCTGCGGGGATGGGCCTTGGCGAGCGGCGCTGGATCGCAGGCATGTCCTCCAGGTGGGTCCGGATGTAACTCCGATGCTCGTACAACTTCCGCTCAAGGTGAAAGCGGCTCATTTCGTTGAGTACGACCATATCGAACGGCGTCGTCGTCTAGACGCGGCATACGCGTCCTCGAAGTCACCGAGCGCGTTAGGCTTCGCCGGCCAGAACGGCCGCGGGCTTACCTTCTTGCAACTCTGAGAACACTTCGTAGAGCGTTTCATACGCTTCGTCGATCTGCTCTTCGCCAAGTATGAGTGGCGGCGCGAAGCGGAGCGAATTTCCGCCCGCGCTGCCGACGAGCAACCCGTGCTCGCGTAGCGCGCTTACCACGTCGGCGACCGGATAGTGTTCGTTGAGCTGCAACGCTGCGAGCAAACCCAGGCCACGTAGTCTGGCGATGATGTTCGGAAACGCGAGCGCCAAATCCGTAAGGCGCGCCATCAACTGCACTTCGCGAATTCTCACGTACTCGGCGAGATCGATGGCATCGCGCACGCGCAGATGTGCAAGACCCGCCGCACACGGGACCGGCGAACCGCCGAACGTCGTGCCGTGATCGCCCGGCTGCAGCGCGTCGATCGCGCATTCGGCGACCAGCATCGCGCCGATCGGTAACCCGTTGGCGAGCGCCTTCGCTATCGTGACGACGTCGGGCGTGATGCCGAAACGTTGGAATGCAAAGAGCGGACCGAGCCGCCCCATGCCGCATTGAATTTCGTCGAAGATCAGCAGCGCGCCGTGTTTATCGCATAAGTGCCGGGCCATCGCAAGGAACTCCACGCTCGCCGGGTGGACGCCGCTCTCACCCTGCACCGGCTCCACGATGAACGCCGCCACCGACTTATCGAAGTTCTTGTCGAGCGCGGCCATATCGTCGAACGGCGTGAAGGCGAAGCCGTCCAACATCGGACCGAAGCCTTCCTTATAATGGTCGTTGGCCGTGGCGGCAAGCGAACCGTAGGTCCGCCCGTGAAACGACCCGGTGCAAGCCAGGATCTTGATCCGCTCGGGCTCGCCCTTGCGGAACGCGCGCTTGCGCGCAAGCTTGATCGCGGCTTCGTTGGCTTCGGTGCCGGAATTACAAAAGAAGGCGCGGGCCAGGCCACTGCGCGCCACCAGCTCGCGCGCGAGTGCACCGGCCGGTTCGTGATGGTAGAGATTGCTGCAGTGCACCAGCGTGCGTGCTTGCTCCGCGATGGCCTGTGAGATCCACGGATGACAGTGACCCAGCGCGCAGACCGCGATGCCGGCGATGAAATCGAGATAGCGCGTTCCCTGATCGTCGTACAGGTAGCAGCCTTCGCCGCGCACGATAGTAATCGGCGCGCGATTATAATTCGCGAGCAACGCGTCGGTCATGTACGGTAACTCGCGTTGATGCGTACGTAATCCTTTGAAAGGTCGCAGCCCCACGCGGTCGCCTGCGCATCGCCGATCCCCAAATGCAGGTCGACGATGATATCCGTCACCTCGAGTTCATGGTGCGCCTCGGCTTCGCTGAGCGCCTCGATCGCACCGCGTTCTACCCATGTCTTGCCATTGAGCTGCAGCCACCAGGTTTCCGGATCGAGTCCGGCATTGACCGAACCGGCCGCCGCGATGATACGGCCCCAATTCGGATCCTCGCCGTAGAGCGCGGTCCGCACCAGATTGCTGTTGATCACCGCGCGTCCAACCGTACGCGCTTGCGCGACGTCCTTCGCACCGCGCACGTGCACGGTCAGCGTCTTGGTCGCGCCTTCGCCGTCGGCCACCATCGCTAGCGCCAGATCGGTGCACACCTGATGCAACGCGCGAACGAACGCTGCCGGCGGCTTCTTGTCGCCGGCCGGCGCAAAGGCATACATGGCATCGTTGGTCGACATGCAGCCGTCGACTGAAATCATGTTGAACGACGCGTCGGCGGCTTCGCGCAGCTCGTGCTGCAGCGCTGCGGCCGACGTCGGGAAATTGGTCGCCACGAAGGCGAGCATCGTCGCCATGTTGGGCGCGATCATGCCCGAGCCTTTGGCGATACCACCAACCACGTACTTCTTCTCGCCGATGTAGAACTCGTAGGCGGCGAGTTTCGGAACACGATCGGTGGTCATGATCGCTTCGGCGGCGTCGTTGCTCGACTTGATCCCGTTTTCGAGCTGCTCGACGGCGCGCTCGAGCCCGCGCTGCACGCGGTCCATCGGTAACGGCACGCCGATTACCCCGGTCGACGCGACGATGACGCTCGTGGTCGAGATCTTCAGCAGCGCAGCCGCTTGGCGCGCGGTCGCGCGCGCATCGCGATCGCCGCGCTCACCGGTGCACGCGTTGGCGCAGCCCGAATTGCAGACGATCGCGCGGAAAACCCCGTCGTTGGCGATGTGCTCGGCGCTGACCAGCAGCGGCGCGGCTTTGATTTCGTTGGTCGTGATGACCTGGGCGCAGACTTGCGGTGCGTCGAACGCGATGACCGCAAGGTCCCGTTTGCGCGGCTTGATCCCCGCGTGCACGCCGGCGGAACGAACGCCCGGCACGGCGCCGATGCCGCCGCGAACCGCGACGAGCCGAATCTCGTCATCCTGCGACAATTGCGCGAGCATGCAATCCGGTCTCCTCGGGATAGCCCAGCATGATGTTCAAGTTTTGCACGGCCTGACCGGCCGCGCCTTTGCCCAAGTTATCGATTGCACAAATCACGCGGACCGTGCTTCCGAGCACGTCAACGCGAATCTCGGCATCGTTGGTGCCGACGACGGCAGCCACGCTGGGCACGCGCTCGCCCTCAACGATGCGGACGAACCGACTGCCTGCGTACACGTCCGCATAGGTTCGGCGCACCGCTTCTTCGTCGAGTGCACGATCGAAAACCGCATATGCGTCGGCCAACATCCCACGTGAGAGCGGCACCACGTGTGGCGTGAATACGAGTGGTATCTCGACGTCGAAAGAGCGCAAACAGCGCTCGATCTCCGGTTGATGCCGATGCCCGTCGATGCCGTAGGCACGAATCTCGCCGGCGACTTCGGCATACAGCGATCCGGTCGCGGGCTTGCGCCCGGCGCCGGTGATGCCGCTCTTCGCGTCGACGATGAGTTGTACTGGCCCGGGCTTCCACGCCATCAGCGGTAAGAGCCCGAGCAACGTCGCGGTGGGATAGCATCCCGGGTTCGCAACCAGCGTCGCCTCGGCGATTAAAGGCGCCCACTCCGAAAGTCCATAGACGGCGTTGTCGTCGAAGCGATAGTCGGCAGAGAGATCGACCACGCGCGCGCCGGCCGCGATGAATTTCGGCACGTGCGCGTGCGCTTCGCCGTGCGCACCCGCGGCGATGACACAATCGCCCCGCCGAATCGCGGCCAGCACCGACCCTTCGCCCGAAAACACGTACGGCGTCGTGCGCAAGAGCGGAAAGTGATCGCCGAGTGCGGCGCCCGTGTGACTGCGGCTTTCGAGCACGCCAACTTGAAAGAACGGATGCGCGTCGAGTAAACGAATCGCTTCCGCCGCACCATAGCCGCTGGCACCCCACACGTGTACACGTGTCATGGCGTATCTAATTCGGCGGCCAGCGCGGCAAGGCCCGCGCGCACCGCGTGCGGTGACGTCGACCCATCGGTCTTTTTCGCCGCGACGCTCGCGGCCGGATCGAGCGGCGCATTAAGACTCTTAAGACCGGCCTCGTTTGCGAGCGCGGCAAGATCGCGCGCATCCAGCGGACGTCCCGCCTCTTCTGCAGCCCGGACGGTCGCACCGACGAACGCATGCGCGTCGCGCGCGCTCACACCGGCCGCAATGAGCGCATCGGCAAGATCGGTCGCCACCGTGTAGCCGTCGCCGGCGTGCGCGTTCATCGCCGCGCGATTGAACGCCGTGTCGCGCAGCGCACGTTCGAACGCATCGAGTGCGGCCAGCGTCCGTTCAGATGCGGCGATGGCGAGCCGTTTGGTCTCTTGTAAGTCGCGATGATACGAGAGCGGCATCCCGATGGTCGAGGTGAGCGCGCCGAAGTACAAACCCGCAACTTCGCTCGCGCAGCCGCGCACCAATTCAAAGATGTCGGGATTGCGCTTTTGCGGCATCAAACTCGAACCGGTCGATGACGCGTCGCCTAGCTTCACGTAGCCGAAGCCCGGCGTGGCCCACAGTACGATTTCGGCGGCAACGCGTGAGGCATCGGCCAGCGCGCGCGCCGATGCCTGCGCGACGTCGAGCACCGCGTCGCGCGTACCGATCGCATCCATCGCGTTGCGCGAGGGATGATCGAAGCCCAGACGTTTGCAGGCCGCGGCGCGATCGAGCGGCAGCGTCGATCCCGCAACCGCACCCGAACCCAGCGGACACGAATCTTTTGCGAACGCCGCGGCGGCGGTAAAGCGACGCGCCGCGCGCACGAACGGTTCGGCGGCCGCCTGCAGCCAAAACGCCAGCAGCACCGGTTGCGCCGGCTGCATGTGGGTCGTTGCCGCGAGCAGCGTCCCGGCGTTGAGTTCTTCCGACGCGCGCGCCAACAGATGGCGCGCAATCGAGCGCGCGCGCTGCGCGCCTTGCAGCGCGCGATCGTGTGCATAGAGCGCAAGCGTCGTCGCGACCTGATCGTTACGACTGCGCCCGGCGTGCAGCAGCGCGCCGGCCTGCGGTTCGAGTTCGCGTACCCGTGCGTCGATCGCACCGTGCACGTCTTCCGCGCCGCTGGTCTGCGCGTACGCGGGGAACGTCCCGGCCTCGATCTCGGCCGCGACCCTCTTCAGCGCACCATGCAGTGCGGTTGCCGTCGGCCCAGCGATGATCTTGCCGCCGGCCAGCGCGTCGACGTGCGCCTGCGAGGTTTGCACGTCGAACGGAGCGAGCACCAGATCGTCCGCCAACGACGAACCAAAGGCGAGCAACGCGGCGTCGGGAGCCGCGTTGAACCTACCGCCCCACTGGAGTGACCCTTTTGTCACCGTGAGCACGCCTTTGTCATCGCGAGCATGCCCTTGTCATCCCGAGTGCAGCGCAGCGGAGTCGAGGGACCGCACCCGAGCTAACTGATCGGTTGGCAGCCCGTAGAGACGAATGAACCCGTCGGCAGCATGATGATCGAACGTATCCGCATTGCTATAGGTCGCGAGCGATTCGTTGTAGAGAGCGAACGGCGAGCGCACACCCGCCGTCGCGACTGCTCCGTGATGGAGCCGCACGCGCACGTCACCGGTGAGTCGCGATGAAAACGAGGCGTTGAACGCATCGAGCGCATCGCGCAGCGGCGACATCCACAGTCCGTCGTAGACGAGTTCCGAATACTTCTGATCGCAACCGGCTTTGAAGCGCAGCTCATCGCGGGTGAGCACCAGCCGTTCGAGCGCCTTGTGCGCGGCGATCAACACCACGGCCGCCGGAGCCTCGTACACTTCACGCGACTTCACACCGATCACGCGATCTTCGACCAAATCGATCCGCCCGATGCCGTGCTTCCCCGCCAACGCATTCAATGAAGCAACGAGGGCCGGGCCGGTCACGCCGTCAAGCGATGCAATACCATTTTCGAAATGGATCACGACGTCATCCGGCTGCGCGGGCTGCGCGCTCGCCGACGCGGTCCACGCAAACGCGTCTTCCGGCGGAATCGTCCACGGATCTTCGAGCACGCCGGCTTCGATCGAACGGCCCCACAGGTTGGCGTCGATCGAGTACGGCTTAGCCGCCGAGTGCGCGATCGGAATCCCGTGTTCGGCGGCGAAGGCGATTGCATCCGGACGCGAGAGCGGCGCTTCGCGCAGCGGTGCCCGCACGGTGAGCGACGGGTCGAGCGAGCGCACCGCAAGCTCGATACGCACCTGATCGTTGCCTTTGCCGGTGCAGCCGTGCGCAACCGCGTCGGCATCGTATTGATGCGCGACTTCGACCAGCAGTGCGCCGATGAGCGGGCGCGAGAGCGCGGCCGAAAGCGGATAGACACCTTCGTACAGCGCGTTGGCCGAGAGCGCCGGTTGCACGTAATCGTTGACGAAGCGTTCGCGCGCGTCGATCACAACCGCGTCGTAGGCGCCAAGCGCCAGCGCTTTGGCTTTGACCTTTTCCAGTTCGGCGGCCGCGCCTTCGCCGGCAACGCCATCCGACTCGCCCAGATCGGCGGTCATCGCGACGACCTCGTTTCCGGCGAGAATCAGTTTTTTCAACAACACCGAGGTATCGAGACCACCGGAATAGGCTAGAACGATGCGACTCACGCGGCGCTACTTCCCTTCAAATCCAAGAAACGTTGTTTGATCACCGGCATCTCTTCGGCACTGCGCACCACGATCATTACCGTGTCGTCGCCACCGAGCGTGCCCAGAATTTCCGGCCAGCCGGCCTCATCGACCGCCGAGGCGATCATCATCGCGCTCCCGGGCGGCGTCTTGATCACGATCATGTTGACCGCACCCTCGATGCTCATCGCCAGTTCCGCGACCACGCGGTGCAGACGGCTGACGTAATTCACCGTGGCGTTGGGCACGACGTATTTGAACAGCGCGTCGTCGTCGCCGTTCGATTTGATCGGCACTTTGACCAGGCCCAGCTCTTTGATATCACGCGAGACGGTCGCTTGCGTAGCAGCGAACCCCTGCGTGTCGAGCAGCGCAACCAATTCGTCTTGCGAGTGCACCGGCCGGGTTGCAACAAGGGTGAGAATCGCGCGTTGACGTCTATCTTTCATCTTAAAGGCGCTCCGCCCGAGGCTCCGCGCCCCCCACTACGGGGGGCCCCCAAACCAGGGGCCGCATAAACATTTTCACCAGCCATGATCCCCCTGGGGCGGCCCCATTGATCTCATGATTCATTTAAAACATGCCTTTCGCATCGGTTAAAAGCGCAACGAGCAAGGCCTTCTGCGCGTGCAGACGATTCTCGGCCTCGTCGAGCACGGCGCTGCGTAGCCCATCGA
>JBEKBR010000030.1:0-45375 GCA_050015295.1 Candidatus Aquilonibacter sp. | reverse complement strand
CCGTTGCGCTCGGCGATGGCCAACGTGTCGCCGATCGAGACCAGGTCCCCGTCGGGAAAAACGTAGCGGTCGATGAACGGATTGGTCGGCGGCTTGCGCCCGGGGCTTTGCTCGGCGATGCCGTGATTGAGGAAGAGCCCGGCGGGCCGAAGCGCCGCATACGCGCTGCTATAGTACGTCGGCAACATCTTACGCCCGACGTGCTCGACCATCCCGATGCTCGCGATGCGATCGAACGTCATCCCGGGCAAGTCGCGGTAGTCGCGAAACTCGACTTTGGCGCGATCGCCCAGGCCGAGCCCTTCGATGCGCCGATTGGCTTCGTCGAATTGCACGCGGCTGAGGGTAATGCCGAGCGCCTGTGCGCCGCGCTTGGCTGCAGCGATGACGAGTGATCCCCAGCCGCAGCCGATATCGAGGAACGACATGCCGGGTTCGAGCCGGAGCTTGTCGAGCACGTACTTGAGTTTCGCCTGCTGCGCGCGGTCGACGTCGTCGATGCCGTCGTCGTAGTAGGCGCACGAGTAGACCATGTCGGAATCGAGAAAGGCGCGATAAAACGCGACCGGATGGTCGTAGTGATACGAGATTGCCGCGCGGTCGCGTTCGCGCGAGTGACGCTTGCCGTGGAGCTGCGCGCCGGGCGGCTCCGGACGCGCCTCACGCGGAAGCCGCATGAGCATGAGCCCGATGCGCGCTTTCTGCAACGCCGTGCGCGCGTTGCTCGCGGCGTTGATTCGGGCGATCGCTTCGGGAAGATCACCCTCGATGTCGATGATGCCCGAGATGAACGCGGCGCCTGCGTGCGTCTCGAGCGGCGGCGTAAACGCGCTGCGCAGCGCGCCCGGCGTATTGACGATAAAGGTGAAATCCGTGCGTCCCGTCGTGCTGGGGAGCGTCGTTCCGTCCCACAGGCGCACGTCGAAGTCGCGGCGGAACGACTCCCCGAAAATTGCCTCGAGGAGCGACGTCGCGCGCGCCGTCACGATGCGAGCGTCTTCGGCCCCGTCCGCAGCCCGTGGACGATCGTGCCGCCGACCATGGTGCCCGCGATGCCGTACTCCGCGTCCCAAAACGAGAGGTCGGCGCGCATACCCGGCGCGAGACGTCCCATCTCGCCTTCCAGGCCGATCAACTTTGCGGGGGCGTGGGTTGCGGCCATCACGGCTTCGGCAAACGAGATGTCAGCGTACGACATGAAGTTACGCACGGCTTGATCGATACGCAGCGCGCTGCCCGCGATCGTTCCATCGCCTGCGCGCATCACGCCGCCAACGATGTGATACGTCGGGTCGGGGGGTGGCATCAGATCGCTTGCCAGCACGACGCGATCTCCCACGGTGCGGTAGAGAATATCGACCATGACCGGTGATACGTGATAGCCGTCGCTAATTACTTGCACCATCGTGCGCCGGTCTTGAATGAATGCCGCCAGGATCGAAGGGTCGCGATGGATCAGCGGTGGCATGCCGTTGAAGGCGTGCGTAAGCGCACGAAAACCCAGCCCGATGGCGAGCAGGCCGTCCCCATATCGCGAGCTGGTGTGACCGGCGGAACAGACGACACCGTGCTGGAGGAAGACGCGCATCGCCTCGGCGGCGCCGTCGATTTCCGGCGCCATGGTGACGAGCAGGCATGCGCCCTTGCAGGCATCCACCATTTCTTTTGCGCGTTCAGCCGACGCGGGCATCAACCACTCGCCGCGGTGCACGCCACGAAACTTCGGATTGAGAAACGGCCCTTCGAAATGGACGCCGAGGCAGCGCGCACCGTGCGGATCGTCCTCTTCCAGATCGTGCGCGGCATCGACGATTTCCGACGCAATGTGTAGCATCGACTCGAACGGCGCGGTCATGACGCTGGCGACGAAGCCGGTCGCGCCCATGCGCGCGTATTCGCTCGCCGCCACGGCTACTGCGTTGCCCTGATCGCGATTGAAGAGCATGTCGCCCGCACCGTTGGTGTGCACGTCGATAAGACCGGGTGCAACGCGGCTGCCTTCGGGGAGCGGATAATCTGAAGGACCGTCGGCGGGAAGTATCGCTGCGATGCGCCCGTTCTCGATGGCAATGCGGCCGACCGTCGACGTTCCGTCGCCGATCGCGAGAAACGCCGGCCCTAGGGTGGTGCTCATAACCGGTTGGAGCGGTTTCGACGCCCCGTTGCTCAGCGCCCCTTGCCGAACATACGCCCGAAAAGGCCGGGCGCTCGCTGCGTGGCGGGCGCTTGCGCGGCCGGCGTCTCCTGAGTTTTCGTAGCCGCGCGCGCCAACCGTTCCAGGCGGGCCATGTGGCTTTCGGCGTGCGCCTCGAGCGTCGAGTGCAGCGCTTCCATCTCATTCCAGCCGGCCGGCGCACGCCCGTTGCGGCGCGCTTCATCGTATTCGTGGGCCGAAACGACGAAGATGCGATCGGCCGGGATATTTCGCTCGCGCAAATAGGCTTGCGCCAGCTCGACGACGTGGCGCCGTTCGCTCGGTGCTTCGTTGTCGGCAATCGTGTGTGCGAAGAGCATCGGCTTGTTGAATTCGGCGATCCGTTCGTAGAGCGCGAGCTCGCGATCGGAAAGCTGTCGCGAAAATAGGCAGAGCACTTCACTTGCATGCGAGGCGACGACGACGTTGACGTCCTCGGCTTCTGGATCGCCGGAGTCAAAGGCCGGCGCGTGAACTAGCACGAGTTCGCGCGGGAGCGACCACGGTACGAGCACCAGCACCGGCGCGGTCACGGCTGCCTGCGTCGCACGCTCGAACGCGATCTCATGCCATTGTGCGTCTTCGCCGAGCGTGAAGGCCGCATTGTGGTCGCCGTAACGGACGTGAATCGGGAAACGCGCGCTTCCCGCCTCGTCGTCGGTGAGCACGGTCTTGCCGGCCATGGCATTGATCAAACTTGTCTTGCCGCGCCGCAGCGCGCCGAGCACGGCGACGCGCCAACGCGACGGGCGCAGGCCACGGTCGTAGCTGCCGGGATCGAACGACGCCTCGACGTGCGAGCGGCGCACAGCCTCGGAGCCGGGGTCGGCCGGTGCAATTTCCTCGTCCCGTTCCATGAAGCCGTCGACCAATGCGCGCACCGCGTCCAATTCGGTCGCGAGCGTTTCCCGGCGCGTTGCCAATTGATCGCGCGTTGCTTCGACGCGCGCTTCACGATGCGCGGCGATCGACCGGTCGATGCTGCCCAGGTCCGCGTCGCGACGTTCGAGCAAAGCGCTGGCGATCGCCTGCGCCAGCTCGTCGTAGATATGTTGTAAGCGCGCACCGACACGATCGGCGAAGGCGTCGACGTCGGTCGCAAAACGCGGAAAGATTTCGGAACGCAAATCCGCCAGCAGCTCGCGCTTCATGTAGCTGCCGGTTTGCTGCGCCGCAAACCGCGTCGCGATGTCGTGCACGAGACCGATCGCCGGTCCGCCGATTGCCTCTAGTACGATCGTTGCGGCAATCGCAGTACGAACGTTGCCGCTCCACAGACTGGTACCGGGCTCGGCGCCGAAGGCCCGTGCGGCGGCATCGTTCTGCGCGAAACGGAGCGGCACGATCGCTTCGACGCGAGCAACCGCCGCGTCGAGCTCGTCGCTCACCGTGCGCGCAGCTTGGTCGGCGAACTCCTGCACCACGCTCGCGACGACGCGATCGGTGATGATGTTCAGGCGCTCGCGATCGCGCAAGCGGCTGATATCGGCGGTGTCGAACGCCTGTGAAAGCGCACGCTCGAGATCGGCACTTAGCTCCTCGCCGCGCGCGGTCATCGCGGAGCGCGTCGCAAGACCGGCCTGCAACAGATCTTCGCGCTGGACGCGCGCGCGCTCGTCGAGCGACTGCAGCACCGGCAGGACCTCGGCCCGTCGTGCGTCGAGCGCTGCGCGGTCGAGCGCGAGCATCGCCACGTCTTGCTCGATCTGGGTCTGCTCGTCGGCAACCGCCGCGGCGACGCGGTCGCGCGCACGCGTGAGCCGCGCGCGGCCGGTCCGCCGAATCAACGACGCGTCGAGCGCGGCAAGAAATCGGGGGAAGCGACTTTCTTCAACTTTAGCCGGATCGTTTTCGAGCACGCCGTCGACATATTCGCGTGCGGAGAGCGCGTAGACGTACGTGCCGGGGGCGTGCACGGCGGCCAGCGTCGCGATCCGGTCGTAGGCGTGCTCCCAGGCCGGCCGGCCGTCGCTCTGTGGCTGCTGCCACAGATCGATCTTCGTTTGTACGATGAAGATCGAATCGATGTGTTGCCGGATGATGCCGAGAAACGCCGCGTCGCCCTCGGTGAACGGCTGCTGCGTGTCGATCAGATAGAGTACTGCATCGGCGGTGGGTAAGAATTGCAGCGTCGCCCGGCGATGTGCCGGATTGATCGACGCAAGTCCGGGCGTATCCGCAACGACGAATCCGCGTTCGAGAAACGACGAATTGGTCTTGACGACGACGCGTGTGGGCGCGTCACGCTCATCTTTGGTTGCGTCGTGAAGCGCGCCCGGCGCGTCGCTGCCCACCGCGATGAAGCGGTTCAGCCGGTCGAGCGGAATGCGCTCGCGATGACCGTCTTCGAAGATCGCTGTCGCTTCGTCGGCACTGCCGGCTTCGAGCTCGGTGATGGTTGCCGTCGACGGATTGATGTCGACCGCCAGAAGCCCGACCAAGCGTTTTCCGCTCGGCCCGTCTTCGTAACGGAACTTGCCGAGCAGCGCGTTGAGCAGAAACGACTTCCCGCTGGAAAACTCGCCCACGACCGCGAGCACGAACTTTCCCCGCTGCAAACGCGACCGTACGCCGGCGATGGATTTGCGGCGGTTCTCGCCGATCGACGTCTCGATGACAAGCAATCGCGCGACGAGATCGTCGCGCGTCTGCTCGTAGCGCTGCATCGCATCGGTGTCGACCCTAGACAAGACTAGTTCCTAATGATCGCGAGCGCTTCGTCGCGGTGCTGCTCCATCAGCGCCTTGCTGTCACCTTCGACGTTGAGCCGCAAGAGCGGTTCGGTATTCGAGGGGCGCACATTCAGCCACCACTCCGGATAGCTGATCGTCAGGCCGTCGAGATGATCGATCGTTGCGTCTTTGAAGTGCTCCTGCAGCGCTCGCACCCTTGCCGGAATGTCTTTGACGGTGCTGTTGATCTCGCCCGAACGAAAGCGCGTGTCGATCGGTGCGATCACTTCGCTCACCGGCTTGCCGGCTTCGCTGAAGACCTCCAGACACTGCATCAGCGCGATCATCCCCGAGTCGGCGTACCAGTTGTCCTTAAAATAGAAATGACCCGAGTGCTCGCCGCCAAACACAATGTCTTGCTCGCGCATCAACGCCTTGATGATCGAGTGGCCGACTTGCGCGCGAATCGGAACGCCTCTCGCTTTCTCGACCAGCTCGGGCACGCTTCGCGAGCAGATCAAGTTATAGAGAATCTTCGCGCCGGGTTGTTTCTTGAGCGTGTTGAGCGCAACCAGCGCGGTGACCGTGCTGCCATCGATCAAGTCGCCCCTCTCGTCGACGATGAACATCCGGTCGGCATCGCCGTCGAACGCGACACCGAGATCGGCGCCCGAGCTACGCACCAGGGCCTGCAGGTCGACCATGTTCTCCGGTTCGATCGGGCTCGCTGGATGGTTCGGAAACGTCCCGTCGAGTTCGAAGTAGAGCGGTATCACCTCGCAGGGAAGATGCTTGAAGACGTGCGGCACCGTCTCGCCGGCCATTCCGTTCCCAGCGTCGATAGCGATTTTGAACGGCTTGATGCGCGTCGGATCGATGAAGGAGAGACAATGTTGTGCGAAGTCATCGAGCACGTCGCGCTCGTAGATCGCCCCTGGCGTGGGCGCGGCAGGCGGCAGGTTGCCTGAGACGATCGCGTCGCGAATCTGGGCGAGTCCCGTTTCGAGCGAGATTGCTTCGGCCTGCGCACGCGTAAACTTCATTCCGTTATATTGCGCAGGATTGTGCGATGCGGTGATCATCACACCACCATCGAATCCGTACTTGCCGACCGCGAAATAGAGCGCGTCGGTCGAAACCATGCCGATCGAGGTCACATCTGCGCCGGATTCCGTTGCGCCGCGTGCAAATGCCGCGAAAAGTCGCTCGCCGGTGGGCCGCATGTCGCGTCCTACCACGATGCGGCGGCCGCCGACGAGCGGCACGAACGCGCGACCGATGCGGTAGGCGATATCATCGTTGATCTCTGACGGATAAATTCCGCGAACGTCGTACGACTTGAACAGCCCCGGGGCTACCTGCATTTGCATGACTGATCTGATTTCGGAACGCACAATGATCCTACCCTCCGGCGGTTTCGCCACGCGGTGAAATCCCGGACGCCGTTCCTGCGCGTGCCTGGGGCCCTGGTTTGGACCGTCTTTTTGGCTGTGGTCCTGTTCCTTGCGGTTCAGGGCGCCTTTGCGACGCGGGCCAACATCGCGCGAACGTTCGAAGCGCAGTCGCGCATCGTCCAAGCCCAGCTCGCGCTCGAAGAACTCCTACGCCTTCAGATCGATGAAGAAAACTCGGTTCGCGGCTACGTCCTCACGCGCGATCCGTTTTACGCGCAACAGTATGCTTCAGCAGCGCAGGCATTCGACGAAAAGGTCGCGGCCGTCGCGACGGTGCTCGCGCAGCAGCAACTCAATCCCGCCGCACGCACGCTGGAAGATTACGTCTCGTTGCAGACCAACTGGCGGAGGAAGATCGCGCAACCGCTGCTCGCATCGCCGGGCCGCGACGTAACCGAAATCGATAAAGAGAACAAAGCGTTCTCGGACTACGAAAACCGCACTGCCGACTTTATCCGCAATGCGCTCGCGATGCGCAATGACGCGCTCGCGCGCTCGACGCAGGAGCAGATCGATCGCGATACCTGGGCGCGTACCTTTTGGCTGGCGCTCTTTGGACTGTTGGCGATCCTCTTCAACGGCTTTCGCTCGCGGCTCGTCAGCGAACTCGAAGAAGAACGAACGACGACCGAGATTTTGCAGCGCGCATTTCGCAGCGAGCACGTGCCGCTGCCCAACTGCGAGGTGGGGAGTGCCTATCTCTCGGCCAGCAGTCATCTCGCTGTCGGCGGTGACGTCTTCGACGTGTACCGGCTCTCCGATACACTCGCGATGGTTTTCATCGCGGACGTTAGCGGCAAGGGTGTCGATGCCGCTGTCCTAACCGCGTTCATCAAGTTCACGATTCGCGGTATCGCGCTACGCCGCCGCGATCCCGGCGCGATGCTGGCGGAATTCAATACCGCATTTGCGCAGACTGTCGAGAATCCGTACCTGTTCGTCTCGATGTTCGTGGGCGTGCTGGATACGCAGACGCTGCAATTTCGCTACGCTAGTGCCGGCCACGATTCGGCCTTCGTGCGCCGTGCCGGGGACGTGCAGCAGCTCGCCGTGACCGGGCCGGTACTCGGCGTGATGGAAGAGCCGTTCGAAACCAAAACGCTCTACTTGGAAGACGGCGACACCGTCGTGTTGGTGACCGACGGCCTCACCGAAGCGCGCAATCGCGCCGGCGAGCAGCTGCAAGAGCAGGGCGCGATGGACCTGATTGCCGCGAGCAATCCGCAGCCGCAACTGCTCGCTGACGAACTGGTGGCGAAGGTCAAAGCGATCGAAGGCAACCGCACGCGCGACGATCTCGCCGTCTTGGCGATTCGCGTGCACGAGCCGGGAGGTCCCGATGCGCAAGATTAGCGCGCTCGCGATGCTCCTGCTATTGCTTGCCACGCACGCGGCGCTTGCGGACTGCCGCGTGCATCCCAACGATCGGGTAGTGCTCTACGGCACGACCGACGATCCCGACGTTTTCGTGTGGGATTCGCGCTTCCGCCTGCGCGACTATGAAGGCGGAACGTTCGATCAAATGCGCGCGCTGCTACCGCACGCGACGCTAGTGCGGCCCGGCACCCGCGCGACCGTGGAAAGCTGCGTTTCGGATTTCGTGCAATCGAAGTACGTCCCCGAGCCTGACGATGCGATCGGGATCGTGATCACGGCCGGCCCGCTGCGCGGTCAGCGCGGGTGGGTCAGCGGCTCGGCGATTCGGCAAATCAGACTCGCACCGACGCAAAAACCCGCGGCCCATCCGGTGTCTCTACGCGCGCGACTGCGATTCCATACGCGCGCTCGATAAGTTCGGGCGCGAGCACGCGGCCGGCTACGTCAAACGCGAGCATGCGCTCGCAACCGAGCAGCATCAAGCGATCGGCGTAGGCCGCCGCGTCGTTTAAGTCATGGAGCACGCACACGATCGTCCGTCCCTGGCGTGCCAGCGCACGCAGCAGCGCGAGGATCTCGTGCGCGACGCGTACGTCGAGATGGCTCGTCGGTTCGTCGAGCAATAGCACCGGCGTGTCCTGCGCGAGACCCATCGCGATCCACACGCGTTGACGTTCGCCGCTCGAGAGGGTGGTGAAGAGGCGCTGTGCCTCCGCTTCGAGATGGACCGCCGCCAGTGCGCGTTCGATCGCGCTGTCATCATCGGCGTTTTCACTCCACTCCCACCACGGATGATGCGGATATCGGCCGATCGCGATCACGTCGCGCACGCGCAGCGTTTCGATCATCGCGTCATCGCTGGTAACGAAGGCGATCGCCCGCGCGCGCGCACTGGGCGAAAGCGCGCGCAGCGGCGTACCGTCCAGCGCGATCGTGCCGTGTTGTACCGGTCGCATGCCGCAGATCGCTCGCAGCAGGGTGGTTTTGCCGACGCCGTTGGGTCCGAGTACGGCAACGAATTCGCCCGGCTCGATACGCGCGTCGATATCGCGCACGAGCGTACGCTTCGCGATCCCGATCGCAACCGAATCAAGTTTGATCACACTGGGCGTTCCTGGTGAAGGTAGAGATAGAGAAACGCGGGCACGCCGATAAATGCCAACAGTACGCCGATTGGCAGTTCCGACGGAGCGACGATGCTTCGCGCGATCGCGTCGGCGAGCGTACACAACGCGCCTCCGCACAGCGCTGAGGCCGGTAAGAGCGCACGCGCGTTCGATCCGACGATTCGTCGCGCAATGTGGGGCACGATCAATCCAATGAAGCCGACCATGCCGGCGAGCGCGACACCGGCGGCAGCCAGCAGCGAGGTCGAGGCGAGGATGATCCACTGCGCGCGATCGACGTTGACACCAACGGCGCGCGCTCGCACATCGCCGACGCGCATTGCGTCAAGTGCCGGTACGGCCAGCAGCGCGAGCACGGTACCGATCGCAAGGTACGGAAGCGCGAACACCAGGTCGTGCCATCCGCGCCCGGCCATCGAGCCGGCGAGCCACGCGAGAATCGATTGCGCCGCGTCGATCGAACTCGAGCGCACGATTGCAAAGGTGATGATCGCGGAAAATAGCGCCGACACCGAGATGCCGGCCAAGATCAAACGGTTGGAATCGAGTCCGCTCCCGCGCCGCGCAAGTGCAGCGACGAGCACTGCGGTCAGAAGACCGACGACAAAACCGAACCCAGGAAGCAGCGGCGCAGAAACGCCGGCGAGTACTGCGAGTGCGATTGCCGCCGCGGCACCGGCGCTCACGCCGGTCAGGTATGGATCGACGAGTGGATTGCGCAGCATGCCCTGAAGCAGCGTACCGCCGATTGCTAGCGCGGCTCCGACGACTGTCGCGATGACGACGCGTGGCATGCGCAGCTGCCAGACGATGGTCGTGACGTCGTCGTGCACCGCAGGGTGGAACAGTGCAGCCAGGATGGCGCCGGGAGCGATGTTGCTCCCGCCGGCGAGGAGGCTTACGCCGCACGCCAGCAGCGTGAACGCAAGGATCGCCGGCAGGCGCCAACCGGTCATACTATTTTGCGGTCAACTCGACCGCAAAGGTGCGCCCGGGCATTGGGTAGCCGCTGAGCTCAGCGTATCGTTCGTTGCCGAGGTTGGATCCGCGTAGCGTCAGCAGCAGCTTCGGCGCGAGGCGAAAGCTCGTGTACGCGGTCAAGTCGCTGTACGCGGCCGGCTGATAAAACAGCGGTTGCGTCGGATCGACCGCGCCGCGAGCCCCAACCGCGCGCTCGCTGATCCCCGCTTCACTCAGCCACGCACGAGCACCGCCGCGGTAGAGCAGCCCAAGGTTGAGATTGAAGACTGGATCGTTGGGCAGGCGCGTCTGCGTATCGAGATCTTGCGCGAGATAGAGATCGGTGGCGTTCAACGTCGCACTTATTCCGTGTAACGGCAGCGTACGCGCATCAAAGGTGAGGCCCTCGATGTGCGCGTGATCGACGTTTTCCGGCAAATAGTTGTTTGCCGGGTCGGCCACGATCAGTTCGCGCGTATAGTTGTCGAACCAGCCAAGCGCGACGCCGCCGAGCACGCGGTCGTCGCTCAGGGTCAGGTCGCCGACCTTTGCCCGTTCGGGAACCAGATCGGGATTGCCGTAGAACGGAAAGTAAAGTTCGCTTGCGTTTGGCGCCCGAAAGGCGGTTGCGGCGTTGGCTCGCAGCGTCAACGCGTTCGAGAGGTCGAAGCGCGCACCGATCGAGGGCGAGAACTCACCGCCGAGACCGCCATCGCGTTCACCGCGCAGCCCGGCGTAGAATTCGTCGCGAGCACCGATCCACGTCTGCTGCACGTAGCCGGCGCTCTGCGCAAGCGCGTTGGTGGAAACGTCACCGTCGCCGTCGTCGCCGCGCACGGTGCCGCGCGAGAGGTCGACGCCGTAGATCGTGCGCTCGTTGCTTCCGTTGACTACGTCGCGCAAGCTCAAGCCCGTGCGGACCTCGGTGTCGAGCGATGCCGTGCTCTGATAGCAATTGGCATCGGATGTGATATCGCAGTTGAACACGATCTGCTGTCGTCCGCCGTCCAGGGCGAGACTGGCATTGGATTGCGCGCGGTGGAGCGCGAAGGTCAGCACGCCGTCTTCGTTGACGTCGTCTTCGTAGCTGGTCGGAGAGAAGTTCGGATAGGGCCCGTCGACACCGACGTTGTCGCTTTCGAGCGAAGCGCGGAAGGAGACGTCAATCGTACCTAGGGCGCGATCGAGTCCGTATCGTGCGGTCGTGCCTTGATACGGGCTGTTGCGCGTCGCGGGATTGGGAACGCCGTTGCTAGAGTCAGGCGGCAAGGCGTAGTCGTTCGACGCGACCACGCGATCGAACGAAAAACCAGCCGCCTGCGCGTGCAACTCGGTATCGTCGAAGGTTCCGTATCGAAGCGTTGCGGTCGCCGGCATCGCGCCGGCGGTAATGACGTTGATGATACCGCCGACCGCACCGGTGCCATAAAGCGTAGAGCCGCCGCCTTCGACGACTTCGATCCGCGCGACGCCGGCGGTGGAGAGTGTACCGAGTTCCACCGTATCGGCGAGTCCGCCGGGAGCGGGCTGACCGTCGATGAGTACGAGCACTTGCGCCGAGCTCGTCCCGCGAATGCCGTAGTCGACCTGTGTACCGATCGGGCCATAGTTGGCGATCTCGACGCCGGGGATGTTCTCCAACGCATCAGCGACGGTACGATAGCCGTTACGCGCGATGTCGTCAGCGCTCACGACGTAGGTCGTGCGCACGCTGTTGCGGAGCGTTTCATCGCTGCGATCCGAGGTGACGACGTGCGCGATCTGCGGCAGCGCCGATGGCGAGGGAGAGGGTGACGGGGAGAACGCAACCGTGGCCGCTGCGAGTAGCCGCAGCGCGGGAAATGCGAACATGGCAAGCCTTCCTTTTCGCGAGGAACGGGTGATGCAAAGGCTTGCCGCGATATCCTGACTTGCGGATCGTAGCGATGTCTCGGGCCTTCCCACTCGTTTCCGAACAGTGGCGTCGAAACGGCTCCCCGCCTACAGTGGCGCGACCGTGCCGGCATCTCACCGGCTTCCCGCGCGCAAACCTCAAGGCGCCGATGTTAGAGAGGCGGGCGTCATCACCTGCCGCGAAGGGAGCTTTGTGCTTTTGCATCTCCTACTTGCGCTTCGCATCGTTACGCTCGTACCGTCGTTCGCGGAAGATGCGTGCGCGATCGGCGCGTGCGCCCAGCTGGTCGGCATCTCGAAGTTCTCCGGCGACGTGCCCGGTGCGAGTAGTAAGGCGGTCGTCGGCGATTTCGCGAGCGTCGATACGGAACGCATCATCGCGCTTCATCCCGACGTCGTTGTCGGGATTGCGTCGCAAATGCGCTTGGTTGCCCCGCTGCAGCGCGCGGGGATCCATGTGGTGTTCATGCCGGACGACACGTACGACGACATTTTCACCGACCTCCAAACGCTGGGTCAACTCACCGGGCACACTGCGCGAGCGCGCGCCGAGATCGTCGCGCTCAAACGCGAAACCGCGCGACTCCACGCGACGGTCGCGCATCGTGCGTATCGGCCATCGGTATTCGTCGCGCTGGGCACCGGGCCGATCTGGACCGCCGGACCGTCGTCGTATATCGCGCGGTTGATCGAGCTCGCCGGCGGCCGCGATGCGGCGGCCGATCTGCCGTCGGCCTGGGGCGAGTACAGTGATGAGGCCCTGATTCGGGCACAACCCGACATCATTGTCGCCGGCGAGGACACGAATATTACGCCGGTGCAGACGCGAGAGCCGTGGCGGAGCTTACGCGCGGTGCGCGAAGGACAGGTGTTCGCCATTAGCGACCCGCGCGTCGAGAACGCACTCTTCCGCCCGGGACCGCATTACAACGAGGGACTCCGCTGGCTAATCGAACGATTGTCGTCGCCGTCGACACAAACGACCCCGACCGACCGATCGAACCCGAACTGGTAGAACTCGAAGCGCTGGCGCACGCCGCCGGCGCGCAGATCGTTGCGCGCCTGGTGCAGCGGCGCGAACAGGTCGATCCCGCGACGCTCGTCGGAAGTGGTAAAGCGCGCGAGATCGCCGACTTGGTGAAAGAACTCGACGCGCAGCTCGTGCTCGTGCTCAACGATTTGCGCCCGCGCCAGCGCAAGAATCTCGAGAAAGTCATTTCGGTGCCGATCGTCGATCGCACGATGCTGATCCTCGACGTCTTCGCGCGCCACGCGCGCAGCCGTGAAGGCAAGCTGCAGGTCGAGCTAGCGCAACTGCGCTATCGCCAATCGAACTTGATCGGCGTCGGTGCAGATCTTTCTCGATTGGGTGGCGGCATCGGCACGCGCGGCCCCGGCGAAACCAAACTCGAAGTCGATCGACGTCGCATTCAAACCCGCATTAGCGTGCTGCGCCGGCAACTCGAAGAGGTCCGCCGCCAACGCGCCACGCGGAGGAGCGCGCCGCATCGCGAACCGCTCGTCGCGCTGGTTGGTTACACCAACGTCGGGAAGTCGTCGCTGCTCAATGCGCTCGCCCGCAGTGACGTTCTCGTCGCGGATCAGCCCTTTGCGACGCTCGATCCCACCATACGGCGCGTCTATCTGCGACCCGGCGAGTACGTGCGCATCGTCGATACCGTTGGATTCATCACCGATTTGCCCAAGGACTTGGTCAACGCGTTCCGGGCAACGTTGGAAGAATTGCGCGAGGCCGACCTCCTGGTTCACGTGCTCGATGCTTCGAATCCGGATTGGCCGCGCCAGCAAGCCGCCGTCGACGCGCAATTGCACGACCTCGAGCTCGACGCAAAACCGCGCATCCTCGTCTTCAACAAGATCGATGCCGCTGCCGGCGCACATCACGACGGCTCGATTTCGGTCTCGGCCTTCACCGGTGCCGGACTCGACGCGCTGCGGGGGGCGATCGCGGAATGCGCCTGATCGCCGGCGCGCTTTTCACGCTCGCGCTTGCGGCGTGCGCATCCGACTATCCCGACGATCGCTTCGTCGCACTCGTGCGCACGATGAGACCGTCGGTCGTGCTGCTAACCATGCGCGTTCCCCCCGAGAAAAAGAAGGACGGCTACGACGACGCGTACGGGACGGGCATCGTCATCGCCAGCGGCAGTTGGGGCAGCGATATTCTCACCGTTGCGCACGTCGTCGACGGCGCTTGGGATATCCACGCAACGATCGGGAACCGCAGCAAGATTCCGGCACGTGTCGTCGCGGTCAACAACGACACCGACGTGGCGCTGGTGCGCACCCTACACGCGAATTTGCCGGCTGTTCGCCTGGGCAACGTTGCAGATCTACACGATCAGGTCGGGCGCGACGTCGGTCTGCTCGGCTATCCGATTCCCGACGAGTTCGAGGACGAGCAGCTCGGGCTTGCGACGTCGCTGAACACCGGACGACTGTCATCGATTCGCAACGACGCCCTCGAGGTGACGCTGCCGATCGTTCCCGGGGAAAGCGGCGGTCCGATCTTTCTGATCGATACCGGACAGATCATTGGCCTTGCCGATTCACGCTTCGACGACGAGCGTTCGATCGGCTTTGCCGTGCCGCTCGGCGACGTGTTGCACTTCCTGCACAAGATCGACCGCGATCACGGCTTCTGAAGGTCATCGAGACGCTCGAGGATCTCGGGCGCTATCTGTTCGCGTATGTGTTCGCTTTCGAGGATCGAGTGCGGACCAAGCCAGTGCAACGTCGGCACCTGGAAAAATCCCGCAAGTGCGTTGAGGTGGCCCGCATAGGCGCGACGGAGCGCGGCAAAGTGGTTCCAGGCGCTATCGCGATCGTTGAGCGTAAGACCGGCCGATTCGAGTCGCGTACAGGCTTCGTCGAACTGCTGGCGGGTGATGCCGGGATCGTGCTCGTCGCCGTCGAGCCGAAAGTACTTGGATAGGTCGTGCGTTGCGTGGCGCCCGATATTGTAGAGAATCCGCGACTCGCCGGCGTCGCACTGTACGGTCGTGATCATCAAGACCGCGGTGTCGAGCACTGTGCCGAGCGTGGCGACCCACGACTCGTAGTCGTGGCTCGAGCGAAAGTACGCCAAAATCGGATAGGCGAGATGCGTCTCCATTAGGAATGCACACCACGTTTCGGCGCTGCGCATCAGCACGGGTAAGTCTTTGATGACCCGGGCGTACGCCGCGATCGAGAGCAATCCGACGCCGCTCGGCGGCGAACCGGCGCGCGCGCCGACCGTTACGACGAATTGCTCGCGCGTCTGAAATGCGCCGAAAATTGCGAACAGATATGCGGTAGTGGTCGAAATAATCCCGAAACCGCAAGCGCCGGCGGCGAGTGAGGCGAGGCGCGTGAGCCCGCTGGTGCCGGCGTAATCTCCGAATCCGATGGTGAAGAATGAGGTGCCGGCAAAATAGAACGCTTCGCCAAATGTGGCCAGCGCCGGGTGTACCTGGTCGCGCAGGGCGTAGAAGATCGTGCCGTATCCGATAAGCATGATGAACGACCAGTTCATCAAATTGGCGATCAGATTGAACGGTGCGAAAACCGCGAGGAAGTCCTCGCGCCGCTCTTCGTTGTTCGGGTACATGCGGTACGCCAACCACGGCCAGAGCGTCCAAAAGAAACGCGCCTGATAGTAGCTCGGGCGCAGCCGCCGCCCGACTGCGCGCGGGACGATGACCGATTGGAAGACGTCGTTGAGGCTTGCGAGGATCAGGACTATCCCAAAGGCGATCATCGCGGTGCGAACCAGCATCTGCGAGTGATTCAATGCAGGCGCGGAGAAGGCTTGCCCATGGCCGTGACGCTCGTGACCGGCCCCGTTCGTTCGGGCAAAAGCCGCTACGTCATCGAGATCGCGCAGCGGTCGGGCCGCCGCGTGAGCTACGTCGCGACCGCGATCCGTGATGACGGCGACGTCGAGTGGAATGCGCGCTTGACGCACCACGTGCACGACCGCCCGTCGACGTGGGAGTCGATCGAGAGCGCTTCGCTTGGACACGATGCGTTGATCGCACTCTTTCGCGACGGTCTCGAGGAACAGTGCATCGTGGTCGACGCGCTCGGGACGTGGCTTGCCGCTCGGATCGCGACCCACATCGATGAGCTCGAGCGCGATTTCGCTTCGTTCGAGGCGCAGATGGACGCGGAAGCCGCCGAGCTCGCGCACGCGATGCTCGAGTCGCACGCGCAGGTCGTCGTGGTGGCCGAGGAAGTGGGCTGGGACATCGTTCCGGTCGCCGCCTCGGCGCGGCTCTTTCGCGACGTGCTTGGGCGCATGAAGCAGCGTCTCGCCGCCGGCGCGGAGGCGGTGTTTCTGGTGGTCTGCGGATTCGCGTTAGATCTGCGCGCGCTCGGCTCGACCGTGTAGCACCAGTTCGTGGAACAAGCACTCCTACTCGTCGCGCTGTTTGGCGGAGTGATCGTTTCGGCGATCGTCGCGCGGCGCTTGCGCATTCCGTATCCGATCGCGTTTGTGGTGATCGGTCTCGCCTTTGCATTCATCCCCGGCATGCCCAAGCGAGAATTGAACCCGCAGTTGCTCTTCTTGGTCGTGCTGCCCCCGCTGCTCTTTTCCGGTGGCTGGACGACCGATTGGTTCGAGTTCAAGCGCAACTTCGGCGGCATCTCGACGCTGGCTGTTGGCCTCGTGCTATTTACAACCGTCGTGGTAGCCGTGCTGGCGCGCAAGGTCGCCGGATTCGACTGGTCGACGGCCTTTGTGCTTGGCGCGATCGTTTCTCCGCCCGACGCGGTTGCGGCGGAAGCGATCTTCGAACGCATGGCCGTGCCGCGGCGCATCGTGTCGATCGTCACCGGCGAAGGCCTGGTGAACGACGGCACGGCGCTGGTGATCTATCGCTTTGCGGTCGCGGCTGCGGTATCGGGCGTCTTCTCGTTCGTGCACGCCTCGATTGCCTTCGTTCTCAACGTCGTATTGGGCATCGCTTTCGGACTTTTGGTCGGCGTGGTGCTCGAGTTCTTGCTCAACTTGCTCACGCGCTTTGACGTCGACGATCCAAGCGTCGCCATCGTGGTCTCGTTGTTAGCACCGTACGCCGCCTATCTGCCGGCCGACGCGCTCGGCGTCTCGGGCGTGCTCGCCGCCGTTGCTGCAGGCATCTACTCGAGCCGGCGCTCGCAAGCCATCTTCACACCGGAGCAACGCGTGATTGCAAGCTCGGTATGGACCGTCATGCTGCTGCTGCTCAACGGCATCGTGTTTTTGCAGATAGGGTTGATCTTGCCGCGCATCGTGCGATCGCTGGGCCCATCGATCGGAACGTATCTTTGGCTCGCCGCCATCGTGAGCGCTGCCGTCATCGTGGTGCGGTTTCTGTGGGTCTATCCGGTGGCGCGGCTGCGCCGCTTGATTCCCGGCGTTGCAAAACGCGATCCGCTTCCGTCGTGGCA
Source organism: Candidatus Aquilonibacter sp. (assembly GCA_050015295.1). Taxonomy (GTDB): domain Bacteria; phylum Vulcanimicrobiota; class Vulcanimicrobiia; order Vulcanimicrobiales; family Vulcanimicrobiaceae; genus Aquilonibacter. The sequence continues at coordinate 28,259 of JBEKBR010000030.1, read as the reverse complement.
ACAGCTGCTGGTGGTCGATTGGAGCGGCATGCGCGGAATCGTCTCACTGGCAGCCGCGCTCGCGTTGCCATTTCGCAATGCGGCGGGTGCGCCGCTCGGGGGCCGCTCCGAGATCATCTTTGTCACGCTCTGCGTGATCGTCGTGACGCTGCTTTTGCACGGGCTCACCCTCGGGCCGCTGATTGAGTGGCTGGGCATCAGCGAAACGAGCACACGGCGAACGCAAGAGATGACGATCCGCGTGCAAGCGCTGCAGGAAGGCCTTGACTACCTAAAGTCGATCGAACCAACGCTCACGACGCCGGGTGAGTCCGAAGCGCTGGGACGTCTGCTCAGCGAGTACCAGCGCCGCATCGAGCATCTGCAAGGACATCTCGACGATCACGAAGGCCGGTTGGGAGCAGAAGACGATCGCGAAGCCGATCGGCGTCTCGAACTGGCGGCACTGGATGCGGAGCGGCGCGAGATCGCGCGACTACGCAGTCGCGGTGCGATTCCCGACGACGTCTATCAATCGATCGAGTACGATCTGGATCTAGCTGGACTGCGGTTGCAGCACTGACGCGCTCGGCGCGGGGACTGGCGAGGTCGAGGCGGTGGGCGACACTCCAGGCGACGGCGAGTAGCCCGGCGGAACGTAGGTGGGGATCACGGTTGGCTGCGGGGTCGGCGTTGCCGGCGGCGGCAACGTCGGTACCGCGTCGGGCTTGCTGAGCGGAACCAGACGCAGATAGCCGGCTTGCGCCGTTGCGTCTTTCCTGACGCGCAGCGTCGTTGCGTCGGTCGTGAATCCGGGCATCCGGGCGGTGACGTTTTGGAGTCCCACCGGGACGTGCGGCAGCGTGAATGCGCCCTGCCCGTCGGCGGTCACCACGAAGAGCGAGCCGACCGACACAATCGCATTGGCGATCGGACGGTTCGTGGTCGCGTCGAGCACGCGGCCGGTCACACTGCCGTAGTCCTGCACGCCGACGACGCCGTTGTTGCAACTGTCGCCCATGGCGAGCAAGAGGACCAAACCGAGAACCAGGTTACGCATGCTGTCTCCTACGCTTGCACGAACGCCGGAGCCTTCGGCGGGGTTCCCCAAGGTCCATTGGCTGTGAGCCCTCAGGCCAAATGGAGGCGATTGGCAGGGCTTGTGAAAAAAATCACAAGCCATGAATCCGTACGGACCGGTTGCGATCTACCTCTGCGTCGCGCTTGCCGCCGCCTTGCTCTTTACCTTCTTGCCGGGCCTGCTCGGACGGGCGAAGCCCAACCCGCAGAAGCAAGAGGCGTACGAGTGCGGCGTCGAGCCGACATCCGCGGTGTCGGGGCGCTTTCCGGTGCGCTTTTACTTAACCGCGATGCTCTTCGTCATCTTTGACGTTGAGGCGGCTTCCTTCTATCCATGGGCGGTGAAGATGCACGCGTTGCTCAAGTTCGGTCTGCTTGAGATGATCGTCTTCGTAATCGTGCTCGCGATCGGCTACGCTTATGTATGGAAGAAGGGAGGCTTCGCGTGGAGATAGGTCCTGGCCAATTCCTCCTCGCGCGCCTCGACGATGTGGCTCGCTGGGCGCAGAGCTCGTCGGTTTGGCCGCTCACGATGGGCCTGGCGTGCTGCGCGATCGAGATGATGAGCGTCACGTCGGCCGAGTACGACATCGCACGGTTAGGGTCGGAGGTCTTTCGCAGTTCACCGCGCCAGGCCGATCTCATGATCGTGTCCGGCCGCGTCGCGCAAAAGATGGCTCCGGTCGTCAAACGGCTCTTCGATCAAATGGCCGATCCGAAGTGGGTGATTTCGATGGGCGCCTGTGCCAGTTCCGGCGGCGTCTTCGATAACTACGCGGTCGTGCAGGGCGTCGATACGATCATTCCGGTCGACGTATACGTCCCGGGCTGCCCCCCAACTCCCGACGGCTTGTTGTACGCCGTCAACCTGATCCAGCAACAAATTCGAGAGGGGGGCCGCGGCGGCATCCTCGCCCGGTCCTAAGGAGCACTGGTGCCTAGCACACAAACACCGCCGATTGCGGGAACCGCGATCGATCCGCCCGGCGTGCGTCCGGACATCGACGATGCGGCGATTGAGGTCGTGACGCCGCAGTCGTTGCACGCGCGTCTCGAAGCATTACGCAGCGACGGCTATACGATGCTGCTCGACCTCGGCGCAGTGGACTATCTGGAACGCTCGCCGCGCTTCGAAGTCGTCTACCATCTATTGAAGATGCCGGTGGCGGCGGCCACGGTCGCACAAGTCGGAACGCCGGCGCGGCTGCGCGTACGCTGCGGGATCAACGACGGTGACCATCTCCCGACCGTCAGCGATCTATGGAAGGCTGCGGATTGGGCCGAACGCGAGGTCTTCGACCTGTTCGGCATCATCTTCGACGGCCATCCGGATCTGCGCCGTATCCAAATGCCGCACGACTGGGAGGGCTATCCGCTGCGCAAGGATTATCCGCTGCGCGGTCCGGCGCGCGAACGCTCGCCGCGTCCGTCGTTCGCGCTCAAAAGCAACGTGCAGGCCGGCACGCCGCCGACGGGCCGCACGCTGGAAGCCTTGCAAGAGCAGATAAAAAAGGCACGTGAATCCAAGTGAGCTCTTTGTCGTCGACACCGCTCACGCCCGATATCGTTTCGCACGAAGGCAATTCGATGGTGCTCTCGATGGGTCCGCAACACCCCTCGACGCACGGCGTGCTGCAAATCATGCTCGAGATCGAAGGCGAATCGGTGGTCAAGGCGGATTGCGAGATCGGCTACCTGCACACCGGCATCGAAAAGAACATGGAGAACCTGTTCTGGTCGCATGGGCAGACGAATGCCGAACGCATGGACTATCTCGCGCCGTCGTCGAACGCGCTGTGCTACGTGCTCGGCGTCGAGAAGCTGCTCGGCATCACCGATCGCATCCCCGAACGCGCGAAGCACATTCGCGTGATGGCCGCCGAGTTGACGCGGCTCGCGTCGCACTGCGTGTGGCTCGGGACGCACGCGATCGATCTCGGCGCCATCTCGGTGTTTTTCTACTGCTTCGACCTGCGCGAGCACATCCTCGACCTTTCCGAAGCGACCGGTGGCGCACGCATGCATCCGAACTACCTGCGCGTCGGGGGCGTCAACGGCGACCTGCCGGCCGGGTATCTTGAAAGCATCGAAAGGTTGATCGCAAAATTTCCCGGACGCATCAAAGATCTGCGCGGGCTCTTGCAAGCCAATCCGATCTTCCAAGATCGCACCATTGACGTCGGATATCTATCGCCGGAAGAAGCCGTGCAATGGGGCGTCACCGGGCCGGCGCTACGCGGGAGCGGGGTGGCCTACGACGTGCGCAAGGCGTTCCCATATTCCGGCTACGAGCAATACGAATTCGACGTTCCTACCCGCACCGAAGGCGACGCGTACGCGCGCTTCCTGGTGCGTCTCGACGAGATGGAACAGTCGATGCGGATCATCGAGCAGGCGCTGGAGAAACTGCGTGTGCCCGGTCCGTATGCAATCGACGATCCTAAAATCTTTCCGGTACCCAAAGAGACGATCGCGCTCTCGATGGAAGCGCTGATCCATCACTTCAAGATCGTGAGCGAAGGCTTTCGCGTCCCCCCGGGCGACGTCTATCAGTCGGTCGAGGGCCCGCGTGGCGAACTCGGCTACTATCTGGTGAGCAACGGCGAAAACCGTCCCTATCGGGTGCGCACGCGTCCGCCAAGTCTGTACAACTTACAGTGCCTCAAGAGCATGGCCCCCGGCAACCTGATCGCCGACCTGGTCGTGATGATCGGATCGCTGGACCCGGTGTTTGGCGAGGTCGACCGTTGAGTACCACCGAGAGCGCATATGACTTTGGAGCGCTTGCGAGCAAACTCAAGCCGCATTGCAAGGCGTTGATCGCGCAGTACGAGCAGCCGCGTTCGGCACTCTTGCCGATGATGCACCTCTTTCAGGACGAGCAAGGTTACGTTTCGCAGGACGCGATGCAATTTGCGGGGGAGCTGCTCGGCATTACGACGGCCGAGGTCGAAGCGACCGTGTCGTTCTATACGCTGTTTTTCCGCAAGCCGGTCGGCAAGTATATGCTGCAGGTCTGCCGGGGCTTGATGTGCGAGCTGCGCGGCGCCGAATCGATCATGGCGTACATGCGCGAGAAGCTCGGCATCGGGACGCTCGAAACGAGCGAGGACGGCGTGTTTTCGTACGAGGAGGTCGAGTGTTTGGCCGCGTGCGATCGCGCGACGTGCATGCAAGTCAATCTCGAGTTCGTCTACGACCTCACGCCTACGATGATCGATGACATGCTCGCGGCGATGCGCGCCGGCACGTACGCGGTGAAGCCGCTGATGCAGACGGCGAAACCCGGACGCACCTGGAAAGTCACCCAGGATACCAGTATCGGCACCGGCAGCAAGTCGCCGGGCACCCGCACGTCGAGCGATCCGAACAATGCCGGGGGCGTCGGCGACCCGAGCGGCATCATCATGCTGGATCGGTTCGTGCTCAAAGATAGTTCGTTCACCGGCCGTTCGCGCGAGCGTCTCGTACGCGATGCAAGCGGCGTCGCGGAGATCATCGATGAAGAAGGGGGCGTCCTAAATGCCGGTCACTAAGGTGTTGACGGCCGGCATCGGCGAAGCCGATCTGCGCGACATCAGCGTGTATCGCGAACGCGGCGGTTACAGACAGTGGGAGCGCGCGGTACGCGAGCTCACCCCGAACGACGTCTTCGAAGCGTGCGATAAGTCCGGCCTGCGCGGGCGCGGCGGCGCCGGCTTCCCGACCGGACGCAAGTGGAGTTTTCTTCCAAAAGATGTCGTGCCGCGCTACCTGGTGTGCAACTGCGACGAGGCGGAGCCCGGCACGTTCAAAGATCATATGCTCCTCGAGGAGACACCACACTTGGTGCTCGAAGGCATTTTGCTCGGCGCGTACGGGATCAATTGTCACCACGCGTTCATCTATATTCGCGGCGAGTTCAAGCGCGGGTACGAGATCTTCATGAAGGCGCTTGCCGATGCGCGCGCTGCGGGCTTCGTCGGTAAGAATCTCTTCGGCGAAGGCTACGATCTCGAAGTCACCGTGCATCGTGGCGCCGGCGCCTACATCTGCGGTGAGGAGACCGGCTTACTGAATTCGCTCGAAGGTAAGCGCGGCGAGCCTCGTCTGAAGCCGCCGTTTCCGGCCATCGCCGGCCTGTACGGCGCGCCGACCGTCGTCAACAACGTCGAAACGCTGGCCTACCTCGTGCCGATCCTCGAACGTGGTTGGGAGTGGTTTGCGGCGGCCGGAACCGAGCGCAGCAAAGGCTACAAGATCGTCTCCATTTCTGGGCACGTGCAAAAGCCGGGCAACTACGAAGTGCCGGTCGGTACAACCGTGCGCGAGTTGATCGAGATCGGTGGCGGACTGTTTCCGGGGCGCAAACTCATGGCGGTGCAACCGGGTGGCGGTTCATCGGCCGCGATTTTCGAAGAGCACCTCGACTATCCGTACGACTACGAATCGATGGCCAAGGCCGGCTCGATGATGGGCTCGGGCGCGTTTACCGTTTTCGACGACACGACCGATTTTGTCCGGGCCACACTCAACATGGTGCGCTTCTATTCGCATGAGTCATGCGGGCAGTGCACGCCGTGCCGCGAAGGCGGCCACTGGATCGAGCGCGTGCTGCATCGCTTCGTCGAAAATCGCGGCTTGCAAAGCGATATAGAGATGATCAAACGCATCGGTCACACGATAACCGGTTTGAATCTCTGCGCGCTCGGCGATTCGATCGAGCCCTTCTTGTTGTCGGTGCTCAATCGATTCCCAGACCAATTCGAGGCGCGATTGATCCGCGAGGAGCTTCCGGCGTGAGCGACGCGACGCAAACAGTAAACCTCACCATCGACGGTGTGCCGGTGAGCGTGCCCAAGGGCACGTTGCTGGTGGAAGCCGCCAAGACCGTCAAGCAAGAGATTCCGGTCTACTGCTACCATCCCAAACTCGGGCCGGCCGGGTTGTGCCGCGTCTGTCTGGTCGAGATCGAAGGCATGCCCAAACTGCAGATTGCGTGCAATACGCCGGTTGCAGACGGCATGGTCGTGCACACCCAGAACGAGAAGGTCGACACCGGCCGCGGTGTGATTCTCGAGCTGTTGCTGGTAAATCACCCGCTCGATTGTCCAATCTGCGACAAGGGCGGCGAGTGCGATCTGCAAGACTACGCGATGGCCTACGGACGCGGTAGTTCCGACGTTGCCGATCCGAAGCAAAGCAAACCCAAAGGGGTCGATCTCGGACCGACGATCGTCCTCGACGAAGAACGCTGCGTCGTCTGTCAGCGCTGCGTGCGTTTCGATGACATCATCGCGAACGAGCGGCAGCTGATCGTGAAAGATCGCGGTCATAACGATATCATCGCTACGGCTACCGATGCGCCGTACCAGCATCACTTCACCGGCAACGTGACCGAGATTTGCCCGGTCGGTGCGCTCACGTCGAAGACCTATCGCTTCAAGTCGCGTCCGTGGGATCTCAACCGCACGCAGACGACCTGCACGCAGTGCCCCGCCGGCTGCCAACAGTTTTCGGACGTTCGCCACGCCGAGGTTCTGCGAACGATGCTGGTGGAGCACGACGATCGCTATTCCGACGGCTGGCTGTGCGATCGCGGCCGCTACAACGTCGGCTTCTACACTTCGCCGGAACGGATCACGCAGCCACTCTATCGCAAGGGCGGCGGCTTCGTGCAGATCGGTTGGGACGACGCGTTTACCATTTGGGCGCGCGAACTGCGCCGAGCCGGCACGAGCGCCGGGGCGATTGGCGGCGGCCGTTTACTTAACGAAGAGGCCTATCTGCTGCAGCTCGTGTTTCGCGGCATCGGCGTGCGTAATCTCGATTGGCGCGGCGGACGCCAGCGCCAGGCTTCGCCCGGAAAGAGCGGCGGCGACTATGCCGCGCTCGAAAGCGCAAACGCCATCGTGGTCGCAGGGCTCTCTTCGCCTGCCGAGCTCGCGCCGGTGATGTGGCTGCGCGCGATCAAGGCGCAGCGCACGGGTGCGCAGATCCACCACGTCACCGTCCAGGATGCTGCGTCGACGATCGGCGCGATTCGCGCGGATGCGCGCATCGCCATCGTGTGGGATGGGGTCGATTTGGAACTCGGCAAGGCGCTGGCTGATGCGGCGAACGGCCGCAATGCCGTGACCTACATCGCAAGCGAACAGCCAAACGCGCGCGGCGCCGAAGCGATGGGAATGCTGCCGATCGACGGCGGGATGGACGCGGCGCTGATGTTCGACGCGACGCGCGCCGGCAAGCTGACGGCGCTTTCGCTCTTCGGCGCCAATCCGGTGCGCAACGGCGACGATCCGACGGCCGCGCGGGCGGCCTTGAACGCAGCCACCTTCGTGATGGTCAGCGATCTCTTCATGACCGAGACGGCGCAGTTAGCGCAGCTCGTGCTGCCTGCCAAAGGCGCGTTCGAAAAGACCGGCACGACGATCAACCTTACCGGCGATCTGCTGCCGGTGAACGCCTCGCTCGAAGCGCCGGCCGGTCCCCTTTCGGATCTCGAGATGCTGATCGGCCTCGCGCAACAATTCGATCTGACGCTGCCGACGATCGAAGAACTTGACGCCGCGGTGATTGCACGCAGCCAGAGCCCGTTTGCGGGTGCCTTCGGTGACGCGCTCTATCACAGCGGTGCATCGCGGCGTGCGGACGGCGCGGGTGCATTGCAACCGCGCACGCTCTGGGACGGCGGGGGCACTGCCGCGCACGATCCGCGCGTCGTCGCGATGCTGCGCGAAACGGTGGAAGCATGATTCCCGATTGGGTCGTGATCCTGATCAAATCGGCGATTCTGTTGCTGGTCGTGGTCACGAGCTTTGCCTACGCGATGCTGGCCGAGCGCAAAGTGCTGGGCTGGATGCAGATGCGCCCCGGGCCCAACCGCGTCGGTCCGTGGGGCTTGATGCAGCCGGCCGCCGATGCTGCCAAGCTGATCTTAAAAGAAGACCTCACGCCAAAGACCGCCGACCCGCTGATTTACCGGCTCGCACCGTTCATCTCGCTGCTCACCGCATTTTCGGTGTACGCGATCATTCCGTTCGGTGCGGGGTCGTCGGGCACGTGGGCGATCGGCAACGTCAACGCTGGGATCTTGTTCTTGCTCGCGATCACGTCGCTTGGCGTCTACGGCATCTCGCTCGGCGGCTGGGCCTCGGGATCGAAGTATCCGCTGCTGGGCAGCGTGCGTTCGACCGCACAGATGATCAGCTACGAGCTGGGCATGTCGCTCTCGTTGATCGGCGTCCTGATCATGGCCGGAACCACGCAGCTCGACGGCATCGTCAACGCGCAATATACGTGGTGGTTCATCGGCCCCCAATTCGTCGGGTTCATCATCTATGTGATCACCGCGGTGGCCGAGACGAACCGTGTGCCGTTCGATTTGGTCGAAGCCGAGACCGAACTGGTGGCCGGGTTCCACACCGAGTACTCGGGGCTGCGTTTTGGGCTGTTCTTCATTGCCGAGTACGTGAACATGCTCACGGTCTCGTGTATCGGGTCGTTGCTCTTTCTGGGTGGATGGAACGCACCGGTTTCCTTGGCCTCGCTCGGAATCCCGGGCATCGTCTGGTTCATCATCAAAGTCGCGGCGTTCATGTTCTTTTATATCTGGCTGCGCGCGACGCTGCCGCGCTTTCGCTACGATCGCCTGATGGCATTCGGCTGGAAGGTGCTCTTGCCGGTCGCCACGCTAAACTTGGTTGTCACGGCCATCGTTGTGGCCTTCAAAGGCTGATATGCGCAAACAACTCTACAACGTCGGGGCGATTCTTCGGGGACTTGGCATCACGTTCAAGATGATGTTCGTCAAGCGCCCAACGATCGAATATCCTTCGATCAAGAAGCAGCATGCTCCGCGCTTTCACGGATTACACGAATTGCGTCGCTACGAGGATGGCAAGGAGCGCTGCATCGGCTGCGAGCTGTGCTCGAGCGCCTGCCCGGCCAACGCGATCACGGTCATCGGTGCAGAGAACTCGCCCGACAACCGCGTCTCGCCCGCCGAGCGCTACGCGGCGCGTTACGAGATCGACGAGCTGCGCTGCATCTTCTGCGGCATGTGTGAAGAAGCGTGTCCCACCGACGCGATCGTGCTCACGCCGCGTTTCGAGATGTCCGACTACCGTCGCGGTGCGTTGATCTACAGTAAAGACCGCTTACTCGTGCCATTTGAGGCAGGCGTGGGCGTCGCTCCCGACGAGCGCCCGAACGGCATTCCCGCCGACTTGGGCCGCGTGGCCGACACGAAGTCGACGGTCGACATCACCGCGGGTTATGAGGCGACGCATCGCGGGCAGATCCTCAAGACGCAGCGGCGAGGACTGGCCGGATGATCGCTTTTTGGATTTTGGCCATCGCGATGCTCGTGTCGGCGATTTGGTGCGTCACGGCAACGCGGCCCATTTACAGCGTGGTCGCGCTGCTCGGGAACTTCCTCATGCTGGCGATCATGTATCTCACGCTCAACGCCGAGTTTTTGGCGGTCATCCAGATGATCGTCTACTCGGGTGCGATTTTGATTCTCTTTCTCTTTGTGATCGCGCTGCTTTCCAGCGGTATCGCGCCGTTTTCGGTCGGACCGGATCGCTTGCCAAGGATCGCCTATCCGGCGATCGCGCTTACCCTCATCGCGCTCGGGTTCCTGACGTGGGCGCTCGTGCGCACGACCGTCGCAACCCCGGCGACGACGGCGAACGGCGCGCCGCTCGGACCGGTCGGCACGCCCGACGTCTTCGGGTCGGTCGGCGACTTCGGTACCGCGCTCTTCACGACGTACTTGCTGCCCTTCGAAATCACCGCCTTGATTCTGATGGTCGCGGTGATCGGCGTCGTGCTGCTTGCCGGCGATCAAACGCCGTATGTCGCAACCAAGAAGCGTCAGGCTGAAGTCAAGCGCGAGATGCGTGAGGCGATCTTGCGGGAGGGAAATCAATGAACGCGATGGCCGTGCCGCTCGCTCACTACATTGCGCTCTCCGCGGTGATCTTTTTCATCGGCGTCGCCGGCGTCGTGACGCGGCGCAATCCGTTGATCATGTTGATGTCGATCGAACTGATGTTTAATGCGGCGAACCTCCTCTTTGCCGCCTTCGCGCGAGCCTGGCTCAATAATGCCGGCCACATCTTCGTGTTCTTGGTGATCACGGTCGCTGCGGCGGAGGCGGCGATCGGCCTCGCTATCGTGGTGACGGTTTTCCGTAGCGCGCATACCGTCGACGTCGACGACGTCGCGTTGTTGAAAGGATAGTCCGGGTCACTGATGCACCACGTGATGGGAGTCGACGGATATTATCCAACGCTGATCGCGCTTTGGCTTTTGCCGCTGGTCGGTGCGATCCTGATCTGGGCGTTTGGACCGCAGTTACGCCGCCTGGCCGGTCCGCTCGGATCGGCAACGATCGGTGCGTCATTCGTCGCGACGCTGTGGCTCTGGGGTCCGGCAACGCAGCGCTTTTTGAGCGGCGGCGTCGACCTCGTCGGCGCGCATCAAACGCTGTTCAGCTGGATCCCCGGCTTTGACTTCGGATTGTTGATCGATCCCCTTTCGCTGCTGTGGACGTTGATCATCACCGGTGTCGGTTTCCTGATCCACGTCTATTCGATCGGCTACATGGACGGCGATCGAGCGATTGCGCGCTTCTTCGCTTACATGAATTTCTTCGTGTTCGCGATGCTGACGCTGGTGCTCTCCGACAATTTCGCGGGATTGCTGGTCGGCTGGGGCCTCGTCGGCTTGGCATCGTACTTCCTGATCGGCTTTTGGTTCTTCAAGCCGACGGCGGTCGCTGCCGCGCGCAAGGCGTTCGTCATCAACGTGGTGGGCGACGTCGGAATCATGTTTGCGATCTTTGCGATCTTCGCATCGGTACATTCGCTGGCGTTTGCCGATGCGTTTGCCTTCGCCGGCTCGTACAGTACGCCGTGGCTCTTCGTGATTTGCTTGGCGCTGTTCATCGGTGCGGCGGCAAAGTCCGCGCAGATTCCGTTGCACACTTGGCTCCCCGACGCGATGGAAGGTCCGACGCCGGTCTCCGCGCTGATCCACGCCGCCACGATGGTCACCGCCGGCGTGTACCTGGTGGCGCGCTGCGCGCCGCTGTGGAGTCAGAATAGCGACGCGCAGGTGCTGGTCGGGACGATCGGCGGCCTTACCGCACTGGTCGGCGCAATGCTCGGCTGTGCGCAATGGGATATCAAGCGTATTCTCGCCTACTCGACGATGTCGCAGATCGGCTACATGATCATGGGCGTCGGCATCGGTGCCTACGAAGGCGGCGTCGCACATTTCTTCACCCACGCGTTCTTCAAGGCGCAGCTTTTCTTGGGGTCGGGCATCATCATTCACGCGCTACACGACGAGCAAGACGTACGCCGGATGGGCGGCTTGCTCAAGCGGCTGCCGTTCGCGGCGGTTGCGATTGGTACCGGCGTGCTCGCGATCAGCGGCATCCCCGGCTTCAGCGGCTTCTTTAGTAAGGATCAGGTGATCTACGGGGCGCTCGCGCACGGTTACCCGTGGCTCTACACGCTGGGCATCGTTACTGCCGGGATCACCGCGTACTACATGTGCCGTCTGTTCTTCGTGACGTTTCTCGGCTCGTATCGCGGTGCGGTCGATCCATCTGAGCTAGGAATGCGGCATCCGGAGTTAGCTGGAACATCTCACCATGCGGATCGGCCGAAGGTCGAACGCGAAGGGTCTGGCGATAGCCAGACCCACTCTGGGAACGCCGAATGGTTCATGATCGTCCCGGTCGCGATCTTGATTCCGTTCTCGGTGCTGATCGGCTGGATCATGTTCGGTGGCGAGAATTCGCCGTGGGCACGCTTCTTTGCCGAGCAATTCCCGCATCCGGCGCCGCTCGTCACCGCAATCAGCGAAGGTATGACTGGGCTGATAACCTTTATCGTCGTCCTCGCCGGCATCGGCATCGCCTACCTGCGCTATGCGACCGCCGACGCGCAGAACAACGCGGTCGCGCGGCTACGCAACGAATCGGTCCACATGCCCGCGGTGCTCACCAACGCGTTCTACTTTGATGCAGCGCTCGACGTACTCTTTGTGCGGCCCTCGCAGGCACTGGGCCGCTTCTTCGGGCGCTACCTCGATCCGCATGTGATCGACGGCGCCGTGCGTGAGACCGTGATCTCGGCGGAGTGGCTGGGTACCCTCACCCGTTCATTCCAAACCGGCCTTTTGCGCGCGTATGCGCTTATTCTCGTCTTCGGAGCTGCGTGCTTCATCGTCTACTACGCGATCGTCGCCGGAGGGCTCCACTAGATGCTGGCCCTGCTGCTCATCCTCGTACCGATCGCTGCCGGCCTCATCATGCTCGTACTGCGCGGCGAAAACCCGACCGCAGCCAAAGCGGCCGGTGCGATCGTCGCGGCGGCCACCTTCGCCGGTGCGTTACTGATACAGAGCGGTGGTTCAGAATTTAGTTTCCGTTGGCTCTCGCGGCCGTTCGAATCGTCGTTCCACTTCGGTGCGACCGGCGTTTCGATTTGGCTCGTCCTGCTGCTGACGGTGTGCACCTTCTGCGCGATCCTTGCCACCAACATGTCGCGCACGCGCGCCTTTGTCGCGCAGCTACTCTTGCTCGAGGGCACGATGCTCGGGCTGTTCCTCGCCCGCGATCTTCTGGTCTTTGCGCTGTTCTGGGACCTGATGCTGCTGCCGGTGTTCTTCGTGCTGATCGGCTGGGGCCAGCACCACGCCACCGCCTGGCGCTATTTCATCTACAACTTTGCCGGCGGCTTGACGCTATTGCTCGCAACCGCGGCGTTCGGCGTGCTCTACGGCTCGACCGACGTCATCGGGCGCGAAGGCGTGCACCTGATCGGTTCGTGGGTGCCGTGGATCTTCGCCGGCTTTGCCTTTGCGTTCTTAGTGAAGACGCCGGTCTGGCCGCTCCACACGTGGATGCCGCTCACCTATGCGGACACGCCGCCGCCGATGGTTGCGGTCGTTAGCGCGGTGCAATCGAAGGCGGGGCTCTACGGCTTGATCGTCATCTGCATGGCCTTCATGCCGGATTATCTGCACGACGCCGCGATGCTCTTCATCGTGCTCGGCGTGATCTCGCTGCTCTATGGCGCGTTCACCGCGCTGGTGCAAACCGACAGCAAGCGCGTCGTTGCCTACTCGTCGCTCTCGCACCTCGGGCTCATCGTGATCGCGATCGCGTCGTTCAATCCCATCGCCTTGCAGGGCGCCGTTATCTACATGGTTGCGCACGGGCTCTTCTCCGCGGCACTGTTCTTGATTTTGGGTTACGTCGAATCGCGCGAGGAGACGCGCTCCCTCACGAGGCTCGGTGGGCTCGGCGCGCAGAATCCGCGTCTGGCCGGAGCGCTGTGCATCGCGTCGCTCGCGGCACTCGGCTTACCTGGACTCGCCGGCTTCGTCGGTGAGATCATCATCCTCACCGGCGTCTTCCAAACAGGCTGGATCTGGGTGGTTATTGCCGCCTTGATTCCGATCGTGCTGGCGTCGGCGTACATGCTGCGGCTCTATCAGGGCATCATGAACGGTCCGGAAATCGCGGATCTCCCGGTGCGCGCGGATCTCTCGTGGACCGAAGGCTTCGCGATTGCGCCGCTCGTGCTTGCGCTCGTGCTCATCGGTATCAATCCGCACGCGCTCACGACGTTCGATCCCACGCTCTACAGCGTTGCGGCAGCATCGCAAGGGGTGGGCCGATGAATATCACCGTCACTGGTGCTGACTGGAATGCGCTCGCTCCGCTGACGATCGTCGCCGTGGCGGCGCTCGTCGTCTTGCTTGCCGATCTGCTTTCACCGAAGCATGCCAATCGTTACGTCGCCATCGGGATCGCACTTGTCGGCTTGATCGTCGCCGCCGTCGCCTGCGGCGCCGCCTACGGTCACGATTATGCAGCCTTCGGGGGCGCGTTCATCCTCGGCGGATTCAGCGTGGTCTTTCAAGAGATCATTTTGATTTGCGCCTTCGGTTCGATCTTGCTCTACGGTACAACCGGTTCACCCGAGCACATTCCAGGCGCGGTTGCGCTGATGCTGTGGTCGACATGCGGCGCGATGCTAATGGCCGGTGCAGGCAGCCTGATGACGATCTTCCTCGGCCTCGAGTTGCTCTCGCTTGCGCTCTATTGTCTGTGCGGACTATCCGATCGCCGCACGGCGCGTGAAGCCGCGCTAAAATATTTGATTCTCAGCTCGACTGCATCGGGCTTCCTGTTGTATGGCATGGCGCTGCTTTTCGGCGCCAGCGGCAGCGTCGCGCTCGCCGATCTCGTCTCGCCGGCGCTGGCAAGCAATCCGCTGCTGTGGCTCGGCGGTGGAATGTTCTTGGTCGGCATCGCGTTCAAACTAAGCCTGGTGCCGTTCCACACCTGGTCGCCCGACGTCTACGAAGGTGCACCGCTGCCGGTGACCGCGTTCATGAGCGTCGCGACCAAGGCGGCAACGCTTGCCGTCTTCGCACGCTTCATCTACGCGGCGCTGCCCGCCGGTGTTGACCGTCGCCTGTTGCTCCCGGTGTGGATCATCGCGGCGATCTCGATGATCGCCGGCAACGTCGGCATGCTCGCGCAACGCGATCTCAAGCGGCTGATCGCGTATTCGGGTATCGCGCAGGTCGGGTACATCCTGACTGCACTCGCCGGTGGAACGCCGCTCGGCTTGCGCTATGCAATCTATTATATTGCGGCATATACGTTCATGAACTTGGGCGCGTTTGCGGTGGCGAGCTTACTCTCCGACGATGCCGAACAGGGCTCGTCGCTCGTCAATTATCGCGGCCTCGGCCGGCGGCGGCCGGTTCTCGCCGCGCTGATGACGTTCTTTTTGCTTGCGATGGCGGGCTTGCCGCCTACGGCCGGTTTTCTCGGAAAGATCCTGATTCTTTCGACCAGCGTCAACGCCGGCTTCGCGTGGCTCGGCGGCGTGCTCATCGCCGGCACCGCGATCTCGCTCTACGCGTACGCAAAAGTGATCTTTGCGATGTACGCCGGCGACGGGCACGGACACACGCGCGACGTCCGTCCGCTCGCACCGCTCGCATGGATTAGCGCCGTTGCGTGTTTCTTGCTAGTGCTGCTCATGACGTTCTATCCCCTGACTCCGAGTAACGTGCTACCGCTCGTGCGATGAATGCGAAGAGCGACGTCTTTCGCGCGCTGGGAAACGCGGTTCGCACGATCCGCGCCCGCGTAGATCGTACGTTGCAGCACTCCGGCCTGCGCCTGGGGCAATACCAAGTGCTCCGCCACCTCTGGGATGACGATGGGCTAACCCCACGCGAGATCGCCGATCGCCTCGACGTCGAAATGCCCACGATTACGCGGACTGTCCAGCGGATGGTCCGCGACGGTCTGGTGCAGCGCCGGGCCCATCCCGCCGACGCTCGCTCGGTTCGCATCTATCTGACCAAGCGCGGATCCGACCTGCGCCCGGTGCTTTCGGAGATCGTGGGCGAGCAGACCGAGCGCGCGCTGCGCGGATTTTCCGCGCAGGAGCGTGCGGAATTCGCCGACCTGCTCGAGCGCCTTGCCGAAAACTGCCGCGATGACGAGGACGGGCGTCACAATAAGCGCTCCTAGCGCGTCGAATCGGAGTAGAATGGTAGTGCGCGCCGAGGAGGGCCGGAGATGAAGCACCGCGTCATAGCGACCGTGGTCGCGCTGGTGATGCTCGCAACGTTGACCAGTGCGCCGATGCTTGCGCGAGCCGCCGACCAGCCCAACGTTTACGTCGACCCGAATATCGACGACAACACCTTGAACGGCTTTCCCTCGGATCCCAAGGGGGCGATTCAGGCAACGCGCGAGCGCATTGCAGCGGGCGATATGGGCGGGGCGATTCGCCGACTCTCCCTCTACGTCGTGATTCATCCGGGCGAGGTCGGGCCGCGCCGATTCCTCGGCGATCTCTATTTCCGTACCGGACAGATTCAGCGCGCGCAATTCGTCTACGAAGAGATCTTGAAGTTCGCGCCGGCCGATAAGGAGACGCACAACCGCCTCGGCACGGTGTACGCTGAAGAGAACCGCGTCGACGATGCGATCGTGCAATTCAACGCCGCTTTGCCCGGCACCGATTCGGTCAACGATCTGGTCGAATTGCACGTGCGCAAGGGCGATCTCGCCCAATACGAGATCGACGTCGAGAAGCTGGCGCGCGACTTTCCAAACGATCCCGGCGTGCAAGGCGAACTCGGTCAAGTCTACTATGCGATTCACCAGCCGGGTCAAGCCGACGTCTATTATGCTCGCGCGCTCGACGAGGACCCGACGAACCTGACCGCGCTCAATGGCGCCGGTCTCGCGTTGCTCGAATTGCATCGCTACGACGATGCGGTCAAGATGTTCGATCGCTGCTTAGCCGCCGATCCGCTCTCATTTCACTGCGAGAATAATCTCGGCGCGACCTATCTCGAGGCGGGCGAGTTCACTCTCGCCAAGGCTGCGCTCGACAAAGCGTATAAGGCCGCGCCCGAACGCGCCGAGACGTTCGTGAATTACGGCTACATGGCCGACGCGCAGGACAACTGGCAACAGGCCGTTGCGCAGTACGCCAAAGCGATCGAACTTTATCCCTACTTACGTGAGGCGTATATCGATCTTGCGTTGGACTACGAACGGCACCAGCTCTACGTGCTCGCTCAAGCGGTCTTGATCAAGGGGATCGCGTCGGTGCACGACGATGGACGGCTGCATGTCCTTCTCGGTGACGCCTATGAATCCCAAGGCGATCGCCCGGACGCGCTCGCGCAGTTCGTGCTCGGTGAAAAAGGTAGCGATCCGACTGCGGTCGGGATCGCGACGGAGCGCGTCAGCCTGCTCAGCGCCACCACACCGTCGGCAGCCGCGTCGCCCTAAACGATTCGCGGCTAGGGCTTCACCGCCGAGAGTAAGTCACTTACCAGGAACGGCTTGGGAAGCGTCGCGTCCCATCCGCTTGTCGTCGCGGCGCCGATGCCGATGATACGCGCGGCGATCGCGCCGAGCGCTTCGCGCGTCTCTTGCGGACCCGCTATTTGCGCATCCACGACGATGACGTCGCCTGCGCGCGCACCGGCGGCTGCGTCCGGAACCGCATTGACCTCGCGTACACGGAATCCACGCGCACGCAGTTCGAACGCCGTAAAACGCGACAACCGCCCGTCTTTGGTCACGATCGCGACGCGTCCCGGGCCGTCGCCTTGCGCGCGTTCGATCGCCGGTAACGTGACGCTGAACGTGCTACCCGATCCAAGCGTGGTCTGCAAGTCAACGCTGCCGCCGTGATGCTCGACGATCGTTTTGACGATGAAGAGTCCGACGCCGGTCCCGGCAATCTTCGCTTTGCGCGCGTTGGATGCGCGTGCGAAGCGGTTGAAGAGCTTCGGGATCTCATCGGGCGGTATGCCGATGCCGCGATCTTCGACGGCGATCGTAAAGTTCAAGCCGCTTTCGTTGAGCGACACCCGCAGCGGCTCGCCGCCCGGCGAATACTTGATCGCATTGCGCAAGAGGTTATCGAAGACTTGGCGCAGGCGCTCGGCGTCGCCGCGAACTTGCGCGCTCGGGAGCCCGATCGTGGTCACGATCTCCCGTTCGGTGGCCACCGCTTCGATCGCAGAGCGCAAGACCTCGACCACGTCGACACGATCGTCGGCGAGCTCGAGTTCCCCGTACTCGACGCGCGAGAGCGCAAGCATGTCGTTGGCGAGCGTGGCGAGCCGCTGTGCGTTGGTGCGGATGGTGCGCGCCGCGTCGGTCGCGTCGTCGCCTTCGAGAAAGCCCTCTTCGAGCAGTTCGGCAAAGCCGACAATCGAGGTCAGCGGTCCTTTGATGTCATGCGCGAGCGTGGCGACCAGGTCGTGCTTGAGCTGACTGATCTGCAAGACGGCGCCGCGTTGCGATTCGAGTTCGTCGAGGGACGCGGCAAGCGATGCGCGCAGCCATGCCCGGTCGGCTGCGGCAAAGATCGTGCGCGCCGGCGATTCGTCATCACCGATGATCACCAGCGGAACGGGCGCGATCGACTGTGCGAGTTTCGCGATCGCCTCCTTCCCGGCATCGATCCGGCGACGGTCGACGACGACGACGTCCACCGAGTGCGGATTCCCTAGTGCCTCCTCGATCGAAGCCACGGTTTCGAGGTGTAGCGCGTCACCTTCGGGTAAGGCGCGCAAGCCTTCCGCAACGTCGCTGCCGACAGCGAGCACGCGAAGTGGCGTCATTGCGGGATCCTCGCGGCTTCGCGCTGCAGAATGGCCCAGGCCGCTTCGACGTCGCTGCGCGTGGTGCGTAAGTTGCCGATCGCCAGGCGCAGCACGTACGCGCTGTCGATCTTCGTGTGCGAGATGAACATCTCGCCGGTAGCGTTGACCGCATCGAGCAGCTGGGCGTTGAAGCGCTCCAGCGCCTCCTCGTTGTCGACGCTGCGCGGATGGTAGCGGAAACAGACCAGCGAGAGTGGATGCGGTGCCATCGTTTCCCACTCCGGCGTTTCGTCGACCCACTGCGCAAATCGCTGGGCGAGTTCGATGTGTCCGCGCAGCCGCGTGCGGATCTCCTCGGCGCCCAGATTGCGCAGGACGAACCACAGTTTGAGCGCTCGGAATCGCCGTCCGAGTTGAATGCCGTAGTCCATATAGTTGCGCACGTCGCCGTCGCCCGTCGTAAGGTACTCGGGTACCAAACTGAATGCGCGTCGAACGCTCGCTTCATCGCGCAGAAACAACACCGAAAGATCCATCGGAATAAAGAGCCATTTGTGCGGGTTGACCACCAGCGAATCGGCGCGTTCCACGCCGTCCATCAGCGACGCAAACTCAGGCAGCATGGCGGCAACACCGGCATAGGCCGCGTCGACGTGCAGCCAGATACGCTCGCGCCGCGCGATCTCGGCGATCGCGGGGACCGGATCGATCGACGTCGTCGACGTCGTCCCGACCGTCGCCACGATCGCCAACGGCTGCATACCGGCGGCGCGGTCTTCGGCGATTGCACGCGCAAGCGCCCCGGGATCCATGCGGTAGGCCTCGTCGCAGGCAACGGGCACGACGTTGCGCCGCCCGATGCCGAGCGCAATCGCGGCCTTCTCGATGTGCGAATGAGTGTGCGCGGTCGCGTATACACGTAGTACCGGCAGGTTGCGTCCGCTCATGCCGTCTTCGCGAATCTGCAGTCCAAGCGATTCGCGTGCAGCGGCAAGCGCCGTGAAGCCTGCCACCGACGCGGTGTCGTAGATGATGCCGGTCCACGAGTCGGGCACGCCGATCAAGCGGCCGAGCCAGCGCATTACGACCGATTCGAGCTCGGCCGCCGACGGGGACGTGCGCCACAACATGACCTTAACGTCGAGCGCGGCGGCGAGCGCTTCGGCGGCGATGGCAGCCGGTGCGGCACTGGTTGCGAAATACGCAAAAAAGCGCGGGTGATTCCAGTGCGTGATCCCCGGCACGATGATCCGTTCGAAATCCGCCATGATCTGCTCGAACGGCTCGCCCTCTTCCGGCGCGCTCTCCGGCAGGGAAGCGACGATCTGGCCGGGCGCGACCTGGGCGAGGACAGGGAAGCGGCCCGGCTCGCTAAGATACTCTTCGATCCAGCGCCCGACCCGCGCAAAGTCTTTTTCGAAAGTGCGCTCTCCGACCACAATGGTGAGGGTTGGCGCCGGGCACCAGAGAAGCCCGCTTACCCGCAGGGATTTTACAGGAGAGGCCGTCGCATGAAGTACCGCACGTACCCGCGTTCCGACGTTAGCGTTAGTGAGGTCGGGTTTGGGATGTGGACGACCTCGACCGGGTGGTGGGGCGAAAAGACCGACGATGAAGCGGTGCGCATGCTGCACGAAGCCCATGCGCTGGGCGTCACACTCTACGACGCGGCCGATACGTATGGTAACGGCCGCAGCGAAGAACAACTAGCGAAAGCGTTTTCCGATCGGCGCGACCAAGTGGTAATCGCGACCAAGTTCGGCTACGACATCTACTCGAATACGAGCGAGCGACGCGGACAGATGGAGCTGCCGCAGGATGTCTCGCCGGCGTTCATCCGTAAAGCGCTGGATGAATCGCTGCGCCGGTTGCAGACCGACTATATCGATATCTACCAGCTCCACAACGCCAAGATGGAGCACGTGCACGACGAAGCGATGTGGGCGACGCTCGCGGAGCTCAAGGCGGCCGGCAAGATTCGCATGTACGGCATCGCGCTCGGTCCGGCGATCGGATTTCTCTACGAAGGCGTCGACGCGATCAAAGCCCACAACGTTGCGACGCTGCAAGTGATTTGGAACATGCTCGAGCAGTATCCCGGCCGTCCGCAACTCGATGCGGCGATCCAAGCCGGCGCCGACACCGGATTCATGATCCGCGTTCCGCACGCGAGCGGCATGCTCGAAGGGCATTACACCCAAGACACAGTCTTTCCCGAGAACGATCATCGGCGCCATCGTCCGCGGTCG
The DNA here is from genome assembly GCA_050015295.1 of Candidatus Aquilonibacter sp. GTDB lineage: Bacteria > Vulcanimicrobiota > Vulcanimicrobiia > Vulcanimicrobiales > Vulcanimicrobiaceae > Aquilonibacter. The sequence goes on along the minus strand of JBEKBR010000030.1, from coordinate 7,779 downwards.
TGGTTGATCAACGGCATCCAGAAAGTCGATCAGCTGCGTTTTCTCGAGCGACCGGATCGAACGCTCGGTCAGGCAGCGCTGCAGTGGTTGCTGCACGAGCCGCGCGTGATGACGGTGCTGCCGAACATCTATGATTCGCAGCAACTGCGCGAATTCGCACTCGCGCCCGAGTCACCGGAGCTCACCCAAGCCGAACTCGATGCGATCGACGAGCGCTATCGCAACAACTTCGGCCTGGAGGAAGAGCCGATGAAGTTCAAGGGCACGATGACGCGCGAGTCGGTTTCGGCCTGATGTCGCATCAAAGTGTGGTTAGCAACGACGCACCGGCGCCGATCGGCCCATACAGCCAAGCCGTGCGCAGCGGCAAAACGCTCTATTGCTCGGGGCAGATTGCGCTGGATCCGGCGAGCGGCAACCTGATCGAAGGCGACGTCTCGGCGCAAGCCGAGCAGGTCATGAAAAACCTTGGCGCGGTGCTCGATGCCGCCGGCTACGACTATGGCGACGTGGTGAAAACCTCGATCTTCTTAGTCGACATGAGCGACTTCGCCGCGGTCAATGCAGTGTATGGTAAATACTTCGACGCCAGCAAACCCGCCCGCTCAACGGTTGCCGTCGCGGGCCTTCCCCGCAACGCCCGCGTCGAAATCGACTGCATCGCCCGGAAATAGCCCCTCGACTACGCTTCGCTACGCTCGGGATGACAAAGCTAGTACAGTTTCAGGTAGGCCTTGTGTTCCCACGGGTGCACGGCGCGGCGGTAGCTTTCATACTCAGCGAGTTTGGCGTCGCGAAACGCATGATACAAATGATCGCCGAGCGTAGCGCGTACGACGGAATCTTTGTCAAGTTCGGCAATCGCCTGGCGTAGCGACTTCGGCAGCGTACCGATGCCGCGTTCGCGACGTTCGCGTTCACCCAAATCGTAGGTCGAACCGGCGAGCGCGCTGCCTGGGAGCACACTGCGCGAGATCCCGTCGGTGGCTGCACCGAGCAAGACCGCGAGCGCGAGATACGGATTGCAGGCGGGATCTGGGCTGCGCATCTCGATGTGCCGCGGGCGGCTCGCCGGCGGCACGCGCACGAGCGCGTTGACGCTGCGCTCCGACCAGACGGTGTAGATCGGCGCGTCCCACGCCGCCACCAATCGCTTGTACGAATTGACGGTCGGATTGCAGATTGCGGTTGTCGCGGCCGCGTGTTCGAGCAATCCGCCGATGACGTAGAGCATCGTCTCTTCGTCGGCGCCCTCGCCCAATAATAGCTCGACGTGCAACCCGCTGCCGGCGCTCTCCTCGAGCGGCTTGGGCATGAAGGTCGCGTTCAATCCGAAGCCGGCCGCCACGTGTTTAGCAATCGTGCGCAGCGTAAGCACGTTGTCGGCCGCAGCGAGCGGATCGACGAAGGCCAGATCGATCTCGTGTTGCCCGGCGCCGATTTCGTGATGGGCGGAAGCAACTCCGATGCCCATGTTTTGCAGCGCAGCGACGATCGCGCCGCGCGCTTCTTCGCCGCGATCGTTGGCCGAGAAGTCGAAATAGCTGCCCACGTCTGACGTCGTCGTGCCGCCTTCGAAGAGATAGAACTCGACTTCCAAACCGATCGTGAGCCCCGGCAATGCGGATTTTGCGCCTTCGATGGCACGCACGAGCGTCGTACGCGGACAGCCTTCGAAGGGCGCGCCGTCGGGCATCGCAATGTCGCAGAGCAGCCGCGCTTCGGCACCGTCGGGATTCGACCACGGATAGACCGCAAACGAGGCCGGATCAGGTCGCAGCACCATGTCGAGTTCTTCGCCGCGAACGAAACCGTCGATCGAGCCGCCGTCGAAAGTGACGCGCCCGTCGAGCGCGGCTTCGAGCTCGCTTGCCGGAATCGAAACGTTCTTGCTCACGCCGAAGATGTCGGCAAAGACCAAACGCACGAAGCGCACGTTGCGCTCCTTCGCGGCCTTGATGACATCGCGTTTAGTGTTGGTTGTGGAGTGCATCAATCGCAATCGCTAGACGAAGAGTGAGTTGATCGTGCGGGCTCTCGAGCGAACGGCCGCAGATGTCGGTGATCTGACGCAGACGATAGAAGACCGTGTGACGGTGGACGTTGAGTTCGGACGCGGTCGTCTTCACGTTCTGACCCGTCGCGAAGTAGAGCCCAAGCGTGCGCTCGAGTTCGGTTTGATGTTTCTCGTCGTAGGCACGCAGCGGCGCGAGCACGCTTAACGCAAGCTGCGACAAATGTTCGGCGCTGGCGCCGCGGTAGAGCAGCGGATACGCGCCAAGCTCGTCATACGAGGCGACGCGACCGGCGCCGTAGATGCGGCGCGCGATCGTGAGCGCGGCTTCGGCCGCGGCAACGCCGCGTTGCGCGTCGAGCGCGCCGACGCTGCTCGACACACCGCCGGCGATGCGCAGGCCGGGTTTGCGTTTGGCCGCGCTCTTGGGAAGCAGCGTCGCCGCCGTCTTGGCGTTTTCGGCGTCAACTTCACGCGCGGCCGGCATCAGCACGACCAGCGTCACGCCGCGCTCGAGGATGCCGACGTCGGCTTCGCCCGAACGGAACGTGTCGGCGGCTAGCGCGCGCAACTCGGCCAGCGCCGGTGCATGATCTTCGTCGGCGCCCGCTTCGGCTTCGAGCGCGACGCAGACGTATTGCGCGGCGAGCGCGATGCCGCGCGCGGCGGCGTCTTCGCGCGCCGAGCTGACCTCATGGTACGCGCCCGCTATCAGGCGCTCCCAAAACGTCCGGCGGCGGCTCCGGCCGCCGTCAGCTTCGCGCGAAAGTTCGAGGGCGATCGCCGCGGCCGCTAGGCGGACGACGCGCGCGAGGTCGTCGTCGAGGCCGTCCGACCCGGGAAAGACCGAAAGATAGCCCAGTGCGGTGGAGCCGGCCGCGATCGGCACCGTGTGTGCCCGGCCGTTGCTCAGACCGCGGGCACTGGCCGGGAGGCTCCCCTTTCCCGCGGTCGCCACGTGGCGCCATTCCGCATCCTCCACGAGGACGCCGACCCCCGCGGCATCGGAAAGATGCGCGGCAAGCGCTTTCGCGCCGCCGCCGGCCGCCGCGATGCGGGCAAAATCTTCCGCAAACTCGACAATTCGGTCGGGGGTCATCCGCCGCTTGTTCGTCGAAAATGACGATAGTTCTTGGAGATGGACCCAAACGTTCTGCGCGAGGCCGTAGCCTCAATGTATCAAGATACGCCCGATGCCGTCGTGCTCTATGACACGACCGGGCATACCATTGCCGCCAACGAAGCCGCGCAGGCGTTGACCGGATACCGCCCCGAGGAGTTCCTCGGCTCGCCCTATCGTCTGCACATGGCCGACGAGACCGACCTGTCCCGTGTCGATTTGGCGATGAAGACCGCGCTGGCCGGCGGCACCGACCACTTCGATACGCACGCCAAACATCGCGACGGTACCGTGATCCCGGTCGAGTGTTACGTCTTTCCGGCCCGCTTCAACGGCGCGATCGTCGGCGTGTTTGCGCAGGCGCGCGACATCGTCGCGCTGCGCACGGCCGAATCGTCGCTGACCATCAATCAAGAAAAGTTTCGTTCGCTCTTCGAATACCACCCCGACGGTATCATGGAGCTCAAGAGTTCAGGTGCAATCTCGCGCGTGAACGTTGCGCTCGAGGGCGAGACCGGCTTCTTCGGCGAGCGCATCGTCGGTAAACCGTGGACCGAGTTGATCGCGCCAGAACGCCGCGAAGGCGCGCACGAGCTGTTGCGTTCCGCGATGCGCGGCGAGGCGGTCGAGGCCGACACGCTGCTGCTGGATCGGCTCGGGAACCGGCTCGACGTGCAGTTGAAGCTGGTTCCGCTGCACTCTTCGGGAGAAATCACCGGTGCGTATGCGATTTTCAAGAACGTCGCCGCGCAGCGCGCCGCCGAACGCGCCATCGCCGCGCAGAGCGAACGGCTGCGGCGTTTGGTGATGGTGGCCGCCTCGGGCAACGAATCGCATGAAGTGCAGATCGACGAAGCGCTGGCGCTCGGTGTCGAGATGTTCGGTTGGGACATCGGCTATGTCGCGCAGTATCAGCGCGATCGCGTGCTGCTGCGCAACGCCTCGGGCGAAGCGCTGATCACCAAAGGAACGATCTATCCCACGCGTGCGTCGTTCGCGTATCACGTTATGGAGCGTCGAGGCCCGTGCTTCGTGCCCGATATGGACGCGCCCGAGCATCGCGACGATCCGATTCGCGTCACGACGCCGTGGCGCTCGTACTTCGGCGTGCCGCTAACCGTGTTCAATGAGTTCTATGGGGCGCTGGTCTTTGCCGGTCGCGCGCCGCGCGACGAAACGATCGATCCGAGCGAGCGCGACTTGGTGCAGCTTATCGGCCTGTTTGTGTCGGCCGCGCTCGAGCGCGCCGCGCAGAACGAACGCATCGAGCAGATGGCCTTCAACGATTCGCTGACCGGCCTGCCCAATCGCGTGCTCTTCACCGACCGCATCGAGCAGACGATCGCAACCGCGCGCCGTTACGACCGCGGCTTCGCGGTGATGTATCTCGACGTCGATCACTTCAAGGCGATCAACGACAAATACGGCCACGCGGTTGGTGATGCGGCGCTGCAAGAGGTCGCACACCGCTTGCGCCTGGCGACGCGCGAGTCGGACACGCTTTCGCGCTTTGGCGGCGACGAGTTCGTGATTCTGCAGCCGATCGTCGACGGCCCGAGCGACGCGGCCGATCTCGCGCGCAAACTCAACGTCGCGATGCAGGATCCGGTCGTGATCGACGGCGTGCCGCACAAAGTCCGCTTGAGCATCGGCATCGCGCTCTACCCCAGCGACGGCACCACGATCGAAACGTTGATGGAAGCCGCCGATCGCGCGCTCTATCGCGCGAAAAAGGAAGGCCGCAACCGCTGGTGCTTCGCCGACGCGGAGACGGCGCGCCGCACGCTGACCAAGCCGCGCGTCATGCGCCGAGAAGCTGCGGAATAAACTGCCCGACGACGTAGAGTAGCGACAGCAGTCCGATAAGGATCGCCGTCGCCCAGGTGATGATATTCGCCAGCCGGCTGTTGGTGTGCACGCCCATCACCGATTTGCGATTGATGATGAGCAGCATCAGCACGAGTTCAGCCGGCAGTAAAATGCCCTGCAGCACCTGCGCGAAGAGAATCATCTGCAGCAGCGGCAAGTGCGGCGTCAGCACGAAGGCCGCGCCCAAAATCAGGCCGGCGGCAAAGAGTACGAAGAAGACCGGCGCTTCGGAAAATTTTCGATCGACGGCTGCTTCGAAGCCGAGCGCTTCGCAGACGATGTAGCTAGTTGATAACGGCAGTACCGTCGCGGTAAATAATCCGGCATTGAGAATGCCGAATGCAAAGATCAGCTCGGCGAACTGGCCTGCGATCGGACGCAGCGTGACGGCGAAATCCGCCGCCTGCTGTGGGTTCAAATGGCCGCCGTGCTGATTGGTCACCCAGATCGTCGCCGCGCTGGCGATCTCCATGAACCCCGCGAGTGCGATCGCCAGGATCGAGCCGTTGATCACGTCGGCGCGCGCCATCGGTAACTCGTCGGTGCGCGTACCCTTTTCGACGACCGCCGACTGCAAGAAGAACTGCATGTACGGCGAGATCGTCGTACCGATGATTCCGACGACCATCGCGACCCAGCCGGCCGTGTGCCACTCGAACGTCGGGACGAGCGTTCCGTGCACGACCTGGTGCCAATCGGGTTTGGCTAAGATCGCCGAGACGATATAGGTGACGTAGATGAGCGAAGCGGTGACGAAGACGCGCTCGACGATCTTGTTGTTGAAGCGCAGGACGAAGAAGAAGACCGCGAGCAATGCGACCGGCACCGCAATGTAGCGGGAGACACCGAAGATCTCCGATGCCGCTGCGATACCGGCGAACTCCGTCGATGTGATCAAGGTGTTGATCAGGAAGAGCACGAGCATCGAGAGCACCGAGATGCGTACGCCGAAGTTCTCGCGCACCAGTGCGGCGAGGCCTTTGCCGGTGACGGCGCCCATCCGCATCGACATTTCTTGCACGATGATCAGCGCGACGGCGAGCGGCAAAAGCACCCAGATGATGCTGTAGCCGAACTGCGCGCCGGCCTGCGAATAGGTGGCGATGCCGCCGACATCGTTGCCGGCGGAGGCCGTGACGAATCCAGGGCCGAGGACACCCGCGAGCAAGAGCAACGAACGCCACAGCGAGCGGCGGCGCGGCTGTTCGGTCGGGGCTGCTTCGCTAACCGTTGACGCTTGCATTCGGATGATGCGAGCGCCGATGAGCGGTAAACTTGGGCAGCTTGCGCGCCATGTCTTCGGGCATGATCGCGTCGATCGCGTCGTCGACCGTCACGATGCCGAGCATTTTGCCGCGCTCGTCGACGACCGGGACGGCGAGCAGATCGTAGCGCGCAATCGTCGCGGCAACGTCCTCCGACGACATGTCGGGATGGATCGCGACCAAATCGGTGTCCATGATCGAGTCGATCGCGGCGGCTGGATCGGCGAGAAGTAGCGTGCGCAGCGAGAGCGCGCCGAGCAGCGTGTCCTCCTTATCGACCACGTAGAGGTAGTAGATGAATTCCGAGGTCGGGGCGATCTCGCGGATCTTGCGAATGGTCGCCTCAGCCGAGCGGTGCGGATAGATCCAGGTGTAATCGGGGGTCATCAGACCGCCGGCGCTGTCTTCGGCATACTTGACCAACGCGCGCAGCTCGCTCGCGGTATACTCGTTCATCTCGGAGAGCAACTCGTGTTGCTGTTCCTCGTCCAGTTCGGAGAGCAGGTCGGCGGCGTCGTCGGCGTCCATCTCCTCGATGATGTCGGCGGCGCGCTCGGTTCCGATGTCTTCGATCAGCGAACGCTGCGTGTCGGTATCGAGATGCTCGAATGCATCGGCCGCCGTTTCGTCGTCGAGCTGGCTCACGACCGCAGCAGCCTCACGCGCGGAGAGGTCGCCGATGATCTCGGCCAATTCCGAGGGATGCAGACGCGCGAGCTTGCTCTCGGTCACCGAGAGGTTGACTTGCGTCGGATTGACGTCGCGAATCGGCGCTACCGAGTCCCAGGCGATCATCGAGCGCGGGATCCGGCGATAGATGCCGGGTGCGAATCGCTTGCCGAACGACTTGAGCCCAAGGCGGCGTAGTAGGCCGGCGATCCCGACGTCGGCGGCGACGACGCGCAGTCCGTCACCCGCGCGGGCGATCTCGAGGTCGTTGATGCGCACGACCTTGCGGCCGTCGACGTCGACGATCTGTTTGTCGAGCAGATCGGCAATCAGGAGTAGCGCGCTCTCTTCGGGCGGTGCGGGCTCCTTGGGCGTCATCGAGAGTTCCACGGTTCGTCCGTCGGGATTGATGCTGGCAACCGTATCGATCGGCGCAAAGCGCAGCCCCTGCGACGTCTTGATAACCAAGCCGTCGATTCGCGGGAAGACGTCGTCAGGCTTATTGACCAGAAAGTCGCTGACCCGGCCGATGGGAATCTCGTTGACGGTCGCCCTGCGGCCAACGAGTTCGGAGATGAACCCCTCAGTGAACGCCATACTTCCTTAGTATAGCAACAAGGTCGACCGAACCGTCTAGGCGATGAGCGCCTGAATCAAGAGTGCTGTCATGATCTTGGCGTTGCTCTGGATCTGCGAGAGCACCTCGGTACCCACGCTGGTCAGAATCTGTTCTTGGGTGTACTGCGTCGTTGCTTGGCCGACGTTGAGATCGGCGATGTCGCTGACGGATGACTGAAGGTTGACGATAGTCGTGTTGTCGTCGCTATTGTCGTCGTTCATCG
>JBEKBR010000029.1:0-45908 GCA_050015295.1 Candidatus Aquilonibacter sp. | reverse complement strand
TTCGACTTCGCATCGGAAGCGTTTCAAGCGTGGCGTACCGATGCGACCGGACGGACTGGGCCGCGCAGCGTCACCATTTGGGCCCTAGCGCAAAGTGACTCGCGCGTGTGGATCGGCGGCGATGGCGGCCTCGATCGTTTCGATTCGGGGACGAACACCTTCGCCCGGGTGGAGCTCGTGCGAAGCCGAGCGCAGCCGGTGGTTCGTAGCCTGCTCGTCGATCGAGAAGGCACGCTCTGGATCGGCACCGATCGTGGGCTCTTCTACTGCCTCGCGGGAAGCGCGAACGTGCGTCCTCTGATAGTTCGCGGCGCGAGCAGCGGACTAGCGCGGCAGCCTGTTTGGAGCTTGTACCAAGACGGCGACGGGCGCTTGTGGGCTGGGTCGTTCGACAGCGTTTTCGCGCTCGATTACCACGGCCATCTCGACGCAGTGTTTCGTTCGTCGCGTGATTCTGCTAGTGTCGCTCCCGGCTTAGAACGGGCAATGACCGAGTTCAGCCACGGAATCATCTGGGTCGGCTCGAGCCAAGGCGGTGTTTCGATCATCGACGTTGCCGCCCGACGCGTGCGCCGCATCGCGGGGAATCAAGGTGGCCCCGGCGAGCTCGGCGCTGACGTGGTGTGGCAGTGGTTGCGCGATCGATTCGGCACAATTTGGGTTGCCGGTTATAACGGCGGCCTCTTCTTGCACAACCCGCTTGGACGCGGAATCTATACGTTGCCCGCCGACCGGCCGGAAACCGGCTTGAGCGATACGCAGGCGCGTGCAGTTGCCGCGCAACTTCAGCGTCTGTGGGTTGGCGGTCTCGACGGTACTCTCGTTGCAGTCGATCCGCAGCACGGGCGATCGACGACGCTGCATCTCCCCAAAACACCCACGGCGCTCTCTCCCGGCGTCGATGGTTCGCTTTGGATCGGTACGCAAACCGGTTTGTGCCGGCTCCGGCAAGGCGTTATCGCGTGCCCCGCCGGTCCGAACGACGTGCGAGCTGCGTGGGTCATGGCGATTCTCGACACGCCGCAGACGCTCTGGATCGGTACGCAAACGGGGCTCGTCGCGCAGGATAAATCTCGCGGAATGCTTGCGCTGTACCAACATGGCAGCGGAACGCGCGGGCTTTCGAACAGCTTTGTCACTGCGCTGCTGCGCGATCGCGCCGGCCGGCTGTGGGTCGGAACGATCAACGGTTTGAATCAGATCGATACGCGTACCGGCAAACGCGTCCCAATCCATCTCGCGGCCGGAAGCTTTCTCCAGTCCGGATTCATCGAATCGATCGCCGAAGACAAGAGCAACCGCATCTGGGTTGGAACATACGGCATCCCTTCCATGCTGCTGCAAGACTCATCGCGCGGATTTGTCGTGCGGCACATTGGCCGCAGTGACGGTCTTCCCGAGAGCGTCGATGGACTCGCATCCGACGCGAGTGGCCGCCTGTGGGCCAGCCTCGATAATCCGGGAGGCGGGATTGCGCTCGTCGATGCTAATGCGCGCGGCGCGCACGTATTGGGGCCCGCCGAGGGAATTTCCATCGATCAGTACGCCGTTGGAGCGGTGACGCGAGCGAGTGACGGAACGATCTTTTTCGGCGGCCTCAAAGGCGTCACGGTGATTGCCCCGGGCGCAGCGCCCGCACCTGCGGAAAATGCGCCGCCGCTTATCGTCACTGCGCTACAATTGGGCCGACGAAACATTCCAGCGTTCGCCGTCAATCGCGGCGGTGCAACGGTCGATGTGCCGAGCAACGCGCGCGAGATTACGGTGGAGTTCGCCGCGCTCGACTACACGGCGTCGCAAGCACTCCGGTACGCCTACAAACTCGAGGGCTTCGACCGTGATTGGATAAGCGCGGATGCGGGCCATCGGATTGCGACGTATACAAACCTTCCACCGGGGCGTTACACGTTGCAGGTTCGGAATACGAACAAACTCGGGGCATGGAGCGAGCGCGTCCTTCGGCTGGGCGTGCACGTGCTGCCCACGTGGTACGAAACGTTGTGGTTTCGCGCGCTGCTCGTCATATTACTAATTGCCGCGCTCCTCGGGCTGCACGGCATCCGAATCGCGCTCCTACGCCGGCGAGAGCGTGAACTCGAAGGGATCGTTCGCGACCGCACACGCGAGTTGGCGGCCGCCAACGTGAAACTCGAAGAGATGAGTATCACCGATCCCTTGACCGGACTACGAAACCGGCGTTTCTTGACGCAACACGTGGAAGCTGACGTTGCAGCGGCGCTCCGAGATCCCGCGAATGCCGCGCTCCACTTCTTCATGGTCGACATCGATCATTTCAAAGCGGTGAATGACGAGTTTGGGCATCGCGCGGGCGACCTGGTCCTCATGCAGATGCGTGAGAGACTCCAAGAGGTCTTTCGAGAATCGGATATGGTGGTGCGATGGGGAGGCGAGGAGTTTCTTGCGGTCGCGCGTGGTGGGGGCTGGAACGACGCAATCGAGATTGCCGGGCGAATTCGCCGTGCGGTCGCCGATCGCACCTTTTCGCTCGAGGGATCGTTGTCGCTCGCTAAGACGGCATCGATCGGCTTCGCGACGTTTCCGTTCGTGGCGTCAGAGCCGCGTGCCATCACGTGGTCGCAGGTCGTTGAGTTGGCTGACCGCGGACTTTACATGGCGAAGAGTGGCGGACGCAATACCTGGGTCGGCATCGCTGCGAACGGCCGAACGGATCCCAAACTGCTGGCAGAGCAATTGGCGACGTCAGCGGAGGAGATAGTCGATCTCGGCGAAGTGGAAGTTTTCCGAAAGGGATTAGACGATGGAGAATAACGCGAGCCCGTGGCACGACCTCGACGTATCGCGGTGGGCACCCACGAAGCAGTCGTTGCACCTGCACTCGCAGATGCTTGGCAAGATCCGGCTCGCGCTTTCGCCGCCCCAACCAGAATGGATGTTCACCGCGCTATATCTCAATCCGCGCGGGTTGACCACCGGCTCGATTCCGTGCGGCTATTCCTCGATCGAGTGTGTGCTGGATATCTTCGATTCGGCGATAACGATTTCGAAGAGCGACGGCCGCACGCGCGCCATTCCGTTCGTGCCGTCGCGCACGGTGGCAGAGATCTACGCGGACCTCACGGCTGCGCTCGAGGAGCTCAAGGTCGAGTGCTATATCTCTCCGGTGCCGCAGGAAGTGCCGGACACGACGCCGCTGCCTACGGATCGCCGGGTACGTGACTATGATGCCGCTGCCGCGCGTCGCTGGTTCGATACGAACACCGCGCTGGCCGGAGTCTTCGAGCGCTGGCGCAGCGGTTTCTTCGGACGTTCCGGCGTGCAGCTCTGGTGGGGCGCATTTGACCTTGCGATGATGCTCTTCAACGGAAAACGGGTTGCGCCACCAACCAACCGAGGCTACCTGATGAAGTACGATCTCGACGCGGAGCTGATGAACGTCGGGCTCTATCTGGGCGACGCGACGACGGCCCCGTTCTTCTACGGTTACATCTATCCGGAACCACCCGGCGCGCTGTCATTGCCGATGCGCCCGACGGGGGCAACGTGGTCAGCGCAGCTCAAAGAGTGGGTGCTTCCATACGAGGATGTGCGGACGTCGGCCGATCCCGAGCTTACCATTCGAACGTTTATCGACGCGATCTACGCGCATTGCTTCGATGCCGCCGGATGGGATAAGCATGCGCTCACCTATGATTTGCCGAAGGCTTTCGCCTCAAAGGAGACCTTCGAATGAGCGATGGCGATAAAATTCCTTGGGAGCACGATTACGAGAAGGCGCTCGAGCGTGCACGCGCCGAGCAAAAGCTCGTCTTATTGGATATTTTCAATCCGGGTTGAGGGGGCTGCCAGGCGCTGGATACCGTGACGTATCCCGACGACTCCGTAGTTTCTGCGATGCTCGCGAATGCGATCCCGTTTCAAATCGATAATACGAATAAAGACGCGTTCGCGATGTTGCATCGCCTCCACCACATCTGGACTCCTGACATTCGCGTTCTGGACCATAACGGCGACGAGCTCTACCGCTGGGACGGATTTCTTCCGCCGTCCGAGTTTGTCGCACGCATGTTGTGCGGATTTGCTATGGCGCATTTGCGCAGCAAACGCTTCGAGAGCGCTGAAAAGCTGTACGTTGACGTGCTACGGCGCTTCCCGACGACGTATGCGGCGCCCGAGGCGCAATACTATCTGGGCGTCGCGCGCTACCGGAACGACCCAGAGGGAGACGACCTCACGGCGCAATGGCTGCAGCTGCGCTCGGTCTATCCGTCGAGCGAGTACCGGCTCAAACAGTACTTCAAGGAGCTACCAGAATAACGCAACGAGCGCGCCGCAGAGGGTGGCGGCGAAATTGACGGCATCGTTGTTCAACCAGCGAAACCCCCGGCGGATTACCGTCGGGGTCCCGCACGGGTGCGGATCGATTTCGCACTTGCGCTCGCATTTTGGGCAATACCGTTGCGTCTGCAGCGTTGCACCCAGAATCGAATCGGCGATCGAACCGGCAATGCCGCCCACTAGGACCGGCCAAAGCGCTGCGATATGGACGAGGCTCGCCACGATCGCGACAACCAGCGCACCACCGATTTGTGCAACTGAACCTTGCCAGGTGATGCCGCCCGAAATGCCGGTCGGAAGTCGCTTCATCGTTACGATCGAGCGCGGCGCGCCCTTCGCGAGCGTGCCGAGCTCGGTCGCCCACGTATCGGCGGATGCCGCGGCAAACGCGCCCGCGAACGCGGCGAGCATCGGTGCTCCATAGCGCAATGAGAGCAGGATCGCGACAGCGGCGACGCCGCCGTTAGCAAGAACTTGCCACGCGTCGCGCGCGCCTTGTTTGCCGATGTCGACCAACCTGCGCTTTTTCGTTCGGCCGACGCGTGAAAGTAGCGTCGATGGAATAAAAAAGGCGAAGAGCACCGCTGCACCCGCCCAACCGCCGCCGAGCAGGACGGCTGCGCCGATGAAGGCCGCCGCGATTGCGCCGCTCGTCGAGAGTCCGATTTTGGTCAAGCCAGCAGCGCGAGGTGCGCTTCGAGCGCGTCGAGCAATCCGTCGGTCGTAAAGACATCGGCGACGACGTCGACGTGAAGCCCAGCCTCGTCGGCAGCTTCCGCGGTGACCGGCCCAATGCAGGCGATCAATTTGCCGCGCGCCGCGCTGCGAGCGGCCTCCGCACCGCCGAGCAACTCGACGAAGCCGCGCACCGTGCTGGCGCTGGTGAAGGTAAAGATGTCGGCGTGTGCAGCTTTTTCCGCGAGCGCGGGGTCGACCTCGATGATCGTCTTGTAGGCGGCGACGACATGCGCAACGCGACCGGCGTCTTCGAGCATCTGCGGCAGAACGTCGCGGGCTTCTTGTGCGCGAAAGATCAAGACACGGTCGCCCGAATGCGATGCTTGAAGAAGCGCGCGTGCGATCTCTTCGCTCACGAAGGCTGCCGGCATGAGGTCGGCACGCACACCGAACTCTTGCAAACGTTCGGCGGTCTTCGAACCGATCGCCGCCACTCGTGTCGCACCGATGTAGCGCGCGTCGCTGTCGAGTGAAGCAAGGCGGTCGAAGAATGCATCGACGCCGTTCTGCGAGGTGAAGACCACCCAGCGATAGCTCGCCAAATCGTCGATGGCGCGGTGTGCAGCGGCCACGTCGTCCGGCGGGACGATCGCGATCGTCGAGGCCAGGATCGGTTCCACCCCGCGCGCATAGAGTGCCCGCGCAAATGCTTCGGCTTGATGTTCCGGTCGCGTGATCAACACGCGCTTGCCGAACAGCGGCATCCGATCGAACCAGCGCAGCTTCTCGCGCAGTGCCACGACTTCGCCGACGACCACGATCGCCGGAGCGCGCAGCCCTTCACGCCGCACGTCTTGCGCGATCGTACCGAGCGTACCGGTGACCGTGCGTTGCGTCGGCCGGGTGCCATCCTGGATCACGGCAACCGGGGTCTGCGCCGAGAGACCGTGCTCGACCAATCGCGCGCAGATCGCCTCGAGATTCCCCATCGCCATGAGGAGCACGAGCGTGCGATGCGGATCGGCGAGTTTGTCCCAGTCCAGTGTCGATTGCGGTTTGGTGGGATCCTCGTGGCCGGTGGCGACGGTGAATGCGGGATTGATCTCGCGATGGGTCACCGGTATGCCGGCGTATGCCAATGCCGCAATCGCCGAACTGATGCCGGGGACGATTTCAAATGGAATGCCGGCGTCGTGCAGCGTTTGGGCCTCTTCAGCGCCGCGGCCGAACACGAACGGATCGCCGCCTTTGAGGCGCACGACGTACTTGCCCTCGCCGGCGCGCGCAATCATCAGTGCTTCGATCTCGCTTTGCAACATTTCGTGCGCGCCGCCGCGCTTACCGACGTAGATGCGCTCGCACGTCGCGGGCGCAAGCGCGACGATGGGATCGCTCGCGAGCGCGTCGTAGAGCAAAACGTCCGCTTTCGAAAGTACCTGCGCCGCACGGAGGGTGAGAAGACCTGGATCGCCCGGGCCCGCGCCGACCAGGACGACGCGGCCGCCACTCATTGGCTCTTATTCATCCGCGTCGGAGACGAGGGCCGGCGGCAACAGCTCGGCCATGCGATCGGCGAGATTCAGCTCGAAGAGTTCGTCGAGCAGTCGTGCTTGCGCGATCGCTTCCGCGTGATTGCTCGTCGCTTTGTCGCGAATCTTGACCACGACCGAGTGCAAGAACTTCGAGACGATCGTCATCGACATGCCGGTAACCAGCATCTTCTCGCGCTCGGAAAGCTCGGGACAGCGTCCAAAGAGCCGCGCCAGTTCGTTGGTACGAATCGCTTCGGCCTTCTGCGTGAGCGAAGCGATCACGGGCACCGCGAGGCGCGACTGGTACCACGAGCCGAAGCGCGCGATGAATTCTTCGATGATCTCTTCGACTTGCGGGATCGCTTCGCGCCGCACGCCGAGCCGTTCGTCGATCACCGTCTTCAAACCGTCGACGTCGACGAGCGTGACGCCCGGGAGTTCGCGGACGGAAGGATCGGTGTCGCGTGGCACCGCGATGTCGATGATGAAGAGCGGACGATCGGGCCGTTGCGCCATCGCTTGCGCCACGGTCTCGCGCTTGACGACGAAATGCGAGGCGCCGGTCGAGGTGACGACGACGTCCGCGGCGCCGAGCGCCTCCACCAGCCCCGGCATCTCGATTGCTTCACCAAAGCCGACTTCGGCGATCAATTCCTGCGCGCGCGAAATCGTTCGGTTGGTGACGATCAGGCGTTGCGCGCCTTCGTCGCGCAGACGGCGCACCGCGGTGCGACCCATCTTACCCGCACCGATGACGACGACCGACTTTCCCTCGAGCGGTCCGAGTCGCGCCTTGGCGGCGTCGATGGCCGCGGTGGCGATGGAGGTCGATTCGTCACCGATACGCGTTTGCGAGCGCGCGTGCTTCCCGGCGTTGAGTGCTTCGCGGAAGAGACGGTGCAAGCTCTTCCCAAGCGACTTCGCCTGTTGCGCCGCGATGTATGCGTCTTTGACTTGACCGAGAATCTCGGCCTCGCCGATCAGCATCGAGTCGAGGCCCGTAGAGACGCGG
Source organism: Candidatus Aquilonibacter sp. (assembly GCA_050015295.1). Lineage (GTDB taxonomy): Bacteria > Vulcanimicrobiota > Vulcanimicrobiia > Vulcanimicrobiales > Vulcanimicrobiaceae > Aquilonibacter. The sequence continues at coordinate 38,369 of JBEKBR010000029.1, read as the reverse complement.
AAGAGATGTTCGATTGCCTGGCGCCCGAGCAGCGTATAAAGGTAGGAATCGAGATCGTAGCGCTCGCGCGCTTCGCCGTGACCGAAATTCCCGAGGAACGAGCGCAGTTGCGTGACGCCCGCCTCGTAGTCGTCGAGCTCCGCGTAGATCTCGAGCCGGCCGCAGGTTTGCAGCATCGCAGCTTCTTTCACGGCCGAGTAGTCGCGGAGCGCGACGAGCGATTCGACCACCCGCGAGGGCGGAAACGCGTGGCGCTCGCGCACTTCGATCGGCGCGGTGTGATGCGAGAGGCCGAGACATACTAACGGCACTACGCTTGTGCCTCCGAGTCCACGTCGGCGGTGGTAAGCCAATGCGTCAGCATCGAGAGCTCGCCCGCGAGATCCACGTTGCGCACCAGTACGGGCGCGCGCAGATGCAGTGCGGTCGGTGCGAAGTTCAGAATCGCACGAATGCCGGCGGAAGCCATGCGCTGCGCAATTGCTTGCGCAGCGGGTGCCGGGACCGCAATGACGCCGATGTTGCAGTCGGCACGCTGCATGTCGTATTCCATAGAAGTGATGTCTGCAACCGTGATCCCTTGCCAATCTTGACCGATGACCGCGGGCGACCGATCGAAGATAGCGACGATACGAAACCGTGACTCGCGCGAAGTGATGAAGGTTGCGAGCGCGTGGCCAAGGTATCCGAAACCGGCAATCGCGATCCTCCACTCGTGTTCCAATCCTAGAACCCAGGCCAGCTGTTCGACTAGTGGATTGATAGCATATCCCTGACCTCGGCGCCCGAGCGGCCCGAGGGAGGAGAGGTCCTTGCGGATCTGGGTGCTCGAGATCGTGTGGCCGAGGAGGGCGGCAAGCCCCTGGGACGTGATCGTGCTCTCGCCCGACGCGGCCGCTTCCCGGAGCGCCCGGTGGTAGGCATACAGACGAGGAATCGCCGGGTCGATCATGAGACGGCCGCGCGGATCTCCGACAGCGCGGAATCGGCAGCGGCCAGCGTCCGCTCGATGTCGCGCGTGGTGTGGGCACTAGAGACGAAGCCGGCCTCGAACTGCGAGGGGGCGAGGTAGATGCCGCGATCGAGCATAGCGTGGAAGTACTTCGCGTAGAGCGCCACGTCTGACTTCATTGCGCTCTCCAAATCGGTCACGGGCTCCGGGGCAAAGAAGTAGCCGAAGAGCGAACCGGCATAGGCGGTCTGATGCGGCACGTCATGTTTGTCGAAAATTTCGTGCAAACCATCGGTTAGGAGCTTGGTAAGCACTTCGAGGCGCTCGTAGAGCGTCACGTCGTCGCGCACGATTTTCAGCGTCGCAATTCCCGCCGCCATCGCGAGCGGATTGCCCGACAGCGTGCCGGCGTGAAAGACCGGACCGTCAGGCGAGAGATACGCCATGATCTCCTCGCGTCCGCCGAACGCCCCAACGGGCAAACCGCCGCCGATGACTTTGCCGAGCGTGGTGAGGTCGGGCGTAACGCCGCTGGGTTCTTGCATGCCGCCGCGGGCGACTCGAAAACCGCTCAGCACTTCATCGAAGATCAGGACCGCTTTGTAACGCGTGCAAATCTCGCGCAAGCGGGCGAGGTAACCTTCGCGCGGCAATACCAATCCCATATTGCCGACGCACGGTTCGACGATGACGCACGCGATCTGCGATCCGAACTCGGCAAAGACGTTCTCAAGCGCTTGTGCGTTGTTGTAGGGAACGACGATCGTATCAGCCGCGACGCTCTTAGGAACGCCAGGGGAGTTGGGTACGCCCAGTGTCAGCGCGCTCGAACCGGCGGCAATCAAAAACGAGTCGGCCGCACCATGATAGCATCCTGCGAACTTCACGATCTTGTCGCGCCGGGTATAGCCGCGCGCCAGGCGCACCGCGCTCATTGTTGCTTCCGTTCCACTCGAGGTAAAGCGCACGCGCTCGATGCTAGGTACCATCGCGCAAATGAGTTCCGCGAGCTCGCTTTCCGCCTCGGTCGGCGTTCCGAACGAGCTGCCGCGCGCGGCAGCCGCCGCGATGGCCTTCACGACCGCAGGATGCGCGTGTCCGAGAATGAGCGGTCCCCAGGAGAGCACATAGTCGATGAATTCGTGACCGTCGATGTCACAAATAATCGCACCGGAGCCACTCTTCATGAATACCGGCGTACCGCCGACCGCTTTAAATGCGCGCACCGATGAGTTGACGCCGCCCGCGATGACGTTCTTGGCCCGCGCAAAGGCGGAAATGGAGCGCTCGAAGTTCACGGAGTCTGCGCTAACTGCGAGAGATCGGCACTGGTGTTGATGTTCGCGAAGGCATCTGCATCACAGACGACGTGCCGCACGCGCAAGCGTGCGAGAAGCGCGTGCATCGAGGTGTCGTCGCTGTGCAGACATTCCCACCCTTCGCGTAGCAGCGCGTCGCGACTGTACAGCGCGGCGAGCGGCTCGAGCCGGCCGTCGTGCTCGGGGACGATGGCCTCGTCTTCCGCGGTCCACGCCTGCAGCAACTCGTCGACCAGCTCGCTGGTAATGCGCGGTGCGTCACCGGCGACGGCAAAGATGCGCGACGCATTCGTTTCATACGCAGCCGAGAGGAGGCCGCCGAGCGGACCACGATTGGGCCAGCGGTCCACGACGATCGGACATTCAAGTATCGCGTCCAACGCGTCGGAAAACGTGCCGCGGCCGGCAACCATCACCGGCGCGACGTCGCGCAGATGGTGGTAGACGCGCGCGAGAAGCGGCTCGCCGTCGAACGTCGCTTCGAGTTTACCGGGAAAGCGCGTGGCACGGCCGCCCGCGAGAATCACGATCGTCAGATCAGGTGCGTGTTGCTGCACGTTGCGCGTACTCCTTTGCGAAGTAGGTGATGATGACGTCGGCACCCGCGCGGACGAAAGAGACCAAGAGTTCGTCGATGGTGCGATCGCGCTCGAGCCATCCGCGTTCGATCGCAGCCTGCACCATTGAATATTCACCGCTCACGTTGTAGACCGCGATCGGCACGTCGAAGGCGTCACGCGCCATCCGGACGATATCGAGATACGGAAGTGCCGGCTTGACCATGATGACGTCGGCGCCTTCCTCGATGTCGAGCGAGATCTCGCGCATCGCCTCACGCGCGTTCGGCGGATCCATTTGATAGGTGCGGCGGTCGCCGAACTGCGGCGTGCTGTCCGCCGCTTCGCGAAACGGCCCGTAAAACGCCGACGCGTACTTCGCGCTGTACGCCATAATCGTAACGGCGGAGAATCCGTGCGCATCCAGCGCGTGGCGCAACGCTTCGACACGGCCGTCCATCATATCCGAGGGCGCGATGCAGTCGACGCCGGCTTGCGCGTAGGTGATGGCCGTCCGAACCAACAGGTCGATGGTCTTGTCGTTGTCGACGTCGCCGCGCTCGTCGATGATCCCGCAGTGTCCGTGATCGGTGTATTCGCAGTTGCAGAGATCCGCGATCACATACGTCTGCGGTTGCGCGGCTTTGATCGCAGCGATGGCGCGCTGCACGATGCCGTTCGGCTCGTAGTTGCTCGAGGCGACTGCGTCTTTGTGCTCGGGAATGCCGAAGAGCAAGACGCTGCGCACGCCGAGCGCATGAAGTTCACGCGCTTCGTCGACCGCCTGTTCCAGCGTGAGACGCGAAATGCCCGGCATCGAGGAGATCGGTCCGGCGTCGCTCGCGCGAGCGACGACGAATATCGGCATGACGAGGGCGTCGACGCGCACATGGTGCTCGCGAATCATCGAACGTACGACCGGGGTGCGGCGCAAGCGCCGCGGACGCACGTTCAACGCGCCTCCAATCGTTGCGCGACCGCAGTGACGAACGCATCGATCGAGGCGTCGGGCGCGACGATATCCGGCGTAAATCCCGCCTCGCTTGCCGCAGCGCCGGATTGCGGCCCCATCGCGGCGACCAGCGGCCGCACCGCTTGGGTACGCAGCCAATCCAGATACGGGCGCACCGCCGCGACCGAACCGCTGGACGGGAAGAGGAGCATCTGCGGAATGGCGTTCATCAGGTCCGGGCCGGTTTCTCCCTCACGTAGCTCGACCACTTCGACGCCGCGATCGCGAAGCTCGGCAGCGATCCGGCTCGGCCGGTCCTGGGTGCGCGGCAGGAGCACCCGTGGATGGGCCAGCCGATCGCGCGCGGCCGCAAGCGCCGCGGCGAGCTGCTCGCCGAGCTTGCGCGACGCTTCGAGCGAATCGACTCCGCCCGCGACGTGCTCGCGCAGCATCGTACCACCGGCAACGGCAAAGGCCGCATCGATCGACATCATCGCCCCGACCAATTGCGCGTGCACGCCGAGCGGCGCACTGCAGCCGGCGCGTAGCGTGCGCAACACCGCGCGCTCCGCTTCCACGCACCATTGCGTCGGTTCGTGGTTGACGGCTGCGAACAGTTCGGCAGAAAGTTGCTCGTTGTTCGCTAGGGTCTCGATCGCGAGCGCCCCTTGCCCCACGGCCGGTACGATGCGGTGCGGATCGAACGGGACGGTGTGCGTTGCCGTAACCCCGAGCCGGCGCAGACCCGCCATGGCCAGCACGATCGCATCGTATTGGCCTTCGCGTAACTTGCGCAGCCGCGTGTCGACGTTCCCGCGCAGGTTCTCGTAGCGCAGATCCGGGCGCAGCGCGCGCAGTTGCGCGCGGCGGCGCTCGCTCGACGTGCCGACGACAGCCTCGGGCGGCAGCGCATCGAAGCTGGCGTAGCGTTCGCTGCAAAACGCGTCGCGAGCATCTTCGCGCGCTGAGATCGCGGCCAGTTGCATCTGCGAATCAAGCTCGCCCGGCAAGTCTTTGCACGAGTGGACGGCGTAATCGGCGCGTCCGTCGAGGAGCGCCACTTCGAGTTCTTTGACCCAGACGTTAATGCTGCCGAGCTCGCTCACCGGACGATCTTGCTCGCGATCTCCCGTTGTCGAGATCGTCTCGATCGTCGTAGCGATCCCGCGTTGCGCAAGTGCGGCCGCGACCAAACGCGCTTGCGTCATCGCGAGTGCGCTACCGCGCGACGCGCAGGTAACAGCGGTCCTTCGAGGCGCGCTTTCGGCGTGCATCTCAGGATGACGGATGTGTTCGATCGTCTCTTCCACGACGTGTTCGGCTTGCACCGGATTCATGCGCGCTAGTTCGTCGACGGGCAGATCGGCGAGCTCGCGCATCACTGCGCCGCGCTGCGACGGCTCGAGCACGGTACGCACGTAGGTCCGCATCCGAGCTAACGTGCGCGCCGCGGCGTCGTACTCCGGGCCGAAGCGCTCGCGCAACTCGCGCGCGACGCGCTGCGCAAACGCGGGCGAACTGCGGCCCGAGTCGATCGCAAACGTCAACTCGCCGATGCGAACCGTAGTTTGCATGGTGAAATCGCCATCGTCGGGATTTGCCGCGTCGCACGCGAGAATGTGCGCCGCACGCGCATCCGCGACGACCGCAGCATTGACCTCGGGACGATCGGTTGCCGCAACGACGATATCGCAACCCAACACGTCGTCGCTCGCGTAGGCGCGCTCGTAAAGTACGGCGTCGGGGCGGTCGAGCAATGCGCGTAGACGCGCGTCGATCGACGGTGCGATCACGGTGAGGGCAAAGCCGGCCTCGAGCAACGCCGCCGCCTTGCGGAACGCAACGTTCCCGCCGCCGACGATCAGCGCTCGACGCCCGTCGGCGCGCAAGGAAATCGGGAGCATGGACAACGGATGACTTCCGCACCGGGGTGCCAAACACCGTCCGTCGATATGGAGAGACCGGCGCGTGCGGCTTTTGTCGGCGCACTCATCGCGGCGCTGATCACGCTGCCAGGCCTCGGCGTCGGAACGCTGTGGGATAACAGCGAGACGGCCTATGGTGAGGTCGCGCGGGAGATCTTGTTGACCCATGACTGGATCGTCATGCATCTCAACGGCCACCCCTGGTACGTGCAGCCTCCGCTCTACTTCTGGATCGGCGCGATTTTCGCGCATCTGCTCGGTGTAACGTCGTTTGCGCTGCGCCTGCCTTCGGCGATCGCGACGATCTTGATGGGTGCGATGACCGGGTACGCGGTTGCGCGCCAAGCCGGCACGCGCATCGGCATCTATGCCAGCGCTATACTCTCGAGTTCGTTGATGCAAGCCGTGATCGGGCGTCTCGCGATCATGGATGCGCTACTCGACATGGCGGTCGCATTGGCGGTCTTCTGGTGGTTCCGCGCGCTTGAATCCGGACGCGGACGTTACTTCATCTACGGCTGTGTCGCGGCGGGATTCGGGTTTCTCGCCAAAGGCCTGGTAGCACCGGTGATGACGCTGATGGTCATCGTACCGTACGCGATCTGGAATGGGCGCAACGAGCCGATACGATTGCCGTCGTGGCGCACATGGATCGGCGGCGCGCTCGCGTTTGCGCTGGTCGTTGCGCCGTGGATGGTTGCGATCGCCGTTGTCGCCGGCCCCCATGCGTTCGAACGCATGATCGTGCACTATACCTTCGGCCGCTACACCGGCGTGATCGAAAATCAGTCCGGTCCGCTGTGGTACTACGTACCGGTATTGATCCTCGGCTTCTTTCCGTGGATCGCGTTTCTTCCGGTGGGCGTCGCGAACGGGATCGCGGCGCTGCGCAGCGCCGCGACCTCGCCGAACCTTGCGCGGCTTTGGCGCCTGGCGTTTACCTGGATCGTTGTGCCGCTCGTGTTCTTCAGCTTTGCGCAAACGAAGCTGCCGAACTACATCGCGCTGGAAATCCCGGCGTTGGCGCTGGTGGTCGCGCTGTACTTCGATGATGCGGTGAAGAGAGGCACAAGTCGCTCGATCGTGTTCTCCACCGCGAGCGTGCCGATTTTCATCGGGCTCTGCGCGATTGCTATCGCTTTATTCGTCCGTGACAACAAACTCGGCAGTTCAGCGATGGCGGTCACGCCTGACTTGATTCAAATGGGTGCTTCGATCGGGATCGGGTCGATCGTCGCCGCGATTTTGTTCGCGCGCCGCAGCACGATGGAAGCGGCACCCTATGTGCTCGGATTCTCGATGCTGATTGCCGTCGACATCCTCGCGGTCGGGGCGCTACCGCATGCCGAGCCGTTCAAACCCGTACCGCAGCTCGCGGCAATCATCGAACAAGAGCGCCGGCCCGGCGACATCGTGGCCATTCAGAGTTTTCGCGGCGCCAACGCGCTGGTGTTTTATACGCAGCCGCACGTCTACGCGCTTGCACCGCCAGGCGCGCGCAAGAGCGTCGAGGGTGTGCTGCCGCGCGGCGTGCTGTGCACGCACGACCGCATTTGGCTGGTCGCACCGCTCAAGCGACCGGCATTCGATCCAACCTATGGACGGACGCGAACGTTGATCGCCTCACGCGGCACCGGCGCGCTCTATCTCATTGATGGCGCCCGGTGCGCTATTTGATCTGCGACTCAGTAACCGCCGAGGCTTTGTTGCTGCCGAGTCCGCCGCGAATGTAGGTGACGACCGCGGCGAGATCCGATTTCGAGAGCGTACCCTTCCAGGCCGGCATCGGCGCACCGAAGGTTTGACCCATTACGGTTTGTCCGTGCAGACCATTTTCGACGACGGTGATCACCGCGGCGGCATTGCCGGTCACGAACGGATTGCCGGCGAGCGGCGGCGCGACACCGGGTTGCCCTTGACCGTTTGCGCCGTGACACGTCGTGCAATTCTGCGTGAAGACTTGCGCGCCGTTGCCCGCCGTGGCAGATGCGGTGCCGGACGCGGGCGCGCTCTGCGCCTCTGATGGCGCGGCGGCGAGCACTTGGTCTTGCGGAAGCGAGGGTGTTCCGGCGGCTTCTTTGGCCTGGATGCCGGTCTGTGCGTAGATCGAGAGCGCGATTATCGCGACGACGATGATGAAGGTGGGCCAAAGGATCTTGCCGCGCGACGCAAACGAGCGCGTCGTGCTGCGGTCGAGCCATGGCAAAAGGAAGATGACGATTAGCGCGATCGTCGGTACGACGATCGCCGCGAGCATTTCAACCCACGGTGCATTCGCTTGCGACGCCAAGCCCGGAATTTGGCCGAAGAGCCACGGCACGAAGTTCAATAGGCCGAACAAGAAAAGGAAGTACCAGGCCGGATACGGCGTAAACGCCGCGTTGGTCGGATCGGCCTTCTGATCGAGGTAGGGCGGCGCGAAGATCGCGAGCGCCAGAATGATCACGAAGACAAAGAACGAGGCGGCCCCGTCCATGAACATCTGATCCGGCCAAAACCGGCCCGGTTTGAGTTTGCGCGGATCGTCGACAACCGGGCCGGCGGACCCGTTGTGACGGAAGATCGCCAAGTGCGCGCCGACTAACAGCACGAGCGCTGCGGGCATCAGCCACACGTGCAACCCGAAGAAACGGTTGATCGTGTTGGTGCCCATCACCGGACCGCCTTGCGCGATCAACTGCAGAATCGCACCGCCCGGTGGCAAGCCCGCGATGTTGAGCGAGACTTGCGACGCGAAGTACGCGTCCATATCCCACGGCAACAGGTAGCCGGTGAGACCAAGCACGAGCGTGACAAGCAATAGCAACACGCCGACGATCCACTGCAGCTCGCGCGGCGCTTTATAGGCACCCCAGATCAGCACTTGCAGCAAGTGCAAGAAGACCAGCGCGATCATCGCCGATGCGCCCCAGTAGTGAATGGAGAGCAGTGCGTGCGTCCACGGATTCAAATAAATCGCGCGCGTCGATTCCCACGCCGTGTTGGCCGACGGCGCGTAGAAGAAGGTGAGGAAAATTCCGGTGACGATCTGCAAGATCATCGCGAACAGGGTTGCGCTGCCGAAGACGTACCAATAGCTGGCGCCGCCCGGAACATCTTCCGTAAGGAATTCTTTCGCCAAGGTGACGAAGCCGGTGCGTGACTCGAGCCAGTTGAGCATCGCTATGCGAATCCTTCCTTAGGATGTATACGAGATGATCACGCGGTTCGGTACGCCCGACTCATAGCGGATCCACATGATGTTGGCGAGGCCGCTCTGCTCTTTGAAGGGCAGCGGATCCAAGCCGCGCGGCGCGGGACCGGCGACGTGCTCGCCATTAAAGTCGAATTGGGAGCCGTGACATGGACACTGGAAGCGCGTCGCGCTATCGTTCCACGCCGGGCGGCAGCCAAGGTGCGGGCAGATCGGGCTAAAGATCACGAAGTTCATGTTGACGACGTCGTAGGTACCGTCGCTATATGGAAGCGTGCCGCTCTTGGGCAGATCGGTACGGTCCGACGTAAACTTTTGTTTGTCGGTCTTGATGCCCCACACGTACTCACCCGACGACTGCTCGGGTAAATACGAGTCCTTCGATTTGAGTTGGAATTCCAACTTAACCGGTTTGCTCGTCGCCGCTTCCAGCGACTTCAACTCGTCGGCGGTCAACGGCGCCCAAGTACCCTTGCTCGACGCGGCTTCCGGAATCAGTGACCCGACGATCGGAATCGCGAGACCGAGCCCGACGAGCCCGCCGATAGCGAGCGTCGCGTTCGCCATGAAGCTGCGACGGCTGATCTCTTCGGGCGTGCCTGGATCGTCGTATGCACTATAAATCTTGCGCACGCCCCCGTCTGGGACGCCGGCTTCAGCATGCTTGGACAACGTTCACTCTCCGGAAAGCTGAGTCTTCGGGGGCTAGCCCGCTAGCCCAATTCCCAAGGATTGTACGGCCGCCCTCTTCGCTGGTGCTACCGGGAAAGTCAACGTCGCGCTGCCGTGACGCCAAGCGTTGATCGGGCTATACTCGTCGCATGCGTCTGCCGGTCTTGATTGCGGGAATGCTCCTGGCGACGGCCCTCGCGGCGGAGGCGGCGTCCTCAGCTCCAAGTCACGTCACGTTTCCCTCGACAACGCCGGGACTCGCGCTCAGCGGCGTGTTGTACCGGCCCGCCTCGAGTGCACCCGCGCCCGCGATCGTTATCATGTCCGGAACGTCGGGTACCGAAGGTTTCCAAAACTGGGAAATACCGTGGGCAGCGCGTCTCCAGGCCGCCGGCTATGTGGCGTTAATCGTCGACAGTTTTACGGCACGGCATCTCACCTTCGCCGAGCACTGGAAGCTCGGCGCCGCGGCGCGCGGCCAAGACGCCCTCGACGCGGGCGCGTACCTAGCGCACCAGCCCTTGGTCCTTCCAGACAAGATTGGCGTCATCGGTCGATCCGGCGGAGGCACCGCCGTGTTGCAAGCGATCGTCGAGAGCGCTTCGCGAGTGCGCCCGCTGCCGTTCAAGATGGCGGTGGCGGATTACGGCTACTGCCAGGATCCTTATGGTGCTTGGACGGGCGGAACGACGCCGGGGCGCCCAAATAACGCGGTGTATCGCACGGCGATTCCGCTGCTCATCACGATCGGCACCTTCGATTCGCACGTTCCGATAGCGTCGTGCCGCGCGCTGGTCCAAAACGCGAAGCGAAACGGCGTGAACGTAACCCTAGTAACGTACACCGGGGCTGAACATGCCTTCGATGCCCTCTACGGTGACGGTACCCCACAACAGAAGGCGAGTGTCGTTAACACCATCGCCGCGTTCATTGCGAAGTATCTCGCACCGGCCCCGAGCGGCACACCGATCGCAGTCAGCCCTGCCTTCTTTGCGTCGAGCGCAAACGCGACAGGCGGCAGGATCGTCGTCTCGATGCAGGCGGGGAAAGGGCCCGGCAGCGCGTCCGGAAGCGCGACCCTCGAGCAAGCCGGCCGCGACGTTGCAGTAGCAATTAACCTTTCAGAGAGTTCCTCGCGCGCGGTTGCCGAGATTCGTCAAGGCCAATGCGCGCAACTCTACCCGTACGGCGAGTATCACCTCGGCAACGTCGTCAACGGAACCGGGTCCGGTATGGTGCGAAATGTTCGACTGTCGTATCTGATGAACGGCCACTTCGCAATCGTCGTCGGGGCGACTCCGGGCGCGAAAATTCCGCTATCGTGCGCTGACATTCCACGCAACACATAAGTTTTCGCCGCTGATGCGATCGCTCGCCAAGGGAGTCGTGCTCGCCGCCGCGTTACTTGCGCTGGGTGCCGACCCGCTGATTATGGGTGTCCCCGGCGTCGTTATTCTCGAACCAGGTGTGGATCCGTCGTCACGCGGCCTCGTCATCGCAAGAAAGCTCGCAGCCGCGGGATACGCGACGATTATCGCGACCGGCAATCCGCTTGCGGCTGCGCAAAAATTGCGTGCTCGCCCGGGCGTGCGTGCCGACGACATTGCGCTCATAGGCTTCGGCAATAGCGGATCGAGCGTCCTCGCAACGATCGTCGAGCCGTATGCCCTCGACGTTGCGCACCAACCGGTATTTCGTTCGGCCATTGCGTTCAATCCGGATTGCGCGCGTCGCTACGGCGATTGGACCGGATCGCTACCGGCGCGTAGGTCGGGTACGGCCGGCGCGCCACACGGCGGCGGCCCAGAACCGGGACTCTTTCGCAACGCGACGCCATTGCTGATCGTCGACGGCCAAGGCGCGTGCCGCGACCTTGCTCGCTATTCGTACGAGCACGAATATTTCGTCGACGACGTAAGCGCTGCTGGTTTCGATGAGATCGCGACATTCATCGCGGAAAATGCGCAGTATTCGGTCGTGAGTTTTCCGTCATCGCAGAGTGGCACAACGTTGACCGGCGAATTGACCGTGCCCTATGTCGCCGCGCCCGTTCCGGTCGTCATCATCTCGCCCGGAACGGCAGGGATCGAAGGCTTTCCGTTTTGGGAGCGGCCGTGGGCGCGGCGCTTACTCGATCTCGGCTATGCGTCGCTCATCGTCGACAGCTATCTGTCGCGTCACTCGTCGTGGAAGGATCATTGGCGGATCGATGCGCGCACGGTCAAGGCGCGCGATCTGCTCGATGCGCAAGCCTATCTCGCCGCGCAACCGTTCGCGCGGTCCGAATCGATCGGATTGCTCGGGCGCTCGAGCGGGGGAACGGCCGTCCTCGCCGCGATCGTGCAAGGGCCCAGGCCGGCGCCGTTTGCGGTGGCGGTCGCCGATTATGGTTACTGCCAGCTCAGCTACGGCGCGTGGCCGGGCGGAACGCCGGCGCCGAGCGCGTCGATTGCCTATCGTACGAATGTGCCGTTGCTGATTCAGGTCGGCGCAAACGACACGACCGTTTCAGCCGCAGCGTGCGAGGCGCTCGTCGCCGGCGCGCGTGACGCGGGTCTGAACATTGACCTCGTGGTTTATCCGAACGTCGGACACCGTTTCGACGCCGGCGTCGTCGAGACGCCCGCCGCGACGGTGCAAGCCTCGGTGCAGCGCATCATCGCTTTCATCAAAGCTCACATCTTATAACTGTGCAGGCTGCTGATCCAGATGTTCACGCCGAGGTAGGTGAAGATCACGACCGCAAAGCCGAGCACGCTTACCCAGTTTGTGCGAAGGCCGCGCCAGCCGTTGCGCGTGTGCAGATGCATGTACGCGAGGTAGACGATCCACGTTGCAAGGGCCGCCGTCTCTTTTGGATCCCACTGCCAATAGGCGCCCCATGCCTCTTTGGCCCACGCCGCACCGGTAATGATACCGATCGAAATAAGCGGAAGACCGATCGCGACGGCTCGGTAGACGATCACATCGAGCTGCGCAAGCGACGGCAGCGTCTGCAGCCATTGCGCTAGCCGGTTGCCGTCTTCTGCCGCGGTCGCTAGCGCCGGCGTGTCGCCGTGAACGCGCATCGTCATTCCCGTTCCAGCCAATTCGACCGTCGAGACGGTCGCTGCAACGCGTTCCTCAGCGTAGTACTTGATCAAATAGATGACCGAGAAGACGAAGGCGACGAGAAATGCTGCGTACGACGAGACGACGATCGGTACGTGCACCTTCGCCCAATACGATTGCAGCGACGGAACGGCCGGCATCGTGCCTTCGTTCCAGGTCACACCGTAGGCGAGCGCGATCGCCGCTATTGCGAGTACGAAGCCGCCGGCGTACCACGCCTTATACCGCCACGCCATGCCGATGAAGATTGCGACCGACATCGCCGCAAAGAGCGAAAGCGAACCGTACAGATTGAGCAGCGGCCAAATGCCGGTGAGTTGCCAGCGTACAAAGAGCTGCGCGAACTGCGCGACGCAACCGACGACCGCGAGCGGAACGCCCAAGTTGCGTAGCCAAGCTTCGCGCGAGAAGAAGTACGCAAACAGCGCGAGCGCGCCAAAGACGTAGCACGCGATCGCAACGATCATCAGCAGCTCGTCGGCTTGCAGGTGTCCGCTCATGCTGTCTCCGCCGAAAACTCCGCGACGAGGCCTCGGAACTGTGATTCGAACATGTCGTATCCTTTGACGGTGGTCGCCGCCAGACCAACCGTCCAGCGGCCGCCGGGTGCCGGGTCGACGCGCGCGTAGAGCCGTGCGGGAAGAAAGTAAAACGAGATCAACAGGCCGGCGACGAGCACGATCGCGCCGATGCCGACCAGCGGAATGCCGGGGTCGTAGCGATACTGGAAGCCGCTATAGAGCAGGTAGCGACTCGGCACCAGGCGCCATCCGCCGCCGAGATCGACCCAACTATGCAGTGGAACGATCGCACTGCCGGCTGGCTGGCCGGCGTCGCTTACGGTGAGGATGACGGCCGGATCGTTGACGCGCGGGTCGGAGGACGGCATGCCGCTCGCCCGATCGACGGTGGGCACGAAGCGGTCGTAACTTACGGTCAGGCGCGTGCCGGGAACGTCGAAGTTCTGCCCTTCGAGCAACACGCGCTGCGAGAGCGAAGGCACGGCTTTGCCGTCGTGCGTGATCGTGAAGCGCATCCCGAAGCCGTAACTCGCCTGATAGTAGAGCGTGCCGTCAACGTCGATCGGATGGTTGACGCGCAGGGTCTCCGACTTTGGCACGCCGTCGTTTCCGGTGACGGTGACGTGCGAGACGTAATCGGTCGGCTGATAGACCATGCCGCCTTTCGTGATCACCGGCGTGATTGTGTACGCGAAGTCGTTTAAGTGAAGGATCGCCTTCGTCTGCGGAATTTGCACCGACTGTCCGGTGACGACAACCGTGTCGCCCGAAAATCCGCGCGCCCAGTACAGCGTTGTGCCCGCGGCAATGATCACGAAACCGATGTGCGCGACCAGTACGCCGCGCCGTGCCCAGTTGTGCTTGTCGGCGAAGGTCCACTCGGTGCCGTCGAACGCGCGCTTGCGCAGTTGCCACCCGCGCGCGCGAAAGAAACCTTCGACGCGCTCGTGCACGCTGGACTCGTCGCCGGTGACATCGAGGCTCGCGTGCAGCGGAATCTTATCGATTTTGACCGGCCGGAGTGGGGGCAAGCGCGCCGGAATCACGCGTTTGAACGTGCAGACCGTCAGCGAGGTGAGAATCAAGGCGATGATGCCGACGTACCACGGCGAGTGGTAGATGTTGTCGAAGCTCAAGCGTAGGATCGCGCGTGCGATCGGTGCCGGATAGCTGCCGAAGTAGATCGTCGGATCCTTGCCTTGGTCGACGATCACGCCGATCAGCGTCAAAATGCCCCAGACCACGAACAAACACACGGCGAACAGCACGTTCCCAAACGTGCGCACGAAGTCGCCGTAGTAGTTGTCTAGCTTCTGGACCACGATGCTTCAAAGATACGGATAATCCAGATCGAGACCTCATACAAAACGTACATGGGCGCGGCAAGCAGCGCCATGGTCATCGGGTTGCCGTCCGGTGCGGCGATGCCGGAGGCGACGACGAACGCGAAAAGCGCATGGCGGCGGTAGCGGCCGAGCCACGCACCGTTGACGATACCGAGGCGCGCGAGTCCGACCAGCACGATCGGCAGCTGAAAGATAATCGCAAAGAGCGCGAGCAGGATGAGCACGAAATTAATCGTCTCGGCGACGCCGTAGGTCGGCGTTGCCACCGCGTCGGTGATACTGATGAGCGCGGCGACGACGCGCGGCAGCACGATGAAGTGGGCGAACGCGAGACCGAGTGCCGCGAGCAGCAGCGACGGCACGATGAAGCTATAGACCATGCGGCGCGTGCGCGGATGAATGGCCGGCACAACGAACATCCACGCTTGATAAAAGAGCACCGGGAGTCCGAGCACGATGCCGCCGACCAGCGAAAACTTGAACTCGGTGAAGATGACGTCGGCCGGCCCGAACGCATGCAGCGCAATCCCGTGGAAATAGCTTTGCACCATCCACTTGATGACAAATTGCGAGGGCCAAAACAGGACGACCGCGATGATGCCGACGGCCGCAATCGAGATCAAGAGACGCGTACGGAGCTCCCGCAGGTGCTCCGTAAACGGCATTTCCTTTTGATCCCAGATGGATTCAGCGCCTTGCGGCGCATCCCGCGTTTCGAGTTGCACGCTAGATCGCTCTAGGCTTGCGTGCCTTTACCGGGCGTCGGTGGCGGGACGGCCTCGCCGGCCACACTGCCGGCTTGCACGTTCTCCATTACGTCGGCGTGCTGCGCATCCATCCGTTGGCGGGCCTCTTCGCGGGCCCGCGCGGTGGCTTCGTCCGCCTCGATCTGGCCCATCATGAATTCTTTTTTGGCCTGACCGGCACTTCGGGCGAGCTTGGGCAGCTTGTCCGCGCCGAAAAGGATCGCACCGACGACTAAGATGCCGATGATGATCGGCGCGTCGATGATCGCGAGGACCGGGTGAAACATGGAAGTTCCTTTCTACTCGGCGGTCAGCGCGTCGGCTAGCCGTCTCATCTCTTCCTTCGCCGCGCTCGCGGCCAAAGGCTCCAGCGCCGCCTGGGCGCGCTCGGCGTAGCGGGCGATCTCCGCACGCGCACTGTCGAGGCCGCCTTCTCGCGCGATGGCGGCCACGACACCCGGGATCCCGGCGTCGCCGGATCCGGCATAGAAACGCGCCACGCCGTCATAAAATTCCGCGTCGCCCGTTCGAAGCGCCAGCACCAGTGGGGCGGTCACTTTGCGCTCGCGCAGGTCGTTGCCGACCGGCTTACCGAGCGAGCGTTCATCGGCGGTCATATCGAGCAGGTCGTCCTTCATTTGAAAGGCGACGCCATAGAAATCGCCGTAGGCGCGCAGCGCGTCGATCGCATCAGCGTTGCCGCCGCCCACGATCGCGCCGCAGGTTGCCGATGCGGCGAACAGCGACGCGGTTTTTTTGCGCGCGATCTCGACGTACTCGTCGAAGGCGAGATCGAGGTTGCCGAGTGCCTGAAGCTGCAGCACTTCGCCGTCGCAGATATCCGCCAGCGTCGCCGAGAGAATGTTGGGCACCGGATGCGGATAGTTTGCGGTGACGTTTTTGAAGATCCAAGCAAAAAGATAGTCGCCGGCGAGCACCGAGACGCGATTGCCGAAATCGACGGCGGTGGCGTTGATGCCGCGCCGCGTTTCGGCGTTGTCGACCACGTCATCGTGGATCAACGTTGCCACGTGGATAAGCTCCATGTACGCGGCCAAGTGCAGATGGCGTTGTGGATCGTCACCGCATGCGGATGCCGCGAGCAGCGTCACGCGCGGGCGCAGCCGCTTTCCCCCGGCAGCCAGCATGCGCCGAACGGCTTCGGTGATGATCGGGTTGTCGGTAGAGAAGGTCGCACGAAAAAAGTGCTCGACGAGGTCGTGCAGATTCGATTCGTCGCTGCGCAGCGTGCTAGCCACTAGGCTTTCGTCCCGTAGTGAATGGCGATCGAGCCTCCCATCAGGCGTTCGAATCCCGCGTCTGCAAAGCCCGCGCGGGTAAAGCGCTCGCGCAAACCCTCGGCCCCGGGATGATGCGTCAGCGAATTTGGCAAGTAGGTGTAGGCTGCGCGCGAGCCTCCCACCATGCCGCCGATGAGCGGCACGAGCCGGTAGAAGTATACGTCGAAGAATCGCTTGAAGAGCGGATTGGGCGCCTTGCTCACGTCGAGATTCACGAAACGCGCGCCGGGCTTGAGCACGCGCAAGATCTCGCGCAGCACCTGATCGATCTCCACCACGTTGCGCAAGCTGAACCCCATCGTTGCGCCGTCGAAGGTGCCGTCAGCAAACGGCAGCGCCATGACGTCTCCTTCGATGAAGGTTGCGTCGCCGCGTGCCTCGCGATGCGCGCGCGCACGCGCGCCGTCGAGCATCGGCGTGCAGAAATCGATGCCGGTGACGTGCAGCGATGGATCGGTGCGCAAGAGATGGAAGACGACGTCGCCGGTCCCGCAGCACAGGTCGAGGACCGTACCGCCGCGCGGCGGCGCCAGCCGTGCGATCGAGCGCTTGCGCCAGCCCTCATCCATACCCGCGGTGAGCACGCGGTTTGCGGCATCGTAGCGAGGCGCAATCCGCGCGAACATCTCGCGCACGAACGCGCCCTTGTCACCGGCCGGGGGAATGGGTACCTGGGTCGCCATGAGAGTTTGGGCTCTTCTCCCCTAGCTATGGTGCACCTTTGTCGTGATGGTAGCGCTGATGATGACATTGAGTTCGACCGCGGAGCTCCTTTCGCGGCTCGCGAACGCGCGCGACGTCTCGCTGATCGCCTACACGTTGCCGAAGGGTCGAGTGCTCGACGGGCTGACGGCGGCCGCAAAGGCGGGCACGCACGTGCTCGTTCGGCTCGAGGGCTACATTTATAAGGATGGCGGCGACGTAACGGCGGCCAACGCCGCGGCTATCGATCAATTACGCGCCGCGGGCGCCGACGCGGAGCTCGTGCATCCCGGCCAACGGTCGTCCGACGCTATGCTGCACTGCAAGGCTGCACTCGTCGACGGGATGCTCTTCCTCGACGATCGCAACTGGCCCGACGATGGCGCGGACACGATCGTGCGCGACGATTTTTCGCGCGACGCGGCGATCGTAGCCGACGCGGTTGCCGGTCGCGAGGATGCACCAACGCCCTTCTTCGCGGTCGCTAAACGCGAAGCGCTCGCTTCCGAGGCGCGATTGTTGAACGAGGCGCACGCCGGCGATGACGTGATCGTGGAGAGCGAATCGTTCGGTGCGAACAATCGCGTCTACACCGCGCTTGATGCGCTCGGCCGGGCCGGCGCGCACGTGCGTTTGCTGGTGAGCGTGCGTGATATGCAGGGCAATGCCAACGAACGGGGCGCGCTCAAGAAACTATCGGCCGACGGCGTAAGCGTTCGCGTTGTCGATGCGGATGAAAAGCTCGCCATCGTTCGCGGTACGCGCGGCTGGGTCGGCTCAGCCAATGCAACCGTCGCCTTCGACCACCCGGATCAACTCGATTGGGGTTCCCGCACCGACGCGTCGGGCATTCTCACGCACCTGAGCGACACGTTCGACCGACGGTGGCGCAAGGCCGCGCCGCTGGCTACGGCCCTGCGTGAGCTTTCATAATGGCTGCGAGCATGTCGGGTGTATTCGGGATTCGCTCGAGGTGCGGGTAGAGTGGTCCGCCGTGGTAATCGACCGTCAGCGTGGTAAACCAGCCGTCTTGCGAGACCACCATGGTGACCGGCGGTCCGCCGTGCTCGGCGCGCGTAAGTGCGTAGTCGAAGACGTCGGGATCGAACGCTTGCCCGTCGATAGCCTGGATCGTTTCGCCGACGGCGAGTCCGGCTTGCCACGCTGGTGAATTCTCGCGCACGTCGGTGACCCGGCCGGAACGGTTTGCGATGCTCGCGCCGATCGAATACCATGCGTTGATCGAGTGCCGTAGCGTTTCACCCGCACGAATGAACGCGTTGGGCTTCGTGTCGTAAATCAATCGCCAGCCCGCGCGCGCCAGCTCGTCGGTTGGCGGATGCACGGCGATCGCGTAGACGTATTTTTCGAAGAACGCATGCCAGTCGTAGGGTTCGGTCGCGTTCAAGAGTGCTTCGATCTGTGCGCGGTCGTAGGTTTTAACGATAGGTCCGGTCAGGGCCGGCAGTGTGTACGCGTGCAGGAACGTGTCGAGCGACCGCGCACCGTGCGAACGCTCGCGGATGATCGTGTCGGCGTCGAGCCAGAGCAATTCGCCCTCGGTGTAGAAATCGTCGGCGTTGCGGCGAATCGCGTGATAATCGCCGCGTGCCATGAAGAAGTACGGTGCGCCTGCGGTGAGGTCGATAAGCGGCGTCGTGTCGCGCCCGGTTTCCGTGTCCATCTCGGCGTAGATCGACGCCAGATACTCCGGATAGTCCTTAGAGTCGCGAATGCCCGCGCGGAACGAGAGCAGATCGCCGAGGTATTGATTCATGCCCTCGTAGACCCACAGCAGGTCGGTTTGTTGCGGAACTTGGAAATTTGGCGTCGTCAGATCGGCGGGACGGCGATACTTGCCGTTCCAGGAGTGCGAGAACTCGTGCGTGACGAGATCGCCGCCTTCGAGTGCCTCTTGCGGATTGCTCAGAAAGTCGTCGGGAGAACGGTCGTCGCTGGACTGATGATGCTCGATTCCTTGAAAACCAATCTCGTCGCTCAACGTGAGCAGCGCGTGGTAGTCGGCAAAATGACGCGAACCGTAGAGCGCAAAGGCTTCGCCTGGCACGCGCTTGTAGGCCTCGACCACTTTGTCGGGTACGTCGAGGTCCTGCGGGCGACCGGCAAACGCATCGAGTTCGACGTACGAGCCGTCGCCTTTCCAAAGCGTCCACTTCTTGACGTAGGCGCCCATATCGAGCGGTGAGTCGATGAATTGGTCGAGCGCCGTCACCGCAAAGCTCACGGTGTTGCCGGCGCGCTGTGGATCGCGGAGCGCCGTGCCAAAATCCCAGCCGGCCGGCAGCACGATCGACGGCTTCACGTAGTAATCGTGCGAATCGATGCCGTCTTGATAGAGGATGTAGCGGTTCCAGTTGATGACGGCCACGTCGTGGGTCGACATCGTGTCGCCCGGCGCATTCATCAGCACCGTGAACGTGACGTCGAGCGAGTCGACGCCATTGGGCACGTCGACGCGAAAAGCGTAGAGGTCGACGGTGTCGCGCCGCCAATCGAGCGCGCTGCCGCCGGCCTTGACACGGATCGACGTCAGATCGTTGAGCGGACCCGTGGGGCCGTGTTCGCCGGGAATCCACTTCGGATAAACGAGCGTCATCTCGCCAGCCTTCGCCGGCACGGTTTCGTGCACATAAGCGATGCCGCGAGCGGCAAGGGACGCGTCAACCGAGAGCGTCAGTGGCTGTGCCTGCGTCGCATACGGCGTCGCCGGTGTAAACGCGAGAATAACGCCGATCACGGCGACGATCAAATTCATCCGGGCTCCTAGCGTGCTACGGTAACGAAAATACGCTGCGCGCGTTCGCGTCGGTGACGGCGACAACCTCGTCGACGCCGCAGTCGAGAACTTCGGCGAGCCGCTGTGCCGAGAGCTCGACATACGCCGGTTCGTTGCGCTCGCCGCGATGCGGTACCGGCGCAAGATACGGACAGTCGGTTTCGAGGACGAGCGACTCCAGTCCGACAGCGGCAACCGCGGCCCGCAAGGGCTCGGCCGTTTTGAACGTCAGCACGCCGCCGATGCCGAGGTAGAGCCCGAACTCTTGGGTGAGCAGCTGCGCCTGTGCGGTATCGCCGGTAAAGCAGTGCACGACCCCACGCATCGGTGCGCGCCACTCGTCGCGCAAGATGGTGACGAAGTCATCGAACGCGTCGCGCTGGTGAAAGACGAACGGAAAGCCCGTTTCACGCGCAAACGCGAGCTGCTCGCGCAGCACGCGCTGCTGCACGTCGCGCGGGCTGTGATCGTAGTAGTAATCCAGGCCCGCTTCGCCGATCGCCACAACGCGTGGATCGTGCAGAAACGATTCGAACACCGATGGAATGTCGGGCGGTGCATCTTTGGCTTCGTGCGGGTGGATGCCGACCGACGCATGAAGACGGTATTCGCGTGCGACCTCGAGCGCGCGAAACGAGTCGGCGACGTCGCAGCCGACGTTCACGATCGTTGAAATGCCGGCGGTTCGCGCCCGATCGATCACGACCGCGCGATCGCCGTCGAATTTCGGATCGTGCAGATGGGCGTGGGTGTCGATCACGCCGTGTCGAGCTCTTCGATCATACGATTGCGGCCTTGGCGCTTGGCCTCGTAAAGTCCGCGATCGGCGCGCGCAAGCAGTGTCTCCGCCGTGTCGCCGACGCGGGCGGCAGCGGCGCCGATGCTGGTCGTGACCGGCTCGCCATTGCCATAGCGCATGCCGCCGAGCGCGACGGCCAAGCGCAGACGCTCGCCGACGGTCAGAGCAATATCGCGCGAAGCGCCGGGCATGACGATCAAGAACTCCTCGCCACCGATGCGTCCGGCGGTGTCGCCGGCGCGCACGGTCGTGCGAATGATGTCACCGATCTTGCGCAAGCACGCGTCGCCGGCCGCGTGTCCAAGGTCGTCATTGATCGATTTGAAGTGGTCGATGTCGAGCAAGAGCAACGCGCCGTTCTCCGCAATCGGCATCGCCTCGAGCATTGCATGGAGACGATCCATCGTAGTCGCACGGTTCGCAAGGCCGGTGAGACCGTCGATCGTTGCAGCACTTTGCGTCGCGGCGATCGTGCGCATGTCGCGCAGCAGCGGCGCAAGCTCAAAGGCAGCGTTGGTGAACTGCGCGACCTGTTCGTTTGAGAGCGGGCGGTCGTTTCGGCGCAGTACGGTTAGCGCACCATGCAGTTCGCCGTCGGCGAGGCGTGCGGCAAAGGCATACGCCGTGTAAAACTCATCGCGCAACGTCGTCGACGACGAGCCGCTGAACTTCAAGCGCGCGAGAATCCGCCGTGCGAGTTCGTCGCCCGCGGAACTGAGCGTTGGTCCGAGCGTTGTGACCGTTCGCCAGGTGTCGGTCCGTGCGGTAGTCGCAGCCAACACCGAGACGGTTTCGTCAAACGACGGCACACGCAAAGTCGCCAGGATGGCGTTGATCTGCGGCAACGGATCGCGATCGCCCAGCATCGCCTGCACCGCATCGCGAACGAGCCGCAGTCGATGCAGTTCGGCTTGCTGTTTGTCGATCGTGCGCAGCAGAAATGCCGACAAGCAGACCGGCAGCCAGAGCATGATGGCAAGCAGATTCTGCCCGAGGACGACCTCGTTGCGCCCGATCGTCGCCCAAATCACGCTGCCGGCCGTAACCGCCCAGGTGCGTGGATCGCGTGCGAGACGTCCCCATAGTCGCAGGACGGAAAGATGAAACGTGTACGACGATGCCGGCGCCGAGATCCCGAAGATGAAAATAATTACCGCCGCGAAAACCACGGTCGCGACGATCGGCGTGGCCGTAGCGATTGGCATCGCTCGCACTTGCAGCGCATTGTCGCCGAAGGGCAGGAACAGCAGCGCCGCGAGTACGCGCAGGACACCGTGGCGTGGGAGATCCGCAACGGAGTCGGCATTGCGCGCGATCGACGCGGCGCCGAAGCCGAGCGCAAAGGCTAGCGCACACGCGGTGCCGCCGATCTCGCCGCCGATTGCGAAGAGCGGTACGGCAATCGGTAGATCGAGGAAGATCGCCTCGGCCGAAAGCCCGGTGCGGCGCATCCGCAGGCCGCGCACCGGCAACGCGTTGCTCGCGATGAACGCTATCGCCACCGCACCGCAGAGGGTCAACGCCCAGTCGACTTGCGTGAACGACGTCGCGTACAGCGTCAACGCAACCGCGAGCCCGGCGACGGCGATGATCCCACCACCGATGGTAACCGCGCGGCTCGGCGCGTTGCGCTCGCTCATTGGCGCTATGCGCTCTCCACCAGTTCGATGCGGGGGAAAAGCGCGTCACCGACAGCGGTTTGCGTACCCTCTGGGAGTCCGCCCCACCGCAGCGCGCGCGTCCAATCCTCGTCGATGCTCGCCGCATCTAAGCCGAGCTGCTCCCACATCTGCGCCGTGCGCTCGGGCATGAACGGGTGCAGCAGGATCGCGAGCCAGCGCAATCCCTCGCACACGTCGTAGAGCAAGGCGTCGAGCTCGCGCTCGCGTCCCTCTTTGGCCAGCGTCCACGGCTTGCGTTCGTCAATCGCGCGATTGAGAGCGGTCACGAGCTCCCAGATCGTCTCGAGCGCGCCGCGGAAGTCAAGCGAAAAGATCAGTCCGCGCACGCGCTCGGGCAGATCGGTGAAGCGTTGCGCAAAGGCCGCATCGTCGCCGCGGTGCGGTACGATCCCACCGCGATACTTCTGGAGCATCGAGAGCGAGCGCTTGAGCAGGTTGCCGAGATCGTTGCCGAGGTCGCTATTGTGACGTTGCGCGATCTTCTCTTCGGAATAGGAAAAGTCGCTGCCGAACGGCGCTTCACGCAAGAGAAAATAGCGCAGCGAATCGGCGCCGAAACGGTCGGCGAGCGCAAACGGATCGACCGCGTTGCCAAGGCTTTTGCCCATCTTCTGGCCATCGACGGTGATCCAACCGTGCGCGAAGACTAATTCGGGTGCGGCTTCGCCAAGTGCCCACAGAATCGCCGGCCAAATAATCGTGTGGAAGCGCGCGATCTCTTTGCCGATCAACTGCACGTTCGCCGGCCAAAGCGAGTGAAAGCGCTCGTCGTCTTCGGACCAGCCGATCGCCGTGATGTAATTCAATAATGCATCGAACCAGACGTAGATCACCCCACCATCGCCGGGAATCGGAATGCCCCACTCGAGATTTGTGCGCGAGATCGAGAGATCGTCGAGCCCCTCTTCGAGCAGCGCGACCATTTCGTTGTAGACGCTGCGCGGACGCACCCAATCCGGGTTGGCTTTGAAATATGCCAGCAGCCGGTCGCGATAGGCGGAGAGGCGGAAGAACCAGTCGTCTTCGGAGATCCATTGCACTTCGCGACCGCAGGTTGGGCAGCAGCCGTTGACGAGCTTGGACTCGAGCCAAAACGTCTCGTCGTTGACGCAGTACCAGCCCTCATACTTGCCGAGGTAGACGTCGCCGCTCTCGCGCAGGCGCTCGAAGACGCGTTGCACCTTGGTCGTGTGCCGCAGCTGCGTGGTGCGGATAAAGTCGTCGTACTGTACGTGATAGGCCGCGAAAAGCGACTGCCAGCGGGGTACGAGCTCATCGCACCATTGCTGCGGCGTTTTGCCGTGCTCGGCCGCGGCGTTCGCGACTTTCTGCCCGTGTTCGTCGGTCCCGGTGAGGAAGAACGCTGGGCCGAAGGCGCGGGCCGTCCGCGCAAGCACGTCGGCCACGACGGTGGTGTAGGCGTGGCCGATGTGGGGATTGCCCGAGATGTAATAGATCGGCGTGGTGACGTAAAAGGCGCGGCTGCTCATGGAAGAGGGCTGTTGTTCGCCTTCTTCCGATTCGTGGCCCGCTCATACAGGGCCCGGCGGTCCCCCGCGCCGAGCCTCGTCAGCCGCTTGGCGATTTCCGCAACTGGCAGGCCATCTGCCAGGAGCTCGTCGATTGCCGCGTCGAGATCGAGCGGAACGGGCGCCCGCGCCGCCGCCGCGTAGGGTGCGATTGCAAAGGCGATCTCGCCGCGCACGGGTTCCGAGAGCGCTGCCGCGACCGCGTCCGGCGTGCCTAACACTTGCTGTTCGAACCGCTTGGTGTATTCGCGCACCAAAAAGACCTGCGCGTCCGCTGCGATCGCCGCGAGGTCGGCGAGCGTGGCTGCGATGCGTTGCGGCGACTCGTACCAAATCGTCGTCGCCTCGGCGTCGAGCGCGCGCGTAAATGCCTCACGGCGTGCTGAAGACGTGCGCGGCGGAAACCCTTCAAAGATGAAGCGCCGCAGTGGGAAACCGCTGAGCGCCGCAACGCCGATAACCGCGCTCGGACCGGGCAACACGTCGATCGTAATGCCGGCGGCGCGTGCGGCGGCGACCAGCTCGCTGCCGGGATCGGAGATGCCGGGCATACCCGCGTCGGTGACGAGCACGACATTCGCCTCGCGCGCGCGCTCGAGAATGCCGGGCGTAGCGCCGGCAGCGTTTTGCTCGCGATAGCTCCATAGCTCCTTAGGACCGATATCGAGCGCGCTGAGCAGCTTACGCGCGACGCGCGTATCCTCGGCGACGATCAGTTCGGCATCGCGCAGCGCGTCGAGCGCGCGGCGCGTGACGTCACCGAGATTTCCGAGCGGCGTCGGCACCAGAACGAGCGGCATGGCTACCCCTTCGCCGTCGAGAATCTACAGCACTCGTTATGGCCATCGACGTCGAGCATCCGCCGGTCGGCGCGAAGCTCGAACTCTATATCAGCCCCAGCTGCCCCTACTGCCGCGAAGCGCTGGCGCACTACGATCGCAGCGGCATTGCGTACACGAAGCACGACGCGCAAAATAATCGGCGCGCGCGCGAAGCGATGTTTGCATACACGAGCGGCGATCCCACGGTCCCGGCGATCGTCATCGACGGTTCGTACGTCCAATCCGGTTGGGGTCATCCGCCTCGGGGTTGAACTGTGCACTAACGCTTCGGTCGAAGCGACTAGCTGCGAATCACGCTCCACACTTGGCGTAAGTTCGGCGCGCGTCCATAGAGCAGCATCCCCACGCGATAGATCTTGCCGGCAAGCACCGCGATCACGTAGAGAGCGACGAGATTGATTCCGATCGAAAGTGCGACTTGCCAGAGCGGCACGTTGCTCACCGCAATGCGCGCGAACATTACGAACGGTGCGATCAGCGGAAGGTAACTGCAGACGACGGCGAGCGGCGCATCCGGCGAACTCAATGCCGCGATTGCGATGATAAAGGCGAAGACGATCGGCATGACGAGCGGCAACGCGATGCTGCCCAGGTCTTCGGTCCGATTGATCAGCGATGCTGCGGCTGCGAAGAGTGTCGAAAGCTGCAGAAACCCGATGATAAAAAACACCAGAAATGCCACGACCAAGCCGGGTGTGAGCACGTCAAGCGCGTTCGAGAGCGAAAGAAGCGAATCGCCGCTGGAACTTGCGCTACTGCCCCCACCGCCAGAGTAGGCCGCCGCCGCGATCCATACGGCGAGCTGGAGAAATCCAAGCGTGGCTGACGCGAGGATCTTGCCGGTCAGGAGCGCGCTCGGGTTCACCGACGCGATCAACAGCTCGGCAATGCGGCTTGTCTTTTCTTCCGCGACCGAACTCATTACGAGTTGACTGTTGAGGATGATCAGCAAATAGAGAAGGAAGAGCAGCGTATAGGCCACACCGCGCGCTGCGCTCGCCTGACCGGCCGATGCAAACTTCGACGCGATTACTTTTACCGTGATGGGGATCGCAGTGATCTTCGCCACCGCACCCGCATTGCGATGCGTGACGAGCTGCAGCTGCAGCGGCAACAGGTCTTCGCTGAGCGCTTCGCGGTGGATGCCGCCGGGATTACGCGAATAGACGGTGACGTGTAAGCCATCCGGTTGCGCTCGTAACTCGACGGCGGAACCGGCGTGGTACTGTTTGAGCGTGGCGTCGTCGACCGGGGCATCCGGAAGCGTGCCGACGATCTTGTAGTCGGTCAGCAAGGGCTTGGCGCGCGAAACGAGCGCCGGGTCGCCCGCAAGCACGATCGAGCTCGCACCGCTGAACGCACTCTCCATCAGGGCGGGAAGCCGGCTCAGCAGCGTGATCGCGAGGACGCCGAAGAGTAACCCGATGATGTACGGCCGCGATCGAATGCGGCGCATGATCTCTGCTTGGTAGACGGTGATGAAGTCTTCAATCACGCCGCACTCTCTCCGATCGCGCGCAAATAGATTTCTTGGAGTGATGGCTCGATCGCCTCGAACTTCGTCACCGGCGCAACTTCAACCAGCGAGCGCAAGAGTGCCGCGAAGTCGGTGTTCGCTGGAACGCGATAGTCGATCGCGCCGTTTACGTGCGCCAACGGTTGCGCGCCGGCGACACTCTCGAGCCGTGCACGAACCGCGTCGCTCGGCGGTGAAACGCGAACCACGCGCGTCGGCCACGCGGAACGCAATTCGGTGAGCGTTCCGTCGGCGCGGTTGGCGCCGCCCGCGATGATGCAAAAGCGCGAAGCAAGATCTTCGAGCTGCCACATCTGGTGACTCGAAAGAATCAGAGTGGTGCCGTTCTTCCGGAGCTCGTCGAGGACCGAAAGCAGCATCGCAGCATTGACGGGGTCGAGCCCCGAGAACGGCTCGTCGAGCACGAGCAGTTGCGGTGAGTGGACGGCCGCGCATGCGACCTGGACCTTTTGCTGATTGCCTTTGGAGAGTTCACCACAGGGCCGATCTTGGTAGACCGAAAGTTCGAGTTGCTCGATCCAGCGATCGATGCGTTTACTCAAATCGGGCTCGCGTAGACCATGCAGCTTGCCGAAATAGGCGATCTGCTCGCGGACCTTCATCTTGCCGTAGATGCCGCGCTCTTCCGGCAAATAGCCGAAATGGCGGCGGCTATCGTCGTGAATAGGTGCGCCGTTCCAAGTCACACGACCGCCGTCGGGGACGAGGATGCCCAAGATCATGCGCATCGTCGTGGTCTTGCCTGCGCCGTTGGGGCCAAGCAATCCGAATGTGGTCGCGTCGGGAATCGTAAAGTGCACGTCGCTCACGGCGCGCACCGAACCGAACTCCTTGCGAACGTGATCGACTTCCAACATATCAGTTGCCTTCCATTACCGCTGTCGCATGCCTGGGTTTCATCGCAGCCATAACGAGTGCCGCAACCACCAGGCCGACGTAGTACGAGAGGTCGCCGAATTGCGGGAACGCGCGCGCGAACGGCCCGGTACACCATGCTTGATTCCAAAATGGCACCGACGCCGCGACGCCCAGTACCCAGGCAGCGGTGCCGCTGCGCCACGCCGGCACCCGCTCCGGATCGCGGACGGCGGCGCGGGATTGCCACCAATCGACCAGCACGACACCGGCCCAGGGCGACGCCCAGTACGAGAGCAGCAATAAGAAGTTGGTGTAGAACTCCGCCGTTTCGTTGGGGTGCGAGCCCCAGAGCGCGAGAATCGCCCCAAGCACGCCGACTGCAAGCGCAGCGTGCGCGCGTGAAATGCGGACGTTGAAGGCCACCAGCGCCGCGAGCGCGCCGGAATAGAGATTCATGCAGTTTGCGGTGAGCGTTCCGAGCACGACGGTGAGCAGCACCGCTTTGGCGACGACGCCCGAGCCGAGCAGTTGCGCGATCGCTTCGGTCGGCACCGCCGTGCGCAGGTTAACATGGGAAGCGCTCACCGCTGCGGCGCCGAGGATTTCGATGGCGATGCACGGCAGCGCGCAGCCGGCGAAGGCGTACCACCAGATCGCGCGTGGGCTCGCCGTCCGCGGCAAATACCGCGAGTAGTCCGAAGCGCACGGTACCCATCCCATCGCGTACGCAAATGCCAGTGCCGCGGCAAACATGAATCCTTGCATCGGGGCGGGCGACGGTGCCCACGAGGCGTGCGGCAGCGTGACCGCGCCTAACAGAACGAACCCGGCGGCGAGAAGCACCGCGCAGGCACGCTCGAAGACCCCGATCAGGTTGTAGCCGTAGACGGCGAGCGCGATCTGCAGCACGAGCATGATGCCGAGCGCGACACCGTAACCGAGGTGCGCAATCGTTTCCAGCGCATACGCACCGAAGATCGTGTTGATGGTAAACCAGCCGACGCCGGCAAGAAACGAGAGCACCGCCGGCGCGATATTTCCGCGCCCGCCGAACGCAAGTCGCGATGCGACCATCTGCGGAACGCCGTAGCGCGGCCCGATCGTCGCGAGCACGCCGAGAATCGCGAAGCCCAAGAGGTTACCGAGCGCAATGCCGAGCGCCGCGCTGCGCAGGTCGGCACCAAAGAGCGCAGCGACAAAGACACCGACCATCCAGGTTGCGATCTCCGCGTTGGCTGAAAACCATACGCCGAAGAGATCGCGCGCCCGGCCGTGGCGCGCTGCGGCGGCCACCGGTTCGATGCCGGTTGGCTCGACGACGAGGACCTGATCCTTGTAGATCAAGCCGTAAGATCAGCTATCCAGCGTTCGACAGCGTCGGCCTTCGAGGGGAGAATGGCGGAGAGATTTTCGCGGCCCGAGGCCGTGACCACGACATCGTCTTCGATGCGCACGCCGATGCCGCGCAATTCCTCCGGCACGGTTGTGTCGTCCGGTTGAAAATACAGCCCCGGCTCCACGGTGAGTACCATGCCTTCGCGCAGCGTTCCGTACCGATAGTTTTCGGAGCGCGCGTGCGCGCAGTCGTGCACGTCGAGCCCGAGCATATGGCTGACGTTGTGCAGCGTGTAGCGGCGATAGAACTGCTTCGCGGGATCAAGTGCTTCGTCGACGGAGCCGCTCAATACGCCGAGGTCGATCAATCCCTGCGCCAGCACGCGCATCGCGCGCCGGTTCGGCTCGAGAAAGTCGTTCCCGGGCGAAACCGCGTCGATCGCGACGCGCTGCGCTTCGTAGACGATGTCGTATACCGCACGTTGGGCGTGCGAATAACGTCCACCGATCGGCATCGTGCGCGTGATGTCGGCGGTGTAGAGTGAGTCGCATTCGACGCCGGCGTCAAGCAGCAAGAGCGCACTGCGATCGATAGCACCATCGTTATGGTTCCAATGCAGTGTGCAGGCGTTGTGCCCAGAGGCCGCGATCGTCAGGTAGCCGACGTCGTTCGCTTCGATGCGCGCGCGGTTCCAGAATGCACCTTCGAATTCGCGCTCGCTCTTCGCGCGCGGAAAGAGGCGGATCACGTCTTCGAACGCGCGCTTGGTGATCTCGCAAGCCTTGCGCAGTTCGGCGATTTCGTACTCGTCCTTCACAAGACGCATCTCGGAAAGATGCACCGCAAACTCGTCGTCTTGCTCGTTCTGCGGCAGCATCGCATCGATCGCGCGGTTGTGCCCGCGCAGCAGATAGACCGGGTGGTTGCTGTCGGCGAGCTCTTGTACGTAGGAGGGGATCCCTTGCAGCGGGCGGCAACGATCGACACCGAAGAAGATTTGGCTTTCATCGAGGCCACGATGGCGGCCGACCCACAGTTCGCCGTAGATGCGGTCGGTGAAAAACTCCGCCTTGCCGCGGTTGTGCTCGGGAGCGAAGAGCAGCGTGCGATGCGAGGCGCCTTCGGGCTCGAGCACGAGCATCGCGCCGGGCTCAGCGTCACCCATCAAGTACGCAAAGTCGCTGGCCGGCCGGAAGCGGAAGTTCGTATCGTTGGCGCGGACGTGTTCTTGGCCCGCCGGAACGAGTAAGTAGCAGCCCGGAAAGCTGCGCGAGAGCTGATCGCGCCGCGATTGCAGGCGCGCGAGCTGTGGATGCGCGCCGGCCCGCAGTGGCGCCTCGGCCCAGCCCTTCGACATGAAGTCGATCAGCGGTGCGGGCGTCTCGCTATCGTAGTTGGTCTTGGCCGGGGCCTGTTTGGTCGAATCTCCGCTCATGCGCTTACGCTTCGTTAGAGGGCGGTTAACACCCCGGGCTGCCACCCCCAGTTTCTCAGCCTTTCCCCGGGTGGCCGGCCGTACAACAATGGTATGAAACGTATTCTTCTCGCACTTGCGCTTATGCTTGCCGCTCCGGCGATCGCCGGCGCTCAGCAAGCTCCGGGTTCACCCAACCCGGCGATGCGCCAGCAAATGCACGCGAACATGCAAGCGATCATGAAATTGCATCAGCAGTTCCGCGCGCAAGTGCTCGGCGCCCTAACTCCAGCCCATAAACAACTGTACGCTTCCGTGGTCGGCGGTCTCGCGATCGCGGCCAATCCGGATAGGCGGGCTGCCGCGAAGCAACTCGATGCGGCGCTGTCGCCAAGCGAAACGGCGGCGATCCTCAACGCGAACAAGCAGTTCCGGACCGCGATGAAGTCGCAGCGACAGCAGATGATGGCCAATCACCCATGGCCTAAGCCGAGTGGCTCACCGTGGCCGATGCGTAGCCATGGTCCGCGCAAACCGCACACGCCTGACGCCGGCGAGATTTTGCTCGGCATGGCGGGCGGCCACGACGGCATGATGATGCATCGCGGGGGTCCCCGCGGCGGTCCGCCGGGCCAAGGTCACCCTTAAAGCGCGATATCTAAACCGAGGTCGAGGGCGGGTGCGCTGTGGGTAAGCCACCCCACTGAGATCAGATCGACACCGGTCGCGGCAATGGCGGCAATCGTTTCCGGACGAACGCCGCCGCTCGCCTCGGTGATAACCGAACCGCCGACGATGCGCACCGCTTCTTGCAGCATCGCCGGTTTCATGTTGTCGAGCAGCACCGCATCGATCGGTTCGCGTAGCGCCTCGCGCAGTTGATCGAGGGTGTCGACTTCGACTTCGATCTTCACCATGTGTCCGGCGTGCGCGCGCACGCGTGTAACCGCTTCGTGAATCGAGCCGGCCAGCGCAAGGTGATTGTCTTTGATCAGCACAGCGTCGTCGAGCCCGAATCGATGGTTCCCGCCGCCGCCGCAACGTACCGCGTACTTCTCGAAAACGCGCAGACCCGGCGTCGTCTTGCGCGTGTCGACGACGTGCGCGCGCGTGCCGGCAACCGCGTCGACCAGCGTGCGCGTTGCCGTTGCGATTCCGCTCAGGCGAGATAGCAGATTGAGCATCGTGCGCTCGCCGGTTAGCAGCACACCGGCTGGGCCCTCGAGTTGTGCCACCAGACCACCGGCTTTGAC
This sequence comes from Candidatus Aquilonibacter sp., assembly GCA_050015295.1. GTDB lineage: Bacteria > Vulcanimicrobiota > Vulcanimicrobiia > Vulcanimicrobiales > Vulcanimicrobiaceae > Aquilonibacter. Next base: position 7,025 of record JBEKBR010000029.1, on the reverse strand, counting down.
CGCATCACCGTCCTCGAGCGCGGTGCGCACGCGAACGGCGCCCGGTTCGAGCAGCTCGAACGCGAGCAGTGCAGCGTCCAGGCCGGCAATCACGCCATCGGCGCGAGATACGATGCGCGCGGTTGTGCGCAGATCGAGCGGAACGATTGCATCGGTGGTGAGATCGCTGCCGTGCGCGAGATCTTCGAGCAGTGCGGCGCGCACGATCGGCTCGACAACGAGCCGGCTCGGCTTATGCGCCGACAAGACGCGTGAAAGAGCGTTTGGCAAGTGCGTCGACCGTCGCCGGGTAATCGCTGCGATAGTGGCTGCCGCGGCTCTCCTTGCGCGCAAGTGCTGCTTCGGCGATCAGCCGGCCGACCACGAGCAGATTGCGCAACTCGTTCGCAGCACGCGGGAAAGCGGCTTCGAGCGCTTCGATGCGCGAGAGCGCTTCGCGCAAGCCAAATTCGTTGCGTACTAAGCCGACATTGGCGTACATCAAATTGCGCAGGTCCCGCGTCGCCTGGATTTCCCCTTTGTCATCCCGAGCGTAGCGAGCCACGCGAGCAGAGTCGAGGGACAGATCGGCGGTTTGCTCGTTTCGCGTTGCGATAATGTTCTCGGCGACGCGTGAGCCGTAGACGAGCGCTTCGAGCAGCGAATTGCTGGCGAGCCGATTCGCGCCGTGAACGCCGCTCGCGCTGGCTTCCCCGCAGGCCCACAAACCTTCCAGCGACGAGCGTCCCCATTCGTCGACCGCGATGCCGCCCATGTAATAGTGCGCCGCGGGAGCAACCGGAATCCGTGCTGTGCGCGGATCGATCCCCGCGGCTTGGCAAAATCCAAAAACCGTCGGAAACTCTTGCGGAAACGCATCGCCAATCGTGGCACTAGCATCAAGCCCGACCAGACGGCCACGCTGCAACTGCTCGAAAATCGCGCGAGCAACGACGTCGCGCGGCGCCAGCTCCGCGTCGGCGTGGACGGCGAGCATGAAGCGCTCGCCCAAGTCATTGAGCAGCACTGCGCCTTCGCCGCGGACTGCTTCGGTCACGAGCGGCATGGGGTCCGCGCCGATTGCAAGCGCCGTCGGATGAAACTGCACGAATTCCATGTCGGCGAGCAACGCGCCACAGCGTGCCGCCATCGCAATGCCATCGCCGGTAGCTTCCACCGGATTGGTCGTGTAGCGATAGAGCCGGCCGATGCCACCGGTTGCGATGACAACAGCCGGCGCAAGATAGGCGCGGGCGTCGCCCGTGTTTTCGTGTGCGTATACGCCAGCAACGCGGCCGTCGGAGAGAATGATGTCGTCGGCGGTAACGTCCTCGACGACCGTGATCGACGGCGACTCGCGCACCGCGGCAATCAACGCCTTGAGAATCTCGTGTCCGGTTGCATCGCCGCCCGCTTTGACGATGCGGCGGCGCTGGTGTGCGGCCTCACGTCCGAGCGCGAGCTCACCCGATGCGTCGCGATCGAACGTCGCGCCGAGTTCCAACAGCTCCTCGATGCGCGCGGTCGCGTCGCTGGTAAGAATCTTGACGATGCGCGCATCGGAGATGCCGGCGCCTGCTCGCTGCGTATCGATCGCATGCAGCGAGGGTGAATCATCCGCGCCCATCGCGGCGGCAATGCCGCCTTGCGCCCAATCGGTCGCTGCCCCGCTACCCAAACGCCGCTTGGAAAGTACGGTAACCGGCGCCGGTGCGAGTTTGAGCGCAGCCATCAGCCCCGCGATGCCTGCACCGACAACGACGGCTCCCGTGCGATGAATCTTCATGACGCGTAGCGCGAGCGGCTGAACTCTAGCATGCGATCGACGGCGGCGCGCGCGCGCTGCGCCACGGCAGGGTCGACCGTGACTTCGTATTGCATCGTTTCGAGGCTGTGGAGGATCTTCGGTAGCGTGTTGCGTTTCATGTGCGGGCAGAGATTGCACGGACGGACGAACTCGACGCTCGGATAGGTGCCCGCGACATTGTCGGCCATCGAGCACTCGGTCATCAGCAGCACGCGCGAATGTTGGTGCTCGCCTACGTATTCCACCATCCCGTGCGTGGAGCCGACGTAGTCGGCCTCGGCGAGTACGTCGGGCGGACATTCGGGATGCGCGATCACCACCAGCTTCGGATCGCCCTCGCGATAGCGGCGGATGTCGGCGCCGGTAAAACGCTCGTGCACTTCGCAGTGACCTTTCCACGCGATGATTTCGGTGGTCGTCTTCGACGCGACGTATTTCGCCAAGTACTCGTCGGGAAGAAAGATGACGCGCGGGACGTTGAGTGCTTCAACGATTTCGACCGCGTTGCCGCTGGTCACGCAGATATCGGATTCCGCTTTGACCGCAGCCGAGGTATTGACGTAGGTCACGACCGGCACGCCCGGATAGCTTTCGCGCAGCAGACGGACGTCGTCGGCAGTGATCGATTCGGCAAGCGAACATCCCGCGCGTAGGTCCGGTACGAGTACGGTCTTGCTGGGATTGACCAGCTTCGCGGTCTCGGCCATGAAGTGCACGCCGCACAGGACGATCACGTCGGCGTCGGTTTTGGCGGCTTGTATAGCCAGCGCAAGCGAATCGCCAACGATGTCAGCGACCGTGTGATAAATCTCTGGAACTTGATAGTTGTGGGCAAGGATCACCGCGTTGCGTTCGCGCTTGAGGCGGTTGATCGCCGCGACGTAGGGCGCGTGCAGCGCCCATTCGACGCGCGGAATCACGTTCGCGACGCGCTCGAAAATTGGCGTGGTCTCGCGTTCGACGTCGGCGGTGAGGGTGAGATCGGTGAGTGTCATGAATCCCTGGGGGCGATGCGTTCTATTCGCTACCTCTTAATACCCGTGATAGCCGCAATGATTTGCAGTGCGGTCCCCGGCTTCGCGGGAGCGCAGGTGTTGCCGGGCCTTACTGCGCCCACCGCGACCCCTGCGGCAACGCTCTTTGCGACCGCGCCGGTCATCATCGACGGTGCGACGGTGTTGCGGATCGCAGCGCTTGCAAACCCCCCAGCCGACGCGATGCCGATCCAGACGCGCAGCTTCCTGATTTCCGGCGCGATTTCGCAAGTGCTCGCAACCGACCCGGACTCCGGCAAGACGGTTTACGACCCGGCTACTTTCAAGGTCTCGTTGCAAAAAGAGGGTGCGGAATACGTGCTGGTGGTGTCGGACGCGCGACATACGACGCCGTACCCGATTCTCACCGTGACCACCGACGACGCGCGGCGTGCAAACGTCACCGTCGCTGACCTTGCATCGCAGTGGCAGGCTTCGCTGCAGAGCGCTCTCTCCCAGGCGCTGGAGCGTCGCCAGCCCGAGGCGATCCATCGCAACGCCGAGATCAGTATTCGCGCGGCGATCGCGCTCGCAGTCCTGACGCTTGCCGGCTTGCTGCTCTTTCGATTCTTGCGAAACCGCCAAGCGGCGACGATCGTTGCATGGCTGCTGCCGGTCGTGTGGCTCGCTGCAATCACCTACGCCTTGCTGCAGTTCCCGCAGACCGTCAGCTACGGCGAAGCCATCCGGCGTACCGCGGTTCGGGTCGCGCTGGTTTGGATCGGCGCCTTTGTTGCCGACCAGGTGGTCGCGACCGCGATTCGTCAAGTCGTGCATTGGTGGGCGACGATCGGCAAGCCGCCGGGTGCGCAAGCGCGCTCGCTCTTGCGCGTCCCCACGATGTCGAAGGCGCTGGTCGGATTCAGTACCTGCATCATTGTCGTTATCGCAATCCTTGGGATGCTTGCGGTTTTGCAAGTTCCAATCGCCTCGGTCGTAACGATCGGCGGCATCGCGGCAGTCGCCATCGGTTTTGCCGCGCAGAGTTTAGTGCGTGATTGCCTCGGCGGTTTGCTTGTGTTGTTCGAGGATCAGTACGTCGAAGGCGACTACGTGGTGATCGGCGATGCCAATGGCATCGTCGAACATCTCACGTTACGTGTCGTGCAGGTTCGTGACAGTCGCGGCAACTTGATCACCATTCCGCACAGTTCGGCGATACAAGTGGTGAACTCGTCGCGAACCTGGTCGCGCGTCGACTATCGTATCACGGTGGCGGTCGGTGCGGATCTGCGCAAGGCGATGGACGTCTTGCGCGACACACTCACAAGCCTGCGTTCCGACGAACGCTGGCGCGATTCGATCATCGAACCGGTCGAGTGGATCGGCGTCGAAAGCATGTCGCGCAATGGTATTGTCCTGCGCGCCTCGATGCGCACCGCGCCGTTACGGCAATTCGAGGTGCGGCGCGAGATCAATCTGCGCGTCTACGAAAACTTGGCAAAGGCCGAGATTCCGCTCGGAAACGATCCGTCGGCGCCGTTCGTTGCGGCGCCCGACGCGAGCCCGGATCCCGCATGAAGCTTGTCGCTCGGCTCGTGCTGATTGCAATCACCGCGCTGGTGATTGTAATCTTCTACGTGCCGCTCGGACACGCGGACTACGCCGGCGTATGGGGCGGCGGCACGTTCGGCGTCGATTCGACGCGTCAGTTCTCGGTTCGCGTCGATGCAGTCGCGCCCGGATCACCCGCTGATGTGGCCGGTGTTCGAGCCGGGGATACGCTCGAAGTGACGCCCTTTAGCAAGGGCTTTGCGTTACTGATCTATCCGCGCGCGGGCGATCGCGGAACGTTCACCTTCCGCCGTCCGGATGGCCGAGCGTACACCGTGACGATGACCGCTGTATCTTTGGCGTCGTTTACGCGAACCGTGCAGCTACTGGGCATTCTTGCGATTATTCCGGCGACGATCTTCGTCGCGATCGCGTTCGTGCTGGTGTTCTTGCGTCCCAACGTCATGACGTGGAGTTTCTACGCGTTTGCAACCGGGTTTCTGTCGACCCAGCCGTCGATGGCCTTTTATCAAGCCTATCTCTCGCCCGTAGCGTTCTCAGCGCTCGCCTTCTTCCTCACGACGGTGTGGGGAAATTTCGCCGTGCTTCCGCTCTTGCCGTTCGTCATGCGATTTCCGGATGACAAGTTGACGGGCTTCACGCGGACGTTTGATCGAGGGGTGTGGATCGCGATCGCCGCCGCGTTCATCGCCTATTCGGTGGCGTGGTTCAAGTGGGAGGATGACGGCTACTCGTTCTGGAGCGACGCGCTGGACGTGTGGATTCCCCTCGCCGCGTTCGTGCTCGCGACCTACATCGTCATCAAGAAATACAAGCACGCCTCTCCGCAAGTGCGGCAGCGGTTCGGATTTCTCGTGCCCGGCTTGATCGTCTCATTTATCGCCTATGCGATCTATTTCGTGCCGGCAGTGCCGCGTTGGCTCTCGGAGATCATTGGAATTGCGGTCGTGATCATGCCGATCAGCGTGATGTACGCGGTCCTCAAACATCGCGTGCTCGATATCAACTTCGTACTGAACCGAGCGCTGGCGTACGGGATTCTCTCGGTCTTCGTTATAGCGTTCGTGTCGTTTCTCGATTGGACCGCCGGACATCTTCTTTCAGAAGGGCGCTTTGCAACCGGGGTCGAGCTGTTGGCCACGATCGCTATCGGCTTTCTCCTCGATCGCATCAACCACGCTGTTCAGAATCTCGTCGAAGTCGTTTTCTTTCGCGGACGCCGTCGCGCCGAAGACTACTTGCGCCGCGTTGCGCGCGCGCTGCCCTACGCAACCGAGGAATCGGCGGTGACCGAGGGACTCGTGCAGGAACCGGTCGATGCGCTGCAACTCAGCGCAGCAGCGCTCTACCGGCGATCGAGCGACGGCAAGCGGTTTGAGGGCATCGCGACCTCTCGTGAAACGACGGTTGCGCCACCCGGCTTCGACGGGAATCACCTGTTGGTTCGTATGCTCGAATCGGGCGAGCAGCGTGTGTGGCTCGAAGAATTACGCGGCCACTTGGATCGCGAGCAGGCACAACACTATGTCCTAGCTGTTCCGGTGACGGTGCGCCACGAACTCGTTTCGTTCGTGCTGTATGGTCCGCATCGCAACGGGTCGCAACTGGATCCCGAAGAGGTCGAGTTGCTCGAAGAACTCGCGCGCGAGGCATCGCGCGCCTACGATCACATCGAAGCGGTACGCGTCCGCGAGCGTTACGCGGCGATCAATGCGTTGCCGCAGCCGGGAACGGCGTGAGCGCGTACACGGTGTTGTGTTGCGAGAGCAACCTAATCTCTCGCGCCGATTCCCGGGGCCCACACGTGAGGCCTGGGATGAAGATGATCGTGTTCGGCCCGCTGCCGTAACGATCGACGTGTAACAGTACCGCAACAGGCGCAGCGAAGCAGAGCACTGCTGCGCACAGTGCGCGAGAGAAGCGGTTCATGGGGGCTCCTATTGGTCGGTTGAGTTTGCGTCGAAGATGTCTTCGACGGGACGCTGGAAGAGTTTGGAGATCTTAAATGCCAGCGGCAGGCTCGGGGCGTATTTGCCCGCTTCTAGCGCGATGACCGTCTGTCGTGCGATGCCAAGTTCATCGGCGAGTTGCGCCTGCGAAAGGTCGCGTTCGACCCGCAAGATTTTGATGCGGTTCTTCATCGAGCTTGCCGCTGCAAAATCGGCGTGGCGATGCCCCAGATCGACATAAAGATCAGCCAGCTGATCCAGACCGACATCGGCGGCAGACCGGCGTTTTCGAGAAATCCGTAGGTGACGGTGATGAGCGCGGTCGCACCGCCGGCGATCGCCATGCCGGTGATCGTCGTTTGGCGCTGGTATTCGTCGGCTGCTCGCAGCCAGCGCACGATCGCCGCGAAAATTCCGACGACCGGAATGGCCGGAACAAAGGCGACGACGTACTTGAGGAAGCCGGTGACGCCGTGATTCAGCGCGTATACGGAGGCCTGCAGCACGATGAGGTAGAGCACCGTGGCGAGGAAAACCTCACGAAGGTAGCGCTTTCGGGCTTGGGTGGTCGGGTTTGTCGCGTTCATGTGACATAATGTACGTTATAAGTGACTATATGTCAAGTCCGCGCGACATTCTTTCGCGACCGCGCAGTAGTTCATTGGTCCCTAGGTGAGCTTTCGGCGCTCCGCTAAGAGCGGATCGTGCACGTTCACCGTCGTTTAGCGGTCTTCGCTGGTC
>JBEKBR010000028.1:0-48894 GCA_050015295.1 Candidatus Aquilonibacter sp. | reverse complement strand
GATAATTTCTTCGTCGCCACGTTCGCAACAGCGAGTCCCAACGCCAATGCTGTTCCACTATCGGAATACGCCGCGCTCGGGATCACCGTGAGCGCAAGCCCCGGCCCGAACGCAACGCCATTGACCTTTACGCTCGACGGCGTCGTGTACAGCGTCGCGGTGACGGTTCCGGCGCCGAGCCCGGGGAACACCGAGCACCCGAACACGATCGTCTTCCCGGCCGGCGTTCCGGTGTCGCCCCTGCCGCTTGGCGTCACCGCGTTGGACTCGAACAACACGCCGATTCTTACCAACGTCACCAATACGTTTGCCACGCCACTTGTGATCGCGCCGTCACCTGCCGGCGAGGGTGTCAGCGTATCGATGAACGGCGCGACGTGCAGCACCAGCAGTGGCGGTTCGGTCACGATCAACTGCGCGGCCGATCTCAACAAGGTGCAATTTGCGTACGACGGCACCACCACGCCCGATCCGAACGATCACGTCGTTGACACGTTCACCATTGCAGCAACGGGACAGCAGGTCAGCGCGACGCCGTCACCGGCCACCGTCGTGCTCTCGAGCAATGTGCTCACCTATCAAATTCCGACCAATGGGTCGAATACCGAGATGGCGTTCTTGCAGCGGCTCTCGTCCGGCGCGTTGCTTTACGTCACGTACACCAGCGGAAATGCGTACATCGGGACGTTCATTCCGTCGACCGCAACGGTCAACGCGCCGGCAACGCTGTCGGCCGCCAGTCAAGACACCGTCGAGCCTGAAGGTGTCGCCGTTACGAGCAGCGGCGCCGTTTGGATGCTCGATGAGTACGAATATCCGAACAGGTTAGACTGCTGGACCACCGATGCCGGGGGAGCGAGTGCTCAAGCGGGCATTTTGTTCTACGATCCGACCGGCGAAGATCAGCTCTATCCCGTCGCAATCACGGTCGACGGGGGCAATAACCTGTGGTACGTCGGTTACGACACCGTCACCGAGCAGCAATACGCCGGCTATTTCGCCGCGGGCTCGGGGTGCGTGACGCCCAGTTCGACCAATGCAACAACCGCCCTAACCGGCGATTCGTCCGACGGCAGCCCATTTGTCGCACCGTTGAGCAACGGCATTGCCTACAATTCGAACGGTTATAACGGGACCGGCGGTGTCTACGTTGTGACGACGTCGAGCGGCGGTGCGGTGAGTGTCGCTCCCGCGGCGCTCGGTTCGTCGTCGAACGCCGGCGGCATCGGCGCCGGTGCCGATGGTTCCACATACGCCGCCTTCAGCACTAATACCAACAGCGGCGGCGACATCGAGAAGCTACCTTCCGGCGGAATGTCGCTCTCGACCCTGCTCGATTTGATTCCGAGCGTACCGGTCGACGAATACTCTGCCTATCCGTATGGCCTTTCCGTCTTCTCGCTCAACGGCGTGGCCGATCGCATCAACTACGTCGACTCCGACTTCGAGGCAATGGGCGTGGTCGGCAACGTGCAAACCACACCGACGACGATGCTGATCTCATTACCAAACGTCTTCGACGTCTATGCGACGGCGTACAGTGCCAAGGGCGGTGAGTATGCGCTCTATCAAGACGAGTCCGAAAATCTCTACATCGCGCGCTCGATTCAAACCACCACCTGGAGCATTCCCACAACGGTGCTCTCGGGTGGCGAGTGTGGGACGTCGGGACTGTTGAGCATCAATCAGCGCGCGCCATCGAGCGGGCCGTTCACCATCACCAACGTTCCGGCAGGCGGCAACACCGCGGCCTTCCCCGGCACGTACAACGACTTCCTGATCACTCCGAACACCGCCGGACCGTTTACCATTACGGTCACGGACGCCAGCGGGCGCTCGGAACAATTTACGATGACCTTCAATGAAGGGGATGACTGCTAATGACTACGCTGCGCATTCGTCTGGCGTTCGCGCTCTTTGCACTTGCCATGTTCGCGGCAGCGTGCGGCGGCGGCGGAAAGTCCGGCATGCTCCCGAACGCCGGCAATTCGGGCGGTGGCACCGTGCCATCATCAACCAAGACCACCAATGCAGTTATCGTCTTGAAGATCCCGGCGCCGGGTCAACAAGTCTCACGGCGGCCCTTCTACGTGTCGTCGGGTACGGAGTCGTTGGGTGCGCTCGTCGTTTCGGCAACGTCGACCGAAACGCCCTCGCCTACGAATCTGACGATCTTTCCGGTTGCCACGCCGAGCCCGTGCGCGGCAGCGAGTGGCGGCGGTTACACTTGTACGCTCACCGTCACCGCACCGATCGGCGTCGATAATTTCTTCGTCGGCGCATTTGCGACGGCGAGCCCCAACGCGAATGCGGTACCGCTTTCGGAGTACATCGCCCTCAACATTACCGTGAGTGCAAGCCCCGCTCCGAACGCAACGCCGCTGACGTTTACGCTCGACGGCGTGGTCTACAAAGTTGTCCTCTCGGTACCGAGCCCCGATCCGAGCAATACGCCTGACACGCAAGTCTTTCCGGCCGGCGTTGCCGTCGCGGCGCAGCCTCTCGGCGTTACCGCCTACGATGCGAGCAACACGCCGATTCTCACTAATATTACCGACACGTTCGCCGACCCGATTGTGATCGCGGCGTCACCTGCGGCCGACGGCATTGCGCTTTCGATCAACGGCGCGACGTGCAGCAGCGGCGGCGGCGCTACCGTGTCGATTGACTGCGCTGCCGATCTCAATCACGTGCAGTTCGCCTACGACGGCACACCGCGTCCTGACGCGAACGACCACATCATCGACACCTTTACGATTTCAACCACGACCCAACAAGTGAACCCGACGCCGTCGCCCGCGCACGTGGTGCTCTCGAGCAACGCGCTGAGTTGGCAACTCGGCCCCAACGATTCGGAACTCTATCAAGGCCAGCTCACGCTGAACAGTACAGGTCAGTTCGTCTACATGGCAACGGACGGCGATGGCGGCAATTACGTCGGCACCTTCGACCCATCGACGCAGACCGTCATAAACAACGGTACGCTCAACGAGGTCAGCTACCCGGAGAACTTCGCACTCGACTCGAGCGGTACGTTCTGGCTCGCCGATAGCGGCTATGGCGACCTCGATTGCTGGCCGTCAGTTCAAAGCGCGGCCTCCAGCACCCCGCCTCCCCAGACCATCTACCCCCAAACGCCTGGCGGCGACACCATCTTCGTCACTGCAGTCGCGGTCGACGCAGCCAACAACGTCTGGTATGTCGGGTACGACACGGACAGTTGCGACGAAGAGTGCGAGGCGCGGCATCGCTATCAGGCGGAGAGCATTCCCTCAACTGATCCCGGCTTCAGTTACGCTGGATTTTTTCCCGCGGCCGCTTGCGGTTCGGTGAATGCCTTGCAGACTGCAAGTGCATTCCTAACCGACGATCAGAACGACGACTATCCGTTCGTCGCACCGCTCAACAGTGGAAGCGGAAACGGCATCTTCGTAGCCTCGTACATTGCTAACAGCGAGGGAAATGGCGCCTACGTCATCACCACGTCGAGTAGCAATGTCAATCCGGTGACGTCACAACTGAATGGAGGGGCGGCTTCCGGCATGGGCGCTGCGGTAGATGGCGCGGGCACAGCCTATGCCGCGTTCTACGACGGTTCGACAGCCGATATCGAGACCGTGTCGACAAGCGGCTCCGCCTTTAACACGCTGTTGGGCCTTCCCTCAACCTCGGGGTCGCCCACCCCCCCAGTGCCGATAGGCCTCAACGTGTTCTCGCCGACGGGTGGCGCGGCCGACCGGATCGACTATGCCGACCAGACGTTCGACACGCTCGGACTTGTCGAAAGCGTGCCCGCGTCGCCGATGCCGTTGCTCGCGCCGCTTCCCAACGGCGCCTACCCGCTGTGGGCAACGCACTCGAGCAAGGGCGGAGAATATGTGCTCGGCGTCGATTCCAGCGGGAACCTCGATGTCGCACGCGTTATTCCGACGACCACGTGGTCGGTCCCGGCCGCGCAATTCACGTCAGCCTGCAGCCAAGTGGAGGGGTTGCTCGGCATCGTGGAGCGCGGCGACCGCGGTCCGTTTACGGTCACCTACAACGCACCGACGACGTTGAATACGCCGCTGCCTGGAACCGACCACGATTATCTGGCTGAGTTCAGTTCGGCGAGCAGCCTCACCGCGACGGTGCAAGACGCCGGCGGCCGCACTGAGACCTATCCGATAAGTATCGTTACGATACCCACCGAGTGCGGCATCGCGCACCGCCCGCTGCACCGCGGCCCACGGGTACGAGCACGCATTGTGAGGTAACCGATCCGTATAAAGTTGGGTATAGGAGTACCATGAAACAGCTCGCTCTCTTCGCACTCGCGGTTGCGCTCATGACGCCGGCGGCCGCCGGCGCGCAGACGCTCGCCCAAAATGCCAACACGCGCCAAGCGATTTTGGAAGTGGAATATCAGCTGCTCCAACCCGGCGTGTCGCCATCGCGCGTCGCCGCGCTGCAGGCCCAGGCCGCGCAGCTGCAAGCCCAGGCCAACGGCAGCAGCTTCCCGACCGCGACGGTCCCGCAGTGGGGTACGTGCGACGCCGACAATTCGATCATCGCGTACCTTCAAGATCAGCTCGCGACTACGAATCTGGATTACCAGCAAACGGTGATCGACCAACGCGCACTCTACGATCTGGGCGTAAACCTCAAACAACGCGGCTGCTAAATGCGATGAGTTATGACCCGGCAAATCCGCCGCTTCTCGCACCGAACGAGCCGCTGCCGGCCAAGGGCTTTATCGTGACGACGCTGCTGATCGTCAAAGACGTCAAACACTCGCGCGAGTTTTACCATCACGTGTTCGGCGCGCACGTGATCGACGAAGACGACCCCGCGACGCTACGTCTCGCCAATACCTGGTTGCTGATCGCCCGCGGCGGCGGTCCAACCGACGATAAACCGACCGTGACCGCCGCCCCGCCGCATGATCTCGATCGCCTCAGCATCGCGCTAAACTTTCGCGTTGCCGACATTCACGAATGTTATAAACTGTGGAAATCGCGCGGCGCGCACTTCCTGACCGAGCCCAAGGTCCACAAAGACGCGGGCGAGATTCGCTGTTACATCCGCGACCCCGACGGCTACCTCATCGAAGTGGGGCAAACGACGGACTAGCTAAATACTGGTGGACGAAGGCGATCGTCATGCTGCCTTCGCCCACGCCGGCCGCCACGCGTTTGATCGAGTTTGCGCGCACGTCGCCGGCCGCGAATATCCCGGGAACACTCGTTTCCAGCAAATAGGGATCGCGCTCCAGCGGCCAACGCCCGTTTTGTTGCACGTCATGTCCCGTAATGATGTAGCCGCGCGCGTCGCGCTCGATGGTTTCCGGCAGCCACCCGGTTTCGGCATCGGCACCGATGAGAATGAACGCCGCATGTGCCGGCTGCGTCACGGTCTCGCTCTTGGCACGATCGGCAATGGTGATGGCTTCAAGATTATCGTTACCGTGTGCGTCGACGATCTCGGAATTGACCTGCACGCGCACGTTGGCTTTCGTCTTGAGTTGTTCGATCAAGTAGTGCGACATGCTACTGGCGAGCGAATCGCCGCGCACCAAGATCGTCACCGAACTCGCGAAGTTCGCGAAATTCACCGCGGCTTGCCCCGCTGAGTTGCCGCCGCCGATGATGTAGACGTCATTGCCTTGGACGTAGCGCGCTTCGTCGGGTGCAACGCCATAGTAGACGCCGCGTCCACGCAAACGATCTAGCGACGGAACGTCGAGCTGGCGCCACGAGACGCCGGTCGCGAGCACGATTGTCTTTGCGCACACCACGTCGCCACCGTCGAGCGTAATCGCATGCGTTTCCGGATCGATCCGCTCCGCCTTCCGCGTCACGATGATCTCGGCGCCCATGCGGTTCGCCTGCTGCAGCGCGCGGCTCGCGAGCTGATCGCCCGAGATGCCGAACGGAAATCCGAGATAGTTCTCGATACGCGATGACGTGCCGGCTTGTCCGCCTGGCGCTTCGCACTCGATCAGAATCGTCGACAGACCCTCCGATGCACCGTAGACCGCGGCGGCAAGGCCGGCCGGTCCACCGCCGATGATGGCGACGTCGTAGGTGGTGTCGCGTGGCGATACCGGCAGGCCAATCGAGACCGCCAAATCGCGAATCGATGGATTGTTCAGAAGCGATCCGTTGCGCAGACGAACGATCGGCGCGGCCGCTGGATCGTCGGCATCGATCCAGTCGAATTCAACCGAGTTGCGCTCCAAGAACGTGCGCAGTTCGTAGCCGTCCTCGTCCGCTTGACGCGCGATGACGGTGAGTGCCGGCGCGCCCGCCTCCTCCGCGATCTCTTCCAGGCCTCCAACACGATCGAGCGCGGCAGCCTTCACGAAGGCGAAGACATCCGGCGCTAATTCCGAGAGCACGCGAAACTCGCGCAGGTTGATGCGCATGACGCGAGCCGGCCCCGCCGCGCGAAAACTCACCAGGAACGGCGTGTCCAGGATGACCGGGACCTCGCCAAACACTTCGCCCGTCTCGCGAACGCCGATCACGCGCTCGGCGCCGTCAACGAACTTCGTGACCTGGATGCTGCCTTCGACCGCCGCGAACACCGCGCGGTGCGTCTCACCCTCGTAGACCACGTACTCGCCCGAGAGCAGCCGAATATCGGCGCTCGTCCGCGTCAAGAAGTCGAGAGCTTTGTCGTCCAGCCGGGAGAACAGCGATATCGTCCGCAGTTCATCGCGCGTAAACACCGCGAAACAATTCCCGATTCCCGCCCTTTGTCATCCCGAGCGTAGCGAAGCCCAACTTGTCATCCCGAGCGTAGCGAAGCGTAGTCGAGGCACCGCCACCGCCTACGGCTTGGCCGAGCGCGCCGAACTCCACAACGCCCAGCCGGGATTGACCCGGTGCGGATAGAGCGCCAACATCGCCGCAATCCAATCGCGTCGTCCTTGCGCATCCGACAAGGCCAGATACAGGTGAACGTCGTTGTAAGCTGCGTCACCGGCGGCCACGAGTCCAAGCGACGGAACATTCAAACAGGTCGTGTTTTCCGTGTCGGTGTGCCCGAGCTCCATCGCAACTAGCTCATCGCCTTCGAGATCGATGACATTTCCCTTGAGCTCGGATTTTCACCATGAATAGATACTTCAGGCACGGCTGGGTCTTCGGGCTCGCAATTGTGGCCCTATGGGCGTCCATCGCGCGAGCTGCCAGCGACGGTGTAAGCGATTCCGCGTCAGGCCCAATCGCGATCTTTGTTTTCCATTTTAATGGCCCCTCGGCCGGCCGCTATTCCATAACCCATGCTAGCGATAACGGCGGGCTCACTATCGATGCTTATCGCTTCCAGGTCGTGGGGCAATCAAGTCACGTGAGAATTACCTTAGCGAGGGCGGATCAGAATTGCGGTTCTTTTCGCGCCTCGATATCGCCGGATCGTATCGTGTTGTCCGGGGTCGACTCCAGGCCAATCCATCTTGTTCGAATCACTGACAAGGAACTTGCGGCGGATACCGCCGCGCTTTCGCAGCAGGCCTCGAACATGGGCAAGGCGGGCGCGCGCGAGATACTGTCGCATAAATCGGGCGCGCTTTGGCTCACATGTAAGTAGCGACAAACCGAAAAGCACTACCCAGGCTTTCCGGCATTTTGCAGTTTTCAAAATCTTGGTGCTATCAAAGAGCGGTTCATGCGGACCACCTGCGACGCGCGGCGTCGTTCCGGGGCGCCAGCTCGGGAGTACTCAGAAGCAAACGACGACCGCTCAATGCGCGCATCGCCGTTATCAGTGGGATAAGATGCATTTTTTCGCGCTCGCAAGCTCTAGGAAGAGGTCGATCTCGCCCAATAATCACTTTGAAAGCCAATTCACCGCCGGCGGCGCTTGGAAGTGACAAGCATCTGATTATCGCCCGCACTTCGGCGAATGGCGGTTCGGCCTCATTTCACCTGTCACCCATTCTCAAGTGTCACGGTAGTCTGCGATTTGCTCCACTTCCGCCACACAATGACGCTCCGCTTAGCAAACAGCAGTGGCCTACCCGTTGATCGATGCCTTCGCGACGGAAATGTGACACGCTTTCACGTTTGGAAATCAGGACCTGAGCGAAGTCGAGGAGCCGCCAGCGCGGTCGCCGTGGCCGTGGGTGATGTAGATCGTGGTGAGATTCTTGCCTTTTGACTCCACCCAGTCGGCGAGCGCATTGGCCTGCCAGGTCGTCATGAACGCGTCAACGAGAACAGCGTCCTTGCTGCCGTAGATGAGTGTCGCGGCCGTGGCTTGGAACACGGTCTGCCCGACGCCCGGCGGCCGATCACGTGTCACGATCGGGATACGGGCGGTAACAAACGTGTCCCATTGCATTAGTACGGCGCCCAGGTGGAATCCGAAGTAAGAAATTCCGTCGCTTGTCGCGCGAATGCATCGTGGAACTGAAACAACGCGCCATGTCCCGCGTCCGGATACGTAATTAGCACCGCGTTCGGGAGATTGGCGCTGAGCCAATAGGAGTTGCGCACGGGAATCATGTTGTCGAAGACACCGTTGACCACGAGCGCCGGTTGCCGAATGTTCTTGAGCTCGGCGAACCGCTCACCGCTATACTGCTCCAGTCGCGAAACGCCGCGATCTGCGCCTGTGCAACGGCAGAACCGGAAGGCGTATCGCGATCGTCTTTGCGTTGCGCCAGCCGTTCGATGAACGCCGCCCCGGCCGCTTGACTCGTGGTCGTCGGCGCGAAGAAAATCCTTTGCAGTACTTCATAGCCCTGCAGGCTCGTATCGTTCAGATATTTTGCGAGGTCCGGCTTCTCGAGGTGCATGATATCTTCGCCGCCACGCGGGGCCGTCGCGACCAGAACCATCCGTCGAAAGACGGACGGCTTATCGAGAACCATTTGCTGGGCTACCATCCCGCCGAGAGAGTAGCCCAGCACGTCGCACGTCTCGAGCTTGAGCGCATCGAGAAATGCCGACGCATGTTGCGCCATACCGGCCACGGTCGTTGGCACCGTGCCGCTCGAGCGCCCGATACCCGCGTTATCGAAAAGAATCAGCTCCCGGTCCGTCGCGAGTTCATCCGTCAGCGACGGGTCCCAGTTATCCAGATTTCCGGTGAAGTGTTGCAGCAACAGCAATGGGAGCCCGGGGCCGCTTCCGAACCGGCGATACGCGTAGCGCTCGCCATTCGCGTCAACGAACTGCGTCGGCGCGGTCAGGCTGCTAGGCGCGTGCGACTGTGGAGACATACCCGATTCTGTCACGGTCGAGATGCGCTCCGCCTCACCCGATTAAGTGAAGCGCGGAGGTCGCAAAGGGCATATCTTGGGGCCGAGTAGATGTTACAAAACCAGCTCTGGGCCCGCTATAACACCGCCTCAACGCGGACGGCGTGCATCATTCTTGGCTCGGGCTTGGCTGCGTTTATCGATCGATCGACGGCAACGGCAACCGGCGCCGTCCTGCCGTGGGCCCAGGGCGACCTTGCGATCTCCGGCGACGAGGCGCCGCTCGTAGCCGTTGCCTACAACGCTGCGTACTATTGCGGAATATTGCTTGGGCCGTTCATCCTGATGCGCGCGGGACGAATTCGCTATCTGGCTTTCTCTCTCGCGGCCTACGCCGTAGCAGCGTTGTGCTGCGCGCTTAGCCAATCGCTTTCGGAACTGATCGTGTTCCGCGTCGTTCTCGGATTCGCCGGGGGTGGATTCTTTCTCGGCGGCCTCCTGACGAGCTTTGCCAACCTTCCACCGCGCGTGACCCCGCTATTTATTCTCGGCTTTGCTGCCGTGTCGCAATGCGCAAGCGCGGTGGCACCGCTCCTGGCCGGATCGATCGTCAACAATGACTCCTGGCGCATCCTGTATCTTGTGTTAGGGCTCGGCGCCGTAGCGGCCGCCGTACTGGTGACGCTTCCCGCATCGCCAACGAGCCTCGATAAAGAACTGCGCGTGGAGAATGCGCAGACGTCGACAGACTTCATCGGTATCGGTCTGCTCGTCGTGCTTATCTCGGCCTACGCGTACATTATGGGATATGGCGAACAGCGCGATTGGTTCAATGCCGACGATGTTGGGTTCGCCATTCGCATGCTGGCAGTCGTCGCGATCGCCTTCTTCCTCTGGGAGCGCTTGCGGGCACGCGATCCCATCGTTCCACTCGCAATCTTCTGCGAGCGCGACGTATGGCTCGGTGTGATCCTCGGCCTCGCCGCCGGGTTTCCGCTTTATGGCACCTCCGAACTGCTGCAATACCTGGAAGGCACGCTACACTTCCCGCTCGACCTCGCCGGAGGTGTAATTGCACTGCGCGCGATCGCGCTGTTAGTCTCCGCGCCTTTGGGAGGCGCGCTCGTGGCACGCGGTCTTGATTCGCGTTTCGTCATGTCGGCAGGATTCGTCATGAGCGCAGCTGCCTTCGCGTGGGAGTCCTTTAGCGTTACCAGCGGTTCCGAGTTTGCGACGTTCATCGGGCCCGAGATTTTAGTCGGGCTCGGCTTTGGTCTCACGTACGCCCCGTTATTGCTCACGGTTGTTAGCAACGTACGCGCGGTGTATATTCCGTTTGCTATCGCGCTGATGAACGTCACATTCGTCCTGCCCGGGTCGTTTGCCAATGCTGCGCTCAGCACGCTATTCGACCATCGGGTTTCGACCCATTGGGCGGATCTGGCATCGTCCGTGAGCCTCGCGCGGCCGGTTATTCGCGAAGCGATGCGCCAGCATCCGTCAGCAGCGCTGCGTCTCCTCGCTGAGCTCCTCTATCAACAGTCGGCCGTCATGGCATTCGCCGACGTCGCGCTCGGGTGCGCGACCGTCGCGGTCATCGCTCTTCCGTTCGCGCTTATCCTCCGCCCGGCAAGGGCAACGCCTACTTCGCCGCACTGACGTCGGCTGCAGTAACTGGACCGCCTTGGTTACCCCAGGAAGTTCGGATGTACGTGATGACCGCTGCGACTTGTGCAGTCGTCAACTGTTGCTTCCAACCCGGCATCACGCCTTGGTACGCGGCGCCGTTAACGGTGATCTTTGCGTTGAGTCCGTCGTTGACGATCTCGATGACCTTGGTAGCCGGACCCGTCACGACTGCGTTATTCGCCAGTGGCGGGAAGACGCCGGGTTGTCCTGCGCCTGCGACCCCGTGACACGAAGAGCAATTCGCCGCGTAAACCGTCTCGCCGAGAGTTGTGTTCGCAACTGGAGCGCTTTCCGAGACGCTCTTTCCCGCTGGAATCGACACAAGGTAGGCGTAGATATTCGCTGCGTCTTGATCGGGAAGAATCAGCGCGCTATATGCCGGCATCGCATCTCTGGGCCGGCGCAATTGTGCCAAAACCGCGCTGAACGGAATCGGCTTCGGTGCCAGCATCGGACCCCAACCGCCGGGGCCGCGCTGACCACTACCTTGCCCGACCGTGCCGTGACATTCATAACAGCCGTCGCGCATATAGAGCGCTTTCCCCACCTTGGCGTCACCCGCGGGCACGCCGGTTTGACCGAACACGGCACTCGTTCCAATGAGCGCGGTGAAACCGAGTGCGGCGACGAGTCCGATCGAAGATCGTAAATGCATCGTCAACGGCCTTGCGAAACGACGTCGATCAGCGCGGGCTCGCCGCGCTTGACGACGGCTAGCGCCCGAGCTATCGCGGCGCCAAGGTCCGCGGGCGAGCTAATCGGACCTTGTCCGTAGACGCCCAGGCCGGTTGCGATCTTCGCGTAGTCGATGTCCGGCCGCGTGAGCGTCGTACCGATTCCGGCGCGCTCGGGATGCCGATTGCGGCGCGCGGTCTCGACCTGAATGGCCATTTCTTCCTGGTGATAGGCTCGGTTATTGTGGATGAGCGTCAAGAGCGGAAGTTTGTGGTGCGCGGCTGACCAATGCGATCCCGGAAGCATCATGAAGTCGCCATCGCCCTGAATGCTCACGGCGACGATCCCGTCGTTACGATGTGCAAGCGCTGCGCCGACCGAGGCAGGACCGTTGTAGCCAATCCCAATAGCTCCGGAACCACCAATGTATTGATGGTGCTTCGTGAAGTCCCATAACCGTTGTTGCCAGTTGCTTTGAAAGGCCGACCACGAGACGAGCGCCCAATCGATGTCTTTTATTTGGTTCCAGAGCTCCATGACCAAGCGTGGAACGCTAATGGGGCTCGCATCCCAACCGACTGCCGCAGCATTGGCGTCCGCTGCGCGCCGAGCAGCGAAGGCGTTCCGTAGCTTGTCGGCGCGATCGGCGTTCTGGTTGCGTCGCGCTTGCGACATTGCGCGTTGGACCGCCTCGATCAAACTCGGGAGTGTCGCTTCCGAATCGCCGGCAACGGGCAGATCAGGCTGGTAAAAGCGCTGTTTGGTCTGATAGTTTCCTTCGGGCACATTCAGCTCGGCGTCGATCGAGATGACCTTGACGCCGCTGCCGATGCGAATCTTCGTTTCGTGGATCACCCCATCCGATACGGATCCGACGACCGAGAAGAGATCGCCGACATCGAGCGCGAGCAACACATCCGCCTGCGCCACGATGGAAGGACGCGACCACAAGTAGTGATTGCTCGGAAAGTTCATGCGCCCGAGGAGATCCAAGACCGGCGCTTGGAGCGCTTCAGCTAACTTCACCAGCAGCTCGACTCCCGCCGGCGTGCGCGCCCCGCGGTCTACGACAATCACGGGATTCTTCGCCTCAACCAGCAGACGCGCAATGTCCGCAACGGCATTTGCGTCTGCAGCTGCCGGACGAACCGGAACGAACGGCTTCATCGCCGGCATACCGCTTGTCGTTGTATCCTGCAGATTTTGATCGAAGACGAGCGCGACGGGCCCCATCGGCGGCGTCATGGCTAACCCGTGCGCCCGTCCGAGTGCTTCGGCAAAGTCTTGCAGCGAGCCGGGTTGCCCGTCATATTTGAGATACCCGCGGAGCATCGCGAGGCCATCCGTAGCGTTGTGGTACCAATCCGGTGGCGGATTGCGAAGGGTGCCGTCGGCGTAGTTTCCGGTGAGCAGCAGCATCGGAACGCGATCGGCGTATGCATTATAGACGCCCATCGACGCGTGTTGTACGCCGACGACGCCATGCACCGCAAACGCCATCGGTTTGCCGGAGGCTTTCGCATAACCGTGCGCCACTGCCGCAGAAATCTCTTCGTGCGTCACCGTCAGCCACTCGGGCTTCCCGTTGCTTGGGTGGTTGATGACCGATTCCTGAAACCCGCTAAACGTGGTGCCGGGGATCGCGGCGACGTATTCGTATCCCAGCGCACTTAAGCAATCAACAACGAAGTCCGAACCGGGATTCTTCACGTGGTAAACGGGATCCCAATCATCAGCCGACTCGAGTTGAGCTTTATTTTTCGCGGCCTGCGCGATCTCGATTCCGGCTAACTCCGTTAGCGCTGAAGGTGGAAAATTTGCGCGCGCGCCACTGCCTGTCGCCGCGTTGAACGACGGCGACGCGGCTGTCGTCGCGGCCGGGACAACTCCTGTCGCAGCCGCCGCAGCGGCTGCAGAGGCGGAGAGGAACGCGCGCCGGTCAACGCCCTTCACGCCGGAACGGACACCGTTTTCGCTGCGGTCTCGATGAGTTTGGTAACTTCGTCGGGATGCGACACCATAGCGACGTGGCTCGACGGCACCTCGACGATCGTGGCGTTCATACGCTTCGCCATCGCACGTTCCGCGTCAGGTGGAATCGCCTGGTCCTTGGTGGCAACGAGATACCACGATGGAAATGTCTTCCAGGCCGGTTCGCCCATCGCGGTGCCAAACGCCGATGCGGCTAGCGGCTGTTGAGTCGCGTACATCACCTTGGCCTGCACCGGATCGACGTCAAACGCAAAGTGATTTACGTAGTCGTCTTGCGGAATCCAAGCCATGCCTTGTTTATCGATCGCGATGTGCGCGATGGCCGGCATCGGCGGCCCGGGTGCGGCGCCGAGCGATTCACCTTGATCGATGCCAAAGGCCGCGATGTACACCAGGCCGCACACATTTGGCGCGTCCTTGCCGAGCGCCGTCATAATCTGGCCGCCGTACGAATGGCCGGCGACGATCGTCGGGCCGTTCTGCAGCGCGAGCACTTCGCGCAATCGGTCGACGTCGTTTGCCAAAGCCGTCAGCGGAAATTGCGGCGCCGTGACGTTGTATCCGGCGGCCTGCAGTCGCTGCACGACTGCGCTCCAGCTCGAGCCGTCGGCCCAGGCACCGTGCACGAGGACAATGTTAGCAGACACTCCACATTCCTTTCGTCAATAGGACGATTGTGGCGCTGCCGGGAAGCGATAGCGTCACCCAATTAGGTGAGGTGTATGAGCGTAAAGCTAGGTTCCGTTGCACATTTTTCGCTTGCCGTGCGCGATCCAGCCGCGAGTGCGAAGTGGTGGACCGACAATTTCGATCTCTCAGAGGTGCGCCGATCTGACGAGCGCGTGCTGCTGAGAAATGACAACTTCACCTTAGTACTCTTTCGCGGCGAGCCCGGCCGCAATGTTCAGGAACATATGGCATTCAACGTTCCCGACATGCAGGCGCTTACCGAAGCCGCGCTCGCGCTGTTAGCAAAGGGCGTTGAGCTCGAAGACGGCGAGAATGCGATCGGACCAGTGTCGCCCGGATCAAGTAGTCTTGGTTTGTGGTTCCGAGACCCCGACGGCTATAGGTGGGAACTCTTCGTCCGTTAGTGCCGCGAGAAGACGCTTCAGTAAGTCGCCAAGAGCCTCGCGCTCCTCTTGCGTAAACGTTCCTAGCAACTCACGCACGAATTCGACGTTGAGATCGACGTCGCGGTGCGCCAGCTCGCGTCCGCGCGGCGTCAGGCTGATGATAACGCCGCGCCGATCCTTGGGATCGCGTCGACGCTCCACTAATCCAAGCACTTCGGCACGATCGATCCGGTACGTCATCGCGCTCGAAGAGTCGATCGGAAACGTCGCTTCGACACGTAAGTCGCCGGCGTTGAGGCCGTCCGGTCCGGCGCGCAGCAGCGAGATGATTAGATCGGACGTTTCCTGTGTGAGCCCGAGGGAAGCTAGCACCGCCTCGCGTCGCCGGCTGAAGGCACTAGTGAGCCGAATGAGCCGTCCATTTACTGCGATGCAGAGCGGATCGACGTCGGGGCGAACCTCATGCCAACGACGGAGCCAACCCTCGGGTTTCGATGATTCAGCCATTTACCTACTTGATAATTGCCCTAGTTCAGCCTACCATAACATGACTCGGTATGAAGGGCCAATTTCCCGATCTCGCGTCCGCGCCGCCGCCCCTTCGCGGGCGCTCGCTCGAACTTGAGCGGGCGTGCAGCGTGCTCGAAGAAACGTCGGAAACGGGCCAAGCATCTGCCATCCTTATTTCTGGCTCACCGGGAATTGGCAAGAGCGCGGTGCTCGACCACATTATCGAGAACGCGCACAGCCGTGGCTTTGCAATTGGCCGCAGCAAGGCCGATGAGAGCGACCAAATTGCGCCGATGGCGTTGTTGTTGCTCGCGTTGCGATATGGTGCACGCCCGCTCGTTTCACGTCAGGCTTTTAGCGAGCTCGCGCCGTTGCGCGATCAACCGCTTTGGCTCATCGATCAGCTGATCGCCATTCTCGAAGAGCGCTCCATGCAAACGCCGATACTAATCGCGCTCGACGACGTCCAGTGGGCCGATCGCCTGACACGCTCGTGCCTGCGATTGATGCCCGCGCGACTCGCCGGATCGCCCATCGTCTGGGCCCTCTCGGTCCGCACGGTCGATCGATCGTTAACGGATGCTCGCGAGATGCTCGCTCGCGATCTCGCGCGCGTCGAAGAGTTGCGCTTAGCACCACTCGATGAACTGACCATTGAGGAAATCGCGAACCTCCATCTTGGTGCGCCGCCAAATACCCAGATGCGCCGCCTACTCAAGAACACCGGCGGCAATCCGTTTCTTGCCGTGGAGCTGTTGCACGGCATAGTCGAAGGCGCGCGCGACGAAAGCGACGGCTTACCCCAGCGACTTCGCGCCAGCGTGCAACAGCGCATCGAAGCGCTCGGGCCTCATGCCGTCACGCTGCTTCGTTTTGCCGCCGTGTTAGGGCGCCCATTTTCGATCGCCGATGCGACGACGATCCTGGAGGGAACGTCGTCGCACGCGTTGCTCGACGCGCTCGCGGCCGCGGTACGCGGCGGTGTTCTCGTCGAGAGTGCCACGGCCATCGCATTCAAACATGACTTGTTGCGGCAGGCCATCTACGAAGAGACCCCGCCATCGCAACGGTTGGCGCTGCACCGCGCCATCGCGGCGCATCTTTTGGAAACGGCCGGCCCGATCGACGCCACCTCACACGTGCTAGCAAGCGCGAGCGTCGCCGACCGCGGCGCCGCCGACGTCGTTACGCGCGCGGCAACCGCGGTGCTTTCGGCGACGCCCGCGGTCGCGGCTGAACTCGTGATGAAGGCCTTCGCCCTGATTCTTCCCTCCGATCCGAACTGGCTCGAGGTCGGGCTCACGGCGCTTTCGATTCTCGTGAGGGCGCGGCGCCCACGCGACGCCGTTGCGCTGGCGGATCGCCTCCTTGCCGCAGAACCCAGCAACGCCATACGCGCCGAAATCCAAGGCCACGCGTCGCGAGCGCTGTGGGAGATGGGCTACGCCAAACAAATCGTCGCTCGTGCCGACGCGACGCTTGCGCTCGACGGCCTCTCCGGTTCGTCGCGCGCGGAGCTGCTCGCGCACCGTGCGCTCGGATTGGGCCGGGCCGGAAGCTACGAAACGGCGATCATCGCGGGAACGCACGCGCTCGAAGAGAGTCG
Source organism: Candidatus Aquilonibacter sp. (assembly GCA_050015295.1). Classification (GTDB taxonomy): domain Bacteria; phylum Vulcanimicrobiota; class Vulcanimicrobiia; order Vulcanimicrobiales; family Vulcanimicrobiaceae; genus Aquilonibacter. Next base: position 32,156 of record JBEKBR010000028.1, on the reverse strand, counting down.
CCGCGAAAGCAACACCAATGCGGTGACGCTCGCGCTGCGTGCGCTGGCTGACGCCTCGACCAGCGACGGACGCTACGTCGATGCCTTGCACTACGTTCGAAACATCGATTCGGCCGAGGACGCAATCGGCACAATCTGCCAGGAAGTGATGTTGCTGCAGCAGCTCGATCGTTACGACGAAGCGCGCGCGCTGCTCGCGCGCGGCTACGTGCTCGCCGAGGGCAGCGCTCCGGTTTCGGATCTCGTTCTCGCGCAGCTGTGGCTCGAGTACACCACGGCAAACTTTCACGACGCCGAAGCGTTGGCGCTGACGCTGGTTCGCGAGTGCGACGAAGTGCACGAAAAGACGTACGAAGTCGAGGGGCGCCTGCTGCTCGCGCGCGTCACTCAAGCGCGCGGTGACTATGCGGCGGCGCATCGGCACCTCGACCTTGCCGCCGAAAACAATGCTACCTCCGACGACACGCGCCGCATGTTGCGTTTAGTCGCGAGCGCATGGCTGTGCGAAGCCGAAGAGGATTTTCCCGGCGCACTCGCCTGCGTGCGCGAGGTCGTGCATTCGGAGCGGGGCGTGCGTCACCGCTGGCGCTGGCAGAGCGGCTGGCTCGCGCTTGCAGCGCGTTGCGCCGCGCTCGGTGGCGATGTCGGACTCGGTCGCGAACTCGCCGCGTCGGCGACCGCGCTCGGTGAACGCAATCCGAACGTAGCATCGATCGTCGGGCTCGGGCACTACGCGCGCGGACTTGCATCGGGCGATCTCACCGCGCTCGAGCAAGCGATGGAAACGTTTCGATCGAGCCCGCGACCAACGATGCTCGCCGATGCGCAGGCGGATTACGGACGCGAACTCTTACGTCGCGGCCAACGCCGGCTTGGTTTGACCGCGCTGCGGGAAGCGCTGGGGCGCTTCGAGTCGGTGGGCGCCTTCAGCGACGCGGAGCGCGCACAACGCTCGCTGCTGGCGGCCGGTGTCCGAGCTCGCAAGCCGCAGGCGCCGAGGGCCGTCGAAGGATGGGATTCGCTCACCAAAACCGAGCGCAAGGTGGCACGCCTCATCGCCGACGGGCACACGAACCGGTCCGCTGCCAAGGAGTTGGCTCTTTCGCCCAACACCATCTCGACCCACTTGCGCTCGGTCTTTGGGAAGCTCGCGGTCAACTCGCGCGTGCAGCTCGCACGTCTCACGTATTTAGGTGATACGCCTCCACCCTCGGAGTGATAGCGTGGGGCCATGACCCCGGGCCAATTCTGGGAGGACATCGTCCGCAACGCAGGCGCCGAGCAGTTCGCCGCCGCCTTCACGCCGACGGCAACGCTCGAGACGGCGGTCACCAATATGCCGATCGAAGGCGCCGCGGCAATCCGCGTCTTCATGCTCGCTGCCGCGGCGTTGTATGAGCGCCTAGCGTTTACCAACGAGACGCGCGGTGATGGGGTCATCTACCTCGAGTGGGACGGCGTCGCGTTTGGCGAGCCCGTCGCGGGCATTACCGCCTTCCACCACAACGCGGCCGGTGAATTCGAGGCGATCTGCCTGCAGCATCGGCGACTTTGCACGATCGTCCGCTTTGCCCGCGCGCTCGCCAAAAAGCTCGACGGTCAATTCCCGGCCGATCTCTTCGCACTTGATTGAGGAACACGCACCATGCCCATGATCGACGTCACCGCTGCGGCGGGAACATTCAAAAAGAAACACGATCTCGCCCAGGCGCTGGCCGAATGCATGATGCGCTGGGAGAAAGTCCCGCCCATTGCGTTGTTCAAGGACAACACCGCGGCGTTCATTCACGATCTGCCGCCCGACGCACTATCGAACGCGGCCGGCGCCTCGAACTACGTACGCGTCAACGTGCTCACGCCGACCGGCGTGCTCGATCGCGATAAGAAGCTCGGCGTGGTCAAAGAGATGACCGATATCGTCGCTGCCGCGGCCGGGGACCCGACGCTCGTCGAACGCACGTGGGTGCTGATATCAGAAGCACCCGACGGCGGCTGGGGCATCGACGGCCACGCCTACACGAATGTCGAGATCGCCGAACGCGCTCGCAAAGACCTCGGCTTGTCATCCTGAGCGTAGCGAACGAAGTGAGCGTAGTCGAGGGACCGACGTTCGGTCAGCTGCTGCGCAGCTATCGTCGCAAAGCGGGATACTCCCAGGAGCATCTCGCTGAGCGCGCTGGCCTCAGCGTCGGCGCGATCGGTGCGCTCGAACAAGGACTGCGGCGCGCCCCGCACCATGATACTGTTCGGGCTCTAGCCGATGCGCTCGAGATCTTGGGGGCCGAACGCGAACAGTTCGAAGAGTCGGCGGCCCGAGCGCGCGGTCGCCAGCGTCGCAACGTTTCCGGCATCCCTATGTCGCTTACGTCCTTCGTTGAACGCAACGAGCTCGCCGAACTCAAAGCCCTGCTAGCCGATCACCGGTTAGTGACGATCACCGGTGCGCCAGGGATCGGAAAGACGCGAATGGCGATCGAGCTGGCCCGTCGCATCGAAGATTCTTACGACGAAACCTGGTTTGTCGATTTGCTGCCGATTCGAGATCGCGATCTTGTTGCGTCGCAAATTGCCCTTCGCCTCAACGCCCCAATCGAAGGTGACGACGGACTGTCCGGAATCATTCATCATTTCCGGTCACGGAATTCGCTGCTCGTCATCGATAACTGCGAACATGTCATCGCCGATGTTGCATCCGTCGTAGGGGCGCTTTTGCAGCACTGCCCCTCGCTGACGGTCTTGGCGACCAGCCGCGAGGCCCTCGGGCATTCCGCAGAGTTGGTCTATCGTCTGCCGCCCATGGATTCGCAAACGGCCTCGGATTTGTTCCTTGAACGCGTGCACCAAGCTGACCCAACGTGGTCTGCGGATGCCGAACGTCTTGCCGTTGTTGCCGAGATCTGCAAGATGCTCGATGGCATTCCCCTCGCAATCGAGCTCGCTGCCTCTCGCGTTGCGTCGCTCGGGCTTGGGACCCTCCGCAGCCGCCTCAGGGGCGGAATCATGCTGACTGGAACCCGCGACCTTCCGCCTCACCATCAAACGATGACCGCCACAATAGCTTGGAGCTACGACCTATTGTCTGCCGCAGAAGCACAGTTGTTTCGCCGCTTGAGCGTACTGGTTGGCGGGTTCACGCTGGAGCTGGCGGAGAGCGTTGGGCATGGGCAGGCGATGCCGCCAGAAGCTATTGCGGATACCCTGTCGCGTCTCGTGCTAAAGTCGCTTGTCAATGTCAATCATCGAGAAACAGCGACGCGCTATGGATTTCTGGAATCGGTCCGTACTTTTGCCTTGCAACGTTTGACGGAAGCCGACGAACGCGGAAAAGACGGCATCGTCGAGACGACGATGTTACGTCTCATGGAGTGGCTGACGCAACAGGCTGCCATTCTCGAATCCGCGAAGCCCGCGTCGGTTCTTAGCGCGTTACGTGACGAGCTGGACAACGTCGCAGCAGTCATAAGTTGGGCAATTTCAATGGGAGACAGCCCCGCGATTATGGCTGCGTCGCGGCTCTTCGTTGCGTTTCGACTTGTTTGGGCGGGGACGAGCCGGCAGATGGAATTTCGCGGACTGGGGCTACGACTGCTCGACTGCCTGAGTGACGACGAGGCGCCGGAACTCGTGGGTCTTCTTATCTTCGCTTTGAGTCCCTATCTGGGTGAAGCCAAACTCTTATCCCTATCCGAGCGCGCTATACCAATGCTTGTCGCTTCAGGCTACGGCATACGCGCAGGAGAGATGCATGCCAGATGCGCGCAGGTCGAATGTTTGCGCGGCGACGCGCAGGCGGCGGAAAGACATCTTCAGCTGGGTGAGGCACTGTTCAGCCCCGAAGAGCTTAAGCGTACCCGTTGGGGCTGGAGCTTTGCGTGCAACGCCGGTTACGTGCGTTGCGCTCTTCAAGATTTTGAGGCTGCAAAAGCGTTGTTGATCGGCTTGGAGATTCCGCACGGAGACGCCTATCAGGTCGACGTGCAACTGGTGCGAGCGAGCATTGAATTCCATCAGGGGAACGCCGGCATCGCCGTCGAGGTGCTCTCGTCCCTGAAGAAGCAGCTCGATAACGATGCTATTCCAAGATGGCACCTGATGCTAAGAGTCTGCGGAGATCTTGCGGAATGCTGCCTGTATAGCGACGATATCAGTGCGGCTGAAATAGCGCTGCGTGCGTGCTTGAGGGCTACACTGGAGTCCCGCAATGCGTGGATGGCCGTAGTTGCGGGTTTCGCTAGACACGCAGCGCTGGTAGCAGCGCGACGTGGCCGCATCGAGTTTGCGGTGCGCTTACTGGGTGCAGCCGATCCCCACCATTTAACAGAGCGGGATGCCCCATTCGATTCCGGAGCTGTCGCGACGAAGATTGTCGAAGCCCAACTCTCTCCCTCGCATGCAAACGCACTGCGTGGCGTGGCAGCAAGCGAGGACATCTACGACTTGTTCGAAGAGTTTCTTGCTCAGCCGGCCGCGGCGGAAAGGGCAGCGCCAAGCGCGACATCGAGTCCGCGCGCGACGGCCGTGACGCGCTCGTCTCCGAACTGACCGAACGACGACGAGGGCAGGTCGTACTCGATGCGCGAGCCGCCGTCGTCCTTCTCGTAAATAACGACACGTAGCGGCGCGTATAACGCTGCGGCTAATTCGTAGCGCGTCATCGTCGACGCAGTAAGCGGATTTCCGATTTCATATTGCACGGCGTCTCTAGCGTGACCATAGAGGCCCAGGAGCGCGCCATGGTCGCGCTTGAGAAATATGGAAAGTTCCGGCGCGGCCTCAAGGCGTTGCTTTAAGCGATCGGTCACCCCGTCGCTCACGAGCACCGCAATCTCCTTGTCGATCGCGGGAACCAAGCGTTCCAAAGATGCGCGGACCGCAGCGGACGGCTTGTCCGAGTCGATGACGACGTGCGCGATCTCCACCATTCTCCGTGACATCGATACTGACATGAGACCACAGTACCGAAACGAGACGCCTGGGGACACCGACGACTCCTACAAATACCACCACAAATAGGGTTGTGCGTGGCGAGGCCCCCCGAGGGAGCGCAGACTCTGCTCCTGGAGGTTTCGACTATGAGCAGTTCAGCAAAACCAAGCATCGTGTTCTGCCATGGAATTTGGGCAGACGGATCGTGCTTTAGTAAGGTCATTGGGCCTCTTCAGGCCGCCGGGTATGAATGTATCGCGGCCCAATATCCACTCAACACGACTGCCGATGACATCGCCATCGTCAAGAAGACTTTGAGCCGCGTGAGCAGTCCCTCGATCCTCGTCGGGCATTCCTACGGTGGGCAGGTCATCACCGGGGCCGGCACCGACGACCGCGTTTGCGGACTCGTGTATATCTGCGCACTCGGCCCCGACGAGGGTGAGACGGCGCAAGAGCAACTGGGTAAATTTCCGACGACGCCGGTGTTCAAACAAATCGAAGTGGCCGACGGCCGCATCTGGATGAAGCCCGCTGGCATTGCGGACTTTTGCGGCGATCTTCCCGAAGCAGAGCAGAAAGTCGTTTGGGCGACAAACTATCCGCCCTCAGCCGACCTCTTCAGCACACCGATGGGCACGCCGGCCTGGAAGACGAAGCCGAGCTGGTACATCGTCGGCAAGAACGACAGGGCGGTGCCTCCCGACCTCGAGCGGTTCGTGTCGAAGCGCATGGGAGCGCAAACGATAGAGCTAGATTCGAGCCACTGCGCGATGCTCTCGCATCCGCGCGAGGTCTTTGAAATGATCACCCAGGCCGCAAACGCCGTTCAACAACCCGCCTAGCCTTTGTCATCCCGAGCGTAGTGGGTGAACGCTGCGCGTTCACCCGCGTAGTCGAGGGACGAGGGACGAGGGACCGCGCTGACCTGCCTGGGCCTTCACCGGTCCCTCGCCGAAACCGATAGAGTAGCAATGGGCATCAGTAGTACGGGCAAGGTTCAAGGCTTCGGTACGCCCGCGCAGAGCCAGGGGCGCGCGCGATCGGCAACCGTTTCCGAGACCATCCTCGAGCCCTTGGCGAACGTACTGACGCCTTCGGATCTCGCGCTGATCAGTGCCGCCACCGGCGCACAGTTCCAATCGACGCCGCAAGGGCTACAGATGGTGCAGTGGTACAGCCCCGGCGTTCCGATCAACGGCGACGACTACATGAGCGCGCTTGCGACGGTGCAGGACGATTTGAAAAAGCACGGCGACCTTGCGTCACCAACGGCAGCGAGTGCGTTGGCGCTGGGCGAAGCGGAGTTCCGATACGCAAAGAACTTCGCCAATGCAATCGTATCGACGCGCAATGCAATCGGTCCGGACAAGTCAATAACGCCGACGATGGTGATCGATGCCGCGAAGTACGCCAACGCAACCGGTTCGACCGTCCCCGAAGCCTACGTCGCCAACGCAATCGGCTATCTTAACGGTATCGCACTGGAATAGGCTGTTCTTGTCATCCCGAGCGTAGCGAACGAAGTGAGCGTAGTCGAAGGATCGTATATGACGCCTTGGTTCAATGACCTTGCGATAGCCTCACTCACCATCGGCTTCGTGTGCGCAGCAATCATCGGCGTCGATCTGATTCGCCGGCCCCAGTCGATGGCGATCATGAACGCCGTCTGGCCGATCACCGCTCTCTATCTCGGGCCGATTGCGCTCTGGTGGTATCTGACGCTTGGACGAGCGTCATCGCACAATCGCCCGTTCTGGAAGTCCATCATCGTCGAAGCAACCCACTGCGGCGCCGGTTGCACGCTCGGCGACGTGATCGCGGAGTTTGCGATCTTCTTCACCGGGTTTTCGATCGCCGGATCGGCGCTGCTCACGGACTACGTCGGTGACTTCGTGCTCGCATACGCCTTTGGCATTGTCTTCCAATACTTCGCGATTGCGCCGATGCGCGGGCTCTCGTTCCTTCCCGGCATTTGGGCGGCCATCCAAGCCGACACCCTGTCCCTCATTGCGTTCGAAATTGGGCTCTTTGCCTGGATGGCGTTTATGCGCACGATGCCCGATCTCAACCCACTCACGCCGGCGTATTGGTTCATGATGCAACTCGGGATGTCGATCGGCTTTTTAACATCCTACCCGGCCAATTGGTTCCTCGTGCGTCGCGGAATCAAGGAAGCTATGTAACCATGGAGATCCAACATGCCACTCATTCGCGTTGACCTCGCCGCCGGTAAGCATAACTCGTATCGGCAGTCCATCGTCGATGTTATCTACCGCGCGATGCGCGAAACGATCAACGTGCCCGAGAATGATCGCTTTGCGATCGTCACCGAACATCCGCTTGAGAACTTCGTGGTGGATCGGACGTACCTCGGGATCGAGCGCACCGACGCGAGCGTCATCATCTCGATCACGCTGAACGAGGGCCGTACGCTCGAGCAAAAGAAGGCGTTCTTCCGCGCGATCGCCGACGGCCTGCAACGGGAGATCCAGTTACGCCCGCAGGACGTCTTCATCAATCTCGTCGAGGTGAAGAAAGAAAATTGGTCGTTCGGGAACGGCGAAGCGCAATATGCGAACTGAGACTAACTTGTCTTTAAACGCCGAGTTGTTTTTCCATGAAGTAACTGGTCTTGATCGCGCTCGCGGGCAGTGACGCGTACGGTTCGAACGCGCGGCACGGCATGAAGCCGCGACGGCGGTAGAACCCGATCGCGGCGGGTTGATGGACGCCGGTTTCCAATCGCACCAGGCGTAGGCCGGTGCTTTGCGCTTCCTGTTCAAGCCGCTCGATGATCGCATCGGCGACGCCGGCGCCGCGCGCCGACGGTCGCACGTACATCCGCTTGAGCTCCGCGAAATCGCTGAAGAACGCAACGGCGCCGCATCCGACGGCTTCTCCGTCGAGGCGCGCGATAAAAAACCGCACCAGCGGGGTGAAGATCGCATCGATCGTCAGGCCATGGCGCTGTTCGGGCGTGTAGGTTCCCGCCAATTCCGCGTCGAGTTCGCCGATCAGCGCCCGCACGTCGTCGGTGGGGGTTTCGATCCGTTCGATAATCATGACGGGAACCGGGCCGCGAAGGACTCCGGTGCGAGGTCTAAGCCTCGGCACAAGAAGCTGATCGTATGATAGTAGCCGACCAGTGCAATTGCATCGAGGATCTGCGCATCGTCAAAATGCGCGCGAAGACGCTGCCAGGTCGCATCTTCGATGGTGTGGTGATCGACCAAATCATCGACCAGCGCAAGCAACGCTTGTTCGGCCGGTTCCCAACAAGCGTCATCCGGCGGACCATGCACGATCGCCGCGATCTGTTCCGGACTGAATTTCACACGTTCGGCGAAGAGTGCGGTATGCACGCCCCACTCGTATTCGCATTTCAGGCGTGCGGTCGTGCGATCGATCACGAGTTCGCGCTGGCGAAGGCTCAGCGGCCCTTTGTCGAGCAAACTCCCCGCGAACATCTTTGAAAAGACGCGCGGGCTCCGCGCCATGGTGCGGAACAAGAGCAGCGGCTCGGTGCCGGGCGGCGTAACGCGCGCGAGCGCCTCGGCAATCGCCGGTTCGTAGGGCGGCTCGGCGGGTGAAAGACGCGCCATTACTGCAGCGCCGCCGTCGCGCTCTTGACCGCTGCGGTCATGCGCTCCACCGCCTTCGCCTTCTTCTCTTTGTCTTTGCCGGAGAAAACGATTTCGGGGAAGCTGGTGAAGACGCGATCGATCGAGTGATACGCCGGCTGGAAGAGCAGGCCATCGGGCATGTAGAACGCATCGCGTGAGGCTTGTTCCTTGGCGGCAAGCTGGGCCATCGTGGCAGCGTCGCCCGCCGCTTCGGCCTTTTGCATCGCTGCATCGGTCGCGTGCGCGGCCGCTTGATACGCAACCAGCGCATCGTGTAGCTCGCTCAGCGTGACCTTCCCATCGGTCGCTTCGAATGCGGCGAGCTGCAGCGGCATCAGATCTTTGAGCAGCTGCGTCGGGATCTCTTCGATCCGCAGTGGTTGAACGTCGGCGTTGGCTGCACGCATCGCTTGAATGCCGGTGACTTGTGCGGTGACAACAGCTTCTTGCATGCCCGGATCGTAGGTGCGCAGCCCGTCGAGGTTATCTTCGGCGGTGTGATGCGCGCCGAACGGACCGTAGTAACCGTTCGACGTGCTGGGAACGCCGAGCATGTAGGCGAAGTTCTGGTGGTCGGAACCGCCGCCCATCGCGTTGAGCAGCGGCGTCGTGCGCTGGTCGCGCTTGCCGAGCATTTGCGAACTGTTGACCTGCGGCACGACGTCGCAGATCTGTTGCATGAAAGCGAAGAGGCCCGGCGACGCGCTCACGACGAACGGATCGCCGGTCGTCAACTGGTCGGTATTGATGTATTGGAAGATTTTCTTGCGCAAGTCCGGACCGTTCTCGTAGATCCACGCCGCCGAACCGAAGAGCCCGAGCTCGTGGCCGTCCCACGAGGCAAACTCGATCGTGCGTTTGGGTTTCCAACCGGCCTTGGCGAGTGTGGCAAAGGCGTCCGCGTCTTGCAGCAACACGGTCGTGCCGCTGCCCGGATCGATTGCGCCGAAGGTCATCGCGTCGCGGTGACTGCCGATCATCACGACCGAATCGGAATCGGTCGAACCTTTCATGTCGCCGAAGACCAACCAAATCGTTTTGAGCTCGCGCTCGTATTTGGTGTGCACGCGCGCGATCTCGTTGCCGCCGAAGTGCTGCGTGAATTCGAACATAGGATGCCACGACTGCGGAACCGCTTTGCCGGTCATGCCGGCGAGCAGCGCGCGCGCCGTGCTTTGCGTGATGCTCAGCTCGGGCATCGTCGAATGCGGGATGTCGTTCCACGACTTGTGCGCCGCGCCCATCACCGGCGCATGGCCGTCCATCGTCGGATCGCCCGGCGGGAACTGCATGAAGCCACGCGGTGACATGCCGCTCATGCGTTCGGCCATGTTGATATTCTTGAAGTTACCGGCCGGCCACATCACGCCGCCGCCGTAGCCTTGCGTAGCGGGATCCATGAATTCGAGGATCGCGACCGCGCCGCGCTTGTGGAGTTCGTTGTACGCGTTGTAGCTCGGATCCAAGGTGCGCAAGCCGCCGCCGCCCGGCGCGCTGAGGCGCACGATGACGATCGCGCCCTTGAGGTGCACGTGCTGCGCGTCGAGTTCGGCGATGTCGTCTTTCGACGCGGCGTTGACGTAGACGACCGGTCCCGTCACCGTGCCGTCGCCGGATTCTTCAAGGAACGGTTGGCCCGCGAGTTGTTCCCAATGATTCGGGTGTCCCGGCGTGCCCTCGAGCAGCGAGAAATCGTGCCGCTGCGGCGAGAGCAACGTCAAGCTCTGCTCGAGCGGACCGGTGAACTCGACTTGGTACTTTTGAATGTGCGTCACAAACCCGTCGCCCGCAAGCCGCTTCTGCACGTAGAGCGCCGTCGCATAATCGGCGGCCGATCCGGCGCGGTGCGGCACCGATGAAATGTGCCGTTCGATGTCCATCGCGGTGGCCGCGCTCGGCACCGCCATCAGTTGCCGCTCGTAGGTAAATTCGGTGCTCACCGCGGGGCCGGCGGCCCAGCCGACCAGCGCCTGATCCGAACTGACCGTCGGCGTCGGACCTGCTGCGGTCACCAAAACAGCGCAAAGCGCGCCAGAAAGAATGCGGGCGTTATTCATACAGCTGCTTTCACCCCAAGGCTGACCTTGTCATCCCGAGCGTAGGCGCCCCTCGACGATCATCTGCAGGTTCAGCCAGAACTGTGCTGACGGCCCAAGCACGCGCTCAAGACGAAGCGCCGTGTCAGGCGTGATCGCACGACGCCCATTGAGGATTGCATTGACGCCGACGCGCGACATTTTCATCGCATCAGCGAGCGCTTGTTGCGTAATATTGTCGGTGGACGATTTGTCGGAATAGGGATATGGAATAAGGTCATTGGGTTGTACTCTCCAGGCTAGAATAAAGAATCTAGTGATAAAAAGATGTTGTAAGGCTTCGCGTTACAATATGCAATGCGGTGCGTTACATACGTCAAAAGGGCAAGTCGAGCAGGGGGTTTGATTCCTCCTGACGCAAAATTTAGGAATGCAGCTCTTGCTTCTCTCGCTGCTGTTAGTCGTGCAAGCGCTCACGCCGGCGCCGGCACTGCCGCGCCTCGCTTTCGTCGTCGCCCACCAAGCGCAGTGGTCGCAGTTTCTCGCGACGGGGTCATAGTGACGATACTTCTGCTCTGCCTCTGCCTTGGGTTTGTCTCGGGTTTGCGCACGTTCACGCCGTTGGCCGCCGTGTTACTCCGGCGCGGGAGCGTGTGGGGGATCGTGCTCGCCGTTGCGGCCGTCGGCGAGTACATCGTGGATGCAATGCCCAAAACGCCTAAGCGCACCGCGCCCGTCGGCTTGACCGCCCGCATCATCAGCGGTGGATTAGTTGGTTGGTTGCTCGCGACGCTGCACGGCGGTCCAGCAATCCCCGGCGCGATCGTCGGAATCATCGGCGCAGTGATCGGAACGTACGCCGGCTACGCGATGCGTTGCGAGGCGATCAAGCGTATCGGTACGTATCCAGCAGCGATTGTGGGCGATCTCATCGCCATCGGCCTCGCGGGACTCATCGTAACCCGCTAGTTTTGTCATCGCGAGCGCAGCACTTTTTCATCCCGAGCGTAACGCTTTGTCATCCCGAGCGTAGCGAAGCGTAGCCGAGGGACAGCACTCATCTGGCACGCCGAAGTTTGAGCGTGCGAACGCGGGCGTAGGGTGCCACCTTCCACTCGATGCGTTCCCCGGCTTTAGCTTTTTGAGACATCGCGCTGGATCGCGTAGTCCTTATGTACTACGCGTCACCAAAGAGAAAGGTGACGCGTTTGTAGTGCGAAAAGGCCAGTCCACGGTTCGGCAACATTTTTAAGACTGAGGGTAGGTACTTGAACATGTCGCGCATTATTGCGTCCGTTCTCGGCATTCTCGTAGCATCAGCATTGCTGACGCCGGCCCGAGCAACTATTGTTACGTCGACCGCAACCTCTACTGGATCGCGAGCCGCGATTCCAAGCGACGTGCATCCGATCGCTGCGATCGCGGAATCCCACTCAAAAGCCACGACGACCTGGGCAATCAGCTTCGCCGGTTCGAAACCGATGCATCGCGTTCTGCGCTCCGGATCGGTTGTCCAGGTGCACCTGACCAGTGCGACCTGTCCCTCCGCAAACAACCTTCGGACGAATTCGCTTGCGAGCGTAGGAGCAGCAACGGCCGCCTACGTTTCCTGTAGCTCAACAAACGGCGATACCGTCTTGACGTTCCGCGTAGCGCAGAACCAACAGATTCGGCTATCACCAGAGGCGAATTCTCTCGCAATTATGGTCGAGCCTAAATCGCCACCGCCCGTCCACCTCGCAAGGCGGTATGGGACAAAGTTAACGGGTATCTTTTTCCAGCAAGATGCCGTCTCCCGGACGAGCGCCCTTCTACAGTCGAACGCGCGTGAGAACCTAAAGCTTCTTGCGAAAACCAATGCGGGGACCTCAATAGCGCGAAACGCGCAGGCGCAGTTGGCCAGCCTGCCACGACTGCCGAAACCGGTTCTCATCGGTCAGCGGACCTACTCAACGGTCGTCAAGGGGGCGACGATCTCCGGCACGCGTGTCGACGTCATCGCTCGAGGTGGAATCGAGAACGACTCGACCGTTTTTACGCGTGTCTACTACTACGTATACGATCCCAAGAACGGATCGCTGCTCATGTCAGGCGATAGCGTGGCCCCGGACAGCCTCGCTACGCGCTACGGCTTCACACCAAACAACCTTCAGGTGACATCGGAGGCGAGCCACTAGATGCTGAAGCAGACTTCGATCACATCCCTCGCCGTTGTCGTGCTAGCCGGCCTGCTCGCGGCATGCGGTGGAAACACCGTGGCACCCGGCACGTACTCTGTAAAGGCAGGCACCGCGTCGATCATCGGTCTCGACAACTATACCTGTGGCGACATCATCGCCCCATACGAGTCGCAGGCAGCCAACAGCACGGCGAGCACGCTTCAAAGCGATGGCTGGTCCCAAACGAACTTGGTAGATCCCCCGCTGATGGCAAGTTCACAGTTCACTGCCGACATGGCCGTCAACGGGCTCTTTTACTTCGGGCACGGCAACACGGGCGTCGTTGCCTTTCCGGGTGTCTGTGGCAGCAATCTCGGCGATCCGCCTTACTCTTCGCCCTACTATTGGGGAGTCGGCGACATTTCGGGTATAGGCAACGCTAAGGCAGTCGGTAGCCTGCCGAACCCCTCAAACCTGTACTGGATGTTCCTCTTCAGCTCAGACACCGTCGCACCCGAGGCGGTTGAGGATCCAGCCGACGCAAACTCCGGCGTGCTAACGACGATGCAGTACGTTGCCAACCCGTGGGAACCGCTATTTTATCAGACGAGCTTGCCCTTACGTGGTCTCTATGGGTATTGGCAGTCGCCCGGCTCGTGCGACGACGGAGTCAGTCTCGGTGGCGGCACACGCAACTGCGACGCTTATGCGAACAATAGTCCCGGCGTGGCCGCCGCGTTGCTCTTTGCATTCGATACTGGCGGGGTAACAACTACGACGATTCCCGATGCGTGGCAGCAGTCGAATGAGAGCAATAACGAATCGGGCGCTTGGTCCGAGCAACTCGACACCAACGCCACCATGGACTTCTTCGGGTCTACGTATGCCATTGGGCGCAGTGGTGGTCTCCAGTTTTTCGACTCGCAGACGGGCGGGCCCTCAGGCAGCATTGTCCAGGTCTCCCCCACCCGAGGAACGCTCGCTCCTGTCAATATGGTTAACGAATCTCTCAATGTCGGGGGAGCCGTTGCGACCGGGGATAGCGATTTCTCAGCAGGCGCTTTGTCGTACACGCACAGCGATAACAACTTGATCACGACGTTCACGTCCGTTGGCGGATTAAGTGTGAACTATTATACTGGCCTCTCCGGTGGCGTGACCTACTCGAGCGAAACATTGCACAATCCAATGAACGTTAGCCTGTCCACAGCGCAAACGGCAGCCGTGAGCTTCATCGATAATTCGTTTGGGATGCCGAGTGATGCCGTATTAGTCGACACGATCTCGTTCTATACGTTGCAAAACAGCGGAAGCTCGATTCTTACCGGCTACGAGTTCATCTGGAATCACTCGGGCGGAACGATCTATGGCGGCGATGCAATCAAAGTTGATGTCGAAGATAACCGCCATGCCACCACAATTTGCACAGAGATGACCTATCCTGACCCGCCACTCAAACCTATTTGCATAGCTCACGAAACGACATACTCGGACTACCCGAACGTCTCGTACGGCTACCGTTTGTGGCGATCGACCGGGTCTGCGGTTTCGGAAACCAGAACTGACTACATAGCTGGGCAAAGCACGGTTGACGCCTACACGGCTTCTCTCGCGCTCCCCGTGCCGAGCGATGTTACCGGTTACCATCTCGGCTACTGGGTTACTCCGTTGGCCCAGCCAACGGGGATCGCCGAACCTGCCTGGATCTATAATACAGTCGGCGGCCGGATCTACGCCGTCGATGCGGGGTCGGGAGCACTCCTCGGATCGGAGAGTCAGTGACGCACCAGCTAGCGCGCACGCTGGCGTTCTGGTTCGTGTTCGGCGCTGGCGTCGCGCTTGCCGCGACGCCCTCGGGCATCCCGGACACGCTGATAACTGCTCCACAAGGCCTCACCGCCGTTGCTCGCATGTTCGTACGCGAAGGCACCACGCCGACCGCATTTAACGAATACGTTCAGCACGCCACCTCGATAGGTTCGGCTCTTCTGCAAGCGTGGCTTCCGAAGGGCTATCGGGCCTATCGAGTGCATGACCCCGACAGAACGTTCGACTACGAAGTGGTCGTGAGCCCGAGCGACAATAGCTTTGTCATTTACGGGGCCAGCGGGTACATCGGGGGATGGGAGCCAGTAAAACAAAGGCTTCCGAGGATAGAAGAGCTTCTCGCCCCAGTTCTCCAGGGCTATCGAAAGCGGGAGCTTCGAAACGGCGTAGTGTATGCGGCTACCGGCAAACCGATCGTCGAATTACTTGTGAGCCGCGGGATGCCATCAGAAACGCACAACGCGAACTACAGTGTTTGGATGCTGATATTTCCACCTGGCGTTACAATTCTTACCGTTGACGCGCCGTGCGAATGGTGGACGGCGACGCCGCCGCCAGGATGGCACGCGACATCAGCTCGTGCTTGTGCACCAAGATGGATCGAGGTCCCACATACATAGGTGATGCGAGTTCTCCTAATTACCACCATTTTGGCGACCGCGATGTTGCCGGCGCCGAGTTTCGCCGCCGTTGACGTGGTCAACGGTGTGCGCGTTGATTCGTTGCGCGAAGGATACTCGCGCGTCGTTGTGACCTTCACGGCGAAAGCGCCAACTGATTGGCAAATGTCTGGCGAAGGCAGCGACGTCCTGATCTTACGGTTTCCAAATGCGTCGGCGAGCAGCCCGGGTAATCTAGGAACCCTTTCCGGCGCCAACGCGATCGCATCGGTGCAAGTCACGAATGGAATCGGCGTGACACTCCGCATCTCACTTACGAGTGCCGTACGTGCGGTCGCTGCGGTGTCGGGTAACGACGTGATCGTGGACGTTGCGCAGCCCTCGTCGCTGACGAATTCCGAAGGACAGCCTAGTACGCAAGCAACTCCGGCGGCGGCGGAAGGCCCGCGCGTCTACGAGGTCGTCCAGCTTCACTTTGCCGACGTCGGAGAGATTGCGGGACTTCTTGTCACGGGGCAACAGGTGCTGCCCGTCGCGCCGTTTCAACCGACGGGGTCGATCTTCAGTCTTCCAACCTCGGGTGGCGCGCAGACAACGGCGGTAAATAATATGGCCGCGACAAGCGCTCAAACGCCGCTGGGACAGCGCCTCAGCGACGAAGTTGGCATCGACCGCCGACTCAACGTAATAGTGCTTTCTGGAACCAATGCACAAATCGCCGCAATGAAGGGTCTGATCGCGCGACTTGACATACCCGCTCAGAGCGTGATGTTAGAGTGTAAGGTTGTTGAGCTGAGCGAGAGTGGAGCACGAGATCTGGGACTGAGCTTAGCACCGAGTCAAGGCGCTCCGATTGCTACAGGGGGCGGCACAATTGGTGGTCCAGCTCCCTCGCTTCCCCAGTATACTGCCGCGTTCCAAGCCAGTCTCTACGCGACAATTCAAAAGGGCGGCGGGAAAGTCTTAGCTTCACCAAGCGTCCTTGCCACCGATAATATTCCAGCTCAAATTCTCACGGGTGATGCGCTGCCGATCATAACGACGACGGTCTTTCCGGGGGGAACAGCCGTGACGCAGAGCAGCGTAAACTACGTGGCCGTTGGGGTCAATCTTCAAATACAACCGCATATAGACACCGGCGGCTTTGTCACAGCGAATATCTTCGCCGAGGTCTCTAGTGTCACTTCCTACGTGGCGACATCGCAAGGGCAGGTACCCGAGATTAGCCTCAGGCAAATCAGCACTTCAGCAACGGTCAAGGATGGTCAGCCCTTCATGGTCGGCGGACTTTTCCTAAACGAAGAGATCAATTCGATGTCAAAGATTCCAATTCTCGGCGATCTCCCCATCCTGGGGGGGCTGTTTCGAGTCAGAAATGATTCCTCGTCCAAATCGAATCTGTACGTTGTAATCACACCTCACATTATTCGGAACAACGAATCCCCGCTGCCCTATAGCTCGCAGTGATCGCTCTTGCAACGCCTCCCCCCATCGTTTCATTTGTAGGAGCGAGCGAAACGGCGGGATTCGGACTAGCCCAAGGAGATCCGGCCTATCCGGAAATTCTAGCGCGCCGCTGTTCGTTCGTAGCAGCAGTGGACGGTCAGGTCAACACGCGCGTTATCTTTCGGCCGTTACCGCCGGGCAGCTTTGCCCGGATTCTGTTTGTCTCGCAGTTTGACGCCGTACCCACGCCCGCCGTTGAAGATCTCGCCGGATGGCTGCGACCCAACGAACGGACGATTATGGTCGAAGCTCCCTTGATCTCGGCAGCGAGGGGCGAAGACATCGCATACTACCAGCGACGGCTTTACGATGTATTAGATCAGGTTTCTTCGACGACCGGGGCGATTATTATCTTGCTTCATCAGCCCAAGCACAGTGAAGAATACACGCAAGCCGATGGCCTGCACCCTAACGAGCGTGGCCAGGAGTATATTGCCGACGCACTTGAGCCGGCCTTGCAAATGCTGCACCTTTGCAAATCTCAGTCGACACTCCAGGCACCAAGGACCCTCTCGACCAAAGGGCACGTTGCTGGCCTCAATAAGTACCGCGACGTGTGATACGATATATTACGTGCCACGTAATATCGTCGGCGAACCGGCGCTCCTCGTGCTCGCCGCCCTGATCTCCGAACCCAAACACGGCTACGCAATCATCGCGGATATCGAACACTACGCCGGCCGGAAGCTTGGGCCCGACACGTTGTACGGAATCATCCACGGTCGCGCTGCCGATCGCTGGCTCCAGACTGTGGTTTCCGCAAGGTCATACCGTCGCGTCTTCCGCGCATCGTGCACTTCCGCCGTGCGTGACCTATACGAGCACGTCCGGGTCTAATATGCAGCGCGATGGCCGATGCTTGACCTAATTCTGGCAGCGGCGCTTCACACGACGGTTCATTTTCACTTCGTCGACAACCGCATCATGGTCACGACGACGATCGACGGCGGAGGGCCGTTTACCATGATCGTTGATACCGGAAGTCAGGGACTGCTGATCACGCCACAGACCGCGCGTGCGCTCGGGCTTGCACCAAACCGGCCGACGATCGTCACTGGCGCAGGCGCAGGCGCCGGCACGGCGACGGCCGGACGCGTTCGCGTTCGTCACATCGGCATCGGCACGTACGGCGCGGGACCGGTGGATGCACTCGTCGTCAATCTCGATCGAATACGAAACGCGTTTCATTTTCCACGACTGGATGGCGTCATCGGGTACGATATGCTCGCAGGCCGCTATGTCGGCTTCGACATGACCGGGCAACGCCTCACGATTTCAAACCTCGATATCGGTGACCGATCGTCGCTCACGCTCTTCGAGCCGTTTGCGCGCGCCAACGGCTTTTACAGCCTCCGGTTGAGTGATCGCAACGTTCCGACCGGCATCGGTATCGGCGGCGTGATTCGCGGGAATGTCTTCACCAGCACGCTCGACGCGCTTGGATTTACCGCGTACGACGTTCCCACGCGAGCGCCGCTCGGGCCATCGGGCGCCTTTGACTCCACGGCGCACATCGGCAGCATCGGCGACGGTCTGCTGCGCCGCTACAACCTCGTGTTCGACGGCGTGGCACGCACCATAGCCGCGTGGCCGGCCGATCTACCGCCGGCGGCGAATGCGACGATGCACGATGCGGCGCTCCCGCGTCACGCAACGCTGGGAGCGGTTCTGGGGCGAAGCGACGGTCGTGGCGCGCCGATTACGAGCGTCGTTCCCGGCGGCCCGGCCGCTCGCGCGGGCCTCGCGTCCGGTGATGTCGTTGTGGCGCTCGGCGCAACCTCGATCTATGACACGAGCGACGTGCTCTGGACGTTGCATCAACTGGCGGGCGGCACACAAACCACGATCTCGTTCATCCGAAACGGTGCGCCGCAGCGCGTCGCGATCGATTTGGGCGGCATCGGCTGCTACTCGGTTGACGTGGCTGCGAATCCGCAGGACCCCTACCTCAATCTCGCACACGACGTGAGCCGCGCCGGATTTGTCACGATGCGGGTCGAGAAAAGCGGCGTCGGCGATAGCGGAGGGCCGCCGTGCCACACGGTGGATTTCGACGCCGAGCTGCGATCGTACCGAATCGCCTTACAAACGTTGCTGCACGACCCGCAGGTTGATACGAGCAAGGTGTACATCTTCGGTCACAGCATCGGATCGCTCGAAGGCCCACTGCTTGCGGGTGAATTCCCGGTCAAGGGGCTCATTGTTGCTGAAGGCATCGGGCGCGACTGGCCCGAGTACGAACTGCGCAATCTCCGTCGCCAATTAGAGTTGAGCGGCGATGATTCAGCCGCGGTCGATCGGGCGCTGATGGAAAAGGCGCAATGCATGGAGCGCCTGCTCTACGAGCACCAACCCGAAACGCGCATCGAGCAGGCGATACCCTCGTGTAGGATCCACAACGGCGTGTATCCCGTCGACGCTCCCTACGTGCAGCAGGCTGCGCAAATCGACATCATCGGGCAATGGATGAAGCTCAATGTCCCCGTCCTGACGATCTGGGGTGCATCCGACTTCGTTGCCGAGGAAGCGGATCAGCAGCGCATTGCCGAGGTCGTCAATACCCAACATCCCGGCACGGCGACGTTTGAGCAAATTCCCAATATGGATCATCTGCTCGGCGTGCAGCCGACGCAGAGGGCGGCGCTCGATGCCTTCAGCGCGGGCGCCGCAGAACGTTACAACGCAGATCTGAGCACGATCATCATCGCATGGCTCCGGTCACTCGACTCCCGTTAAGGCGTAAGCACCATTTGCATCCCCACGAAATCGAACGTCACCGCGTAGTTGTTGAGGAATGTCTTCGACACGCTCCCCGCGACTTTGAACGGAAACATCGCGAGCGGTGAGCCGCCCGGCGTGTAGGCGCCTTGCACGTTGTGCTGACAGGCGGCGCCGAGACAGATCTCGTCGGCTACGATTGGCACCATCGTCGCGGGACCGCCGCCGCCCATGCCTTTAAACGCTCTATCGGGAAACGTCTTTACGTGTGCTGCCGCAATCGTCTCGGCCGTCGGCAGAAACCCGCCGTCGGTCATGCCCGAATCGACGTTGAAGAGTTGGTCGCGTAGCCCGTTCACGCTGCCGCTCACGAAGACGAAGTGATCGCCGACGAGCCACATCGGCATCGCAATGCCGTTTGCGGGCGCCTGCGCGCTCCGCGGTTGTAAGATCAGGCGATGGTGCGGGTAATCGATCGTTGCGAGAAAGCGCGAGAGGAACGCCGTTCCCACCACGCCGTCGACTACGCGGTCTTTGTACAAACCCATGCCGCGCGACGGCAGAATCGACACCTTCACATCGTGCAGCGCGATCGAGCCGGCGTCGATGCGCGGCACGATCGCTTCGCGCACCTGCGCGCTGTTGCCGCCCAGGAACATCCCGGTTTTGCCGCCGGTGATCGTCAGGCCCAACTCCTTGGCAAAATCGGGATCGAGGGTGAAGTCGGGCGCGCCGGTGTCGAGCACGAACGTCGCGAGCTTCCCGTTGATACGGAACTGTAGCGCGGGCAACGGCTCTGACTCGAGAAACGGCATCACGACACCGCCCGCTGGAACATCTAGCGCGGCCGCCGATGCCGCGATCTGCTCGCGCGCGGCAATCGTGCCGAGCACCCGCGCTGCAGCAGTGCCCGCTGCGTTTGCGTACTTCGTCGCGGCGTCGAGGTGGTTCTCGTAGAGTTCGATGCGCGCGAGGCCGAGCAGCGCATCGCTATCCTTGGGATCGCGTGCGAGGTCGTCGGCATACGCCGCCTTCGCGCGGGCGAAGTCGCCGTTCGCAAACAGCGCGTCCGCGGCCGACGGTGCAGGCGATGGCGTAGCGGCGGCCAGCAACGGCACGCAGAGCAAGGCGATACAAAGTCGTGGAAGCGGCATGAACGCATCCTAGCAGCCGCGGCGAGGCGTGCGCAACTGATTGTCGAAAGCCGCAATCAGATGCGCCTGCTCGATGTCGCGCCCCAGCACGTGCGGTTCGGCTTTTCGGTCGCACGCGAATGTTTGCGTGGGATCGAAGTGCTGCTGCATCCGGCCAAGCACGCGGAACAGATGCCGTGGGTGCGCGACGCCCGTCGGCGTTTGCCGCGCGACGTGCGAGCCGCGATGGAGCGCTTCCGGTTCTTCTTTGAGCCGACGACCGAAGTTTTTCCGTATCTCTGGAACGAAACGCGCAAGCCCAGTTTCGATGCCGACGTCATGGCCCTGCGTTCGGACCTCGGCGCGTACCGGGATGCCGTCGTGCGGCGCTTGAGCGGAAAGCGCCTTTTCGAAGCCGCCGAACTTGCCGCGATGCGGCGTCCGCGCTGGTACCGGGCGGCGGCTGCCGAATATTCCCAACGCCACCCGCACTCGCGCGAGATGTTGGACGCCTTCGTGCGTTCGCCGGCCGAGAGCTTGCGCGCGTTTTGCGCGATGCTCGCCGACTTCCACGCGCGCGTCTTCGCGCCGGCGTGGGATGCGATCGATGCGCGACTGCTCGCCGACATCGCGATGCGCTGTAAGGTCTTGCACGACTTCGGCGCAGCCGCACTGCTTCGCACGCTGGGGACAAAATTCGACGGCGACGCGGAGATCCGGTTCGACGCGCGATCGCGCCTGCTGCTCACGCCGTCGTTCTTCACCTGGCCGCGCCACGAACTGCTGGTCTTGCGCACGCCGCGCGGGCTGCGCTGCACGATCGCCTATCCGATTCCGCCGCTCACCGCCAAGACCGCCAAACTCGCTGACGATGACGATCTGGCACGTGCGTGCGCCGCACTCGGCGACCCGCTCCGGCTACGCGTCCTCGCACTCCTAAAGGAGCGCGAGCTTTCAACGCGCGAACTGGCCGGCTATCTGAAGATATCGGAACCCGTCACCTCGCGTCACCTGCGCGCGCTGCTGGAAGCCGGTCTGGTAAAGCAGCGCCGGAGCGGCTATTTCGTCATGTATGCGCTGCACCGCGAAGCGCTCACGCGTCTCACCGACGCGCTCTCGTCATTCTGAAAGCAAAAACTGCGCGACGCGCTCGACCACCGCGGGATCCTTGAGGATGCGCATGTGTCCGAGGCCATTGACGGTGAGAAACTCGCTCCCACGCCAGGCATCGGCGACGCGTCGTGCGCCTTCGATCTTCGTTGTACGGTCATCTTCGGAATGGACGATCAGCGCCGGGATGTCGAAGGCAGACGCGGTCTGCGGCAGATGCAGCGACGCGACATCCACCCCGCGCGCGCGAAGTGTATCGATGAGCTGTTCGGGATCGACGCCTTCTTCTTGCGCGAACCAGCGCACGTAGCGTTCCCATCGCTCGGGCGTCGCAATGAGCGCGACGCGCTGCACGCACAGGCCGCCCCGCATCGCGATCGCGATCGACGGACAGCCGCCGGAATGGCCGACTGCACCAGCAAGTGGTCCGATATGCGCGCCGAGTTCCGCTACCACCGCCCCGGTATCGAGCGGGGAGGCCGTTACGCCGCCGCTCTCACCGTGGCCGGGGAGATCGACGCTCACCACACGGGCGCCGCGCGCAAGCAGCGGCGCGACGAAGGCATCCATCTGCGCGTGCCAGCCCTCCCATCCGTGCACCAACAACACCGCCGGGCCCGAACCGACGGTCCAATACGCGATCGAGCCATACGGCGAATCGAGCGTTTCGCGCGCATCCCACTGCACCGTCGACGCTGCCGGCTCGCCGCGATCCGGCGTGAGCAAAGCATCCGCGACGCGTTCGAGTTCTAGCATCAACGTTGCACGAACGTCAGCGCGGTCTTAGCGCGCCCGTCGTCCCCGACAATGAAGACATCGGTGCCCGTCGACATGACGGTGTCGTCGGCCGCCGAAAACATCTCCCAGGTAAAGAGCACAAAGCCGTGATGGCTCTTGACCTCACCGACCGATCGAAAGCGGTAGTTCTCACCGGCGATCCACTTCTGATGCGCATTGTCGGCGCGCGCGTACAGCGCGTCGTACCCACGAATTTCAAATGCGCTGGTCAGGTTCTCGCCGTCTTCGACCCAGATCGAACGGACCGCCGCATGACGCTTCTCGGTGTCGGGCTCGTTCCACATACCAATGTACGTGTCGACCAGCGTTTGCGGGTCAATGCTCATAATTCGTCACCATCTTCCGACCAAGACCATGTCCCCGCGGTCAGGGTTGCGTCCCCCGGCTTTGTCATCCCGAGCGCAGCGAAGCGTCGTCGAGGGACCGCATCGAGCGTAGCGAAGGTATCTGTATGCGCTCTTCTCTTTTGATGCTGATCTTTGCAGCGATGACAATGCTCACGGCCGCACCCGCGTCAGCCGATTCCACCAGCGATATGGTGGCGATGATGCAGACCTTCGCGGGCGTCCACTCGTACCACGCCGATGTCACCACGCCCAAGGGGCAAGTGCTGAGCATGGACGTCGTCCAACCCAACAAGGTCCACATGACGATGGGCAGCCGGATGCAGATGATCACGATCGGTGGCGACACGTGGATGAACATGAACGGTTCGTGGCAGCATCTGCCGATGGTGAACTCGATGGCGCAGCGACCGTTGGATATGGCGCGCGGCGCCGGCATGCAAGGCGGCGGCCCCAGCGATTACGCGATCACCGACCTTGGCCCAACGATGCTCGACGGCGTGCCGGCGCACAAATACCACATGGTCGGGAAGACCGGCGACAGCGTCGACATATGGGTTTCGAAGAATCTTCCGCTGCAGGTGCAGGCAACGGGCAAAGATGGCACCGCGACGATCAAGTACTCCGAATACAACAGCGTCCCCGACATCACACCTCCAGCCTAATGAGTAAAGTACGCGTACTGGTCGGGACCCGCAAGGGCGCGTTCGTCCTCAACGCGGACGGGAAGCGCGAGTCATGGTCGATCGACGGACCACATTTCCCCGGCTGGGAAATCTATCACGTCAAAGGCTCGCCGGTCGATCCGAATCGCATCTACGCATCGCAGACCAGTACGTGGTTCGGCCAAGTCATGCAGCGCTCGAGCGACGGCGGCGCGACGTGGGACGTGGTCGGCAACACATTCGCTTACGACGGTGCGACCGGAACGCACCAATGGTACGACGGCACGCCGCACCCGTGGGAATTCGCGCGCGTGTGGCATCTCGAACCCTCGCTGGACGATCTCGATACCGTGTATGCCGGCGTGGAAGACGCCGCGCTCTTTCGCTCGACTGACGGCGGCGCAACGTGGAGCGAACTTTCCGCCCTGCGGACGCACGGAACCGCATCGGAATGGCAGCCCGGCGCGGGCGGCATGTGTTTGCACACGATTCTCATCGACCCGCAAAATACGCAACGCATGTACGCAGCGATTTCCGCGGCCGGCGCCTTCCGCAGCGACGACGAGGGCACGACGTGGACCCCGATCAATCGCGGCTTACGATCGGAGCAGATTCCCGACCGAGACGCTGAGGTCGGCCACTGCGTCCATCGCCTCGCGCTGCACCCCTCGCGCCCAAACGTGCTCTTCATGCAGAAACATTGGGACGTGATGCGCAGCGATGACGGCGGCGATCTCTGGCGCGAGATCAGCGGCAACCTCCCGACGGATTTCGGTTTTCCGATCGACGTGCACGCCCACGAACCCGACACGATCTACGTTGTGCCGATCACCAGCGACTCGTACCATTTTCCGCCCGACGGGCAGTTGCGTGTGTATCGCAGCCGCTCCGGCGGCAATGAGTGGGAACCAATGACCAAGGGCTTACCGCAGCGCAACTGCTACGTGAATGTGTTGCGCGACGCGATGGCAGTCGACACGCTCGATGCGTGCGGCATCTATTTTGGAACCACCGGCGGCTCGGTGTACGTCTCGCCCGACGGCGGCGAGCATTGGAACGAGATCGTGCGCGACCTTCCCGCGGTGCTCTCGGTCGAGGTGCAAACGCTCGCGTGATCCGCGTCGTACTGCCGGCGCATCTTCGCGCCCTTGCGCGCTTCGAGGGCGAACTGCAGCTCGATGTCGATGCACCGGTCACTTCGGCCCGCATCATCGACGCGATCGAGGTGCGCTATCCGATGCTGCTCGGAACAATTCGCGACCGTTCGACCGGCAAGCGCCGCCCGCACATTCGCTTCTTCGCCTGCGAACGCGATCTCTCACACGACTCACCCGACTCACCGCTCCCCGAGCGCGTCGGCGCCGGCGACGAGCCTTTTCTCATCGTCGGC
This sequence comes from Candidatus Aquilonibacter sp., assembly GCA_050015295.1. GTDB lineage: Bacteria > Vulcanimicrobiota > Vulcanimicrobiia > Vulcanimicrobiales > Vulcanimicrobiaceae > Aquilonibacter. The sequence continues at coordinate 7,298 of JBEKBR010000028.1, read as the reverse complement.
GCCATGTCGGGAGGCTAATGTGGGCGCGGAACGCTGGCAATCGGTGTCGACACGGTTGTCTCCATCGGGAGATACGCGACGCCTGTGCCGGCGTTGGCCAGCGCCGTGCGAACGTCAACGCTGCGCAACGATTGGTCGTTAAACGTCCGGAAATAGAACTTGCCGTGGGTTAGGTCTTCGGCGGCGGTCCAGAGCGTCCACTCGTCGATGGTCTTTCCGTTCACCTCGGCGCGCACCGCACCGACCGGGATGTCGAAGTTGTTGAGAATGTGAAAGACCTGTTGCACCGCGTCGCTTGCCGTCGCGGGTTTCACGGCTGCCTCTTGAAAAGCGACGGCGCGCACGAAGCGTGATGGCGGCGTAAAGTCACCCGGCATGCCATAGAAACCCGATCCTTGGCCAAAGCCGTTGAGTGCGTACCCATCCAGCGTCACCGGGGCACGGTTCACCGGGGAGAGGCCATTGTAGTTATTCAGATTGGTCATCTGCCAGTCGAACGACGGCGAGTTCGTGAGCACGCCAAACGGATCGTTGTAGATGATGAGCTTTCCGCCGATCGGTTCGATCACGACCGACGCGCCGCTCTTGTCAGCGATGCGAAAATGCACCGGCGGCGCCATTCCAAGCGCTGCCACCACGGTGGGTGCAAGCACCACGTGGTCATACGCGGCCTTCACTTCGGCAACGGTCGCGAAGTTTCCGAGTATCCACATCGAGTATTGGTATCCGGCCATTGCGCGCGGCGCATTCTGCGCCGTCACGGTGGTATATCCAGCCGACCCCGGGAAGAAAAATTCTCCCACGTACAGACCCTGATCGTTGAGCCCATCGACCACGGTCGGAAGACCGAAACCGTTGGCACCGACGATGCCGTATTTCGTTGTGAATGATATGCCCGTTGCGTTGTTCGGCAGCGTACCGGTGATGGTGGTTCCCGCCGGGAACACGCCCACCTTCGATTCCAAGTCCGCACCGAACTCCATCGTGCGCGCAACGACGACCGTGCTGTCGTTAGCGATGAGCCGTATTCCGGTACAAGCCCGGGCCGTCTGCCATCCGACAAACATGGAAATGGCGAGAATACCGACGATTTGCAAACAGCGTTTCATGCGTTTCTCCATCCGAGCAAACGCATTAAAGACACCGTAGCGCTCGCGCGGCAACCGGTCACGTAACATCGGGATAGCAGGGGGGGATGTTCGAGGGGTCCATGACCACACTGCGGCGTTCCAGTTCGGACGAAGTCCTTGGCCGCCGCCCAGCCAAGTATACGCGCGAACGCATCCCAAAGCTTTCGAATGGCAGCCTGCTGCGGGCATAGTCATTCCAAGCGTAGGCGCGAAGGAGCGCCGTAGTCGAGGGACCGACGCTCCTTTGTCATCCCGAGCGTAGCGAAGCGTAGTCGAGGGATAAAGAACGCACCTATCACGCTAGCCCGTAGAAAGGTACCCGGGCCAACCCAGGACGCCAGTAGTCCATTCGGACTCTTGATCTGCTCGCTGCTACGAGTATGCTCGCAGTAAAGGGTGGTGCTATGATTTCTTCACGGCGCGCTTTGTGTGCGGCTGCACTCGCGATTTCAACCGCCTTCGCGATGTCCGCGAATCCCCACCCGGTGAAAGCCGCGCCGTCTGGCGCCGGCTGGACCGTGATCATTGTCGCGGGCGCGATTGCCGTGTACGAGCTTGGATATCGCCTTCCAGCTGACAATGCGAAGCTCAAGGGCGCTTGGTACGAGGCGGAACAGGTAACCGGCGCCACCTACGATTCGGCGACGGTCGGCGTCTACTCGACGCCCATGGACGAGAAAACCTTCGACAACCTTGCGCCCACCGCGACCGTGGCCGTTCTCTATAATGATGCAACGCCGCAAACAACGTGCGTGCTGCAACGAGTGCGCGATGGAACCGCACCGATCGCCGCCGGAACCTGCGGAACGTACGACGGCAAGACCGTACGCATTCGGTATGTCGCGGGCGGACAATATGAACTCGATGATATTCGCGCGCAAGCGATCCAGACGCTCATCGGTGTTCCGAAAACCAAAGACAATCCGACGTGGCGCAAGCAGTACGCCACGCTTCAATCATGTTGGAACAAGTTGATCTTCGCCGATCCTGCGCCGACGCCGCCGCCGTCAAGTACGCAGACGAAGGCGACGGACACTCCAGCACCAACAGCGGCGCCCACAAAGAAACCCACGCCGGCGCCGACGCCGCCGATCGCTGCCAAAGAATGTGCGTATGCTCTCGCTATCGACGCCGGGCAGGCTCCCGCGATCGTATCCGACAACGCGCCTATTGCTTACGTCGACCTCATCGAAGCGAATGACGCGTTCAATACCGCACCATCACTGCGCCAGCAGATTCTCAACCGGCGCGTTGGGCCGAATTTGATCACCAACCTTTCACGCGCCGAGGTGCTAGCGCGGCTGGCGGGCGTCTTTTATCTCAGCAATCCGCTCGTTGGTGTGAAGAAGATCACGTATTACTCTGGGATCTACCATACCGCCCCGGGGGAGACGCCGGCCCCAACGGCAACGGCCGTCTCGCTGACCAACATCTATGGCGGTCTCACCTCATGCGTATCTAAATTCAGCCCCTCAGACTGCTTTTCGAACGTCCAAGCGATCGAGCAGACGATCATCAGCGGCATCGCCGCACAGAACGCATGTGCCTTTGCCACGGATCACTGGTTGCCACCGATTAACGCGATCGGCAAGACGTACGGCAAGGAAATGGCCGCTAGCACGAAGCCGATCGACACGGACAGTCAGCCATCATTACCGACGATCGAGCAGATTCAAGCGACACGTTTTGTAGGAGTACCGCAATGCTAAGCGCCGCACAATCGAAAGCCATCGGCGTTTTTATGCTCCTTACGTTGGCTAGCTGCGGCAAACCCGCGACGACGACGTCCATCGCGCCTCTGCATCACACGCCGCCGCTGAGTTGCGGAGATCAGGCCTTCGGGCACTGCTATGCTACGTCCGCTTCGGCGTTGCCCGTGCAATTTGGATCGACGCGGTTCTCAATTGCAGCACTCAATGTCGGAACGATGTACATGATCGACGATGAAGCTTGGCTAATCGGCTCATCACACGAATGCCACCAGGCGTGCTGGCTCGAGGCCGGCTACGACGCGGAGTCGAAACAATTCGCGGGAGGCTCGAGCTATTTTGTAGAGTGGGAGAACGAAGACGGTGACGTCGAGCGGGTGCTTGGGCCAGTAAAATCATCCGATATCGGTAAGACGATTACGGTTACGCTCGAAATCAATGCCCCGCGAATCGGTGAGGACCGCATAACGGTCTGGGTACCAAGCCTCAGCGGACCGAGTGTGTATACGTTTCCCTCGGCGATGACCGCGGGAAGATTTCAGTTCGGTCAAGAGCTCGCTGGAGCCGGGAGTGCCTCAGCGGCACACGCGGTGTTCTACGGCCTCATGGTCGGCAGCCGGAGTCCTGGAGCGCCGCTCCTCACGCACGTCGACACATCGAACGACCCGCCGTTCGCAGTGTGGTTGAAGAAACCCGAAGATGCTAAAGCCGGTGCGCAGTTCGAAACGAGGTGTTGCAATGAATAGCGCGCTTCGCATCATGGCACCGATGGCAGCGCTAGCGATCGCCTTATCCGTGGGCGCCCTTGCCTTTGCCGACGATCCCGGCGTCCCCGCAATCACACCGCACAAGGTGCGGCCCGCGAAGGGTCAGGCCTTCGCCTTGTCCTCCTTCATCACTGTCGGTGATGCGGCGGAATACGTTCTATCGCATCCGCCACGGTTCACGCAGCAGGGCGAATTCAAAATCGTTTCGGCCAACTGCCCGGTGCCTCACCACCCCGCCTCAGCTGAGACAATGCGAATGCTTTCGCCCATCCTGCAAGGTCACAGCAGCCTGGTATGCACCGTACGCATAAGCGGCAACTTTGTTGTAGCCGGGCCACCTGGTGTCGCACCTGTTCGTTTTCGGCAGGCCTTGATGATATTCGACGTGATCACGGGCAACTATCTCGGCTATGAGGGACTCACCGATAAAGACGAGGCACGCTAGAAACTGCCTAGTTGGGTGAATAGTGACGCGCGTAACTCTCGCCTATGGGTACAAATGACCATCCGCGCTCCAACTTCGCTGTGCTAAAATTCTAAGCAAGTAGGCAACCGAGTGGCTCGTCAATACGGAGGTGTGTGTATGACGACGCGGCGCCTCTTCCATTTAGCTCTTCTGTTCTCGCTATTCTCGGTCGCGAATGGCAGCGCAGCAGCGGGATCAGGGCCACCTGCTGCTGCAACAACAACAACGTCGAGCTCTACATCGACGACATCCGGAACGACCGCAGGCGCTCCGAACAGCGCGGCCGCGTCGGGCGGAGGTGGCACCGCAGCCCCGTCCAACAGCGGCGCATTCTTTCGCGTCGGGAAGCCAACGCTTTTTGTCCTGGCGTACTCTTCTGACAGCCTCTCACCCGCGTACATAACCTACGAGATGGCCGACTACTTTAACGCGCGGACGCGTCGCGACACCCAGAAGCGGCCCCTGTATTGGGTCTTGCCTGAACCGGGCTGGGGCATTTCGGACTTCATGACGCAATGCGCGAATGATCCGAACACGCTCGGCGCACTGATTCTATACGACACGGAGAACGACACCGGCATCTTCAACTACGTCATCTACGAAGAGAACTACACGCATCTCTACAGCAAGGTGCTGCTTGTAACATGCGACAGCCCATTTCGACTGCGCCAAACCCAAGAGATGCAGAGCGAGATGAGAGCCACTACTGATACAGTAACCTACAGTACTCCTACGCCGTCCCCGACCCAAGGGGGCGAAACGGCCGGGAGCTCATACACGGAAAGTTACTCGGCAGTTAATCCGACTGCACGGAAGCTCAACGGGGTTTCCGACTCGGTCAAGCTTTCCAGCGTTCAATTACAGCACGCCCCGGCGCCCACTAAGACCGCCAAGCCCACCACGGCGCCGAGACATCCGCATACGGACAAACTTGTAAGAATTCCGGGCAAAGTGTACACGGAAACTCTCACGCGCACGGTACTGCCGACGATGATGATCATCTGGCAGAATGACAAGTCGTTAGACGCGCAGGGCATTCAAGGGAGTGTACCTTTCATCGGTGTTGCAGCCATAGGCGGCTGGCTAGCAACACGAGAGATCTCGCGAACCGCGATGACGCAAACCACGCAGACCATCGCTCCCGGCGATTCGGTGACCACCACGAATACAACGGCCGGAAACAACTCCGCGTTGCCCTATGGCCTAGCTCTTGCCGCCCCCGCACTGACGTCGCTTGGATCGATAAATTTTGGCGGCGCGAATGGAAATCGCGTGTTGAAAACCGCTGCCGCGCGGATGGCATCGCTCCTCGGACGTCAGTGGCACAACGACTGCGTTGATCCGAATGGGAACATTCCAGAATACGCGGACAGCTATGGTGACGGCGAATGCAGCTTCCTGTTCGATGAGAACCGCGGCATCTTCAGCATCAGTGACTGGCCGGATTTCAAAGTACCGTGCTATCCCACCAGTCATGATCCTCCCAACGAAGCAGTGTTCATGCGAGGACAACGGCTATGCGAGCCTTGAGCGACGTCTATCGCCGCGCATGCACAATCGCGATCGGTGCGGTGGCGCTCGTAGCAGCGGTGAGTTGCGGACCCGCACAGCCGCAGCCGCTCGCTACCTCAGCACCGTGCACGGTGCCCGCCGGCACACAAACCGCTCTGTTCTATCCTGCGCCCAACTCGTGGGGCGCCGGCCCGTCCCTCCCCGGAATTTACCTAGCGAGCACTGCAGCGTTGCCCAAGACCTATAGCGTTGATGTCGTTAGCTCTCCGCAGCCGGGAAGCTACACGGCGTATTACAACGGCGTGCAAACGATAACAGCCACTCCGGTGCCACCGGCAACCTACGGCACACCGGTAACCTATACACCACCGCCGCCCACAACGTTTTCGGCTCTCCAGGTAAGCTCCGGACCCGGAACGGCGTGGCCCACCGGCGATACACTCTACGTCTATCTCGCGAACAGCAGTTCCCAACCGCAGTGCATCCCGCTGTTTATCGGAAGCTTTGTTGCCGGACCGAGTCCGACTCCAGCGCCCACGAAAACATAGTTAACTGAGACTGCGCTGTAGCGGTAGCGTGAAGTGCGGCGGAAGCCCGAGGCTCCGTGCGTGTGTAGCGCGTTGGGAGTCTGTCGCAAATCGCGAAACGATCTGACCGGCGTTAGCTGCGAGGCTACTCGCGTCAAAGTCCGCTTCGGAAGCGTACCAAGACCTGACCGTTGTATCTGGCCACGGTACATTTCGGAAGTTAAAAACTTTCCCCAAAGGCAGCTTTACGGGCTCCCCACTGTAATACTCCTCGGGGAATAGCTCGACAAATCCACTCCTCACCAAGAACGATCCCAAGACCGGGGTTGGCCCATCTTCGAAATACGGATTCTTGTCGGCCTGGGGATCGGCAACGTACCCTTGATCGTTTGCATCGGGATCATCCCGCTGCCCAAACTGGTCCGTTTGGGAATAGATAGAAAAGTCGAGCGCAATACCGGGCCACGGCTTCACCAGCGGAACAATCGTCGCGCTTATGCCACCGAAGAACCCACTCGGCCGGGATCCGCCAGGCAGGCCGGTGACACCGTACGCCTGGAGAATGTCAACGACGTCGGTTCTGCAGTTTTGCTCGAGCAGATTGTAGTCGATTCCCGCGATTCGCGTGACCTGGGCCTCGGCAGCAGCCACGTTCGGAGCGGCTACTGCAAGAATCTTGCACATGTCGTAACGCGTTTCGCGGCCATACGGATTGGCCGTTCCCATCAAGGTCTCCGGATCGGGTGTGTCTTGTGTCCAAAAGTCCATCGCGTTGTTGACGTGCGAGGTACTTCCGTCCTTGACCTCAACGGCGCCGGCGCGAACCATTCCGGCGTCGTCGATTTGGAATCCGAAGCCGACATGGCCGTACGGGAATCCCAGGATAGGCGCGCCACCGGGGCGGCAAAAGACATAAGCACTGTACGGCATAAACACCCTCGCTCTCAGGATAGACGTCTGGGACTGCTTCGCCACGCATGTGGATTCTCACTAGGCCAAAAGACCCACAGGGACTGCGAAGCACGTAGATAAAGCGCAACAGGGTGTCAGCGGAAAACCCGGCATCTGCCGATGAACTGCGCGCGCATTACGCACGTGTAGCGCCGCTGCTTCACGCGGCCTTCGGCGGGATGCCGATTGTCAGTGCCTCGTTTCCACAGGGACTAGGTACAAAGACCTATTGGCAC
>JBEKBR010000027.1:0-51654 GCA_050015295.1 Candidatus Aquilonibacter sp. | reverse complement strand
CGGAACTGGATCGACTGGAAGCCGCTAGCCGGATTGAGGTTGTCGCGGAAGGTGTTGAACTCTTGTGGGGTCATCGTTTCGAGTATGTCGACCTGGGATTCGAGCAGGCGCTGAATGGTGTGGATACGGCGGAAGTATTTCGATACGCGCAAGAGCTCGTCGCGGTCAAGCGCGTCCATCGTTGCGTCGAGTTCGTGGAGCAGTTGTTTGAACCACAGCTCGTAGACCTGGTGGATGATGATGAAGAGCATTTCATCGTGATGCTCGGGGCGCGAAAGCCGGCGCTGAAGATCGAGCAGCTCCTCGACCTTCAGGTACGAGCTGTAGGTGAGACGGTCGTCCACGTTACTGTACGGTAACGGTATAGGTCAGCGTCTTTGCCGGTGCAGCGTCGGGTTGAAACGGCTGGGTGTAGGTGAGCACGATCGTCGCGGTTCCGGTGCGATTCGCGTGATAGATGAAGATCTGCTGACCCGGTGCACCGGGCACAGCCTGCGGCGCCGGTTGGCGCACGTTGCCTTCGTAGGCAACGATCAGATCGCCGCCGGGAAGCGTCTGTCCCCAGCTATAGCCGGTCGACGTGTTCGACTGGAGCGCAATGAAGAAGTCCTCGCCCGGATGCACGGTGATGCCCGCGGCGGCGTCGCTGTCGATAAAAACCGGTGAATGCGGAGTCATCGCGCCCGCCGGCGCGACGGCGAGCGCCATTGCGGTGATAAATGCCAAGGTTAATCGCTTCACGATGCGTGCGCTCCCTGCGTGCGTACGATCTCGTCGTCGATCGATCCGCGGAGTATGTGCCAGGCCATCACATAGTCGCCGCGCAGTGAGGCAAACGGTGCGCGGAACGTTTCGGGCTTGTTGTGCTCGATAAAGGCGTGTGAGAACCACGCCGGACCGTATCCGGCGACCAGGCCGATGCCGGCGAGCCAAGGTTTACGCAGCGCGACTGCCGTAAGCACGAGCGCCGTGCCGGCGATCGTTCCGGCGACGTGAAGTGCGCGCGTGCGTGGATCGCTGTGTGCCTGCAGGTACCGCGGCCAAAATTCTTGGAAACTCATATCGCTTCGGATACGGGGCCCAGGCGGCTTCTCCTCGAAGCGGCGTGCATGAAACGAGCCCTTGGCGTGGTCGCGCTGCTCCTATGTATCACCGGATGTGCGCAGTCGGCGCAGTCGACGTCAACGTCCTCCGCCGCGCCCTCGCCCCAGGCGACCAATCCGATCGACTTTCCTCTGTATAGCGGAAGCACCGTGCTGGCCGCACGCGACTGGCGCGGCGCCAACGGCTCGGGTGCGTCCGTGTCGGGACGTGAAGTGATCGCTGAATCCAGCGCCTCGCTCGACACGCTCGAAGCCTGGCTGCACGACGTAAGCGCGAATCCTCCGGCGGGCTTCACCGTCGCCGTGAGCGGTAGTGGCGCCGACGCAGCTCACCGTCACGCACAAGCAATGGGCTTGCAATTTCAAGTTTTTTCCCACGAAGTAGGCGGCAAGACGCGCGGGCTCGTGGTGGTCGTGCTCGATCCGGCGATGTTCGAAACCAAAGCCGGCCCGGTCTTGAGCCTGATCGATAAGTACTCGTTGTTGCCGCAGAGCTTCCGTGACCCCATCGACCAACAAGCCAAGGCGCGCACCGGGTTTACCGTCAGCCAAGCGCTCGATCCGTCGCAACCGATCGGTGCGGCGTTGGCAGCAGCGCGGGCGCTGCGCGATTCCGGACAACGCGGTGTGGTGCTGGTCGATGGCGCAAAAAATTAGTCGGTTCGGCCGCGTATTCGCGGCATTGCTGGTATTTTGCGCGATGGGTGCGACGTGGGATGACTCGTACGTCGGAATCCAAGGACTTGCGCTCGTCGGCGTGCATCGCGACGTCACCGGCAGCGAGTACGGCATCGGTGGGGGCCCGCTGCTCGAACTCCATGTCGGCGGCCCACGGTTTGCCGTGCACCTCGAAGGCATACCGGTCGTGAGCATTCCCGGTGTGCGCCCATCGGTCGCGTACGGACAAGCGACGCCCGCGATCGGCATCTTCAACGGCGACGCCGAGTACGCGATCGCAGCGCGCGGACAACTCTGGCTCGGATTCGGTGAAACGATCTACAACCAACGCACGCCGCTTCCGGCGCAAGCACAAGAGGTCTCGTCGCGTTTGGCCGGCGCGCGGTACACGCTCCGCTTCAAACATCCCTTCGGGACCGCGCACTTCCTCGAAGCATTCGTTGGCGCCGCGCCGTACTTGACCGGATCCGATGTCTACGCCTATCTCGATGGCGCGCCTGATTCGATCCGGCCGGAACGCGCGTCCGAAGTCGATGCATCACTCGAATTCGGTTACACGCGCAATCGTTCGCAATGGCTGATCGGCATTCGCTCGCTGAACTTCACCGCGATGTATCCGCTCACTGGCGAAGCCGCCGATCGCAACGTAGGCATCGGCCCCTTGATCGAGTGGCGCACGAAAATTTAGCCTTGTCATCCCGAGCGTAGTGAGCGGAGCGAACGCAGTCGAGAGAAGCGCATCTTACCGCTGCTCGCGAAGACGCTCGTCGCAGCACATCCTGTGCAGCTCCTGCTGCGCGAGTTTTGCGCCACGTCCAGATGAGATCCGTCCACCCACCCGGGGCTAAAGAATAGCCAAGAGAACCCCGCCCATGAGGCAGCAATCTGACTGGAGAGGCCTTCGTTCCCCGGCAGCGGCGAATACCATGAACTCGGTTTGCCATCCTCGATCCAAGCGGTGCGGTGGTTTCTGAATTCGATCAAGAGCAACGTATAGAACGTGAACCGTCTCCAAAGATCGAGCGCCAACCCGCCGACGCCACCGAGCACAAGGATGACGATGACCAGCACCGGCATCATTTTAGCTCAATTCCCTCGAAGGCCAGCAATCGGCGACGAAGTGAGTTGGGCCCCGCGCCTTTGACGCGGCCGTCGGCGCCGATCACGCGGTGCGCCGGAATGAGCAGATCGTAGGGCGTAAGCTTCATCGCTGCTGCCACGCCGCGATGCGCGAGGGGCGCACCGATGGCGCGCGCGACGTCTCCGTAGGAGATCAGTTCGCCGGTTTCGAGGCTCGCGACCAGTTGCCAAACCGCGCACTGAAACGCCGTGCCTTCGAGTGCTAGCGGCAGATCGAAGCGGCGTAGCCGCTTGCGAAAGTAGGCCTGCAGTTGCGCGTGTGCTTCGCGCAGGAGCGGATCGCGCGGCCGGCCCGTGCTGGGTCGCATGCGGGTGTGGAACGCGCAGGCCACGATCCTCCCGCCCGCTGCCCGCACCTGCAGTACTGCGCCGACGGGCGTGGAAAGCGTCAGGTCGGCTTGAGCCATACTGCACGGATCCTTTGAGGAGCTTTGATCAAGACCTTGTCGCTAAAAGGAAAAACTCTCTTCATCAGTGGCGCGAGCCGTGGCATCGGTTTAGCCATCGCATTGCGCGCCGCGCGCGACGGCGCGAACATCGCGATTGCGGCCAAGACCGTCGATCCGAATCCCAAGTTGCCCGGAACGATCTTCACCGCGGCCGCCGAGATCGAAGCCGCCGGCGGCAAAGCGCTTCCGCTCGCGTGCGACATCCGCTTCGAAGAACAAGTGCAGGATGCGGTGGCCAAAACGGTCGAGCGCTTCGGCGGGATCGATGCCTGCATCAATAACGCGAGCGCCATCTCGCTCACACCGACCACCAAGACCGACATGAAGCGCTACGACCTCATGCAGCAGATCAATGCGCGCGGGACGTTCGTGTGTTCCAAAGCGACGATTCCGTTTCTGGCCCGCGCCGCGAATCCGCACATTCTCAATCTTGCGCCGCCGCTCGACATGCAGGCGCGCTGGTTCAAGAACCACGTCGCCTACACGATGGCGAAGTTCGGGATGTCGATGTGTACGCTCGGTATGTCGGCGGAACTGGCGGAACAAGGCATCGCCGTGAATTCGCTGTGGCCGCTGACTACGATCGACACGGCCGCGGTCCGCAACATCCTCGGCGGGGACGCATTAGCCAAGGTCTCGCGCAAGCCCGAGGTCGTCGCCGATGCCGCGGTTGCCATCCTCAACCGCCCGTCGAAGGAATGTACCGGCAACTTCTTTATCGACGAAGAAGTATTGCTGGCCGAAGGCGTTACCGACTTCTCACGATACGCATTCGATCCAGGCGGTCCGTTGATGCCCGACTTTTTCGTGCCGGATGCGTCGATCGCGCGTTCCAAAACCCAACTACTTCCTTTACCGAACAGATAGCGATGAGCGAACATATACTCTACAGTAAGGACGGCGCGGTCGCGTCGTTGCGATTCAACCGCCCCGAAAAGAAGAACGCGATCACGGTCGCGATGTATCAGGCGCTGGTCGACGGTCTCGACGATGCCCTACGCGATGATGCGATTCGGGCCGTCGGGATCTACGGTGGCGACGCCTTTACTGCGGGCAACGATCTGGGTGATTTCCTTGCCGCAGGCGCGCAAAACCATAGTGAGGACCTGCCGGTCATCAAACTCATTCGGGCGATGAATGCGTTCCCCAAGCCGCTGCTCGCCGGCGTCAAAGGCGTGGCGATCGGCTTCGGAACGACGATGCTCATGCACTGCGATGCGGTCGTTGCGGGCCGATCGGCGCGCTTTGCACTGCCGTTCGTGCGGCTCGGTCTGGTTCCCGAGGCCGGCTCGAGCGTGATCTTTCCGCTCATCGCTGGACGCACGCGTGCGTCGTGGTTGATGCTTTCGGGCGAGCAGTTCGGCGCGGATGAAGCGCACCGAATCGGCTTGGCAACGCACGTAACCGACGACGCCGACGTCGACGGCGCGGTCGCAACGATGTGTGGCGCCCTCGCGGAGTTGCCACCCAAGGCGATTGCGAGTACGAAACGTTTGCTCAAAGCACCCTTCGCCGATCTGATCGATCGTGCGGTGAGCGATGAAACGGCAGCTTTCGGGGCGGCGCTCCAGTCCGACGAAGCGCGCGCCGCTTTTATGAAGTTCCTGGCGCGCTGACAACGACGGGCGGCGTCCAGACGCCGCTCAACGCGGCCGGTGATGGCCAATAGAGCCGAAGCGCCAAGGTGAATTCCGCCGGCGGGCATTGCAACCAGTTGTGCGTGCCGTCGCGCGGCTCGGCGTTGGCAACGCACAAGTCGAGCGAGCGATTGGAACGGCGAATCAGCGGCTGCCGGCTCTCCAGAACGTGACGACCGTACCCGCTCGTCGCTAAGCGGCGTTCTCCGTCGAAGGCGCACAACGACCAAAAGGCGCGCGCCGGCGGTTCGTCCCAAGAATCGAAATGCAGCACGTACTGCTTGTCACCGCGAAGCGGGCTGCGCTGCGAGTCGATTCGCGTCTGCGCGCAGAACGTATCTTGCACCGAGTTCGCGAGAAAATCGTAGCGTGCGGCGCGCGCGCGGCGGAGGTAATCCGTGCCGAAATTGCCGGAATCGGCACTGATCGTCCATCCATTCGTTTCGCCGGCGTCGTCGATTTCGTCGATCATGGCACGCGCACGCTCAACGGCAGTCGCCGTCGTGTCGTCTCCTTCATGTCCCGCGAGCGCCTCGATTGCTTCGGCCGCGCCACCGTCTGAACGCGCCGGCGGGCTATCGACCATCAGTTCGCGGATGCGCGTGAACGCTTGTTCGGCGGTGAGGCCGTCGACGTCGCGAAGCACCGACGCGGGCTCGAGCTGCAGCGCTCCGTCGCCCATTGGCTCGAGACCGAGGTGGTCGTGAAGCGATGCAAGCGCGTGCGTTTGCGAAACGTCGTCGAGCGACGTTTGCGCGACGATGCACGCCAAGTTTGTCGGCGAGGCGATGTGCGTGTACTGCGCCGGGGTCGTTCCGATCCATTGTGGGCCGCTGATCACGTAGCGATGCTCGGCGTTTCCGGTCGCGCGAGTGCCAAGCGTTGCAAAGACATTGCTCCATGCGTCGATTAGCGACGTCATGTAGTAGTTATCCGTTTGCAGCGACGTGAGCACGACCGGCCCAAGCCGCAGGTCGAGCCACGCAATCGAAAACACGAGATCGCGATTCGGGAGCACGATGCCGCGCAACCACGTCTCGGCGAGATCGAAGCGATGGAGGAAGCGGTTGTAGCCGACCGCGTCGGTCGCATGCCGGCCCGCCGCATCCATGACTAGGAGCGGAAAACCGAAAAGGTACGCCTCAATGGCCGCAGCGTCGAGATTGGCTGCGTCAAACCGTGCCTTTCGTTCGTACGCCATTGGCGCATAATAGCAATGCGGCGCGGTATCACCCGCGCCGCATCCAGGACAACTTGCGCTTTACGGATTGCTCGCCGTTTGCGGATTGCCCGCTTCCTGACCGAACGGATCGAAGTCGTATTGCGCACCGTACGGCGTCCCATTTCCCACGACGTAGTTGTACCCGCGCGTCGACGGGTATCCGTTATTGCCGGGGATGTCGTTGTGGAAGACGGGGCCATTCCCAGTCGTGCCCAGCGCCGCGAGCGCGTAGAGCAGATAGTTCACGTTCCCAGTGCGACTGCCGAGCAGTTGATCTTGAACCGCCTGCAGGCCAGCAAATTCGGGAGAGGAGGCGCTCGTACCGATCAGCAGATAGAATTCGCCGCCGAGTGCGGTAACGTCGGAACTACGATCGGGACCGCAGGGCGTGACCGCGCCTTCCGGACAGCCGCCCATGTGCATCGCCACGTCGGGCACTGTGCGCGTCGAGGCGCCGTTGTTCACGAGATACTGATAGATCGGCTTCGGGAAGTAGACACTCTTGCCGCCGCCGGATCCCCACACCTCGCCGGCCGGCTCGCCCGAGCTCGGCGCGAAGAGATCGTCGTAGGCGTTTTCGGCGACGTATGCAGAACGCAGCGAATTGCTATTGTAGCTGGTCACGAGATTGGTGCCGCCGACGCCGGTGACGTCGGTGTCATCCGCCGCCCAATTGACGCCGAGGGTTGCGACGGCGCCGGTGACGTCGGTGCAATTCAGCGCGCCGTTATCGCCCGAGGACTGCACGAATGTGATCCCTTGCGCGTTCCCTTGACGATAGAGATCGTGGAAGGTGCTCAAGAGGTACGTGAAATCTTCGCCGCCGTTGTACGCCGCGGAGAAGTAGAGTTCACATAAGCCAAAGGACGTGCTGACGACGTCGGCTTTGTTGTCTTCGACGATCGCCGTATACATGTCGAGGAACGACGGCGTAATCGAAGCGTCGGGTGCCTCGTAGACCATGATCGTCGCTCCCGGCGCGGAGCCGCCGGATTGCTGGACGTCGAGCGAGACTTCGTCGCAGTCGCCGTTATTGATGTCGAAGGCGGGGCTACCGCCGTCGACCGGACGGCGCACGACCTCCGGCGGGTTCGCATGTTCGTAGCTGAAGTACAGCGACACGTCGCTATCGAGGTAGTCGCAGGCCGCGATGATGCCGATCGTGCGGCCGTTGCCTTTCGCCTGGGTGTAGGACGGATATTGATACGCCTGTTTGAGGTCGTCGAACCAGTACGGTCCCACGTTGCTGTAGCGATTGTCGGCAAATGCCGCGGTGCTAACCTTCATGAAATCGGGTCGCATGGCCGGAAGCGGTGCGAACGCCGCGACTTGTGCGCCGGCACTCACGAGCGCCGCGGGAACGGTCGGCGTCCGGTCGGCTTGCAGCAAGGTGACCGGCGTACCGCGCGAGAGCGCGGCTGCGCGGCTATTTAGACGTACGTTGAAGACGCGCTCCACCGTCGATTGCGGCGCATCGGCAACGACGCCTTGCGAGGTGATCGCGGTGGTAAAGCCCTGGGCGTTGAGCGTCGCCGCAACGCCGGCGAGCGTACTCGCCGTCGGTCCGTAGGACGCGCGAAATTGCGCGGGCGTAAGCCACTGATGATACTGCGGAGAATCCTTGCTGCTCTGCTGCGAGATCAGCTGGTCGAGCTGCGCGCTGTTTCGTAGCGGCAGATGCACGTAGATGCGCACGCCCGAGGGCGCCGTCGCGGGATAAGCGTAGGATTGCCCGGGCACGCTATTCGCCGGATTCGTTTGCGTGGATTGTTGCATTGCCGCGGGAATCGAATTCGAGGAAGTGCCGCCACCGCCGCAGGCGGATAGTGCGAAGAACGCAGCGGCAGCAAACCCAAAGGATGCACGTAGCGCCATTGCTTTCACTCCATTAAGAAAGTAGTGTCACATGTCCCGAGTGGAGGTCGTACACGCCGCCCGCAATTTCGGCTTTGCCGGCGGTCACCGCGTCAGAAACGATACTTGACATTGTATGAATTCGATGCATTTCGACGCGAACGTTTGCGGCGATTGCCGCATTGAGCGAGCTCGTCGCGTTTTTGATGCCCGGCGCGATGCTCTCGACGAGATATTGAATGTCGCCCGGCTGCGTTGCCGACGAGTCTTTAGCATAGGCTAGGGCCGCCTTGACTGCACCGCACTCGCTATGACCCAGCACGAGAATGAGCGGAGACTTCAAAACTGCAACGGCGTACTCAATTGAACCCACACCACCGCGGTCCATAAAATTGCCGGCGATACGGATGCCGAAGATGTTGCCGGGAATCTGATCGAAGATCGTTTCGACCGGAACGCGCGAGTCCGAGCAACTTACGATAATGGCAAAGGGACTTTGGCCTTCCGCGAGCTCGAGGCGGCGCGCGGTGAGCGGCGGACAAATAGCCTTATCGGCGACGAAGCGCGCATTGCCCGCCATGAGCGCGTCGAGCGCACCGCTTGCGTTATATGCTTGTACGGGGACAGGTGCCGCGTTGGCCGTGGCCGTTGCGGCAAGCGTAAGTCCGGCAGCGCTCTGGAGAAGAAACGCGCGGCGATCGTAGGTCATGTTGGCCTCCTTACATCACGTCATTACATCGGGTCATTCGGCGTAGGATGGATCCAGACGATCGAGCTTGCGCAGAAGTCCCGGCCACGCAAGGGCGCCACCACCGGCGCCACGGGTCACTTGTTTCGCTTGCGCCTGCGCGCCGGCGATAATCCTTGGATCGACGGTGATGAGTTTGTCCCCGCAGCTCTGCGCGCGTACCTGGATATTGCAGGTGGTTTCAAAGATATAGAGCGCGAGAAAAGCCTCGGGAATTGTCTCCGAGACCGTCAGCAAGCCGTGATTGCGCAGCATGAGAAAATTGCGCGTGCCGAGGTCAGCGACCAAGCGCGGTTTCTCGTCGTCGCGCAGTGCCACGCCTTCGTAGTCGTGATACGCGAGTGACGAGAGCACGAAGATCGATTGCTGCGAAATGGGGAGGACGCCGTGTTCTTGTGCAGAGACGGCGATACCGTTGAGGCTATGCACGTGAAAGACGGCCTGCGCGTCGTCACGCGCTTCGTGAATCGCGCTGTGAATGGTGAAGCCGGCGGGATTGATGTCGTACGGTGACTCCGAAACCTTGTTGCCGGCAAGGTCGACTTTGACCAAACTCGACGCGGTGATCTCGTCAAACATCATCCCGTAGGGATTGATGAGGAAGTGATGCTCGGGACCGGGCACGCGCGCGGAAAGATGCGTGAAGATGAGATCGTCCCAGTGAAAATAGGCGACCAGCCGATACGCGGCGGCGAGCGCGACGCGCTGGTCCCACTCTTCGGGCGAAACCTGGCCACGGACGCCCTCACGCGAAGTTGTTACTGCACTCATGGGGAGGGCTTCCCGGAGGTATCAAACACGACCTGGTCCCATTGCCAGAGCTGCTCGAAGAACGCCCGCGCGAGCTCGCGATCGCGCCCGCCGGCGATCTCCGCGATCGTGCTTCTCCCGTCGATTCCGTCGAGCAGCCGCTCGCGCGGAGCGTCGATCGGAAGGTAGAGATCGGTCGAGGTGTGATTGCGATTGATCAACACAGCGCTAGCCCCCGCCGGGAGTCGTTCGCGCACGGCCACGGTCTCGGGCAAGCGGATCGGCACGTACGCGGGCCACGCGTCGCTTGCAAAGTCAATCGATGGCGTTCTGGTCCGGTCGTGCGGATACGCGACGGCGCCATGGCGTGTCATCGTTCCGCGAAAAAGTTCGATTGCGGCGTACTGCTCGGGCAGCGGCAACGCCGCGAGGCGCGCGGCCTGCGGGGTCGATGCGAACGCCCCGCACTGTGGCAGGTACGGTGCCTGGCGGATCCACCGTCCGAACGCGAGATCGGCGCCTTCCAGCAACCCCAGGAATTGTGGCACCGTATAGGCGCGATCGCGCGGATGAAGGAGCGCATCCGCCATGCCTTCGGTGCTGGCAAAGTCCGGCGAGTTGCGTAGCAGCGGCACGAGCGGATGATCTGGTGGCAGCGCGCGCAGGCTCGCGGCGAGGTCGTGAATATCGGTATCGATCGCGGTGAGGCCAACACGACGGCAATATTCTTGCAGCATGTAGACGCCCGTGCGTCCGTATGGCGCATACACCATGAGGTGGAGTGCCCCGTCCGGCGCGAGGACGTCGCGGAGCGCGCGTAGGCCGGCGTCGGGATCCTCGAGGTGGTGCAGAACGCCGGTGCAGACGACGTATTCGAAGGATTGGCGGAGTTCGGGCGCGCGTTCGATCGGGAGTTGATAGACGTCGAGGTTGTCGAGCGCGTACTTGCGCTTGAGTGCCTGCGTACTCGTAACGCCGGCGGCGCTCACATCGATACCTACGACACGCGCGTGCGGCCAGCGCAGCGCGTAGTGCGCGGCTTGTATCGTGCCGCAGCCGGCGACCAAAATGCTGCGGTCATCGCGATACGCTTGCGCTGGCCAAAAGAAGTGCGCCTCGGTACGGCGGCGCGCGTCATCCCAAAACCGGCGGTAGGCGACAACGTCGTCTACCGCCGGCGGGTACGGGTGCATCTCGTAGAACGCACTCACTTCGTCGGTCATGAGTGCTGTGCCAATGCTAGCCGTGTGGTGTCTTGATCGATTCCATCACCGAATCCAGATTGAACGAGGCGGGTTTCTGGCGCGGCGGGAACTTGACGAAGTCTTCGACTTGTTGCGCGACCACGGCTTGCATGAGGTAGAGTTGTGGCGCGTGGTCGACCATCCAATCCCAATACGTGTTTGAATTGAAATCGGACCGTTCGAACGGATCGCGTCGCAAATTCATGATATGCGGTAGGCGGAGCTTCACGAACGGCTCGGCCCACTGTGACATCTGATTTGCGCGCTGCAGCGAAAGATTGAACTTATAGTCTCCAACGCGGCACGCGATGACTTCGCCGTCGTCGCTGAAGTACATGATCCAGTTCCGCGGGCTCTCTTTTACTTGGCCGCTAAAATATGGAATCATGTTGTAGCCATCGAGGTGGACGTTGTACTTTTGGCCGTTGATCGTGGTGCCCTTAAGCAATTGCTCGGTAATGTCCGGGTTGCCGGCAGCTGCGAGTAATGTCGGGAACATGTCGATATGCGAGACGATTCCGTTGTAGACCGAACCCGGTTTGATCGTCCCAGGCCACCGTATGAAGCACGGTACGCGCCAACCGCCCTCCCAGTTCGAGTCTTTCTGCCCGCGGAATGGCGTCGTTGCGCCGTCGGGCCAGGTGTCGTTCTCCGGACCATTGTCGGTCGAGT
The DNA here is from genome assembly GCA_050015295.1 of Candidatus Aquilonibacter sp. Classification (GTDB taxonomy): domain Bacteria; phylum Vulcanimicrobiota; class Vulcanimicrobiia; order Vulcanimicrobiales; family Vulcanimicrobiaceae; genus Aquilonibacter. The sequence continues at coordinate 40,157 of JBEKBR010000027.1, read as the reverse complement.
ACATGACGATCGTGTTGTCCTCAATACCAAGCTCCTTGAGCTTGTCGAGCATCATGCCGATTTGCTCGTCGTGCACGACCATGCGGTCGCTGTACGGATCCTGACCGCTCTTGCCGAGGTTCTTTTCTGCGACGTGCGTACGGAAGTGCATCGCGGTTGAGTTATACCACAGGAAAAACGGTTGGTCGGCTTTGGCCTGCTTTTCCATCCACGCGAGCGCCGCCGTGGTGATCTCCTCGTCGATCGTCTCCATGCGTTTCTTGGTGAGCGGACCGGTGTCGACGATGGTCTGCTTACCCACCTTGCCAAATCGGGCATCCAGGGTAGGATCATCTTTATCTGTCGCTGTGCAATGCAGCACGCCCCGTGGCCCAAACATCGCCTTGAACTTCGGATCCTTCGGATAGTCGGGCAGCTCGGGCTCTTCTTCGGCGTTGAGGTGGTATAGGTTGCCGAAGAATTCGTCGAAACCGTGCACCGTCGGTAAGTATTCGTTGCGGTCGCCGAGGTGGTTCTTCCCGAATTGACCCGTCGCGTAGCCAAGCGGCTTCAAGGCCTCGGCAATCGTCGGATCTTCTTTCTGAAGGCCGACGTTGGCACCGGGCATTCCGACCTTCGTGAGGCCGGTGCGAATCGGATTTTGGCCAGCGATAAAGCACGCGCGGCCGGCGGTGCAGCTCTGCTGTGAGTAGTAGTCGGTAAAGAGGCCGCCTTCATTGGCGACGCGGTCGATGTTGGGCGTCCGGTAGCCCATCATCCCGTTGCTGAATTTGCTGATATTCCAGATGCCGATGTCGTCGCCCCAGAGTATCAGAATGTTGGGTTTTTTCGCTGGCATTGTAAAATCGTCTCCCCTTCGAAGTGCTCCACTCATCGTAGTCCCGAGGGGAACGCGCACGGCATCCCAAAATGCGTCGATATTCGGTAGGCTTGTCCAGGACAAAACCTACCGTTTCATGTGTGGCTAGTGCGGAAGCACCGCGAAGAACGGCAGCGCGGCGATCTTCTTGGCCAGCATGGGATCGTTCTGTTCAAAGAGCGTGGTCTTCTGAATCAGCTTGCCGTTGCTCGCATAATAGGCTTGCTCGGCGCCGGCGGCCGCCAGACTCGGCACCGTGGTGGCTTGACGGGCTCGTTCGAGCGTGCCGTCACTTTGACGGAAGCAGAGCTGCGTTGCGCGTTGCACTCGGTGTCGATTGTCGCGATTGCCTTAGCGTTGGTCTGCGCGCTTGCCGTCGCGGTCAGTAACGTCGCGGACACAAGAGCCGCGCAAAAGAGTTTTGTCAGCATTTCTCGATAGTAGCGCTGCCCCGCGAGCGGGAAGCATCCGAAATTTGCGCCTTTTCGGGTGCCTGAGTCCAGGACGTAGCAGGGTGCCGGGAAAAGCCGCGCAAAATAGGCGGCTGCCCCACACGGAAAGGTGGCAGAGCGGTTTAATGCAGCGGTCTTGAAAACCGCAGAACGTGAAAGCGTTCCGAGAGTTCGAATCTCTCCCTTTCCTTGGAAGTTTTTGGTGCGCTTGCGATCGGAGGCGTGCAATGCAAACAGCCCAGGATTTCCGCGACGGGAAGCTGCTGCGGATCTTTGTCGATGAAGCCGACCGGCGAGGGCTGCAACCGACCTACACCGCGATCGTGGAGTTTCTAAGGAAGCGCGGCGTCGCGGGCGCGACGGTGTTCCGCGGGATCGAAGGTTTCGGCGGGCACGGCCAAGTGCACATGGCCAAGGTCTTCTCCTGGCTCCCGAACCTCCCGATCTTAATCGAGGTCGTCGACGACTGGCCGGTACTCGAGCCGCTCATCGGCGAGCTCGAAGCGCTCATGGGCGAGGGGTTGCTCACGGTGGAAGCCGCGCAGTATTTGCGCCTCTCGAAAGCGAAAACATCATAAACAGACGGGATGGAGCTCCCGTGGATTCAGCCCGCTGAATCTTCAAACCGCCGCAAGGCTGATGGCTCCTGTCAGTAGCACAACGCATGACGGGGGTTTTTCTTTTGTCTGACCGGGTTACGGGAAAGCTGTTGCGGATCTTCGTCGACGAGGATGATCGCTACGACGGCAAGCCGCTCTATATGGCGATCGTCGAAGCGCTCAAGGCAGCGGGGTTTACCGGCGCGACCGTACTCAAAGGCATCGAGGGGTACGGTATCCATAAGACCGTGCACGCTGCGCGCACCTTCGATCTCTCCACCAACTTGCCGATCCTGATCGAAGTGATCGAAGACGAGGCCAAGGTGATGGCCTTTCTCCCTACCCTCCGCGCGATGATCGCGGAAGGGTTGATCACGCTCGAAAACCTCGAGCTGATGCGCATCTCACGAGGTGCGTCGTGATCGAGTGGCGCGCGGTAGCGGCGGTCGCAATCGGCGCCGCGCTTGGCGGCGTCTTGCGCTACGTCGTCGGCCAACTCTTCTTGCAGCGCTTCGGCCCGGGCTTTCCGTACGGGACGCTCTTCATCAACGTCAGTGGCAGCCTGTGCATCGGCATCGTCGCGGAGCTTGCGGCAACGCGCGCATTCGGTATAACGCCACTCCTGCGCGTACTGCTCGCCACCGGCGTGCTCGGCGGCTATACAACGTTTTCGACGTTCTCGCTCGACGCGATCACGCTGCTGGGCGAGGGTCTAATGCCCGCCTTCGTTTATACTGCAGCCTCGGTCGTGCTCGGCTTTGCCGGCGCCGCCGCCGGCGTTATACTCGCCCGGCTCGCATCGCGTTAGGAGCGGCGCATGCACTTGATCGATAACGGCAACATGTACATGGTCGCCGCAGTTTGGATGCTCCTCGCGGCGCTGAGCGCGGGCCTCGCGATTCGCTTCAAGATGGCCGCCGCGCTGGTAGAAATTCTCATCGGCATCTTGGCGGGGAACTTCATCGGCCTGCATACCAACGCGTGGATCGATTTCCTCGCCGGCTTCGGCAGCATTCTGCTCACCTATCTCGCGGGCGCCGAGATCGACCCCGCCGTCCTTCGTGAGCAGATCGTGCCGGCCACCGTGCTCGGTGCGGCCTCGTTTGCGGCGCCGTTCGTAGCAGCCGGATTGTACGCCTATTTCTTTGCGCACTGGTCGCTCGACGGATCGAAGATCGCCGGCATCGCGATGTCGACGACCTCAGTGGCGGTCGTCTACGCGGTGATGGTGGAATCGGGGCTGGCCGGGCGCAAGTTTGGGCAGCTCATACTCGCCGCATGCTTTTTCACCGATCTCGGAACCGTGGTCGCACTCGGGTTGCTGTTCGCGAACTACAATCTTTGGCTCGTGTTGCTGGTCGTGTCGATCGTGCTCGGCATGATCGTGGTGCCGAAGTTTCTCCCGATTGTGTTCGAGCGCACCCGTGGCTACGTCAGCGAGCCCGGCTTGCGGATCCTTTTTGCGATCATCTTTCTCCTCAGTGCGATTGCCACGTACGCCAAGAGCGAGGGCGTGCTCCCGGCCTACTTTCTCGGACTCGCCTGTGCGGGCATGATGATCGCCCATCCCGACGTCAAGCGCCGGCTGCAGACGATGGCAATGACGCTGCTCACGCCGTTTTACTTCCTCAAGGCCGGCACGTACGTTTCACTACGCGACGCCTGGCAAGAGTCGGGTCTCATCGCGGCGTTTTTCGGCGTCAAGGTGATTGCCAAGATCGTCGGCGTGCTTCCGCTAGCGCGAGCGTTTAAATTTAAGCAGCGCGACGCGAACTACCTGACCTTGATGATGGCGACGGGCCTCACCTTCGGTACGATCTCGAGCCTCTACGGGCTGACCCATCACTACATCGATCAAGCCCAGTACACTGCGCTCGTAACCGTCGTCATCCTCACGGCATTAGTACCGACGATCATCGCGCAGGCGCTCTTCAAACCCAAAGAAGACCCGCAACAGATGGACTCAGAGGTTCCCTAGAGGTGCTCGCGGCTAGCCGGCATCTCGAGATACTGCAGCGGGCCGACTGGTACGATGCGCGTCGGGTTGATGTCATCGTGGGTGTAATAGTAGTGCCGCTTGATGTGATCGAAGTCGACGGTCTGTGCAACGCCCGGGTATTGATAGAGGTCGCGTAAGTAACCATAGAGGTTCGGGTAGTCGACGATCCGGCGCAAGTTGCACTTGAAGTGCCCGTAGTAGACGGGATCGAAGCGGACCAGCGTGACGAATGCGCGCCAATCGGTCTCGACCGGCTTCTTGCCAAACAAAAAGCGCCGCGTTGCCAGCCGTTCTTCCAGACGATCCAGCATCGCGAAGACGCGATAGGCCGCTTCTTCGTAGGCGGACTGACTGGTAGCAAAGCCGGCTTGATAGACGCCGTCGTTGAGTTCTTGGAAGATCTCTTCATTGAGCGCGTTGATCTCGGTTCGGTATTGGACCGGATAGAAGTCGGGCTCGGGATCGCCAATCGCGTCGAACTCCGTTTCGAACATACGCAAGATGTCGTCGTCGGAGTTACTCACGATGCGTTTGGTTTGCATGTCCCAGAGCACCGGCACGGTAATGCGGCCCCGATAGGTCGGATCGCTGAGCAGGTACAGCTCGCTCAAGTAGTGCGTGCCATAACGCCACCCGCGCTCGTCGCGTATCGGATCGACGATGGTCATCGGGATCGCTGCCTCGAGGCGCTTGAGCTTGCGCATGATGATCGTGCGATGCGCCCACGGACACGCGAGCGAAACGAAGAGCTGATAGCGCCCCGCTACCGCCGGAAAGCCGGTCTGACCATCGGCGGAGACCCAACCGCGGAACTGATCGTCCTGGCGTACGAAGCGACCGTCAGCGGATTGCTCGTCCGGGAATTGCGCCTTCACCTTCGAATCCATACGGGCTTTAAAAGGAGGGCGCGTGCTCAAAGGATTCATCGCCGGCGTTTTGGCTACCATCGTCCTTGAGCTGCTCGTGGCCTATGTCGGGATCACCCAAGGCGTGCTAATCCCGGCCAACGCCGATGTGCAGTCGTCCAAGATGGAGCGGTGGGCGGCGTCGCGCTCTTTGAGCGCAACGATTCGCCGCGAGATGCCGACGGAGGCGAATCCCATCGCGGCAACCGACGTCAATTATCTGGCGGCTATCAAGCTTTATGGTGAGAATTGTTCGGTCTGCCACGGCGTCCCGGGCGAACGGTCAACGGCGATTGCGATCGGTCTTTACCAGCACGCGCCGCAGCTGGCTCGCCATGGCGTCGAGGACGACCCGGACGGCGAGACTTATTGGAAGATCAAGCACGGAATTCGGATGACGGGCATGCCCTCGTTCACCAAGACGCTCTCGGAGGAGCAGATTTGGACGCTTGCCCTGTTCCTCAAGCATATGGACAAACTGCCGCCAGGGCCGGAGCGTGCATGGAAATCGCTGCGCGTTCCGGTTGCGCTGGCGCCGCTCTCCGCGCTTCCCTCGCCGTTGCCTGGCAGTAGTTCTACCCATTAAAGGGAAACCGTTTACTAATGGATGTCGCGCGCCTCGATCTGCGTACCCTCCCGGTTTGGGAGCGCCCCGGAAAAATAGCTGAAGCCTTCGATCGCCTTGCCGTAGGCGGCTCGTTCACCGTCATAACCGACAATGAACCGCGTGGCCTGTCCTTTCGTATCGAACAGATACGACCGCATGAAGTGCTTTTCGATCCTCGCCGCACCGGCGAGCGGGAATGGGTCGTGCGACTCACGCGCGTCGCGGTCGAAAACGATGCGCCGTCGCCGGTTGGCGTCATCCGGCGTGCCGCGGTTTTCTCCGTCCTCGATGACGACACACGCGCTGAACTCGCCGCGCAGGCCAGCCTGCATACGATCCGCCGCGGACAGGCCGTCATGACCGAAAACACCGAGTGGCCATATCTTGGGATCGTGTTCGAAGGTGTGCTCGCGCTCACGACCGGCAACGGCAATGGCCGGCCGCGCATCTTCCTTGAAATGTTCCCCTACGATCTCATCGGCGAACTCGAGCTCTTCGACGAAGCGCCCGCGAGCGGCCGCGTGATCGCACTTTCGAAGGTTGCGCGCTATCTGCGCCTGCCGCGCCGCGTGGTCCTCGATGTTGCTCAAGCGAATCCGCAGTTGCTCATCGGGATCGGCCGCATCAACGCGCAGCGCCGACGCGATCACATGCAGGCGCTCGCGACACAGGCCACGATGCCGATCATCGCGCGCATCGCGCATGTACTAGTCCCGTACGCCATGCCCGAACGCGGGCTCAGCCCGGCGCGCGCACCCCTGCCGAACCTGACGCAGGCACAGATTGCAGCGGCCGCCGGAACCGTCAAGGAGGTCGCAGCCAGGGCCATCGCGGAGTTGGAGCAGCGTGAACTGCTCAAGCGCGAACGTGGCCATATCCGCTATCTCGATCGTCAGGGGTTGCTGGATATGATCAAAGACGCTGGATGATCGTTACGTTCTTCCGTCACGGAAGCAACGCCATTTTGGCGTTGGGAATCGTGGCAGCGGCGGTTGCCTTCTTTATCGGAGCCGTGCCCTTCTCGCTCGTTGGAGCCCTGATCGGCGCGGCTGTCTTTTTTGTCTCGGAGTACACGACGCACCGGTTTCTCTTTCACGCACAGCCATCGAAGATTCCGTTCGTGCTCAAGCTCCAACATAAACTTCACTACGATCATCACATCGATCCACCACAAATCGATCTGCTCTTTTTGCCGTGGTGGTTCGTCGTGCCGACGGTCGTTGTCTATTACGGCGTGTTTCTTGCGGTCGTGCGCAGTCCGGCCTTGGCAGTCTCACTCGCATTCGGAAGCGTATGCGCGCTGCTCTATTACGAGTGGGTCCACTACATTGCGCACATTCCGTTCAATCCGGTGACGCCATTCGGTCGCTACGTGAAGAAGTACCATCTGTGGCACCACTTCAAGAACGAGCACTTTTGGTACGGCGTCACCAATCCGTCGATGGACTTCGTCGGCGCAACGTACCGTGACGTCGAGAGCGTCGATCGCAGCACGACCGTGCGCGAAATCTGGCGCGGCATGTGAACTACGCCGTCCTCCTTGCACTCTCGCTATTCTTCGGATTCGCGTTCGAAGAGTTCTTCGGCGATGAGAATACGCCGGTACCGGGAGGCATTCGCACTTTTCCGCTCATCTCGCTCGTCGGTGCCGCACTCTACCTAATCGAGCCGCACTATACGCTCGCGTTTATCGCCGGCTTGTTCGTGCTCGGCGCCTGGATCTATCTGTATATTCGCGCGGTGCTCGAGAACCGGCGAAAGCCGGCCGATGGACCGCTGATCGTTCCAGCCTGCGTGTTGATCGCCTACGTTCTCGGACCAATCGCGTTGACGCAGCCGCTGTGGATTCCATTCGCGCTGATCGTCGGGACGGTACTCCTGGTCGGCTCGCGCGCGTGGCTGCACGCGCTCGTTGCCCGCGTGCCCAAGGAAGAGGCGATAACGCTCGGCCAGTTTTTGTTACTGGTCGGCGTGGTGCTGCCGCTGCTCTACAGTGCGCCGCCGATTCCGCACACGGATATCACGCCGTTCAAGGTGTGGCTGGCCGTCGTAGCGGTCTCGACGCTTTCGTATGCGAGTTACTTGTTGCAGCGGTTCGTGCTCCCGGGCGGTGGCGCGATCGTCGCCGCAGCGCTCGGCGGCCTCTACTCGTCGACGGCGACGACCGTTGTATTGGCGCGCACCGCGCACGACGATGGCGTCGCCTCCGACATCACGGCCGGCATCGTCGTGGCGACAGCAATGATGTACCTGCGCATGGTCGTGGTCGTGGTGATCTTCAATGTTGCTCTGGCACGGGCAATTCTCGTTCCGATGCTCGTGCTGGCGGTCATCTCCGTCGCCATCGCCGCGCTCTTGGCTCGTGTCGGTCCAAGCGTGAAGCGCGGTGCAACGGCTGCGGTTCTCCCGGCGAACCCGTTGCAGCTCGGAACGGCATTGATCTTCGCAGTGCTGTTGATCGTGATCTCGGTAGTCTCGACTTGGGTGCAGGCACATCTTGGCGCTCACGGCGTTCTTGCGCTCGCCGCCGTCGTCGGCTTCACTGACATCGATCCGTTCGTGGTGAGTCTCGCGCAGGGCGGTGCAACGAGCATCGGCATCGCGTTCTCGGCGGTCGCCATCGTCGTCGCGTCCTCGTCGAACAACTTACTCAAAGCGATCTACACGCTCGCATTTTCCCGGCGCCGCGAAGCGCTGATTCCAGCCGCGGCCCTCGGCACGCTCTGCGCGCTCGGCCTTGTAACTGCGTGGATCATGGCGCGGTGAGTTCGCTCTTGACTGGTCTGCTCGAATTGATCGGCCTGCGCAAACGCCAAATGCACAAAATCGGACTGCGTCCGCACCGCCAGGTGAGCGTACCGCTCGGCATCGACGCGGCCCGCGAACGCGTCCTCGATGCATTCGTGCGCGTGCTCGGTGCTAACGTCTATCTTGAGGATCGCGTCGCAGGAACGATCGAAGGTGGATTCGGTACGGTCAACCAGGAGCGCTTGCAAGTGACGCTCCGCGCGTCGAGCGTCGCTACGACAGAAATCTCGATCGAAGCACTGTATCCCGCCGGCGTCGTCCGGCGGCAAATTTCACCCGCCGTCGACGCGCTAGCCGAAGCCTTGTCTAGCTGATGCGGTCGAAGCCCGTGTAGGGGACTAGCGCGCGGGGGATCACGATCGAACCATCGGCTTGTTGGCCGTTCTCTAACACCGCGAGCAGCGTGCGTCCGATCGCGAGCGCCGATCCGTTGAGCGTATGCACGTGCTCGGGTTTGGCTTTCGGATCGCGTCGCAGGCGAATCGATGCACGGCGCGCTTGAAAGTCGGTGCAGTTCGAACACGAACTGATCTCGCGGTACGTCTTCGCGCTCGGCAACCAGACTTCCAGATCGTAGGTCTTCGCGCTGTTGAAGCTGGTGTCGCCGGCGCAGAGCAGCATCGTGCGATGCGGCAGCTCGAGCTCTTGCAGCAGCGCTTCTGCATCGCCGGTCAAACGCTCGAGTGCATCGGACGAAGCTTCCGGCGCGGTTAGCCACACCAGTTCGACCTTTTCGAATTGGTGCTGGCGCATCAGCCCGCGCGTGTCCTTACCAGCGGCGCCGGCCTCCTTGCGAAAGCACGGTGTGTGCGCGGTAAGTTTGACCGGAAGCGTCGATGCCTCGAGAATCTCGCCACCGTGCAACGCCGTCAGCGGTACTTCGGCAGTCGGAATCATGAACAGATCGGCGTCCGGATCGGCAAACATCGCATCCGAAAACTTGCTGAGTTGTCCGGTGCTCCACATCGTTTCGCGCGTCACGAGTAACGGTGGCGCGATCTCTTCGTAGCCCGCAGTCGCCGCGCGGTCGAGAAAGAAACGCGCGAGCGCGCGCTGGAGTTGTGCACCTTTGCCCCGCAGGACGCAGAAACGACTGCCCGAGAGCTTTGCTGCGCGCTCAAAATCGAGAATGCCGAGGGCTTCACCCAGCTCGTAATGGGGTTTGGGCTCGAACGCTAACGTGGGCGGCGCGCCCCAGGAGCGTACCAGGACGTTCTCATTGGTGCCGCTCCCGTTGGGCACCGAGTCGTCGAGGACGTTGGGCGTGTTTTCGAGCAATGCGCGCAGCGGTGAGCCCGGTGCGTCCGGGGCGAGCGCCTTGGCCTCTTCGTCCGCCCGTGCGATCCCAGCCGAAATTGCATCGAGTTGCGGGCGCAGTTCGCGCGCGGCGGCCGCCTTATCGGCTGCTTTGCCAACCTGCGCCGAAAGCTGATTCTTTTCAGCTTTTAGGCGCTCGGCTTGCGCGAGCTGCGAGCGGTACTGCGCATCGAGACGCAGAATCTCGTCGACGAACGAATTGTCGATCCCACGGCGTTGTGCCGAATGGCGTACACGATCCGGATCGCGTCGAACAAGAGCAATATCGAGCATGGAACAGCGCGGCTTCGTCTTTATCGAAGAAAATCTTTTGTCGCCTGCGCAGGCGGTTGCGACATACCTCGACCGCGTGGCGGTGTCACCGCGCGCGCCCGAACGCGTACGGCTTGAAGATGCATTTGGCCGGATTCTCGCCGAACGTGTCGTCGCCGACAGTGACTATCCGAGCGTACCGCGTTCGGCCATGGACGGCTTTGCAATCGACGCGTCGCGTGCACCCGGCACCTTTTCAATTGTCGGCGCAATCGCGATGGGCCGGCCATGGGGCATGGCCTTGCGTCCGGGCGAGACGGTGCGCATCCCGACCGGAGGCGTCGTCCCCGAGGGTGCGGATGCCGTCGTGCCGATTGAAGACGCGCGTGTTTCCGGTCAGAGCGTCGCGGTTGGAAGCGCGCTGGAGGCCGGGACCAACGTGAACCCGCGGGCGGGTGACATGCGCGCCGGCACGCCCGTGCTTGAACCGGGCACGCGAATCGGCGGCCCGCAGATGGGCGTGCTTGCGACGCTCGGCATCACCGCCGTTCCCGTTTTTCCGCGTCCGCGCATCGCGGTAATCTCGAGCGGCGACGAACTCGTGCCGCCGGCGATGCATCCGGCCGACGGCCAAGTGCGCGATTCGAACCGCCACGCCATCGCCGGCGCGCTCCAGGCGCTGGGGGCGCAGGCCGTGCACGGGGCCACTGTTTCCGACGTTCCAGGCGCGCTCGAGCGGGCGCTCCGGCGTGCACTCTCCGAAGCCGACGCAGCGATGGTCACCGGCGGATCGTCGGTCGGTGAGCTGGACCGCACCCCAGCGGCAATCGCATCGCTCGGGCTTCCCGGCGTAATCGTGCACGGTCTCCGCGTGAAGCCGGGCAAACCCACCGTTTTAGGGGCGGTCGGCACCAAGCCGGTCATCGGCCTCCCCGGAAATCCGACCTCCGCCCTCGTCATTTTGGAAGCGGTCGTGGCGCCGATCGTAGCGGCGCTCGCCGGGGCTCCCGCGCCCCCTGCGACCGTCGCAGCCCGCTTAGGCGCCCCGGCGCGCACCCGCCTGGGCTGGACGTGGTTCGTTCCGGTCCGCTTGGAAGCGGCCGGCGACGGCGAATGTACGGCCTGGCCGCTGCCCGTACGCTCGTCACTGGTGAGCCTTACAGCCCACGCTGATGGATACATAGTCGTCCCTGAAGAAACCGAAGACTTGGAGATGGGGTCGCGTGTTACCGTACACCGATTCGTCTAATTTCATGGAGGTACGCTAGCCCCAGTGATCCGCCCAGCCCCCTTAATCGAAGCGATCGAGCCGATGACGCCGTTCATTGGTCCCGAGCAGCTCATGCGCGAAACCGGCCGGCCTTCGCTGGTACGGCTCGGTGCCAATGAGAGCGCCTTCGGTCCGTCGCCGCAAGCGGTCGTTGCCATGGCCGCCGAGCTGGAACGGCTCTCGTGGTACGGCGACCCCGAATCCTACGAGCTGCGCGTGGCGCTCGCGCGCAAGCACAACGTGCGTGTCGAAGAGGTGCTGGTCGGTGCAGGCATCGACGATCTCATGGGTCTAGCGGTGCGCGGTTTCGTGGCGCCGGGTGCTGCCGCACTGACCACGCGCGGTTCGTATCCAACCTTCAACTATCACGTGCACGGCTACGGCGGCCGGCTCGTCTTCGCACACTATCGCGCCGACGGCACCCTGGATCTCGACGAGCTCGCGGCAGTAGCCGCGCGCGAATCAGCGGCATTGATTTATCTCGCCAACCCCGACAACCCGAGCGGAACGTTTATCGGGCGCGACGAGATGCGTCGATTCTTTGAGTCGATCCCACACGACACGGTGTTTCTTTTGGACGAGGCGTACGCCGATTTCGTCGAAGAATCGTCGTTGCTGCCGATGCACCTGGAAGATCGGCTCATTCGCACGCGCACGTTTTCGAAAGCGTACGGTCTTGCCGGTGCGCGCATCGGATACGCGATCGCGACCGAGCGCGTCATCGGCATTTTAGAGAAGATTCGTTTGCAGTACGGCGTCAACCGCAGCGCGCAAATCGGTGCGCTCGCGTCGCTTGCCGATGAGCCGTTTCGCCGTCACGTCGTCGATGCGGTCGCGCAGGCACGCGAGGACTACTACGCGCTGGCGCGCGATCTGGGTCTGAGCTCGATCCCCTCGCTCACGAACTTCGTCTGCATCGACCTGGGCGATCCGCAGCGCGCGACGGCGGTCATGAACGAACTGCTCACGAGTCACGGCGTGTGGATTCGCAAGCCCGGCTTGCCGCCGCTCGACCGGTACGTGCGGGTGAGCGCAGGTACGCCGCCGATGCGCCAGGCGTTCGCCGCGGCGTTTCGAGACGTCGTTGCGGCGGTGCCGAGCCTGATCGCATGAGATACGCAATTATCTCCGATGTGCACGGGAACATCGAGTCACTCGAGCGCGCGTTTTCGCTGATGGATCCGGCCGACGAAGTGCTTTGCCTGGGCGACATCGTCGGGTACGGTCCAAACCCCAACGAATGCATCGCGCTTCTGCGCACACGGCTCAAACATGCCGTGCTGGGCAATCACGATTTGGCGGCGCTCGAAAACTTCGGTGTGGAGTATTTCAACGACGCGGCGCGCGCGGCGATCGCTTGGACGCAGCGCGTCCTCAGCGACGAAAGCCGCGGCTGGCTAAACGGCCTTTCATACGAGATTCGCTATCCCGAGTTCTTGATGGTGCACGGCGCACCGGTCAACTACTTCGAATATATTTTGGATAAGCGGACGGCAGCAAAGGCCTTTGCGCTGACCGACGCGCCGTTAGTCTTCATCGGTCACACCCATATCGCGGAGTACTGGGTGCAGGAGCCCGACGGCACCGTCGGTCATCGGCACATGCAACAGGGCGGCGTGCTCGAATTCGAAGAGGGGCGGCGCTATATCGTGGATGTCGGCAGTATCGGGCAACCGCGCGACCTCAACCCCGAGGCGTCGTTCGTTTTTTACGAACCGCAGAAACGCTCGGTCGAGTGGGTACGCTATCCGTATCCGATTCAAGAGGTGCAAGAGAAGATTCACGATGCCCATCTTCCGGAGTATTTGGCAATGCGATTGGAGTCGGGACGGTGAGTGTGCCGGTTGACGATGGCTACTGCTTTGCGTGCGGTCCCGAAAATCCGATCGGTTTGCGCTTGCACTTCGAGCCCGAAGGCGACGGTGTTCGCGCGGAAACCACGCTAGCGGCGGAATTTCAAGGTTGGCAATCGGTAGCCCATGGCGGCATCGCGATGTCACTGTTAGATGAAGCCATGGCGCACGCCGCCGGCGCGGCCGGTCATCGCGGCGTCACCGCAAGCATCAACGTGCGCTTTCGTAAACCTGTGCCGATTGGCGCGGTGATCGCCATCACCGGACGCGTCGCGTGGCAACGCCGCAACGTGCTCGGACTCGAGGCCAAGCTCACCGATACATCTGGTACGCTCCTGGCCGACGGCGAAGGTAAATTCGTCTCGATGGGCGCGCTCGACGCCGTTGATGATTATCGCGTTGGACGTGCGCGCGACAAACAGACCCCGTGAAATCGAAACAACAACGCGTTCAAGTCAAAGCCGAGGCGAAGAAACAGAACGAGCCGGCGATCGACAATCGGCGCGCGCGACACGAGTATCATATCCTCGAGTCGCTCGAAGCCGGTCTCGCGCTGACCGGGACCGAGGTCAAGTCGATTCGTGCCGGCGGCGTGAGTATAAGCGAAGCGTATGCGCGCTTTCGCGACGGCGAGGCCTGGCTGATGAGCGTGCACATCCCGCCGTATAAGCAGGGCAGCTTTTCGAACGTCGACCCGAATCGCCCGCGCAAACTCTTGTTGCACAAGGACCAGATCGCCGATTTACAGTCGCGAGTGAAAGAGAAGGGCCTCACCATCGTGCCGCTGCGCATGTACTTTACGCGCGGCAAGGTGAAGGTGCAACTTGGCGTTGCGCGCGGCAAGAAGCTCTGGGACAAGCGCGCCGACGTGGCCAAGCGCGAAGTCGAACGCGAGATCGCGCGCAATGTTCGTTAATGCGAGGGGCTAAGCCGCAGGCGTCGATCGAGCAAAGCATCGAACGCGACGGCGTAATCCGGCGCGGCGACCGGATCGTGCTTGCGTGCAGCGGTGGCGCGGATTCGGTCGCGCTCGCGCACGTGTTCGCGGGGTTGCGCAAACCGATGGATCTCGAATTGACGCTTGCGCACGTTAACCACGGTACGCGCGAATCGGCATGGCAGGACGAGTGCGTGGTCCTGCGCGTCGCGGCATCGTTCGGCGTGCCGGTCCGTGTGGTTGCGCTGGATGGCGGACGTCACGATGAGGCGGCCTTGCGCGACGCGCGCTACGAGGCGCTCGGCGAGATCGCGCAGGCGTCCCGCGCAAACGTCGTTGCGACCGCGCACCATCAGGAAGATCAAAGCGAGACCGTGCTGCTCGCGCTGCTGCGCGGCGCCGGACCCGAGGGCTTAGCGGGAATGCGAGCACGACGTACGCTTTGCGACGGCGTCGATCTGGCGCGGCCGCTCTTGCAAATTGCTGCCGACGACCTGCGCCGGCTGTGCCATCTGCATGCACTGCCGTATGCCGTCGACCCCAGCAACGCGGACCGCGGGCTGCGTCGCAACGCACTGCGCGCGGCGCTGGACGCGCTTCGGCCGCTCTTCCCGGGTCTGGATGCAGCGGTCGCGCGGACCGCCGAGTTGCTGGCGCAGGAACGCGACGGAACGCAACGTGCCGACCTGCGCCGCGAGGTGCGCGCGGTGCTCGCGGCGCAGGAAGACTTGCGCGACGTCGATTTCGCCCATGTCGAAGCGGCGGTGCGCGCGATCGAGCGCGGCGGATCCGGCCGCTTTCATATGAAGAGCGGCGTTGAATTGCGAATCGACCGAGGCATGATTATCGGAAGTGACGAGAGACCGTGACGAAGGCGACGATGTACAGTTACGACGCGGCGATTGCCGCCCAGCTCTTTTCTGCTGCCGAAATTGCGGGGGCAATCGAGCGGCTAGCGGGCGCGATCGCGTACGACTACCGCCGGCAGCCACTCTCGCTGGTCGGCGTACTCAAAGGTGCGCTTTATGTCGCAGCCGACCTTGCGCGCGCGATTTCGACGATCCCTGACGGTCCCAGCGAGATCGGCGTGGACTACATCTGCGTTTCGAGCTACGGCAACGCCGCCCGCTCCTCGGGTGAAGTCCGGTTGCTCAAGGATCTCAGCGATCCGGTCGGTGGCCGCAACGTGGTCATCGTGGAGGACATCATCGACAACGGGCTCACACTCGAGTATCTGCGAGCGTTGCTGGGAGAGCGCAACCCGGCGAGCCTGCGCGCCTGTGTCCTCTTCGACAAGCCCTATCACCGGTTGGTCGAGGTGCCGGTCGAGTACGTCGGCCTCAAGGCGCCCGACGAATTCGTCGTAGGTTACGGCCTCGACTACCAGGAACTGTTTCGAAACCTGCCGTACCTGGCGCAGCTTCGACCAGAGGTCTTCACCGATGGTTAAGCCTGTGTGAGACCGGCGCCGTCTAAGGAAACGATCTACCCGGACGCGTGGTTTAATCTAACGACGCCTCCGAGGCCGAAAGCAAAATTACGTGAGCAAACACCTTCGTTCTATTCTCCTCATCGTCGCCGCCGTGCTGATCGTCTTCTTCGTCGTGGAGAAGCTCATGCAGCCGGGCGAGGGCGTGACGCGCCTCGATTACGGCGTCTTCTATCAGAAGCTCCAAGCGAACGATGTTCGCTCGTTCCAAGCGGTCGGACTCGAAGCGTCCGGCGCACTGGCCGACGGGACCAAGTACACGGTCACGCTTCCGAACACCGACAGTTCGTTCTCCCAGCAGCTTTCTAAGCACATCAAGAACGGCGAGTACGGTTTCGAGCAGCCGACGAATAGCGGGCTGGTTTCGAGTCTGGTGAGCATTGCGCCGTTGCTGCTCATTGCCGCGCTGTTCTTCTTTATACTCCGCCAGGCGCAGAGCGGCGGGAGCCAGGCGCTCTCGTTCGGCCGCTCGCGCGCCAAGATGATGAGCGAGAATCGTCCGAAGGTCACCTTCGCCGACGTCGCCGGCGTCGACGAAGCCAAAGAGGAGCTCGGCGAGATCGTCGACTTTCTCAAATATCCGAAAAAGTATCAGGCATTGGGCGCCCGCATTCCCAAGGGCGTGCTCCTGCTCGGGCCTCCGGGTTCGGGCAAGACGCTGCTGGCCCGCGCGATCGCTGGCGAAGCGGGCGTGCCGTTCTTCTCGATCTCGGGATCGGACTTCGTCGAGATGTTCGTCGGCGTCGGTGCGTCGCGCGTTCGCGATCTCTTCGACCAAGCCAAGAAATCGGCGCCGTGCATCGTCTTTATCGACGAGATCGACGCGGTTGGGCGGCAGCGCGGCGCGGGCCTCGGCGGCGGCCACGACGAGCGCGAGCAGACGCTGAACCAGTTGCTGGTCGAGATGGACGGTTTCGATCAGAACACCGGCGTGATCTTGATCGCCGCGACCAATCGCCCCGACGTGCTCGACCCGGCGCTACTGCGCCCGGGCCGCTTCGACCGGCAGATCGTGGTCGACCGCGCGGATTTCCGTGGCCGCGAGAAGATCCTCGAAGTGCACGCGCGCAACAAGCCGCTTTCAAAAGAAGTTTCGCTCGAAACGCTTGCGAAGCGGACGCCGGGATTCTCCGGCGCCGACCTCGAGAATCTGCTCAACGAAGCCGCGCTGCTTGCAGCGCGCAAGAACAAGAACATCATCGAGATGAACGACTGCGATGAAGCGATCGATCGCGTGATGGTCGGTCCGGAGCGCAAGTCGACGGTGATGAGCGCCAAGGAGAAAGAGAATACCGCCTATCACGAATCCGGACACGCGATTCTGGGCGGCATGCTCGACAAAGCCGATCCGGTGCACAAGGTGACGATCATCCCGCGCGGTATGGCGCTGGGCATTACCTGGTCGCTGCCCGAGGACGATCGGCATCAGATGACGCGCGAAGAGATTCTCGCGCAGATCACGATGGCACTGGGCGGACGGCTTGCCGAAGAGATTCAATTCGGCGACGTTACCACCGGTGCGAGCAACGACTTCCAGAAAGCAACCGAGCTCGCGCGGCGGATGGTAACCCAGTACGGCATGAGTGAACTGGGCCCGATTCAGTTCGGACGCGGCAATCACCAAGTCTTTCTCGGTCGCGACTTCGGCGAGGAGCGTAACTACTCCGAGGAGGTCGCAAGCAAGATCGACGGCGAGGTGCGCCGGATCATCGAGAGCTGCTACGAGCACGGTCGCACCCTGCTCACAGAAAACTGGGATAAAGTCGAGCGTATGGTCAAATCGTTGCTCGAATACGAAACAGTCGACGCCGAGGAAGTGCGCGCCATTCTCTCGAGTTCGCCCTACGATCGCAACGACAAGGGCGGCCCGGCCGTCATTGCCGATGCCGAGCCCGAACGCGCTCCTGTAGATGAGCCGGCGCGCGAGAAACCCTCGCGCATCCCCCCGACGATACGGCCGGAGCCGGCCTAATGCGTCGCCCCGTTCTAGCCGCAGTGGCGCTGGCAGCAATGCTAGCGCCGCTTGGCGCTTTTGCAGCCGGCGAGCCAACCAGCGGTAGCTTGCCGCACGGCGGGAGCTACACAATGGCGCCTGACCCGACGCTTGCCTCGTCCGCGATCGACTTGTGGTTCCGAGCGCCTGCCGCCGGCTACGATAACGCTGCGCCTGGAATTGCGCGCTTGGCCGCCACGGCGGCGGCGGCAGCAACGCTCGAGAGTGGAAAATCGCTAGTGAGTTTGGTCCGCGGCCTCGGCGGCCGGCTTGCGATCAATGTGTATCCCGATTTGGTCGACGTGAGCGCGAGCGTTCCATCCAGCGCCGCGCGCCGCGTGGTCGCCGCGATGAGCGCCGCGTACTTCGCGCCGGTTCTCGACGATGATTCGCTCAAGATCGCGCGCACCGATGTTGCCGTGCTCTCGGCTCAGGAGCACTACTCGCCCGACGATCTCTTGCACGATGCGCTCTTCGCGCAAATCTTTTCTTCGGGGCCGGCGCACTTTGCACCGATCCCCGGTGAACTCGGCGATCTCAAGAGCATCACGCTCGCGCAAATCAACGCGTACGCGAAGCGCGCCTTTCGTTCCGCGAATGCAACCTTTGCGCTCGCTGGAAACGTCGATCAATCGCTGTTCGCGGCCGTAACGGCGGGAACGCCGGGGTCTGCTGACGCGCCGATCGTTTCGGCGACGGCCGCGGCACCGGTGGACAAGACGGTCAATGCCGCCGTAGCCGGCGAAGGTCTGGCATGGACCGGGCCGCCGATTGCCGACGAGCGTGCGGCAACCGCGCTCGATTTCGTCGCCGACTACCTGTTCCGCGATCAAACCGGTCTGGTGAGCAAAGCGCTCGATCCAACTGGTGACGCCTACGTGAACGGTCAGTTCATCACGCTGCACGATCCCGGTGTGATGCTGGTCACGATCGGCGGCAGCAAGCCCGCGCTCGTCGAGACGCAAGTTCTTGGCGCAATCGCCAACTTGCAACAGCCGCTCGACCCCGCCTCGTTCGCGGCGGCGCGTGAAGCGTTCTTGTATCATCTCGCGGCGGACTCGCAATCGCCGACGGAGCAGGCCGACAACCTCGGCTGGTATTCGTCCGAGGGCAACGGCGCCTACGCGCCGAGCGACGTCACGAGTACGTACTGGAAAGCCGCGCGTTCGCTGGATCCGCAGTACGTTGCCGCGACCGTCAAGAAATATCTCGCACATCCGGTCGTCGTGCGTCTAATCACCACGGCCTCGAAGGAACCGACCTCGTGAAGCTCCGCATCGCCGCCATCGCTGCGTTCCTGTTGATCGCCGCATCCCCGTCCCTCGCACGCGCCGCCGGTGCGGTTCCAGTGGTGACGCGCAGCGGCGGCGTCACGCTCATTACGCAACAGGATGCCGCCGCACCACTGCTGCACGTCGTCTACGTCGTGCGCGCTGGGCTCAACCGGCAATCCCTCGCGCAGAACGGTCTCGCTGCGCTGACCGCGCAGACGATCATCGCTACACCGGTCAACGGTGTGCCGCTCTCCGATGCGATCGCCGCAGCGGGCGGATCGATCAGCTTTACCGTCGATCCGGGCGACGTTCGCTTCGAAGTCGAAGCGCTGCCCGATGACGCGGATAAAGTGCTCGCGCTCGCCCGAACCGGGCTCTCCGCGCCGGCATTCGACGCCGTAACGGTCCGTGCGGCGCGCGGGAAACTCATCGCGCGCATCGCAGAAAATCAACAAGTCGCGTTGCAGGTTGGTCTCGACATGCTCAGCTCGACGGTGGCGAGCTCCGCCAACGCCGGTCTCCCGCAGTTCGGGCAACCGGCGGCGCTCGAGCAGCTCGGACCGGACGACGTCAAGTCGTTCTACGCCACCTACTATCTGCGCGGCGGATCGTACGTCAGTGCAGCGGGACGGATCGACGCGTTGCCCGCGGGCACGCTCGCCGCGTTCGGCCAAACCTTGCCCGACGGCAACACGACGGCGATCAACGTGAAGCTTCCCAAGCTCAATGGCGCATCGCGACAACTCGTGGCGGAACGGGACATCTCGGCGCCTTGGCTCATCGCCCAGTATCCGGCTCCGCTCGTCGGAAGCAAGGATTTCGGGCCGATGCTGGTGCTCGCTTCGTTCATGCAGCGCACGCTCGCCGACATGGCCGATGTCCCGGGTGTCGTGTCCGAGACGTACGCATCGCGTGCGGTGGGCGCGGTCTATCAGTACGAGAACGCTCAGCCCGACCTGGTGCTCTACGTCAATGGCGGCATCGGCAATCCGAACCGCTCGTTCTCGACGGCGCTTTCGATCGCCAGCATTCTCGCGACGACCAAACTCGAGGGTTCGATCGATGAATTCAAAGCGATGGCGTCGGGCGATTTTATTAGCAGCACGAACTCCCTCGAGGAGCGCGCGTGGCTTGCCGTGATCTATGACGAGAACGGACAGCAGCCGGACTATCTCGCGCGTACGCTCGATGCGATCTCGCAGACGAGCGCCGCCGATCTGCAGCGCGTCGCGCGCGAATACTTGAGCAATCCGACGATCGCGCTGGTTCTCCCGCGCGAAGACTCCTAGCGCCATTCGCGTTGCGCTTGTTCACGACTACCTAAATCAGCGCGGCGGCGCCGAGCGCGTCTTTGCGCACATCGCGCGCGCATGGCCGCAGGCGCCGATCTTTACGGCACTCTACGACGAACGCGCGGTCGGCGATTTGGTCCCGCGCGAGCGAGTGCGTACTTCATTACTTTCTCGCATCCCCAGCGCGAATCGCAACTTTCGCTATCTCGCTCCTCTCTATCCGCGCGCCTTTGAAGCCTTCGACCTGCGCGACTACGATCTGGTGATCAGTTCGACCAGCGCATGGGCGAAAGGCGTGCGCGTGCGCGAGGATGCAGTGCACGTCTGCTTCATTCATACGGTCAGCCGCTTTCTTTTCGACTACGATCAGTACGTGGGTTCAGCTGCGCTGAACCCTTCACGTTCGGCCTTCGGCCGATCCGTCATGCGCAAAATGGTCGATGGGCTCGTGCGCTGGGATCTCGAGGCCGCGAAGCGGCCGACGCGCTATGTTGCGAATAGCCGCACCGTGCAAGACCGCGTGCGCGAATTCTATCACCGCGATGCCGACGTGCTGCACTCACCCGCCGACGTCGACCGCTTCACCGTCGGAACCGGCGGCGGCGACTATTTCTTCATCGCGTCACGACTGCTGCCATACAAACGCATCGATCTCGCCATCGATGCGGCACAGCTCGCCGGAGTCAAGCTGCTCGTCGCCGGAGATGGCCCCGCGATGACGCAGCTGCGTGAACGTGCGCGCTCGAGCACGACGACCTTGCTGGGTTTCGTCGATGACGCGACGATCAATGCGCTGCTGGGCAACGCAATCGCTGCGATCGTCCCGGGAGAAGAAGATTTGGGGCTCGTGCCGATCGAGGCGGCGGCCGCGGGACGCCCGACGATTGCTTTTCGAGGCGGTGGTGCACGCGAGACCGTGATCGAGCAAACGACCGGCACATTCTTCGACGAGGCGACCCCCCAATCGCTGGCGGCGGTCTTACGGAAATTCGATCCAGGCCACTACAATGCGCAGCGCTTGCGCGCGCACGCCGAGGGTTTTTCGCCGCCGCGGTTTATCGAGCGCTTTCGAGCGATCGTCGAAGCAACGCGAGGGTGAGGCGCGCGGGCGCCGAGCGATCGATCCGCGCGGCGCGCGCGAGCGACTGTTCGCGCATCGCTGCGCGCAGGCGTGCGTCGTCGGCGATCTCGCGCAAGGCGAGCGCCCAAGCGTTGACATCGAACGGCGAAACCAGCTTAGCTGCGCCGTCGCAGGCTTCGGGCAGCGCGGACGCGTCGCTGGCAATTACCGGCGCCCCGCATGCCATCGCCTCGACCGCCATCAATCCGTAACCCTCGGCACTCGAAGGCACAGCGACGCCGAGCGCGCCGCTGTAAAGCGCGCGCAGCTCCGTATCGTCTGGATGAATATTTGCATACGGGGAATTGCCGGCGATCAAGAGCGAGCAGTCGCGCGCCGGAAAGGCGCGCGCAAACGCGCTGCGCAGCGTCGGGATGTTCTTGCGCTCTTCCGGACCGGCGACCGCCAGAATGAACGGCGTATGCTGCTTCGGCTCGGCCGGCTGCCACCAGGGGTCGGGCACCGGATGGATGACGCTAAACGCTGCTTCGTCGACGCCAAACAACCGTGCGAACTCGCGCGCCGTCCAGCCCGAATTTGCCGAATGATCCTGCGCGCGCGCGAGTGCGCGGCGAATCGGCGCTTGTTCGCGCCAGCGCGCAATCAGATTTGCGTGCGGATATGTGAAAGCAAATGCATCGTGGAATAGGACGGCGCTGCGCGCTCCCCGGATAGCAAAGCGCATCGCGTTCCATGGATACCACACGGCATCGTAGGTTCCGTCGATGTCCGTACGCACGTGATACGGAAATTCGCGGGTCAGAAGCGTGGCGTGTCCGGACTTGCGAACGAGGAGCGTGACTTCGAGGTCGCGCTCGGCTTGCCAGTCGGTTAGAACGCGCCGTACGTAGCGCCCCATGCCGCGGCGATCATCGACGAGGTTCCACGCGTCGACAGCTACGCGCATTAGGGAAGCCCTGGAGAAGTCGCTGTGCCGCGATGGCGCATCTCCATCGTCGTCGGTTCGGTCACAGAACACCCCGGATATGCTCCCTCGCCGACTCCTTGGAGCTGCAACCATCGGGGCCATAACGATCGGCGCATGGACTTCTTCAGGGCTTCCCTACTTCACGAGTTGCGGCGTGATCACCAGCGCGAGGATCGTGTACGAATTGAAGAGCCCGTGCGTGATCATCGACGCAAACGCATTGTGCGTCCGATAGTAGACGAAGGCGAGGACGATGCCGCCGAGTGCGAGCGGCAGCGCCGCAATCGGGTCGCCGTGTGCGAGGCCGAAGCAGAGTCCGCTGACGATTGCGCCGGCCCAAAAACCGAAGTAGCGCCGTGTCGCATTAAAGAGAAAGACGCGGAAGATCGTCTCTTCCATCAGCGGCGCGAGGACGCAGGCAAAGACGGCAAAAGCGATCAGGAGCCGTGGATCGTGAAGTTGACGCAGCATGGCAACGGATTGCTGATCTTGGTTACTGTGGGACAGCGATTGCATCAAGGAAGCGCCGCCGTTTGCAACGACGGCCATAACGAGCGAACCGAGAAAGGCGACGAGCACATCTCCTGCGCGTGGGACGCGGTAGCCAAGCTCGCGGAACGAGAGCCGTGACGCCCAAGGCAGTAGCGCGAGCAAAATCAGCGTGATCGTGCCTTCGGCGACGAGCGTTAGCGTCAACACCCATATAACCAGTAACGGGCTACCCAGCGCCTGCGCATCGATGGGCGTCGATTGCGTCACGATGGCTTGGTAAACGCCGTAGCCCACCAGCGGAGCGACGACGATTAGCAGCAACAGCAGTGTCGGGAACGCGCGGAAGCTACCGCTCGGCCAGGACGTCGGCCAATCGACAGAAGGCTTTGAGATCGAGTTGTTCACCACGTGACTCCGCCGGCAGATCGCTTGCCGCTATCGCGCGCGCGACTACATCCCGTTCGAGGTGCAGCGCGAGTGCCAGGCTATTGGCGAGCGTCTTGCGCCGGTACGCGAATGCGCCGCGCACGACCTTCCGGAAGACTTCGAGGTCGCGCGGATGCACGGCCGGCTCGCTGCGGCGGACCAGGCGCACTACGGTCGAGTCGACTTTGGGCGGCGGATAAAATGCGCGCGGCCCAAGCGTGAACGCGCGTTCAACCTGCATTGCATATTGTATTGCGATCGACAGACTTCCGTACGCAGCGGTGCCGGGCTTTGCAGCGAGGCGGTTCGCGACGTCCTTTTGGATCATCGCGACGATGGCGTCGGGCCCGTCGTCCATTTCGATGAGCTGCAACAGTAGGGGCGTCGCGACGTTGTACGGGAGGTTACCCGCGACACGCCACGGGCCGCCGCGCGCAAATGCAGCATAATCGTAGTTCATGGCGTCGCCGAGCACGATGCTTGCGTTCGCAAGGTCGGGGCGATTGGCCAGAATGCTGACGAGGTCAGGGTCGATCTCGAGTGCCGTCACGGCCGCGCCGGCTTCGAGCAACGCTACGGTTAGCGCTCCGGTGCCGGCGCCGATTTCAATCGTACGCATACCTTCCGGCGCGTCTTCCGTAGCGAGACGTGCAATGCGGCGCGCCGAGGCGCCGTCCATCAAGAAGTTCTGCCCGAATTTCTTTTTCGGGCGCGCCCCCCACTGCGCGAGGAGCGCGCGCGGATTTACTTCAGACGATATACCGTCACCGCCCGGCGCCCGAATTCCATCGCATCACGATTAGAAGTGTAGCCGAGATCGATGCGATAACCAATGATTGCGCCGCCGGTGTCACCGGCAATCGCGTAACCATATCCGGGAATGTAGAGGCGTGTGCCAAGCGGGATCACCCGCGGATCGACGGCAACGATGCCGTGACCAGCCGGGCGGCCGGTTGCGGTAATGCCGCTACAACCGCTGCAATATGGCGTGTATGCCGTCGCAACCATTTGCATCGCTTGCTCGGCACCGGTGTCGACGATACGCGGACGTGCTTTGCGCACGACGCGCGAACCGATGACTTGCGCTTTGACGGTACCATCGGGTCCTTGCCTAAACGACACCAGCACGTCGATCATTCCGACTTGCCCTTTGGCGAAGAGTTTCGAGACACCGGGTTGCAACGCGACGTCGACGCGGCGAAGCGTCGGCGACGCAATGGTGCGATGCTCGATGCGTTGCCAGGTCAAGAAGTGATTGATGCGCACGATGCCGTTCGATGGAACGGGAGCATCAAGCGCGGGCGTCACACTGTCGTATTTTCCGAGACGGATGTTTTGCGATTGCAGCAGTGTCGCAACGTTGGGCGCACTCGAGATCGCGGAAGCACGATGCTTGCCGGTCACGATTGCAACCGCGACCGCTGGGCGGTATTCGATCGACATGCGGTCGGAAAGTGGCGTGTCGAGTGAGGGAGCGATATAGTCGCTTGTACCGATAGCGATTCCATGTTCGCGCAGGAATGCACCGACGGTTGTCGCGTTGGTCGGCTGTTCGGTCGTCGATCCTTGCGCGGTGAAAATCACCGTGTGAGCGACGCCGTCCGTTAGAGACACGTTTCCGGCATATGCCGGCGATGGGTAGGTGAGAAATCCGGCCCACACGAGGCCGGCGGTCAAGACGCTGACGGCAAGCACGTGGCTACGCCGCAGGGGGCCGCGTCCTATCAAGACCGAGGTCCTTTCTGTCCCAGCCCCGGCATCGGCACACCGCACACCCGCAGTGGCGAACGAATACCCGCAAGCTGAACCAACAGTAGGTAAAAAATCGGCGATAGCGCCCCAAACGAATTGGGGACAGGTCCCTGATAGTTAGAGAAAACGCCGTTGGTGGCGGATCAAGGCTCGCATAAGGGGAGCCGGCAATGAAGATCCGCGCGGTGGTCGCCTGTTGGACGGGCGACTGACCACGGGACTATACCACGCCCGGTTCGGGGCCCGAATACGTCTTAAGTCGGAATGACTGCAGGAGTATCCTCTTTTAGAGCTTACCTCCGGACTGCCGCCGAAGCATCCACGCATGCATCTGCGTGTCGGCTTCTTCACCGAGATCTACCGGCCGGTGATCAACGGCGTTGTAACGTCGGTGGACACGCTCGCCGAGGGGTTGCGCGCACGCGGTCACGAGGTCTACTGCTTTGCGCCGAGCATGCCGGGCGGAACGCAGAGCGATGGCGCGGTGTTTCGCCTCCCGTCGTTGCCGCTGCCGACCGCAACGCCGTACCGGTTGACGCTACCGCTCGTCGGACGGCGTAACGTCAACAACATCATCAAACGCCTCGCGTTGATTCACGTGCACTCGCTCTTCGTCACCGGTTGGGCCGGCTTGCGCTACGCGCGCCGGTACGGGATTCCGATCGTCTACACGTATCACACCCAGCTGGAAGCCTACGCGCACTACGTGCCGTTCGAACCCAAGGCGACGCGATTTGCAGCCATGCAACTGACCCGAACCTTCTGCAACCTGGTTGACGCGGTGGTGGTGCCCACCCCGGCGGTGGCGAGCCATCTCCGCGAGCTCGGTGTCGAGGCGCGTATTGAGGTCGTGCCAAGCGGCATCGACGTGGAGCGTTTCGGCTCGGGCAGGCGCGATGAGCTCTTGCGCCGGCGGCTTGGCGTTTCGCCCGACGGCCGGCTGGTGCTCTTCGTGTCGCGGTTGGCACGGGAGAAGAACGTCAGCGTCCTGCTGCGCGCGGTCGCGGATGCGAATGACCCATCCCTGACGCTGGTTATCGCCGGCGACGGTCCGGAGCGCGCGGAGCTCGAGCGGTTGGCGATCGAGCTTGGCGTTGGCGATCGCGTCGTCTTTCTCGGGGTCGTCACCCGCGACGAGCTGCCGGATCTTTATGCCAGCGCCGACGCCTTCGTCTTTCCGAGTACGACCGAAACGCAGGGCTTGGTTCAGGCCGAGGCGCTCGCCGCCGGGGCCTTGGTTATTGCCGCCGACACCCAACCCAATCGCGAGGTGCTCGGTGGTGCCGCCCGCATCGTCGCTCCGGATCAAACCGCGTTCGCCCGCGCGTTGCGCGAGATTCCGCCGGTCCCCGATCCTGGCGTTCGTGCACGGGCGAAGGTCGCTGCGCTTCGTTTTTCCGCCGCGCGCCAGGTCGACACGATGATTGAACTCTATGAAAGCCTACGAAGTGGGCCGGACCCTGTTGACGCACCGAACGTACGTTCGGTATCATAGGAGCATGGTTCAGGCACTGCTGGGGTATGCCGCCGATCGGCTCGGAGAGGGAATTGCCTACGCCCGCCTGACAACGCGGACGGGAGAGCGGCTTGTGCGAGTCGCCTTCCGCGTCCAGCGTTTCGAGGGACTGGGCGGTCGCGAGATCGGCTATGCGGCGGTAACGGCGATCGCAACGATGCTGCGCGAACGCGGCGTCGACCGCGTGTCGTTTGGGCTTACCGATCCGGATCTTATTGCCGACTGCAACGAGCATCGCGACGTGCCGCCGCCACTCGTATTACCGTACGTGCGACTGCGTTGCGCGCTCAATCGTTTTGCCGGGTATGCGCTCCAGGCCACCGGCGATCCCGACCTCGAGGCGCGTGCACGCGCCGAACTCGTCCTGCACACCGCTGCCTAAATCGCTGGCGCTTCCGACGCAGACGCGCGAGCTTGCGCGGGCGTTGATCGGCTGGCGCCTCGTCCGGGCGTCTGCGCAGGGAACCGCTGGCGGCCGCATCGTCGAGACTGAGGCCTATCTGGTCGGCGACCCGGCCCCAAGGGCTTATCCCCGTAGGCGCGAGCGAAGCCGCGCGGCTTTATTGGGCAAAGGTTCACCTTTGACCAATAAAGCCTGCTATGGTATATTGGCTTCGTTTAATTCCCCCGTATTCATGACCCGACGCTCGCGAGGCAGCCTCGCCCGTGATAGCGTCGCGTTGTTCATGCGTACGACTCTACGAGAGAGAACACTCCTCTGCAAACGGAACATCGCCCCCAAAATAACAACAATGGGCAGCAAGGTGGCGGACGTCGCCGCCGTTCGCGCCGCCGGCACGGGTTCAACCCGCAATTTCAACAACACAACGAACAGTTTCCTCAGGCGGAAACTGGGCCGCCGCTTTTGACCGCAGCCGATCTCGAAGACAAGAAGAAGGCTGAACTGGTCGAGATCGCCGAGCAGAATGAAATCGCGCTCGGCAATCCGACGACCATGAAGAAGGACGAGATCATCGCCGCCATCATCGCCGCGCAGCAGCAGCGCTCCGGCATCGAGATGGCAAGCGGTATTCTCGACATCCTTCCCGAGGGCTACGGCTTCTTGCGCCGCGGCGGGTACGTGATCGGCAATGACGACATCTATGTCAGTCAGTCGCAGATCCGCCGCTTCGAATTACGGCGTGGTGACATGGTCGAAGGCCAGGTCCGCCGGCCGAAAGAGAGCGAGAAGTACTACGGTCTCATTCGCGTCGATCGCGTCAACGATCTCGATCCCGAAGCCATCAAAGGCCGGCGCCTCTACGAAAAAGGCACGCCGATCTATCCGAACGAGCGCTTCAAGCTCGAGGTGCGTTCGACGCAATTGTCGACCCGCGTCATCGATCTGTTCTGCCCAATCGGTAAAGGTCAGCGCGCACTGATCGTCTCGCCGCCGAAAGCCGGTAAGACGACGCTGCTCAAGAACATCGCAAACTCCATTTCGATCAATCATCCCGACGCGCATATCATTGCGTTGCTCGTGGACGAGCGTCCCGAAGAAGTGACCGACATGCAGCGTACCGTCGACGGCGAAGTCGTTGCGTCGACGTTCGACGAGCATCCCGAGAATCACACGGCCGTTGCCGAACTGACAATGGAGCGCGCAAAGCGGTTGGTTGAGCTCGGCAAAGACGTCGTGATCCTTCTCGATTCGATCACACGTTTAGCTCGCGCCTACAATCAGGTCGTGGCAAGCTCGGGACGCACGCTTTCCGGCGGTCTCGACACCGCGTCGCTGCACAAACCGAAACGGTTCTTTGGCGCGGCACGCAAAATCGAGGAAGGCGGATCGCTCACGATCATTGCTACGGCCCTCATCGAAACCGGATCCAAGATGGATGACGTGATCTTCGAAGAGTTCAAAGGCACGGGCAACATGGAGCTCAACCTCACCCGTAAGCTCGCCGAGTCGCGCGTCTTTCCGGCCATCGATATCAAGCGCTCGGGCACGCGTCACGAAGAGCTGTTGCTCACGACCGAAGAGATGCGCAAGATCTGGATGCTTCGCCGTGCGACGTCGGTGCTCAATACCGGCGATATCACCGAGATCATCCTCGATAAGATGGCGCAGACGCGCACGAACGACGAGTTCTTGCAGTCAGTGACCAAAGAGGCGCTCTCGATGTCGCGCGGGTACGACGAAAACAACGGCAGCAGTAAGTACTAGACTTTATCCGTCAAAGCTGAAGCTTTGCCGTCTAAAGTCGCGTGGCTCGCTTCGCTCGCTCACGCTGGGTTTGAAACGTGATCATACTTGTCGCTCTTGCTGTTATCTGTCTTTCGCTCCTGATCTATCTACGTAAGGGCTCGGGCCGGCCGTCCGCCGGTTCGGGTTCTCTCTTTTGGCGCGGACGATCGCTGACAGAAGAAGAAGCTGCACAGATGGTTAGAAACCGCCTCCGCGACGATGGGTGATGGCATCCGGCTGAACAAATACATCGCCCAGGCGGGCGTCGCATCGCGGCGTCACGCTGATGAGTTGATTGCATACGGCAAGGTGCGCATCAACGGCAAGGTCGTGCGCGAGCTCGGGACGATGGTCGCTCCCGGTGACAAGGTCGACGTGAGCGGAACGCCGATCACGCCGATTGCGGACAAAGCGTATCTGGTCGTGCACAAACCGGCAGGCGTTTTGACGACCTTGCGCGATCCGCAAGGACGGCGCACGATTAGCGAGCTCTTGCCCAAGCGAGCGCCGCGCGTAGTCCCGGTCGGCCGCCTCGACTACGACACTGCCGGCGTCTTGCTGATGACTAACGACGGCGAACTTGCGAACCGGCTGCTTCATCCGCGCTACGGCGTGGAAAAGACCTATCGCGCGACCGTCGCCGGCCGGCTCTCCACCGAGGAGGTCAAACGCTTGAATGACGGCGTATTGCTCGACGGCGGCGACCAGGCGGCCGGGGCAAAGCTCCGTGTGGTCTCGGTTCGCAGCGGCAGCTCGGTCATCGATATCACCGTTCACGAAGGCCGGAACCGCCAAGTCCGCCGTATGTTCGACGCCGTCGGACACCCGGTTCAAGCACTCGTGCGGCTGCGTTTCGGCCCGATCTCGCTCGGTGATCTGCCGATTGGTCACACGCGAGCGCTCACGCCCAAGGAACTTTCCGCGCTCCGGCGCGTTGCTTCCCAGGATGGGAAGCATAGCTCTACATAGTCGAGGTAACTGATGAATCGAATCTCTCGAATTGCCGCCGGTTTGTGCGCGCTCGTGCTCGCGGCGACCGCTACGCCCGCGCTGGCCCAATACGCAAGTGAATTCACGCCCGCCAAAGTGACAAAGCAAGGTCCGCCGTCACACAACATTGCCGGCACCGGCACCGTAGAGGTCAAGGTCCAAGTCAACGCGGATGGCTCGCACAAAGCCCTTCAGGTTCTCAACTCGACCAATTCCGCCGACAACGCGGCGGCACTGGACATCGCACAGAGTTCGACGTACGCGCCGGCGCACCAAGGGTCAAAGCCCGTAACCTCCTTCTATACATTCCATCTGCGCTTCAACGGGAAGGCCGTCGTGCAGAGCGAGGAAGAGCAGGCGATCTCGGGCCAGTCCGGCGGGGTCGACACCAACGCGATCGATGCGCTGGTGCGCTCCGGCAAGTACAAAGACGCGATCGCCAAGGCCAACGCCGCGCTGCTTTCGTCGCCCGGCAACCCGGCGGTGCTGCAGCTGCTCGGCGTGGCGCAGTTCTACGACAACGACTTCGTGGATTCGGCAACGACCTTCAGCCGCGTCGACGACATCAAGAAGCCCCTTCAGCCGATCGCCGCGCAGGCGTTGGCGACCGCTGCGGTGCGGGTGTCTCAGTCGAACCCGACGCAATCGCTCGACTTCGCGCACAAAGCCGTCGCACTAGCGCCCGACGCGACCGAGCGGTTTGCGCTCGGCGTCGCGCAACTTTCGAACAAGCAGTATGCCGACGCGGTCACGACGCTCAAGGGCGTGCACGATCAATTGGGCAACGATCCCAAGGCCAAGGCCGCAAAGCTCAACCTCGATCAAGAGTTGCTTCAAGCCTACCTCGATACGAACAATCAAGCCGGCGCCGATGCGATCGCCGCGGAGATGAGGGCGCTCGATCCCTCGGGTGCTGCTCCGGCGCAGGCGATCGCTCAGCATTACCTGCGGGCCGGCAACGACGCGATGCAGGCGAACGACTACGCCTCGGCGCTCAAGGACTTCGATCAAGCCGCTTCGGCAGGCAGTGCGCCGGAAGCAGTCACGGCTAATACCCTTGCCGCGTTTGCAATCTTGAAAATGGAAAAACCGGATTACGCGAAGGCGAAGGATTA
Organism: Candidatus Aquilonibacter sp.; assembly: GCA_050015295.1. Taxonomy (GTDB): domain Bacteria; phylum Vulcanimicrobiota; class Vulcanimicrobiia; order Vulcanimicrobiales; family Vulcanimicrobiaceae; genus Aquilonibacter. The sequence continues at coordinate 9,724 of JBEKBR010000027.1, read as the reverse complement.
CGCGACCAAGGCCGTCGCCGGCGCACCGCAGGATGCGCAAGCAAACTACGCCCTCGGGATCGCCTACTTCGGAATCTATACCTCAAGCAAGAAGAGCGACGACAAGACGCAGGCGCTCACCTACCTGAAAAAGTCGGACGATCTTGCGAAAGCCGCCGGCAACGAGGGGCTCGCTTTGCAGATCGAAAACCAGATTAAGAACATTCCTCAATAAAAAATCGTTTGGAAGGCTGGACGCCCGTTGCGAAAAGCACCAGGATTTCCAGGGAGGGTGGGCCAATGGTCCGCCCTCACGGGGCGGCGCACCGCCCGTGTTTCCCATTGTCTAGTGCACTTTACATGAACACCCGGGAGGGTTTCGAAACTCGTGTTTGACGGATTTATCAGCGTGATGGATCGCGGCGGCCCCGTTATGTGGATGCTGCTCATCGCGTCAATCATCGTGGTCGCTATCGTGATCGAGCGGCTGATCTTCTTTGCGTCGCAGCATAGCGACACCAAAGGACTCCTGCGCCAGATCGGCGCCAAGATCGCTGCCGATGATCTCGACGGCGCGATCAAGATTTGCCAGGCCAACAAAGGCATGCTTCCGCGTATTCTCGAGTTCGGTCTTCGCCGCGGTGAGAAGAATCGCGCCGACATCACCGATGCGCTCTCGATTGCGCTCATGGAACACCTGAACTCCCTCGAGCGCTTCCTCGGCGTGATCGGTACGATCGCGGTTATCGCGCCGTTCATCGGCCTCTCCGGCACGGTGCTCGGTATCATCCGGGCCTTCAACGACATCGCGCTCAAAGGCAACTCGACGCCCGCGGTCGTCGCCGGCGGCGTCTCGGAAGCGCTGATCACTACGTTCGCCGGCCTCGTGGTCGCGATCGTTGCCGTGATCTTCTTCAACTACTTCAAGTCGCGCATCAAAGCGTACAACCAAGAGATGATCGTTGCGGCGAATCAGCTCGCTGAGATGTTGCACTTCCACAACACCGGCGCCCCGATTCCGACTGAGCTCTATCAGCCGTCGACCGGCGCGAAGTAAGCTCGGGGCATCGTCGTGTCACTTCTCTCGGCACAACAAGAGTCCGACGTGATGGCGGAGATCAACATCACGCCATTCACGGACGTGCTCTTGGTGTTGCTCATTATCTTCATGATCCTGGCTGCTCTCGTGACGCCGCCCGGCTTTGAAAAAGAGCTTCCGAACCATAGCAACAACACCAGCCAGCAGAACAATCCGAAGAACGACATCGAAGTGATCGTCAACAACAAAGGCGTGATCTACGTCGATGGTACGAGGACCGACGCGCAGGGGATCTATCGTGTGATGACCATCACGGCCATCAAACGTCCTCACAAGCACGTGTCGATCACCGCCGATACCAAGGCGCCCTACGGCGTGATCATTCGGATTCTGGATGCTGCTAAGGAAGCCGGACTCGAAGACGTCGGTTTCGTTACGTCCTAGGTGGAGGTTTAGACAAGATTCGTGGCCGTTTCGACAGGTGGGGGAGAAGATGATGTGATGTCGACCATCAACATCACGCCGTTCACGGACGTGCTGTTGGTGCTCCTCATTATTTTCATCATTCTTGCCTCGGTAACGAAAGAGCCGAAGCTGCCCGATGCCCGTAACAAGGACAAGGTGCAGCCTTCGCAGATCGTCGTCATCATCGACGAGAAGAACAACATCCAGATCGGTTCCAACACGGTCACGATCGGGCAGGCGCACGACGCGTTCGAGACGCTGCAGGATCAAACCGGGCATCGGTTTCGCAGCGTGATTATCAAAGCCGACCCGCGGGCGAACTATGGGACCATCCTGCAACTGATGGACGCTGCCAAGTCGTCCGGCCTCATCGATTTCGGCCTGGCGAACCACATCGAAGGCACCCCGGGGGGGCAGAGTTCGTAACGGATGGCGCAACAGAAAACATTCATCACCACCGGCGAAAAGATCCGGAATTATCTGGGTCTTGCCTTCTTGCTGTCGATCCTTGTGAACCTCATCTTCGCGCCGTTCTACCCGAACCTCAAGGCGCATCACGAGGATTCGGAAGTCGAGAAGGTCAGCGTAACCAAGAAGGTGCAAGTGCGCGTGCCGACGCCACCACCGCCTACGCCGACACCGCCACCAACGCCGACGCCGCCACCGCAGCAGACGCCGCCGCCGCATCACGTGCAGCCGCAAACGCAGCTCAAAGTGAACGTGCCGAAGACGACCAATAACTCGTCGACGACAAGCAACGAGCAGCAGTACAACGTGAAATCGGGAAGCGAGAACGGCGTACCCGAGGGCAAAGGCACGGGGCCGCCGGCCAATGCCACACCCGCGGCTACGGCAGCCCCGCCCTGTGCGAATCCGAATCAGGAAGCGACCGTAACCGAGCCGATGTCGCCCGACTACCCGGATTCGGCGCGCGATTTGGGCCTAGGACCGGTAACGGTCCTGGTCGAGGTCACGATCGGGCCTAAGGGTGAACTCGTCGACGCCTCAATTCAGTCCTCGTCGCACAACCAGGCGATCGATCAGGCAGCGATCCGCGCCGCGAAGCAATCGCAGTACGCACCGAGATTGGTGAATTGCGTACCGACCACCGGGTCGTATATCTTCCGCGCGGAGTTCAACCCCGACTAACCGAACAAGGCGCGCATGGATAACAAGCGGACGCGACGGTTTCTTATCGTCGCGTTCGCTTTATCTCTGCTGGTCCACCTCATCCTTACGGGCATCATTCGCTGGCCGTTTGCGCCGGAGAACGACGAGGTGCAAGTCGTGCGTATCGAGCACTTGCACGCGACCCGGATCGCGCACATCGTGCCGCCGCCCCACACGCCGGCACCGCCCCCGCCGCATCGCGCACCGGTGCACGTTGCGAAGGCCACCGCGGTAAATCCGAATTCGACGCTGACCGAAGGCAAAGCCGTCTTTGGTACCGCGCCGCCGGCCTCGCCAACGACCGCAGTCACGGCGACGCCGAATTGCTCAGCAAACGATACGCCCGTGCAAGTCATTGCCGCGGCACCGCAGCCCGAGATAGCGTCCAGCGCTCGCGCCGATCAAAAGGGTGGGATCGCGCGCGTGCGTCTCGTCGTCGATCCGCAAGGCGGTATCGAAAGCGCTACCGTGATCGAGTCGACCGGCAGCACATCGCTAGATCAAGTCGCCGTCACGATGGCGCGAAGCGCCCAATACGCGCCCGCAACCCACGCATGTAAAGCCGTCGCTGCCGACTTTACCTACGCGGTCAAATTCGCTCCATGGTGAGTCGCGCTTATAACATCCCCATGTCACGGAGGAGATGGAGCGTGTCGATGTAGCGCTGCAGGGAGGCGCGCGTCTTTTCATCGACCTCAAGGAAGGCGATGCCGGTGCGGTATCGCTGCAGCAACGGATCGTAGCGCGACCAACGGACGACCCCGAGAACGCGCAAAACCGGTTCCGAGTCGCCGCGCAGCTCGATCTGCACGTTGATTGGCTCTTCGCGGTTCAGCTCGGCGTTCGTGAGCATAGCCATTCCGCCGAGCGCGATATCGTACGTCTCGGTAAATTCGGGTGCGAAGTCATCGCCGATACTGTACGAAACCAGCAACGAGTCGCCAACACGAGCGAACTTGCGCTCTTGCGGCTCCGCGTAGCGGGTGTCTTCGTGCTGATCCACTGCCCTAGGCGCCTTAGGCTGCTTACATAGGCAATCCTTCCCATTGCGGCGTACCTGACTGCTCCGTGACCGATCTCCAAGCGCTGCTTCTCGCGTTGCTTCAAGGCGTCAGTGAGCTCTTTCCAGTGTCGAGCCTCGGCCATACCATCTTGGTCCCGGCGCTCTTACACTGGACGAACATCGATCGCGCCAATCCCGCGTTTCTTGCGTTCGTCGTGGTGCTGCACTTGGGCACTGCGCTTGCGTTGATCGTCTATTATCGCGCACGCTGGTCGGCCATCGTGCGCGCGCTCGTTGCCAGCGTCGTCCGCGGTCGCCTCTCGGACGATCGAGATGAACGGATCGGATGGCTTCTAGTGGTAGGGACGATCCCCGTCGGTATCCTCGGCGTGCTCTTCGAAGAGCCGGTGCGCGCGCTGTTCGCCTCGCCCGCCCCGGCCGCGGTCTTTCTCGCGCTCAACGGCCTGGTGATGTTTGCCGGCGAGTCGCTACGGCGGCGACAGCTTGCCAACCCGTCTCGTACCGATAAACCGATCGAACATTTGAGCTTTGCTCAGAGCGTGCTGGTCGGCTTTGCGCAGAGTTTTGCACTGCTTCCCGGGATTTCGCGCTCCGGCGCCTCGATGGTTGCCGGGCTGCTGTGCGATCTCGACCACGAAGACGCCGCCGAATTTTCGTTCCTCTTGGCTACACCGGTCATCTTCGCCGCGGCGCTGCTCGAAACGCGCTATCTCGTCGCACCCGGCACCCATGTCGTCTTGCTGCAAGCCGTGCTTGGCGGTTTGGTTGCAGCGATAGCCGCGTATCTCTCGGTCGCATTCCTGATGCGCTATTTCAAGTCGAACGATCTACGCCCGTTCGGCTGGTACTGTCTGATCGTAGGCGTATGCTGCTTCATCCTGAGCAAACGAGGTCTCTTATCGTGAAACCGCTCGCTTTGTTGCTTGCGCTGGTGTTCTTCGTGCTGGGCGCACTTTACGGCCTCGGCACAATCAATTTCATGACCAAATCGGGCACCGAACACGCCCATCACATCTCGCACCTCGTCGTGTGTTGGGTGCTCGCGCTCCTCTGCCTCATCTGGTATCGCTTCCAGACTTCTTCGAGCCGATAGTCTATTTGGTCGCTACGAGATAAATTTCGTACGGGTGCGGCGCGATCGTCGTGACCTTCGGGCGCGCGTTGCGAACGATCGGTTCCAAATCGGTGATGCGCTGCTCGGTGGTCTGCATGATGATGACCGGATAGTCATCGGCGCTCGCGAGAATGCTCGCGACAGCACGCGCGTACGACGTGGCGTCGGCGGCGCGCGCGCCGAGCAGGGAATCGCGGTAGGCGTGCTCGATGGTGAAGTACGGATTGCCCTGCCACCACGCTTCCCACATCCAGATGCGTGCGTCGGCGCTGCGGAACGAGTTGCGCGGCGGCGGCGAAAGGAAGAGCGCATCCGCTGTGCGCGCGCCGATCGTCGCGAGGACGTCGCCTTGCCGCACGGTGTTGCGGCGCATGTTCGAGGTTACCCACTGCTCCGTCTGACGGATGTATGACCAGGCGAGTTCACTCGGAGGCGTGTCTTGCATGTCGTCGGGCGATTGCGTCTTCTGCATCCAGTAGCAAAAGGCGCGCCACAGCCCGAGGATCGCAAGGCCGGTCTGCTGGTCGCTGCGCAAGTTGCGTACGTTGTCGTGCCAGACGCCGAGATAGACGCACTGCTCCTCGCTGAAGAACACGCCCTCCCACGCCTTGAACAGATCGAGCGAATAAATGCGTCCCGGCAACATCTCGACGATCTCGGCGACTTCGGCATCGCGCAGATAGGTGAGATCGTTAACGATCAGGCCTTCGCCGACGCGGACGAACCACTCGAGCAAATCGCCGCCGTGGACGGCAACACCGTGCCGTTTGAGATAGTTGAGGTGCGTAGGCAGACCCATGAAGGGATCGACCAAGCTCTTGCAATCATGCTCGAGCAAAATCTCGTGAAGCCGTGAGGGAGAGATGCGTCGCGTGCGCTCGGGAAGTTCGATCATGCTCGCAGCTTTGCGGCCTCCATGACTGCGCGAACGACGGCGGGATCGAATTGCGTGCCGGCGGCGGTGTCGATCCGTTCACCGCGATCGAGACGATCGTATGCAATCGCCGCGGCCAAGATGGCGGAGGCGACCGGAATTTCGGTACGCGCGCGTCCGCGCGGCTTACCCGTTCCGTCGAACCATTCGCCGCGATCGCCGACGATGTTCGCGGCCTCGCGCAGCGTCGCAAACGGCGCAGCGAGTTCGGCGGCCGCGCCTGCGTTGCGTGCGCGATCCTCGACGCCCAAACGTGCGAGTGGATCGAACGCGTCGTCTTCAACCGTCTTTTCGGTGATTTCACCGGCTCCGAATATCCGGCATGCGAGCGCTAGGTCACGCCGCTCTTCGTTTCCGACACCGAGTGCAACGGCTGTGCCCATCGCGATCGCGACAACGCGGCGCCAGCGTCCATCGACGCCGTTATGGGCATCGATGCGGTCGGCGAAACGCTCGAGCAGTACTTGCGCGCCGGATCCTACTTCGCGAAGCGCATCGACCGGCGTCGCGACGAGTTCGATCTCGCCACCGCTCAAGTGGAACCACATCGTAAACGTGCGCACGGTTTCCGGATTGAATGCGCGCCCGCTCTCCAAGCCAATGTGGCTGAGCGTCTCCTCGGGGTCGTGGGCGCGTACGAAGCGGTCGGCCATGTGCAGAAACTGCGCCGGCCGCGGGATTCCGGTCCAACGCAGCAAGTCGGGGTAGCCGGTGCCGTCCCACGCCTCATGTTGCCAGCGCACGATATCGGCGGTTTCGGGTGGTAATGCCCCGATCGCTTCGCAGATTTGCGCGCCCTGCGCGGGGGCGTCCCAGGCCTCCATCCGCGCGATGCGCTCAGAAAGCTCTTGGCCCTTACGATATGCCGGGTTGTCGATTGCACCGATCGCATGCAGCAGACCGGCAAAGTACATCGCGTGCCCATCGGACTCCGGAAGCGCAGCGGTCTTCGCAAGTGCAACGGCGAGCGAGGCTTTGCGATGGGCAAAGCCAGGCGCGTTCCCCATGGCGGCGTCGCCGACGGCGCCGAACCACGCAAGAACATCGGCCACGAACGCGCGAGCCGCCCGAGGATCGCCGCTGGTGTCCTGGAATAGCGTCATTCCCTACGCCGTTTACATATAGCCGTGCAGAAACCCTCACATATCCTGGCCGATGGCCGCATTTCCATGGTGGATGTTTCCGCCAAACCGGCGACCGTGCGTACCGCACGTGCGCAGGCGCTTGTGCGCATGAGCCCGCAGGCCGCCCAAGCGCTGCGCGATGCAACGCTGCCGAAGGGCGATGCGTTCGTCGCCGCGCAACTTGCCGGCATTATGGCTGCGAAACAGACCGGCGGGCTGATACCGCTTGCGCATCCGCTGCCCTTGGCGCACGTCGACGTCGCCTTCTCGTGGGAAGACGACGAGGTGCTGCGCATCGAGGCGACCGCCACCACGACCGCGCAGACCGGCGTGGAGATGGAAGCGATGGTCGCGGCGAGCATTGCGGCACTTACTATCTACGACATGACCAAGGCGGTCGACAAAGGCATCGTCGTCGAAAGCGTGCGACTGCTCTCGAAGAGCGGCGGAAAGAGCGGCGAGTGGGTTTCACCACGGCCTTAATCGTGCTCTCGGATCGTGCCGCGCAAGGAAGCCGCGCGGATGGGTGCCTTCCGGTCATGCGCGAGCAACTAGGGAGCGCCTATGAGATCGTGCGCGAGCTGATCCTTCCCGACGATGCGGGCGCGTTGCAGGCTGAGCTGATCGATCTTGCCGACAGCGGCAGTGCAGCGCTGATCCTTACCAGCGGCGGCACGGGCCTTGCGCCTCGTGATCGCACGCCGCAGGCGACGGCTGCGGTGCTCGATTACGAAGTGCCCGGTATTGCCGAAGCCATTCGAGCTGCAAGCGTTCCGCTGGTGCGTACCGCGATGCTGTCGCGAGCGGTCGCCGGCGTGCGCCACCGCACGCTGATCGTGAATCTTCCCGGCAGCCCAAAGGCCGTGGCCGAATCGCTCGGCGTGATTGCGCCGGTCTTGCCGCACGCGCTCGAATTGCTGGCCGATCGCGTCACCGACGGCTAGGCGAGGGTAGAACGACGTAATGGATTTTGAAGCGGCGCAAGCCTATCTGCTCGCGACGATCAACGAGACGGTGTCCCGCCGCATGCCCTACCGGCTGGAACGCATGCGCGAGTTCATGCATGAGTTGGGCGATCCGCAAACGCAGTATGCGACCGTGCACATTGGCGGCACCAGCGGCAAAGGATCGACTTCGACGATGATTGCGGCGGCGCTGCAGCGCGGTGGCAAGCGCACCGGCTTGCATACCAAGCCGCATCTGCGCTCGATGACCGAACGGGCGCGCATCGACGGCGTCGCGATCAGTGAGGAACGCTTCGGCGCGTTGCTCGAGGAAATGATGCCGGCGATTGAACGCACGGCGCAAGCGCACGGTCGTCCCACGTACTACGAGACCCTGCTTGCACTCACGCTGCTCTATTTTGCGCAAGAGAAGGTCGACGTTGCGGTGGTCGAAGTCGGCCTCGGCGGCCGGCTCGACGGAACCAACGTGATCGTCCCGGTCGTGGCCGCGATAACGTCGGTGGGGCTCGATCACACCGACGTCCTCGGTGACACGATCGAGGAGATCGCACGCGAGAAGGCGGGCATCGCCAAGCCTGGGGTCCCGCTCGTGATCGCAGCCGACAACGGCGCGGCGTTCGACGTCATAGCGGATGAAGCGCGCCGAACGGGTGCGCCGATCGTTGATGCGCGCGCCGAAGCAATACCCATCGACGAAGTGCGCCTCGAACGCGATGCGCAACACTTCGAGGTCGTGACGCCGAAGGGGCGCTACACGATCCAGACGCGCATGCTCGGGGCGTTTCAGCGCCGCAACGCCGGCACCGCAATCGTGACGATGGAAGCGCTGCCCGAGTCCCTGCGGCCGAGCCGCGAAGCGATCGAAGGCGCGCTCGCCGATTTGTTGATTCCCGGACGTATGGAAGTCTATCCGGGACATCCAACGCTGGTCTTCGATATTGCACACAACGTCGAGAAGGCCGATCAGCTCGTGAGCTCCCTTCGCGAGCGCTACGATGACCGGCACTTCACCTTTGTGGTCGCGATCGGTGCGAGCAAAGACGCCGCGGAGATCTTGCGCACGTTCGCGTCGCTCCCGGCAAATTTTGTGTTCACTTCATTCGATATCGCCGGTCGTGAAGCCACCAAACCGATGCGGCTCCTGCGGATCGCGGAGTCGATCGGGACGTGGGGGCGCTGCGTCGGTGACCCGGTTGAAGCGCTCTCGATCGCGCGCCGTAGCGCGGCGGCGGACGACGTGATCGTCGTGACCGGCTCGACCTTCCTGGTTGCGGTACTGCGAGAATGGTGGCTGGTCGCGGCGTGATGCGCCTTCGCGGGCGCAGTTTTGCTTGGGGTGAGCGCACGTATCTCATGGCGATCGTCAACGTCACGCCGGATTCATTCTCGGGCGACGGGCGCACGCAAATCGATGCGGCGATCGACTACGCGGTGCGCCAATGGAACGCCGGCGCCGACATGCTCGACATCGGCGGAGAATCCACGCGTCCCGGCCACGAACCAGTCGATGAAGCAACCGAGTTGGCGCGCGTCGTGCCGGTGATTGCGGGTGTTCGTGAGCGTTTGCCCAACGCGATCATTTCGATCGACACCTATAAAGCGCGAGTCGTTCGCGACGCGCACGCCGCCGGCGCCGACATGATCAACTCGGTGTGGGGCGCTCCCGACGATTTGCTCAAATCCGCGGCCGACTTGGAGATGCCGGTAGCCGTCATGCACAATCAGCGCGGAACGCACTACGACGGCGACGTCGTGGACGCGGTTCTCGGCTACCTGCGCGACTGCGCGGAGCGTGCGTTGCTGTGCGGAATCGGCCCCGAACGCATCATGCTCGATCCGGGGATCGGATTCGGCAAGGGCCCGAACCACAACATTCGCTTGTTGCACAGCCTCGATCGCGTCTGCGAGCT
>JBEKBR010000026.1:0-51853 GCA_050015295.1 Candidatus Aquilonibacter sp. | reverse complement strand
TAGAGATTGAGCTTGCGCTGATAGTCGAGCGGGTATTTATCCCAACCATAATACTTGTAGTCGTAAGAGTTCAGTACGACGCCGGGGCACGCACGAACATAGTTCTTGAACGGATACGTCGTTGCAAGAATTTCCATCGCCGTCTCATCGGCAAGTCCGTTCTCGCGCATCGTCGCATACGCTCGGTCCATCCAATGCGCACCCTCGGGCGTAAAGCGCACAATGTAGACGCCGCTGTTCGGCCCAGCATGATCCCAACCCCAAAGAAAATGGGGAGCGTCGTCCCCAAAACTCCACGCTAATCCCCGTGGCCTAAACCCCATCCACTGCATACAGATATCTTCAACGAGAACATCGCTGTTCATAATCTGACTATCCAGATCCATCCAGCACATGAGGTCAAAGCCTTTGTCGTAGAGATAGAAGTATGCATCGCTCTTGCAGCTATCTCCACGCTCGCGCGTTGTTTCGAAAAAGTACGGCGCGTATCCATGACGCTCGGCATACCGCACACGAGTCGGCTGTGTAACATCGGCCAAATCTTTATAGTCTGGACTCCCAGCCGAAACGATTGCGATCTTCAGATCAGCCCCAACTTCTCAACGAACTGCTGAGCAATAGAAACACGATACTGAAGGTCAAGTGCGCTCAAATGCACAGTCCACGAATCAGGCGTCCATTCAAACTGCGAACGCACATCGGCCGGCATCGGATGGACCATCGGCGGCATTGCACACATTTCTTGAGCCGAGAAAAACTTGACGCGATCTGCATACGGCGGATAGTCGAGCATGAAACGAAACGCCATGATGTCAGACCACCCGTGCATCCCGTACATGCGCCAGCCCGCCTCTTTACACGCCCACACAAGCCCGCGCATAAGGACCGTATTGCGCATAAGGATAATCGTTGGGTGTACGCCGTTTACATCGAAAGCGAGTACGAGGTCCTTGTCGTGTCCATCGAACCATTTCGTAATCGGCACAGAATAGTTTGTTACCACGCAGTCGTTGTCGATCCACGCAACGTAGTCGTTATTCTGCCCGCAGTCTTCCTCGCGCATAAAGTGCTCAAGGAGCGGAAACTTAATCATTGTGCGCATTGGGACGTAGTGCCCAATCTCCGGGTCCTTATCGTCCACCCACGGCGTATGCTTCTTTTCTTGCCGCGTCGAGCAGTCCTCAAAAAGTGGTGCGTAATTCCACTTCTCGCAATACTTGCGCATTGTCGCACAGGTGATATCAGCGAGTGGCCGCCAGTCCGGAGGAAAGCTCGTCACGATCTGAACCCTCAAACGACAGCCTTCCAAGACTGCGGGTTATCGCTGCGCATCTGCTCAAGGCTCCACTCGCAACGAATATCGTAAATGTGCCGCTCCATCTCCCCTGGAAAGAAATAATCCCCAGTTTTATCTTCGCCGAAAATCGTCGAACGATAGTCTGCGCCAGCGTAGCAATAGCCACGCGAGTTGTACGTCTTCATCGTGCTCAGCACGACAATCTCAGGTCGCGCTTCGAGGTCATAGACGGTGTGCTCACCGCGCACGGTCGCAGCGAATGACTGACCGCCTGCCTCGGAGCCAATCCACGCCCGGCATCCCGAAAGCGCGTCCATGTATTCAGCAATGCCATTGATCTGCACGGAGGGACACGCGATTTGCGGTGGATGCAGCGAGATGTTCTTGGGCGGGATAAGCTGCAAGAACGGCGCGTTTCGGAAGCGTCCCTTCATTGCCCGTAAGAATTCGCCAATGCCCTGCTCGCCAATCTTGGATGACACCGCCGAGAAGTCAACGAGTACCGTATCCTGCAGTTCGAACGGGAATTTCTTCGGCTTGTAGTTGATATACGGCGCGATTGAGTACGGCGGCGGAAGACCGTGCGCCATTTCCATCGCTGCAATAGACCCGATGGGCAAACGGTTTGCGACTTCGTAAAACAGGCCTTGACGAACATAGCCTGCGTTCGGAGCGCGATCGGTCGTGCCGACGATGTAGGGATTGCGTCCCCAGACCATATCAAGGGTATCGTTGTTGCGCGCGCAGGTCACGCGATAGAGATAGACCTTGCGACCAATCTCTGTGAATCGCTTGGCCAGGGTGCTGTAGATAAAATGGTCCCCGGCTCCGACAAGTTTACCGGCTGAAAGAATGATGTCGCCTTCCGGCATGTAGATATTCCCGGCGCGGTCTACGGTGCGCGGAAAGCGGTCGGCAAGTTCCCAGTTCTCGCGCTGGATAGTCTCGTTCACTCCTCGACTTGCTCCCATCCATGCTCGCCCCGCTTGAGCTTTACGCCATCCATTTTCGCGAGTACGTCGATCTGATTGATGATGCGAACCTCGCGCCCGAGAATGCGGAGCGCTCGACCTTTCGCGTTGTGATCGACAAACACAACGTCGCCTTCCGAGAAGAACATCGGCACGTCGGCATTGCCCTGCACGCCCTTACCGTCTTCAATGAAGTACGGGTCGGGAAGGCCAAGAAGATGCCCATTGCCGGCACGAATCACGACCGCGACAATGACGCCTCGGTTCTCGATTGTCGGGTCCGCCATCGGGTCGCCTTGGTGCTTAGGCGCATTCTGTGTGATAACGAGCAACTGCCCACGCTCGATGTACTCGTCAACGTCAATCTCTTCCACGACGTAACGATCACCATTGGGTTCGATGTCTTCTGGCTTCACGTCGTGAATCTTAAGTTTGTAGAGTCCACGACTCGTAAGCGCACGCGGGTCAAGAGCCATGATTATCCTTTCGAAATTTTGGCGAGGCGAAGGTAGTTCTCAAATGAACCCGTGTCCGACGTTTGCCCCTGCATCTCCTGAACTAAATCGACCGCTTTGAGTGACGCAGCGGGGTTATCGGAATACGCATGGCCGCGCAAGATATTAACGCGTGCGGCCAAGTCTAAACCGTTGCGTTCAAGGAGTTCTCCGAGCGGACTCACGGCAAGTCCTCTGCGCACTTCTGCCAAGAGGTCAAGGAGTTGTGGGCGCACGTCGTCCTCGGAAATGCCGAGCACATGCGAAAGCGCCTTCACGCGGTCGCCGCCGTTTTCGCCGAGCGCATCGAGATACGCGGCATGGCGCGTTGCGAGCATCTTGTGTTCGGCTCGCAGTTCGCTCTGCTGCTTCTTCTCAGCCGCCGTGAGCTTGCGCTTGAGTGGCGCACTCGAAACGACGTGTGGCACGGCCCCAGGCGGGGATTCATACGGGTCCTCGCGGTGCTCGTGCTTGTGACTTGTCTTGGGCGGCGGCAGCATGAGGATGCCGATTTCTTGGCCGTCCTGCTGATCGTTTTTCGCACTACGACGCGGCACTTAGTGAATGCCTCCGAGCGCGGCACGGACGATCTCAAGCGCGTCTTTGTATTCGGCTTCCGTGAATGGCGAGTAGCCGCCCGTTTTTGCCGACTTCGCGAATTGCACGACGATGACAACCGCAGCCGCAGCAATGACTTTATCTCTCATGCGTCAGCCACGTCGGTTGCGTCTGGTTGGTCTTCCATCGCGCTCATGCCAGCGTGAATCAACGGAGCGGTCGTAAACGGCGTCCCCGCCTGTGCCTGCGGCTTTCCGTCAGGAATCTGCGGTTGCTCTTTTTTCTTTTGCTCACGGTAACGGTCGAGCACGGCATTGATTCGCTTATCGAACAGATCATCGAGTTTGTGCATGACGCCGAATGCGTTCGTGATCGGGAGAATCTGCATAGCGACGAAGACAATGACCGCCGCGGCGAGCGCAAGGCACAGAAAGGCGACGATAGCCCAACCTTGAGCCTCAGTCATACTTGCGCTTCCCGAAATCCTGAACGAAATACGTCGCGTTAATAATTGCGAGCGGAGCCGATACGAGAATCATACCGAGACCGATCCATTCGTCTTGGTCTGCTCGTGCTCGCATCATAACGCAAAGCCCGAGATACGCAGCGACTAACTGGGACATTGCAACGATATACCGCTTCATCGAACCGGCGTATATCCTGGGCGCTGCGAAGCGGCGAATTCTTCATCGCTCTTGGCGAGGTCGATCAGCGCCGCTTTGATGTACTCGGTCAGCGTCAAGTCGGCATCGAGGGCCATCTGTTTGAGCTTCGGCTTTATGCCGAGCGGCAGATCGCGAATGTCGAGCTGAACGCGGCAGTTATCGTTCACTAATAGCCACCTGGATATTCATCGGGCAGAAACGTCTTCCACGCTTCCCACTGGTGCGGATACTCCAGCAGACTCTGGTGGGAGAAGTTCTCCCTCCACGGCGATACGTTCTCCTGTGTGAACATCTGTGACTTCATCGTCGCGCTTGCCGGAACGCTGATACCCGTTGCGTAGTAAGTCGAGGTAGAAGGTCGAGCCATTGTCGCGAAACGGGTCGCTCCCGCTCAGACCTCCTGAATGCTTAGCGCGTTGATTGAACTGCTCGTTTAGCTTGTATGTAGTCGGCTGGTGCAGTCGAGGCTGCGTGTATTCGGGAGGAATAGGATTGGCTGCGCCATTCGGAGATGGAAGCGCAAGTTGGACGCCATCACGCGCGAGCGCAAGGTCGCCGCTCGATAGCGCGTGCTCGATCGTCGCTTCCGTGACGGCAAGCGCGGCCTCGGATTGAATTGCGTACGCTGTGTGCTTCGCAACTTCTTGGCGATGAACAAGCCCTGCGAGTTCCTCTTGCCGCTTCTGCTGCACCGGGATATACGCGTCGCGCGCGTCCTGTGAGGCTTGAATTTGCTTCACGCGCTCACCGTAAGCGACACGCAATTTCGCGACGTACGGTACCCAAACCGGGGATGATGCGGCGAGGAGTCCTAGGCCTACGGCGGTTTCGGCTATCTCAGCAAACATGTGATTCCTTTACGATTGGTCGCAAGCGACTATTTGACGCGCGAAGTCCTCGACGCTCGGGCGCATCCAAATACATTCGTCCGTATTGAGTCGCGCGACCGGGATCGAAAACTGGATGCCCTCTTTGGGATCAAGCCGGTCAACCGACATCTGAAACTCAGACGCGCTATAGATGCGGAACGTCGCAATGCGGAGGTTCCCTTGGTTCGAGCGCAGGCCGATCTTCACGATGCGAAGCGGCTTTCGGAAGAGGCGCTGGAACCAACTCACTAATCCAGAGTAGGTCCTGCCTAGTAGATTGTCAATCCCTAGCGCGCGCTAATTCCGAGGACTTGCTGCGCCGCCTCTTTGCCGAGGCGTTCTTGCGGCGTTCCCTTCGGTGCCTGGAATTGGCTCATGCCGAGTTGCTGCAAGGCCGCTCGCGCTTCGAGGACGCCCGCCGAGGCGGCGCCGATAAGCCAGCGAAGGTCGATGGGGTTCTGGTAGTTCAGATACCTCGCGGCCCGCTCGGCCACGGCCTTTGCGTACGGGGACTGCTTCGGCTCGGTGCCGATCTTGCTGAATTGGCCCTTTGCGACTTGGCCGGGAATTGCGGCAATCTCTTGGCCCGTTTCCTTGATCGACGCGAGTGGGTTTCCGGTCATCGCTTCCGCGCCGAGGGTTGCCACCGCCTGAACCGGAGCGCCGATGGTCGAACGCAGATAGTCCTGAGGCGCATCGAGGCCACGCGAAACGTCGGCCGTTGGATTCAACAATTCGATGCCATGCTGCTTACGGTCGGGCTTGCCGCCGTACATCGTGCCGCCGCTCGCGCGATTAAGAAATGCCGCGCGCGCTGGGTTACGTGCAACGCCACCGGCAACGGCGCCGGGAATCGAGCCACGGAAGGTACCGAAAGGAGCAACGTAGCGAAGTTTCTCGATCATCGGAGATACGTGGGAGTAATCGACGAGCCGAGATGAAGCCAGGCCGCCGGCACGTAGGCCAGTGGCCTCACCGCTTGCGGCGATTGCTCGGGCATAGGATATTTTTGCAGCTTCGTCTATCGCCCAGACAATCGCGTTGTTCGTCCGCGTCCAGGCCCCGAGCGGTCCCGTACTCTTCCCGCCAACGCCTGGAACCCAGGTGGGAAACTTCTGGAAGAACGGCGTGCGCTCCACGAACTCGCCCGAGATGGCCCCGAGGTCACGACCCTCTTTCGTCAGCGCGACGTACTTCTTCGGGTCCGCCTTGACTCCGGGGATGACGCCTTTGGCCTTCATCAGTTCGGTGGCGAGGCTCATCGTTTCTTTGAGAACTTGAGGAGCCTTATCCGGACCGACAGTGTTCGCCAACAGATCCAAAATGTTCGCAGCATGGCGCGGCGTCAACGAAACGGTCGCCGCGCGCGGATACCCGACGAGTGCCTTCCAGTGGTCCTTGATCTTATCGAGGTCCGTGGCTTTACCGCCCGTTGCCTTCAGCGTCTTCTCAAAGAGCTTTGAGACTTTGGGATCATCGAGCAGTTCGCCGAGCGAGTCGTGAATGACGCCGACCTGTGCTTGACGACCCGCGTTGCTCGCCATTGCCCCGAAGCCTTCGGAGAGTTGTTCGGGCCGCTCCACTTTCACTTGCTCGCGTTCGAGCGTACGCGGGTCGAAGTGCTCCGCTGCGTTGATCGTTTTTGCTTCTGTACCTTCTGGAGCCTCAGGCGCTTTTTCGTGCTTGGTTGGAAGGTAGTTTTCCCGGCGCGGCATTTGCTCCTCAAGTTCGCGTTGAATGCGCGAGTAGTAGGGTTCAAGATCACCGGCCGGAGCTTTGCCCGATCGCAGCGCCGCCATGAGCGCGGACTTCTGTTCCTGCGGCAAGCCTTTCGTGAGGCTATTGAACAGGATCGAACGTGTGACATTCGTGCGCATTTTGTAATCGAGTTCGGTGAGCGTCCGTAGTTGCCGATACGCCGATTGGAGTTTGGGCGCGAGGTCCTCGGCTTTCGATTCACCGTTGAGAGCTTGGCCGACTTGGACTTTTTCTTCGTCGCTGAGCGGCTTCGTAACCGCATCGAAACGGCGCTCCAAGTGCTGCTGTACGCGCATTCCCGCACTCGACGCTTTGTTCGCCGCACCGCGAATGAATTGGACGGTTTCCGGCCCTTGCTCGCGCGCGACCTCGCCGCCCCAGTGCGTGAAGTCGTAGAGCTTGCGGCCGTACGGCGTTGCGTTGATCGCTTTCATTGCGCCCTGCGCGATGTGTTCGGCAAGCGGCAAGCCGTCTGCGCCGATCTTGATTGCGCGCAGTGCGGGTCCAGCGCCGAGTGTTTCGTAGGTGAGCGGGTCGGTCACGGTCTGTTGGATGACGTCGCTCGTTCCTTGTAAGAAATGGCCGACGCCGGGCACCTTGCCGAGCGCTTCATACGCGCCTTGCGTTCCGACCATCTCGCGCTCTTTGGTCATCTGCTTATCGGTGTCGGATTCGCCCGTTGCGAGTTTGGCCGCAGCCCAGCGTTGCGCATCGAGCGCTTTGCCGACGCTCGTGCCGACTTGCTTTCCTTTTGCGAGAAAGACGTTCTCTGACGTCGAGCCACCGCCGCTCTTGCGAGAAGCAATGAGCGCATCGACTGCGCTCCCGCCCGCCGCTTCCGGTGATGAGCCCTTGCGCGATGCGATGAGGTCATCGACAGCCGACACGCTAGAATCCTACTTGGCTTTCCCCAACTCCCGATGCGTTGAATGCCGCCGTTCCGCGTTGCCCAGCGAGGTCTTTGAGGTCTTTCTTAATTGCCGCAATAGCGTCGGCGTCGATAGGCACGCCCGCGTCCTTGAATTTCTTTATCTCGGCTGCGACTTGCGGATCGCGAAGATTCAATCCGGACTTCGCAAGCGTTGCATCGGCGCGCTTCGCAGCGGCGGCTGCATTGGAGCGATCGACCGCATCGTAATACGCCTCGCTACGCGGCTTGATTGAACGCGGGTCCGTTGCATACCGCTGTGCGTAACCGTACTGGCCCGCAAGGTTAATCGCTTGCTTCTGGGCCTCCGTGAGCGACGACGTTTCCGCATAGTGTTTGCTCATCCCCATCGGGTCAGGGTCGCGCAGAATCTTGTTAATGTATGGCTGCACCGCCGCCTTGTCGTCCGCCGACATATCGGGGCCCGCGATCTTGTTGCCGTCTTTATCGAACTTCGGCTTAGTTGAATCAGCCATGAAGTTATAGTAATCGTTGCGCGCAGCAAATGCTGCCGACATTGCCTGGTTTTTCTTCGTTGGGTCTTCGAGTCGTCGCAGATATTCTTCGTGCGCAAACGTCCGCGCTTGCCGCGTATCCTCACGATTCTCGGTATCGGCATGCCGTGCATCTTCGCGGCCTTGATTATACTGGTCAATCATAAAGGATTGATACGTTTGCGCAAGGCGGTCCGCGCGTTGCGCAGGAGCACCCGTGATACCGTTCTTTGCATAGAAGTCGGCGATTGCGTTCTGGCGCTGAAAACTTGCCTGCGGTGTTGCGTTCGGACCAAGTGGCTTTGCGAGCGCAGGCGGCAATGGAACGGGGATGGCGTTGCCCTTCGGGCCGATCATTAGCCCCTGTGTCCAGAGTTCTTGCTTCTGTCGAATGCCGGCGACTTTGGCTTGCCAGGCGGCTTCCGCCGTTGCGAAGTCAGCGCCGTTGACCGACTGCTGATTGACGAAGGCGCGATGCGCTTCATCGGAAGCCGCGCCGTAACGCGCGACCGCGTTCTTGTATTCATTCTCAGCGTTCGCCTGATCGACTTTGTATTTCTGTTCGGCCTGCTGCTCGTTGCGCTGATAGGCCTCTTCTGAGCCCTTGTTGAGTCCGCCAACGAATTGCGCAGCGGCTTGTGCGATCTTCGTTCCCGGCGCAAGCAGCGTGAGCGCGAGTGCTGCGTACTCTAAGCCCTTGTTCGGCGGCTTATATTGCGCGGGCTTAAAATCGACGTTGCGCTCTTGTGGCGCGGGAAGCGGTTTCCCGTCTGGGCCGAGCGGCGCGCTCTCAACAGCAGCCTTTTGCACGGGCGCTGCGGGTAACGGCGTTGCGAGCGGATTCGCAGGCGGCGTTGGGCCTTGATTCTGCGTCGCGTTGAGGACCTTACGTCCGACTTTGGTTGCGACGTCTTTCTTCTCGTCTTTGCGCTTGCGCGCAGCAACTGCGGGTGGTACGGGCGGAGGAAAGCCGACCGGGGGGGCCATTGCAACCTGTTGTGTCGGCGCGGGAGCGGGAAGCGCTTGCGGAGCGGGGATATAGGCAGATTGATCGACGGCGCTCATGCGGCCGCCGCTTCTGCTGCATCTCCAAAGTACGTTCCGAGGCCACCCGCAACGCCGCCGAGCGCGCTGCCTCCCGCTGCATTCGCGGAGCTAAACGCGTTACTCGCCGCGCCCTGCGCGCCACCCGTTGCGGTATTATACGCGCTCGTCACACCGCTGCTTGGATTGAAGCTGTTGAGGTAGGCGACCAACTCCTCGTTGCCCGTATTGTAGCCCTGTTGCTCAAGAGTCTGCTCGTAGGTGTTGTAGAGATTTGCGTTGCCGGTCAGGGCCTCGTTGTAGTAACCCGCGTTCGTCGCTGCAGCGTTGTTTGCGCTTGCGACGTTGCCGGTAATGTCTTGCTGCGTATTCCCATAGGCTTGCTGCACGATGGGCGCATTTGCGCCGGCTACCGTTGCGCCTTGGCCTTGATACAACTGGTTCGTTAAATCTTGGGCTGCACCCGAGGATGAAATGCCACGCGCGGCGAGTTGATCTTGCTCGGATTGATCTTGCGCCTGAAACGTCGGCTGCAAACTTTGGTCCATGAGTTGCTGATAGGCTTGCGCATACCCGAGATTTTGATTCGGGTCGGCGTACGTCGGATTGACCTGCGGAATGCCGCCGAAGGCCTGCAATGGCTGCGGAGCCGTACCAAGAACGGCGGATGCCGTTGGTAGGCCCGACGCTGTGCCGCCGCTCGGCGTTGTCGCTGCGTTCGCCGGCGCAGTCCCGGATTGGGCTTGTGATTGAATCTGCGGAAAAGCGAGCGCGTTTCCGGCAGCACCGTAGCCGCCTCCGCCCGCCATCTCATCGCCAAAAACGGCACCGCTTGGGTCCTGAACTTGCCCATTGTAGATCGTGCCGCCCCCAGGACCACTGAAGCCACCGCCGCCTTGTGATTGGCCGCCTTCATCGCCTTCGAGAAAGTTGAGGTCGGTATCGGCCACTTACGCCCCGCCTCCGGTGCCGTTGCCGATCCACTGACCGTCTGCCGTCATCGTCCCGTAGGTATTCGAATATCCGCCCGCATTCGCAGGTGCAGTCGCGGGGACTGCTTGAGCCACGCTCGTCGTTGCGGCGCTTCCCGGGGCGGGTGTTTGTCGTGCGACCGGCTGCGCGTAGCGCGTTGATGACGACGAGGACGTGGGCGCAAATGCATTGGCAGCCGATGGTGAAACAGTCGGCGCCGCTTGGCTCGGGGTGACGCCTCCGGGTGGCGTCGGAGCCCCGTACGTTACCGTGCTGCTCGGATTGACCGCATACCCGCTTGGATTCATCGCTCCGGCCGCCGCAAGATACGGGCTCTCCCCGAGGCCCGCGATCGCGGCTTGCTCGGCCTCTTCTCCCTGCTGCACGTAGCCTTCAAGGCCAGACCCGGTCGGCGAAATGGTCGTCGAGCTTCCATCGGCGCTCGGGACATTGACGGGCCCGGGGGAGCCAATTTCGGTTGCTGCCGCGGATTCAGCGGTTTGGGCGGCTTGTTGCGCCTGCTTCGAGGGCGAGGAAAAAAGCGAGGACATGCTACGGCCTCATGTCGCACGGTGCAGCCGTTTTGGCAAGAACAGCTTGCCGAGCACTTCGGCCTCCACGGTGTAGTCGCGGTTCCGCAGCGCCGCACGATGGCGCTCTTTATCCATGCGCACGACCCCACCGATCATCAGAGGCTCATCGCGTTCATCCGCAAGTCGCTGCGCCACGCCTTCGAGGTGCTTGCTGAGCACCGAAAGCCCGCGGAAGCCGTCCTTGGACTGCTCCTCCCAGAGTTCGTCAATGACGAGGCCGTACACCGATTCGTAGATAATCGTGAAGGCAAGGAGCCGGCCGTCGTGCTCGACCACAAGCCCATGTTTTCCGGGCGGCCAGTGCCAGTGAACCGGGAGGTTGTTTTCCCAGGCGATGCGCCGAATCTCACGCGCGTCGGATGGAACCGGAGCACGAACGATCACCTAGATAACAATGGCCGTGACCGACGTTGCCGTCGTCGCGCGGCACGCATACGTACTCGGCCCCGACGCCGCTACGTCCGTTGAATTGCGGAAGACGACGCCGCCCGTTGAATTATCGACCACGATGATCCCACTGGGCGTACGTGGCAACTGAATCGGCACGAGTGTCTGCCCCGTCGAAATGTACTGGCCCGTTACGACCCAGTAATTCCCGCCTCCAAGCGCCGTTTTATTTTGCAGCGGCTCAACGACTTGGAGCGCTGCAAGCGCCTCGCGGAGCGCCTGCCACGCAACATTGCGATCTCCACTGCCTTGTGTTCCCGACATACTAGGCTAGGTTCCGCTCGGTGCCGAAAGTCCCCGCATGGGAAAACTCAAAACCGTTTCGACGAACGGAAAACCACCCGAGAAGACCGAGCCAACGTCGCGCGCTAACCTTGAAAAGAAAATCGCGGAAGCCACGCAACAGCGCGACGGACATCTCAATATCGCGCAGCAATTCAACGGCGCGATCCTCGCCTATCAGAATCTTCTTGCTGAGATGGATGAAGCCGAAAACCCCACCCCAGCGCAATAGGTTCCCCGTGGAATATTTACTGCTACCAAGCAAGAAACCGCCCCGAATCACTGAGGACGGCTTCTCTGTTCCCACTGGCTAACCGAGTCGTCAGGTAAGCTCTCGCCCCCCTTTGTCGCTACTCCGTTTCCTCCATCGGCGTTGCGCTCCTCTTACTGATCCCAGGCGCGTGCTCCTCAAGGCGCTGGTTAATTGCCGTGCAGACGTGATCGACCCAGTACGCCACGTATCCACGCTGCTCCATGCCGAACTTCTCACAGACCTTCGGATCACTGTGTGAGTCGATAATCATCTGCACCAACTCCGAGCGTAACGGCTCGACAACTCTCATGGCTTGCTTACCTCGCTTATATTTATGTTGTAATTTTTCTGGGCTTCGTTGGTTTTAGTACGTCACTCGCTCGCTGGCCTCAGTCCCGGTGAGGGGTCGGAGGGTTGCCATACCCTGGCTGATTCTGCCTGATTTCACGCGCTTGAACACGCGTACAGAGGGGAGAGCAGGACTTTACTCTGCGCACTAACCGAATCCTCACGGCAATGGTAGTCTCGCGCGCACGCGCATTACTCACACTCCAGCGCAAAAGTTGGGCGACAATGCTTTGCCGGCTGTATAGGCATTGTCATCATCACGGCTGGTGGCCGAGCGCTGAGGATCTGCACAAGCCCGGACGATCGTTGCGTTGCGCTCGGACGTTGCGCTATCGCTTAGCGCGACTAAGTGAGCTTGGGATGGTCGCGAAGATTGGAGCGCGACAATGGGCGCTCACGCAGGCTGGGTTCGAGCTGCTCGGTGTCGAGCCGATCACGGCTAAGCGACGGTGGCGAGATTCGAAATGGAGACTGAGGGCGCAGGTTGCGACGGTGGAGATTTTAGAGACCATCGACTGATTCGCTCGCTTGCCTTGCGGAAATCGTGCTCAATACTTGCCTTCTGAGCCGTTTTCGGGTGGTGGCCTGGCACTTGGGTTAGCCGAAGTTACGGATCGTGGCTTGCGGGAGCGCGCCCGTCGCGCTTGGCCTATCAGGGGCCGCGCTCCGGGCGCAGATGACGACCGTGCGAAGAGAAAGAACAAGCCCCCAGAAAAGACACTCATCGCTGCGAAACCTAATCGCTTCCCGGCGTCGCGAGACACCGCCGAGGTCGCACACCTCGGGCTCTGACGATTTCAAAGAGCGAAGGTTGCTCCGGAACGGCTCGACCGATTCGTGACGCTGGCTTAGGTCGTCAAGTGGTCGAGTAATCCGGGGGGCTTGGGCGCAGTTGAATCGGGATGCGGGCGATATTGCACAATCCACAGACGAGCGCCCAGGTTGTGCACGTTCGCGTAAAGACGATCTTCTCCAGGCGCATCCGGTGGCCGAGGTCGCACAGATTGGCGCGCTCGGGATCCGGCTCCGTCGCCCATGATCCTTCGCGCACAAGGCGATCGTGAAAGGCACGGGCGACCCGAACCTTGCGCGGAAGCCGGCCTCGTTTAGGCATGTGGTAAAATACACCTATGGAGCAACGCCAGCCCGCAAGGCGTTCGCCTTGGGTCTAAATGCTGGACCCCGCTCCTCTCAGGCACGAGCGCCTCTTATCCGAGACTGCGATCGTGCGCTCCGCTGCGCCCCGGCCTCTCCAGCCGGGGACGCTAGCGAAATAGAAAACCCGCGGTCTGTGTTGACCTGCGGGCTAAAAATAGGGTAAGGTGACATCGGGCGGCCTGTAAACGCCTTTCGAGAAGCTCGGTGTGTGGAGATGCGCCGGGCTTCTTACATTCCTGCGCCCGGCACGGTACCGACAAAGATACTCTCGCCCAAGTATTTCGTCAAGAGGGTCCCCAAGCGCTTGACTTTGCTTCTGTCACATGATACTGTCACAGGTAACAAAGCCACTCCGAAGAAAGGACCTCCGAAATGGCTCGCATCCAGGTTCGTATCTATCAAGACGAAGACCCCTTGGGATCGCGTCAATGGTACAGCGCGTGCTACGCCGTGCGCCCCGATGGCTCCGCGACGTGGTTTGAAGGCTGCCTCAAGCCGCAACCGACGCGTGAAGATGCGTTATTCGCGGCGCGCTTCGCATACTCTGACGCCGAGCTGTACGGCTCAGATGAACTATTCGCGTTCCAAGACGCAATCGACGGTGTTACAGCATGAGATTCGACGCAGAGGCGGCCCTAGAGGCCCATGAATCCGGCGAACCGATCAAGGTTGACCAGAAGGCCGCCGCTCGCATTCTACGCGAGCACGGCTTCACACTCGGCGAGTTTCAGCTTGACATCCACCGCGGCGACCACGCAAGCGTTCCAGCCTCGTACCGTTACGACGCGTGGACCATCCTCGCGTGGCTGGGGTACTAGCCATGAACGTCGGCGACAAGGTTCAAGTCAACCTTCTCCGCCCGTTCGTGGGCGTGATCACGGCGCTCGTTTGGGAGTCGCCGCGCAACCCTGGCGATTCTGTCTATGCCGTGGCCGAGCTAGGTTCGTCTACGATACACAACGTCAACGCTTGCAATCTTGAGGCAGCGGAGTGATGGAAGGCTTCTTCTGGCTTATCCCCTGGCAAGACTTCGCCGGGCTGCTCGCCTTAATCGTTGCCTACGTTCTCCTCATCGTCTGGATATGGCGGCAGGAATGACCACGTTAGAAATGGTGCGCCAAGTGAGCGCCCTGGAGCGATGGAGCGCTCCCGATGAAGGCGCGATGCGCGAGATTTTCCGGCGCATTATCACCTCGCTCGAAACCGACCAGGCTATGCACGAAGTTCGCCTCCGAACTATCCGCGGCCACATACTCGATGCTCTTGGGCATGGCGACCCATTTCCTGACCTGCAAAAGGCTATCGGAGCTTGCGGCCTATGACGTCGGCAAGGGACCGCAAAGCGGCTCAGAGGCTCCGAGCCCGGCGTCGGGGTCTCTGTACCGTCTGTTGCCTCCAAAAGCGGCGCCACGGACGTTCTACGTGCCAAAGCTGCTGCGATGACGCCGCGGCACGAGTCCAGCGAGCACGATCGAAGAAAGGGCGCTAAGGCGCTCTTTCTCTTTGGCTCAGTACTCCTTGACGTCCCAGCCGTCGCGATCGCGTTTGACTAGAAAGAACCGGAACGGGAACAACTCGGCCGCGAGTTTGATCTTGACCAGCGCGTCTTCGCGCATGAAGCCCTTGGTCTCGTGCATTTCGAGACTGCCATCGGCCAACATAACCGCGAAGTCAGGCGTGTAACGCGTGTCTGGCGCGAGCTTCAAAGTCAGGCCCTCGTATTTGAACCAGGCGACCTCGCCGGCAATCTGCCGAGCGCGGAGCACAAGTTCGTAGGCGGATTCGAGTTTGTTGCGTTGGCCTGAGACGCGGATCCGACCGCGAGCGTAGGGCCTCACCCGTTGCGACATGCGTTCCAAAGATTCTCTAGGTCGCTGATCGAGAAGGGTCGCACCTTGGTAATCGCCTGACCCTGCCACCTCACGGCTCCGATGCGCTCTATCCCGGCGTAGATGTTGCCGCTCGCCGCCTCTTGGTACAGCGAAACCGTCTGGGCGCTTTTCGGCAGCGCCAACGCCTTTGGAGCCGCGAAGATAGCGGCCACGCCCGCAAGGAACCCGCCGCGCCTCATCGCTTGGGAACCGTGATTCCGTGCGCCCTGAGCATGTGCCGATTCATTAGCGCAAAAATAAGGGCGCAGCGCGGCCCAGGCAGGCCAATTGTATGCTCGCAACCAGGCTGGACGCATCGAGCACTGACGTTTGTGATCTCGATCTGGAAGAGTCCGGCCGTGACGGGGACCTCGCGCCAGAGTGGACGATAGTGTGGTCGCGGCTTACGGCGTTTCACGGCATCTGCCCTAGCGCTGGCTCGAAAGGGCGGCGGATGCGGTCGCTCATCTTGGTTCGCGAACGCTCTCAGGGGCAACCCTCAAACTTTCTTCACGAGACAAAAGGCAATACGTCCAAGATGGGTGCGGGTGAACGCTTGATGGCTCGATCTCGTCGCTTGTGGCCTTAATGAGACCGCCAGGATTACACCCTCGCCTCGCGGCTTGAATTAGGGCGTCAAAAATCCCACTCGCGCGCACAATGCAGGCCCTAGCGAATCCGTCTCTGTCATCGAATGAAAGACACCACCAAGCGTCCTTTCTTCCCGATTCTCTAATGACTAAACACTGGATTAGTTCGGTCATGCGAGCACTGTTTCTCATCACTTCCTTTCTAAGAAGTAAGCCAGCAATGCGCCTTTCATGACATTGTTTTGATGATGTGTTCGGCCATTGCTCGCGCCACATCATCGCCGATTCCGCGTCCGCATGATGCGACGTAATCATTCATCACATCGGCGGCAACGATGGCTTCCGCAAGGCGCTCCTTGAAGTCGTCTGGCTTGCCGGGGAACGAAACGTAGTCGATGTAACCGCCTTTTGCGACGGCCTCAACGCACCACGGTTCGCTGCACTGATAGATCGATAATTTACCATGCGCGCATAGCGCACGAACGCTTTCAGTCAACACTGTGGCAACCTTTCATAAGCAACGGCAACAGCAATTACGTGCTCTTACGAACCTGGACGCACCACATACAGTAACCTTCTCGGGTCAATGTAAACGTGTAGTTTCCGCACAATTTACACCGGCGCATCTTCGTATGCCGCCCCGATTATATCATCGAATTGCTTGTCCAACGGCGGGTTCTGTCGTTCGGCCCACTGGTGTAATTCGCGAATAGCTCGCTCCGCCGAAGTGGCACGCCCGAGGAGAACTTTGAAATATGCAGCCAAAAACGAAACATTGTTCTCGACCTCTATGTGCTCGTCACATCGCGAGCAGTACACATCCTGGCGCTTACAGTCTTCAAGAATCGCTAGCGCCGCTTTTTCTAAGTTTGTTTGAACCCAATGTATGGCAACATGCTCACCTGCGTGTAAGCAATTCTCGCCTATCACTATTGGACCACTAACTCCACGATGTAAATTTTCCCGTCTAATATCAATCAGGTGGTCCAGATACGGCCAATCGTACTTAATGCACTCAAAGCCTGTCACGTCGATGCCGTTAGCGTCTACCCATCGGTCAGCGAACGGATCGCGCTCGAAGCCCTTTGCGCGTAGTTTATCGCTATGGTTCATGGTTTATCGTGAGCACTTTAACAGCCTCCCTACAACACGCTAGCATCAACGCAGGCTCGCAACCATCTTCACAATCGCCGTAACAAGTCAAGCAGCATCCGCAATTAACGCTCCAGTCTTCGCCGTGTTGCGCGCCATGTTCGTGGTCCGGAACGACCTGCGCGTTTAGGAACCCATGCTCAACGTCTGGAGACGTGACTTTAACCTTAAATCGTTCTTTCATCGCTTCTTCTCACGACAGTCTGGGCACTTTACGTCTTTGTAGTTCGGTTTAGCTCTGCCATGAAACCCACAAACGAGTGCGCCGCACACTGAGCATTTGCGATTCGCCTCGCGGGAAGCATCGACGCGCCTGACACTGCCCGAAGCGTCGTTGTAGACTTCTATATGGCAAAAGCCTCCGATTCCTAAGAACCACATACCTATTTGAATCAAGAGTTCGTTCATCGTTTCTTTCCAAACGCGCCAGGTGGGTTCATTAGCGGACATTCGCACCCAGGCTCACTGCATTCAAAATGCTCGTCGCGGTGAGAAGTGTGCGCGTGAGTACACCGACATAGTTCATTGGGCAACGGCCACTTATGAACGGGAGGATGATTGTGATCCCATATTTCGAGCGCCCTACGATAAGCGTCCGCTTGCCATTGCGTAGTAATCGACATAGCTAGGATCGCGTCCATTTCGCGAAGGGGTCCGCCCCCTTGATGCCTGCAAAGCTCCGTGCATTCATGGGCTGGCATTATTGCTTGCCTCCTCATCGTATTCGCATCTCGTCTTGCCTTGCGCCGCGCCTTATCTTGAGCGACTACCAAGGCAATGAAGTAGTCCTTTAATGTGAGCGTGTGACCCGTCTCGATACGCACCGATTCCAAGGCCTCTTTGACGAGGAATAGATTTAGCACAGCAACGTCAACAGCAATTTCATGACAAACCAATCCAGATGGTTTTAGAGCCAGCGTCTACGTCGAGTAGTTCAGCAGGTTCACCAAAAGAGTCGTCTGGGTTGCGCGGGACCCGGACTTCGTAATCCTCGAAACCGCCCAAATCGAGGCCCGTATTCGAGCCGCAGATTTCGTCAATGAGTTGGCCTAGCGTCATCTTCATTCGCTCGCGCTCCAATACGATTCGTGCTCGCGCTTCAACCGGCGCAAGGCGGTCACCGTCATTTGCTTCGTTCCTGCGGTGCGGTATTGGCCGCAGTAAAAGACGCCCTGCCAGCACGACGCGCAGAGGCACGCATCGCACACGGTTACTTTCGGGCTCATATCAGATAATCGTTCTTTCATGTTCCGAAAATCTCGTCTAGCCCCTCAACCTCGCAACTACGTACGATCGCGAGAAACGGTTCGTCGGGGATGTCCAGCTTCAGACGGGCTTGGTGCATGAAGATGGACTTGCTCGAACCCGAGAGACCGTCCCATTCTTGCCCCGCAGGCCATAGCGCGGGGTCCTCACGTTCGGCGTTGGCCTTAGCGAGACAGCCCTTCGCCACATCTACCACAGCCGCGTAGCACCAGCGGAATAGTTCGCCTCTAGGAAAATCGTCTAATACTGTTTTCAACTCTTGACCTCCGGCTTCGGAACGAATAACTCGATTATGTGCCGCGTCATCGCCTGAGACTGCTCCTCTTTTGTCATCGGGCTACCATCTTCCGAAATCATCACGAAGAAGTTTCCGTCGCGATGCGCGAGGTCCATCGCAGCCCACTGAGCACCGCGCTCAAACCCTTCACGTAACACCACGGGTAACGCGGCTTCGAGGATCGCACGAAGCAGGCCGGTTCCTAGGCCGCCCTTGTCGGTGCCGCATGTGATCGTGATATTCTCAAAACCCGCGAGGTACGTTTTCGCTCCGGCGTCGGCGGCCTCGACCATCTCGTCAGTTATCATCGTATCCTCGTTATTGGTTATCTAACTCTGGGAAGAGTTCGCGAAGCAAGTCATGCACCGGCTCGCCCATCGCATTTGACGACCGCTCCGCGACGATCTTCTGCGCGTCGGCGTAGCGTTGCGGCATCCAGATGGAGCGAACGTATTCGAAGCATCCGTGCGGATCGAAGTCCCCATCTTGAACGATCGCTTCGACGCCCTTGATGTAGTCCTCGGGACAAGTGTGCAATGTGTAATAGTATTCTCCGTGTTCGTTTGGGTCCGGCTTATCGTTGCCAGCCATCCCCTCAATGACGAAGTATACGTTGGCGATTCGCAGCAGAACGAGTGTCTTGTGCAGCGGCGCATGGAATGGGTGCGTGCTATCAACGTGAACCTCGGGCACTCCAACATTCATGCGATCTCTCCATATGACAGTTTCATGCCATCTATTTCGGTGCGCTTTGGTGCGTCTGGCCGAACACCATCGGGATTCCCTGCGGGCCTGACGGCACGTAAATCGTTTCGGTATGCGACGAGTTCTGTGCAGCCTGCAACTGCGCTTCGATGGCTTCGTGCTGTAAGTAGAGAGGCGTCAAGGTGCCGTTGATGATGGCTTGCGCTTGCGCGATACCCTGCGCTTCGGCGACCTTGATTTGCGCTTTCTGCTTCTGCACTTCGACAAGCTGCCGCGTTTGCGCGATCATAATGTCGTTGACCTGGACTTGATTCTGCGCGTCTTGCAGGACGTTCCAGCGGCCATACGATTGCGTTGCAAAAGCAAGCCCGAAGAAGATCGCGATGATTAGAACGATGGCGGCGGTCGAAAGAACGACCCAGCGCATCTTGTGGATAACGTAGTCCATTAGAATCTCTCTTTCAGTATGTCAGTAAAGGAATATACCGTACTCATTCATCGCGACCGACCTTGCCGGTTGCCGCGCGTTCGCACATTGCATAGTGGCCGCGCGTGGCTGCGCCGGCATCGTTGTAGCCGTCCGCATCAAGCTCGCTGTACGAGTCCGGGTGCGGTAGCCCGCACTGGCCACACTCAGCTTCGACGCAATGCCCACCGACTTCGAATACCATCGTCTCGTATTTTCGCCCGAGCCCAATGTCCTCGAACGTGTCCGAGTAGGCGTCCCTGGTCGGCGGCATTTCGCCAACCGTCGATACGAGATACTTGCCGATCTCCGTAGCGAGGTGAAAGCGGCAACGAGCGCCGCAGATGAAATGGGCAACGTGGCCGTACCACTTCCATTCAGATTCCGGGATGCGCTGTGAGGCGTCCCTTAAAACATCGTATTCCACTTTCAGGCTATCCCTTCACGCAGACGACTTGCTTCAACGTGTGAACCACGTCGATCAAATCGGCTTGCGCCGCGATCACCGCGTCAATGTCTTTGTAGGCATCGGGCGCTTCGTCCAACACCTCGGCATCCCGGCGCGACTCGACGCCCGCCATCGTTTCAGCGAACCGCTCCATCGTGATCCGCTTCTTCGCTTCATTGCGGCCCATGCGGCGGCCAGCACCGTGCGAGCATGAATGGAACGAGTCACGGTTGCCCTTCCCGCGCACGATGAACGACTTCGCGCCCATCGAACCTGGGATGATCCCTAGCTGGCCTTCACGGGCGCTTACGGCCCCTTTGCGTGTGACGAGAACGCTCTTGCCGAAGTGCTTCTCCCGCGAGAGGTAGTTGTGGTGGCAGTTGACCGCCGTGTCGTCAACCTCGAACGGACCGATGCCCGAGAGCGCCTTCAGCGCCGCGTCCATCATGATCTCGCGGTTGACCATCGCGTACGCCTGCGCCCATTCAACCGCTTCGACGTACTCTTTGAAGTCGGGCGTGTTTTCCGGCAACCACGCGAGGTCTTTATCCGGCAGGCTGGACTCGTAGAAATACTTCGCCGCCGTCGCCTTGGCGCGAGCGATGAACTCGGACGCAAGCGCGTTGCCGATGCCGCGCGAGCCGGAATGGAGCATCACCCAAACGCGCTGCTCCTCGTCCAAGCAGACCTCAACGAAGTGGTTGCCGGTTCCGAGCGTTCCGAGTTGACGGGTGGCCTGCGATACCCGGCGATCCGATTCGAGGACTTGCCCCGGTGCGTACGCCGAGAGGTTGCCGAAGATACGGTCCTGGATATGCGCCGGCACATCGCCCCACGCTCCACGATCGTTCTCGCGCCCGTTGTCGGTGCGTCCGTGGGGGATAGCGGCCTCAATAGCCGAGCGCAAGGGTCCGAGGTCATCGGGCAGTTGCGAAGCCGTCAGCGAGGTTCGCTGCGCGATCATACCGCATCCGAGGTCCACGCCCACCGCTGCCGGGATCACCGCGCCTTGCGTTGCGATCACGGAGCCAATCGTTGCGCCCACGCCCCAGTGAACGTCGGGCATCACCGCGACGTGCTGGAAGATGAACGGCAATTTCGATACGGCCACAAGTTGAGCGCGAGCCGAATCTTCTAGTTCAACGCCGTCGATCCACGCTTTGATCGGGCGTCCACCGTCCTGGAATACTTGCATTTTCTTTAGGTGCTCCTTAAAGCAGGCAACAACGGTTTGAGGCTATTCACGCGCGAGGCTTCGCAGCGCCGCGACGGTTCCGTATTCACGGGCCGCAATCGCTTGGTACTCAACCGCGCTTTTCTCGATCTTGTCCGCGCCTTCGAGCAGCATGACATTTAGCTTGGCTCGAATGCCGGGCGGCAGCAACGGAAGAACCTTTTGGATCGCCGGCAAGTCGATCTGATAATGACCATGCCCATTGGACGTGCGATCTTCAAGTTCCAGATACCAACTCGCTTCGAGCCCTTTGTCGCGGAACAAAAAGCGGACGCTCGTTGACATCTCAAGGCGATGCGTTCCGCCGCCTTCAACGTCAACGCATTTGCTCCAATCGAGCGTTGCGTCCCACTTACTGCCCAGATAGATCGTGGTCATGCCGAGCGCGAGATAGTGATCCGATAATTGCATCAACTCGGCCCAAGTTTTCTCGCTCACGCGACTACCTCCAGAAATAGTGCTTGATTGCTCATTTGCCGCGCTCCAAAAAACCAGCCTTGTCGCGCATCGACGCCATAGTGAATTGCTCTTTTAGGTGCTCGACGGTTTGGTCGATGTAGACTTGCGTCGTCGTGATGTTCGCGTGCCCAAGGAATCTCTGCACGGTGCTCAGATCGGCGCCGCCTTCAAGTAAGTGTGTCGCGAAACTGTGTCGAAACGCATGGGTGCTGGCCTTCGGAACGCCGCCGCGAATGGACGCGCTCTTAGCGATCTTCCAGACTTGTCGGCCTCCGAGTTCGCCTTTACGGTTACTGAGGAAGAACGCGCGGCACTCAACCATCGGGCGAGCGTGCAGGTAAACCTTCATCGCGTTGATTGAGGCTTCCGTCAGTGGAACGACTCTGCGTTTATTCCCTTTGCCAGTAACGACTGCCGCGCGCTGCACGAAATCTACGTCATCGAGAGTTAGTCCTGAAAGTTCTGCGCGCCGAAGTCCGCTGCCGTAGAGCACCTCCATGATGGCGTTGTCTCGGATTGAGTTGTGCCCATCCGAACGTGCCGACAGGATCGACGCCACTTCGGGAATGCGTAGCACTTTCGGCTTCCGTTGCTCAGGCTTCGGAAACTCGACATCGAGCGCCGGGTTTACTTCGCGGATTTCCTCACGGCGCAGGAAGTTGTAGAACATCCGCAATGTCGTAAGAGAACGTCGCGCCGTAACGACTCGATAGCTCTTCTCGACAAGCAGATAAGACGTGAAATCCCGAAGGTTCTTCTTGGTGGCGTCCTTGATATCGGTTCCCAGCCAGGCGGCAAACTGAACGAGATCGCGGCGGTACGCTTCCTGTGTTTTTGGCGTCCGGTTACGTCGGCGCAGATCGCCAACAAAAGACATGATTAAATCGTTCATCACAGCGCCTTCCGTTTCTCGGCAAGCTTCTTCGTGGGATGTAGCGCGGCGTAGTGCTGCTTGAGCAAGTCCGCGGCTTCTTTGGGCGTTCGGCCCGTGAACGTGCCCCAGCACGTCCCGCACGTCGTCGTCTTGCTCGCTCCGTCTTTCACGGCGCGATTCCCTTGTAGAAGACGAGCCCTTCGCGCCGGTCGCGCAAGATCGTCCAGCCGTGCTTATTGCGCAATTCGCGTAGCCGTGCCGAGGCGGATTGCGTCTCGCAGCCTGCAAGCGCGGCGATCGTGCGGAGTGTTCGCTCTTGCCCGTCCACCATGACGAAGGCGACGTTCGCAAGCTGCTTCGCAAGGCGAGGCCCAGGAATCTCGCGAGCATCGCCCTGGAATAAATCCGCCTGAATCACTTCAACTCCCGAAGCAAGGCGTCGGCGTCCAAAGGCGCAGGTTTAATACCACGCGCTGCGTTCGCAGCGGCTTCGTCTGGTTTCATGTCGCAGTCACAGGCCGCAAGGCGAATGAAGCCCTTCTCGTCCCGCGACTCGATCTTGCCAATACACAAGTGACGGGTGGGTTCGTACATCGCCAACTCCAACCAATTAAGGCTCCGAGCGTATCCGTGGTCGCTCACAGGGTGCGAGCACTTCGGACACGCGAGCTTCCCAAGTCGCTTCTGTTCCTTTGCCTTTTTCTTCTCGGCCTTAGTCTGCTTTGCCATTTCGCTCTCTTCGTTGTGTGAAGCATACCCGGCAAGTCGTCCGCTTAGGACGGGCCTTGCGCTTACGGCAGCGCATACATTTCCCCTCGGCTTTCGCTTTGGTTCTGGCGCGCTCTAGCTTCTCAGCGTTCGTTAGCATCTGCCGGTATCGTACATGAACGCTGCGGTAGTGTCAATCCCTCGTCCGACATTACTTGACTTTGTGTACGACACCGTGTATAGTGAGGGTGTGGCGAGGAGCCGCCAGCGACCAATGGGCGGGAAGGCAGACGCCGGGGGTTGAGAAACCAACAGCCTTGCGCCGAGCCTCCCGCCCGACCTCACACCTACTTCTAGGAGCGTAAAATGGATTCCGTTGAAGCTCTCCCAGCCGTCGCGCAAGCCCGTGTGATCGTGGACTGCCTTTTGAGCGGCGAATGGAACTTGCTCAAGCAACACCTCGGGAACGCACCGATGGCGACGCGCAAGCAGTGGTATCTGACGATGGACGCGCGCTTTAATGCGCCTGCGTACCATCCGGACGTGCGTCTATGAGCGACTACGTCGGCGTGAGCCCTGAGGAAGAAGCCGAAATCATCGCTGAGTACAAGGCGCGTACGGGCCCGGCTGGACAAGCACTCCTCCGCACGCTTTTCGAGCAGCGGTCGATCCCGCGTGGCGACGAGCTTTTCACCCACGGCTCCGACCTCACAACCTGCCTGCGCGCCGTCGCGTACCGCCGCCGGGGCGTGAAGCCAGAGCCGTACAGCCCCCGCGAGCTTGCGAAGTTTGCCATCGGGCACGGCTACGAGAAGGAAGTCGCCCAGACGCTCCGCGATGCCGGGCACAAGGTCATCCACGACCCGAAGAACTTCGTCGTATCAGCCTTCGGTATCGACATTATCCACCCTGACATTTTCGTGGACAACGCCTTCCTTGTGGAGTGCAAAACCACGGACGGCGGGGCAACGTACCCCAAGAGCGACCGCGAGCGCGCCGGGCAACCTAAGGAAGTCTCAACGCATCACGCGATTCAGGCGGCTACGAATGCCCTCGCGCTCAAGGTAGATCGGGCTGTCGTCCTAGTGAAACACGCCGGGATTGGCGACCGTGGGCACGAGGAGGTCGCGCACGACGTTGACCCCCAGGCGCACCGCGCGCTGATCGAATCGCTTGCCCGAGAGGTCGTAGAGTTAACGGGCCCAGAGATGCCACTGCCGCCCGCGGAGCCCAAGCCGCAGACCATCGCCCCCTACAACGAGTGCGACTACTGCCGCTTCCACCTGTGCGAGCGGAACCCACGATATGAACAGGAGATACCATGACCGCGCTGCCCGCTAAGCCCCAAGCCTCGCTGGCCGAGGAATACGGCGTCAGCCCCCGCGAGCTAGCCTTGCTCGCCGGGGACCTCTCACAACTCTCGCAGGACGAGCGCACGAACCTGTACGCCGCCATCTGCTCCTCGCTCGGCCTGAATCCCCTGACGCGGCCCTTCGAGTACATCATGCTTTCCGGCAAGCTCACGCTCTACGCCCGTAAGGACTGCACGGAGCAGCTTCGCAAGAAGCACGGCATCTCGGTCGAGATCGTGGCCCGCGAGCACGTTGCGGACTGCTACGTCGTAACCGCGCAGGCGGCTATGCCGAGTGGACGCGTGGACGAGTCGATCGGTGCCGTGCCCATCGGGAACCTCAAGGGAGAGTCCCTGGCGAACGCGCTGATGAAGGCCGAAACGAAGGCCAAGCGCCGGGTCACGCTTTCGATTGCCGGCCTTGGGATGCTGGACGAAACCGAGATGGAGACGATCCCGGCCAAAGCCAAGAAGGACGTTGCCTCGCAGCCCGCGCTGCCTCCGCCTCCGGGACCCGACGCCCTCGCGGACGCCATCGCCCGCGCTCACGCGCTAGGGGCCATTCCCGGGCCTACACGCGATCTTCTGACTGCGTGGGCAGACGAACACGGCCTGCTCGTTCAAGGCCGCCTAACGCCAACGGCACTAGGTAAGATTATCGCCGCACTCGACGCCGCCGAGAACTCGATGTTCAGCAACCTCGCGCAGCAAGGACCGCCGCCCGAAGACGTTGCCTCCTCCGCGGATGAAGCCTCAGTGCCTTCTGCGGCAAGTAGCCAAACCGAAGCCGCGCCGGTTGAGGCGACAAGCGCGGTCTTTCATCCCGAGCCCGAGCCTGACCCTGAAGCCGAGGAGCGGCAGAAGAAGGCGCTGCGTCAGCGTATGGGCATCCTCGCGACCGAGATCAAGATGCCCGACGAGCGCCGCCGGTTCATCATGCGCCAACGCTACGGGCAGTTTTACGCCGACGTGAAGCACGGCGACGAATCGAGCAAGGCGCTGCCGCTCGCGTACCTGCGCGACTTCGTTGACTACCTCGAAACGCTCAAGACCGCATACAACGCTAAGAAGGTGGCGAAGAAATGAAACGCACCGATCGTATGCGCGCAAGTATTAAGCGCGACAATCTCAACGGCATCTTCTCAGACCCGTCATGGATTCGCCGCGATCCCGGCCCACGCGAGCATTGGCCGCAATTCCAGGACGTTGAGCGCAAAGACACAGCGTTCGAATGGACCGGCTACTTCTTGGCTTACGTCACAGTGACGCTCGGTGGGTTGCTCGTTGCCGTCAATGTCTGCCGATGGCTGTGGCACCGATGAGCACAGATAAAGAGAAGGTGACGTGGGACCCGAGCTACGAGGCGCACGTCTCAGAGATACAAGTCATCCCTTACGCGCATCTCTTGCCAATGCTTCCAGACATGTGCCGTCTATTTGAGCCCAGCGATTCGGAGAATACGTGCAAACGGTGCGGTCGCGGCATTCAAGATCACGACGGAGCGATTCAGACCTTCACGGTTACTCGCGAAGAAATGCACAAACTTTGGCCTGAGTTGGCCGAGAAAGACGAGTCATAAGATGCGATTCACGTTCTCTCTCGCCGTCATCGTGGCGGCATTATCCCTCACGGCTTGCGGAGGAGGCGGGTCATCGAGCCTGCACGTCAGCACGACACCAACCCCAGCGCCGTCGAGCACGACGGCAGCGCCACAGGGAATGAATCATCTCGCGGGCGCACCTGCGACCGTCTTTAGTGGGACGCAAGGTAAGTCCCGACGCTCTCCCAAGAGCGGTGGCTCCGTCAATCTTGGCAACGGCGGCATCCCTACAGTCGTCGGCGCAACGTCGCCATACTTCGGAAGCATTCTGACCGAAGTCTATGCGTGGGCTGCGAACGCGCAGAATATGCCTGTGCCGGAATCAACCATGAGCGCGGTCCCGGCGAACGCTGTTAGCGGCCCCATATCCGTAGCCAGCACGGGGCAAGACAATAGCAACGAGTTTGCCGCGACATACTTCGATTGGGTGATTCAACTCAATATAAACTCGCGAGGTACAACGGGACTCGTCGTACACTTTGGAGATGGAACGAGCGGGACGATTCCAATTTATATCTACGACGAGTGGTACTTCTCATGCGCTCCGTCCGCGAACGCACAATGGGGATACAACCCGGTCAGTGTCGTCCCAGAAGGCTCGTTCACAGATATGACCCTGAACTGCAATACGCAATCCGTGACAATCACGGACGGTGGAGTTCAGATTGCAAGCCCTGTCGCGGACACTTACGGGAACGTAGCGACGGCCTTTACAACGGTCGCGAACCAAACCGAGAGCGCCGCCGCAGGAACGCAGATTCAGGCGTCAGCCCTCGTGCCTGGCTCGATCTGGATCATTAAGCTCTTTGACGGCGGTTACGCGAAGGTCATGCCACTCGTCAACGACGGAACCTCACTCGTTCCGAACATCAGCGGTATATCGCTCCACGATTCTCCGTCAGGAAGCGGACAGTTTGCCTTCTAAGATGGCATCGAGTTTCGCATGAAGCTGCTGGATCGCGACCATATTAACAACCGACAACCAGTAGGGGTCTACGGCTATGTCGTTAGGCCCCTTTCCTTGTCGGTACAACGAACGTGGCGCTTCGTCGGAAATAAAGCCAACGTGTTTCTCCACGTCATCTTCCTCATGCTTGAAGTGGTAGCGATAAGCCTTAACCGCGAGCACGTCGCGCAGCGCATCTCCCGAAAACGACTCGATATTTTTCTTCATCGAGCGCGCCGACGCCTGATGCAGCGTCCCAGCGATGCCGAGATTCCCAGAACCGTCCACAGCGGCGAACGCAGTGCCGTTATTATTGAAAAGATAGAGGCTGCTTCCGACGATGGTTTGCACGGCGCTTGAGCTACTTCCAATCTGTGTCAGTCCATTGCCAGCACTCGTTCCCCAATTAAATTGCCCTGACGAGATAGTTCCGGACGTTCCCGACGTTACTGCTCCATTTGCCTGAACCTGAAGTACTTGAGCCGATCCGCCGGTTAGGACGCGAACGCCGTTGCTCGATGACACTGGGATATTTAGGATAATACCAACGGTTGAGCCATTGTCCCCGTAAATTTGCGGCTGCGTGCTCGATGCAGGCGTGAGTCCTTTCACGAAGTTCATCACGCCGCCGCTATCGAGATACCACGCGAGCGTTCCGCCGCTCGTCAGATACGCTTCGATGAGATGCCCCGTGATCCCAGAAGCGCCATTTACGGTGATACCGGCCGCAGACTGCGAGCTGCCCATGTTGACGATGAGGCCCTGAACCGAAGCTGATGCCGCCGACGTGATCGTCAGTGGGACAACCGTCGCCCCGCCGCCCGTGATCGTCGCTGCGCCCGTCGAAGCAATCTTGAAAACATTTGTGCCGCCCGACGTGAGCGTGACGTCGAGGAGGTCAACGGAGATAGACGAGACGCCGCTGATCGTGAGCGGCACCGAGGTTGTTGAACCGGCGAGGAACTTGTAGCCGACGCCAGCCGTTGTGCCCCCGAAGGTCGCCTGCGCCCCCGTCGTTGGGATAACATTCGAAGCGTAGACAAACGAGATATTGGTCGCGCCGTCGATATTGCCGTTCGCCCACGTAACCACGTCTTGGAAATTCGTATCGACTTGGCCGCTGAGCGCAGTTGTGTTGGGACTAAACGAATATTGAATTACGAGATCACTCATGCTACGTTCGACCTTTCTGCGCGAAGGAGCCTGATCCGCCCGTCCAGATAAAGGGCGCAAGCGCCGTGTTCATCGAGAACCCAAAAGCGATTGCCTCAGCGGTTGCGTTGTAGTCAATGCGCGAAGCTGGGAAGTTGAACGAAGAAAACGCAATAGCTCCCCAGAGTCCAACATCCCACAATCCTTGATCCCAAATAAGAACGCCAGTGGCGACGCTTGCATTCTCAATGATCGTCGAAATCATCGTGTTACCGTAGTCCGTGCTCATCGTAAACGGAATGGCGAAGGGTGTCGCACTCACCAAGAACTCCGGATAGAAGCGCAACAGCATTTTGTTCGTGCCGGGCTCCCCGATCTTGAAGAACTTACTCTGAGCGGCCCCAAGGACCGCCGTCCCGTTGTCCGTCGCCGTTTCCACCGTGCTCGTAAAGGGAGCGACGTAATCCCAGGTGTACGCCTGTCCGGTCGTTGCGCTTCCAGCAATGAGGACGTTTGGGTTTGCGTCGCTTGGTGCATCGAGCGGCGTGAGGCTCGATAGTCCCGGCGACGTCTGCAAGACCGTCCAGCCATGCACGGTGAGGTCGTAGCACAGAATCGTATTTGGGACCGATGAGTTCGAGCAGTACCCAACGAGGAGTTTGTTGTTGGTGATCTGCGCCCACGTCGTCGGGCCGTTATTGGTCAGCGGATATTGGTTCGCTTGCGCGCCGATGATCGGGTCGTTCAGAATCCACGGCTCGACCTTAATTGAAATCTGCTGTGGGATTGTTTGTCCATCGAAGCTATACATGGCATCGTGGCCCATGAAGTAGACAACGCCCTGGTCAACGCACATCGAGCGGCCCGAGACGACGCCGCCACTGAACGGAATGTCCTGTTTGTAGAACGTCGAGGGGCCTGTTCCGTACAGCACGGAGATGCCGTTGTTGACGCCGATGATGAGGGTCGCCGTTGCGCCGGAACCTTGCGCGCAGAGCCCAAAGACGGGCGAGGAAAGCACGAAGTTACGGATGGCCGGCAATGTCTCCATGCTTTGAATGATGCCGTCGCCCGAGCCGAAGATCTGATTTGGGAACGCCGGAATGCCCCCGAACCACAGGATGCCATTGACGATCGCGCAGTATTGCGCTCCGGATGCCGACGCCCAACCGGCGGGCGTGTAGAGGTGCGTGCCGTCGTAGACGTACGGGCCGCCACTCCCCGTGCAGATGACCATGCAGTCGGTAAGTCCGGATGCAAAGTTTGGGTCGTTCGGGTTCTGAATGCGCACCCACGTCATTGGCACGGCGTTCGGTGTTGAGCCGTTGTAAATCGAGCCAATGAGCGTCGGGGAGCCGGAGGATGGAATGGAGTAAAGGTTGTTGCCGAATTGGCCCAAGAGAGCAACGGTTTCTGGAGTGACGACGCTTCCGTTCCGGACGTCCTGGTAGAAGCGCGCGAGAATGAGTTGATTCGTCCCGGCGATAGCGTTGCCGTAGGCATTCATACCATTGCGAAGTTGAACGGCTCCGTCAGGCCGCAGATAGACGTTGTAACCGATGGTCAGTTCATCGTCGCGCAAAAGCTGTGGCGCGCTCTTGACGTTCAAGCCTCCGCCGAATCCGTAGAAGGCAAAGTCCTCGGGGTCGAGCGACCCGCGAGGCGTCTTACCAAGTTTACTAAACGCCATGCGAGAGATTGCCGAGCTTCACGAGATGTTGTGGGAATTGCACCTCGGCTATGAGGAGGTCGTCCGCGAGGTCCCGCAGCGCAAGGAGGATTGTTTCGTTATCCGCATCGAGCGCCACGTCGCGCACGCATCGCACGGCGCCCCCGTTGCCAGTCATGCGATCGGCAATGAGGTAGATGCGCTCCTCGCGCGCAATGCGAAGCGGTGAGCCGCCCTTCCAGGTGAGCAGTATCTCGCGGTCTGTCATCTAGCGCCCATACCAAAAAGGTACCGCTCCATAACCGGAACGCACATCCCTCACCTGCCCTGATTTCGCGACGGTGCGGCGATTGACTGATTCCTTGAGGTCGCCGATCATGCCGCCGTCGCCGTCGAGTTTGGGGCCCATGAGCATGGGAAGCCAGATGGCGCGTGCTTCATCCGCGCGCTGCCGATTGACGAGCACGCGAATCGTTGCCCACACAACCGCCGCCTCTTGCACCGACGTATCGAGATTCGTCCACGAGGTTGCGCTCGTATCGGCGTAGAGCAAGGGCCGCGCGCGGTAGTAGATATTGATCTGACCCACCATCGCGTTCGGGTACAACTGCATGTAGAGGGATCCGCCCGTTCCTGCGCCCGTTGCCGTATTTGAGCCGGGGACGGCCGTGACGGCCAAGAGCGGGTAGGGGATGGTGAATGGTGTCCCTAGAGCGATTGGAGCGCTATTCTGCTTGTAATACGGGCCACCGACTGCGCCCGCATAGATGTTGTAGCCGTTCGCGTTCTGATTCGCGGGCGGGCTTTGCATCTGCGCCTGTTCGGTCGCCGTGATAGCCTGATCCGATACCGGGCCAACCGTCGTTTCGCCGTTCGGGTTGACGTAGGTAACGCAGGCTTCCACCGTGCCGCTCGTTGCGGTCCCGGCGATCTGCGACATGACCGATTGCGGTGGAGCGGGCAGTGTCTGCGTCGGTGCCGTGCCGTAGTCGGAATAGATGAAGAAGATACGCGGCGGACCAAAGCCGACGTTCGGGAAGCCCGCCGCCGCTTCCATGAAGCTCTTCTGATCGAGTTGCTCGATGGGATTGACCATCGCGCCGACCGTAAACGGCGAAGCCGAGCCCGTATTGTTCGTGCTATTCGAGCCGTATGAAAAATTGGCCGACTCGATGTCTTGCACGTCGTCATTGAGTTGGACCGTCGTTTGGTTCTGAACGGTTGGATAGGCACCGTAGAGTTTGATGCCGCCCACCATCCGAACGACCTCCTCAAGGCCTTTATTCAGGAAGCCGAGGATGACTGAGGTCGCCGGATAGGTGTACTCATTGCAGTAATTTTGTATTTGCGAAATAGCAGCCGCTGCGGTGTACCCTTGGGGCGTCGTTCCGATCGCCATTATCGCTTACGGGAGCCTTTGCGCGTGCGCTTCATCTTGCGTTTGCCCTCGCGCCGGTTCTTGAGCGCGATTGCGATGGATTGCTTTTGAGCGCGCTTCTTACCGAACTTCTTCTTGGTCTTACGGTATGTCGTGCCCGAGTGCAATTCGCGAATCGAGTCGCCAACATCGGCGCCTGGCGTTAATGGCATCGCTCATTGCCCCACACACACATAGTGGCCCGTTACGCTCTGCGATACGAGGGCGACTGCCGCAACGGCATTAATCGTGAATCCACTCGTTCCGATGCTCGAAATAGTCGGTGTCCAGGAAACCGCAATGCCGCCCGCAACCGGCGTCACGACACAATACGGCGCACTCGTATAGGAAGACTTAAACGTGACCGTGCTTAACAGGCACAATGCGAGCAACGTACAGGAAAGACTCGCGTTCGTGACTTGCCCGACTTCGAAATGTGGGGCGCTTAGAGTCGTTCCTCCACTGCCCCCAGAGTTCACGACCGTTGTCGGGGCTAAGGCCGAACCGTTGCCGACTGCCTGCGCATAGACCGGCGTCGCACACGACGCGAGCACAAGAGCAAGAAGGAGCCGTTGCAGACGCCTTCTCATCCAGTGTTCGTCCGATAAAGAAATGCAACGCCAGGGCCCGTCAAGGCCCCCGAAGCCGTTGCGGAAAGCCCATTTACCGGCAAGCCGGGGGCTGGATAGGAAATGACTTGCGAGGCGCCAAGCGCCGCAATTTGCGGTACGCCGGCAACTGAACCTCCCGTATTATCCACCACCGCAATCGTCGCCGTCTGCGCGGCCTTATCGAGATTCACAACCGCAAGAAGATACTTCGCGCTCGCTGCTGGTGTCGGGTTCGTGGTGTTTACAACGAGGATGCTATAGGCCGCGTCAACAACGGTGCTCGCCATGCGCTACCCCTTACGCGTTCGCTTGAGAGCCTTCTTCACACAGCCGCCGTATTGAGGTTTGA
Source organism: Candidatus Aquilonibacter sp. (assembly GCA_050015295.1). Taxonomy (GTDB): domain Bacteria; phylum Vulcanimicrobiota; class Vulcanimicrobiia; order Vulcanimicrobiales; family Vulcanimicrobiaceae; genus Aquilonibacter. Next base: position 19,577 of record JBEKBR010000026.1, on the reverse strand, counting down.
TGGAACCGTTGCCGCTGGGCCAAGGGCATACGCCCCGCGCGTCTGCACGGTCCCAACCGATGACGCCGTGGAATTATTAATCGTCAAAACTGCTTGAGCGAGACACCGAATAGCCGTTGCCAAGTCCTGCACGGAGTCGTACAGGTCGATGTAATTGCCCTTTTGCGACCCCGTCGATAGCACGTTGCAAATGTTGTCGGCGATCTGCGCTAACTGGTTGCTCGTTGGTAAGCTCACGGGATTCGGTACGTTGACGGTGCTCGATGCCATTAGTCAGGGTCCTCCGGTGCAACGGTGCCGCGCTTTGTATTCATCGCAGCCCAGGTATCTTGCGTGTACGCGCCCGTGCGGTCTTCCCACGGCACCTCACGGCCTGTAATTGGCCGAATATTCGTCGGAGCCGTGCGCGGGCCCGTATTGCTCGACGTCGGACCGATGAAGCCTTCATTGACCTTGAGCATTGCCGTTGTGCTCGGATCGGCAAACTGCACCGACCCAAGAACCCTCTCTTCAGGCTCGCCGACAAGCGATAGCATCTCTGCGTAGCGCATTACACTTCCGAGAGATCGAGCGCCGAGAGGAACTCTTTGTCGATGGTTTCCGTGACCGGCTTCTGCGGCTCACGAATGAATTCGAGATACGCATACTCCGTATCCGGACCCGCAATCTCAGTCGTTTCGCCGTCGTCCGTAAACCGAAGCGTCGGGTTGTGACGCCCCTGCCAGCGAATCGCATGGCGGGTGCGCTCCTCGCCCATGATGGTCGAGTCGGGCTGCTTCACGCCGATGTCGGCGAACTTATCATAGCCGCGCATCCGGGCGTAATTGCCCATGAAGAGGTCCCAGGCGCCTTCCACAACTTCAACCCGCGGAGGCGGACTATTCTCATCGCGTGCCGGCGGAATCGCGTAGACGATCGGCTTCCCTTGACCCGTGGGCGAACCGACCTTGAACGTGAAGATGACCGGATGGATCACCTTCTCGTAGCGGTTCATGTCTTGGCCTTGTTCGATCCGCCGCGTGAGCGTATCGACATTGTAAATCTTGGCAAGCTCCTTGTCGTAGATCAGCGCCTCTTCTGCGCCCCGTCGCGCCGAGACGGCAACCTTGATCTCTTTGCGTTCGCGCGTCCGAGAGTGGTTGACGACGTAGATGCGCGCCGGAGGAATGGCGTAGTTCGACGGCACGGCGAAGTTCTCGCCACGGCCCGTCCCGAGGGGCTGATTCTGTAGGTCGAGCCAGGTGCCAAGAGCCGCGGCTTTCGCTGCGGCTGATTTCGGCTGGGTTGGGATGACCTTCGGCGTGTCGATTGCCACTAAGCAAACTCCTTACAGTCTATCAACTAAAGAATTAATATCCGCCGACATATATCGGGATCAAGGTCGGCGTGCTAATACTTGCTGCAAGCGGACCGAGCGCCCTTGCGAGAACCTGGCCTGGTGCCGCAACGCCCGGGGTCGCAAACGATGGCGTCGAGACGAGCATGAGATTTCCGCCGCCGTCTGCGCCCAGCGGCGAACCCGCTGAGATGGCTTGGCCCGAAAGGGTCGTACAGAAGGCAAGCACCGGACCATCGTACATGACGACGGCCTTCGTTCCGAACTGCGCCTCGTTGATGTTCGTTGTGCCGCTCGGGTTGGTCGTGATCGCAGGACCCGCATCGTTCTGCGAGACGTTCTGCACAGCACCCGCCGCAACAACGATACCGTACTGACCGCGTGCGATCGGCTGCATGTTGACGTTGGAGAGCTTCCAACGCGAGCCTCCGATTGCCGAGGTCCAATCCATAACGAGCAGTTTGCCCGCAGGTGCAGGCGTCGGGTAGGTGACGGCGTTTGTGACTGCCGAGAGCGTCGTTGGGGCCGTAACGTCCAGAACTTCGATGGTCGATTCCTCAAGACGAGGAGCCGAAATACCAGGGTTGGTCGTCACGCCTGCAACAACGGTGCCCGCACCGCCCGGCAAGATACCCGTCAGGTAGGACGGGTTCATTGAGCCGGTCGAGCTGAGATTATACAGCCGATGAAGTGGCATTAGCGGCCCTTCCCGCCCTTGGGCGTCCAGCGCGTGGACTCACGCGGACCACGCGGCTTTTCTTCGATCCCGCCGCGCACGCCGTGCTCCCAATTCGAGTCGTAGTCCGACTTGTTATTGAGCGACAGAACCCCCATGCCCTCAATCGTCTTGGAGGGACTGTAGAGGGTGCGGTCCTCGGGCGCATGGCCGTTTTCGTTTGGATACTGCCCGTCGAGTTTTGCGTTCCACGGGTTGATGAAGAACTCGTCGGGATAGTGATTGCCGGTTGCCGCGACCTTGCCGTCGAGGGTCGTATTGATCGGGGTCGGCTTCTTTTCGGCTTTCTGAGCCATCGTCTATACGCTTCCTTTAGTGAGCAAGGTCACAAACACAACAGGTCATTTACTGCGCCGTAAAATCCGTTGAGCCGCGGATTGTCGCTCGCGCAGGCAAGGCCGATGACGTACCGACAGGTCTTCTCCAGTACGTTCGGCGTGTCGATCCACGGTACGAAGTCAAAGCCCTTCTCGCCGAAGTAGCGGTACTTCGTGTGGTTGGCGTTGACGTAGAAGAAGTTGTAACCGATGGCCGAGGTGTTCGTTCCGGTTCCGGCAATCGTATCGAAGTGGTTGTCGCCGATGCACTGAGCGCCCAAAACGTGGGGATTGCCCAGGTACGGGTTAGCCGCGTCACCAGGGCTCAGACGGACCTGCGAGTCCATCGAGAACATGAAGGCTGAGATGACTTGCTGGTGGCCCATAATGTGCGTGGGAGCCGCATCACCCACGACGCAGGCGCCCATGTTGCGCAGGATCTGCGAACGAGCGACATCGTTGGTGGCCGTGCCGAGCCCGGAGGTGGCAAGTGAAATGACCTGTCCTTGCCAGCCGGCAAAACTATTGGAACCCAGGCGCGCGATATTCGCGTAGACGTCGAAGGTGGCGCCTGCATCGCAAGCCTCGTAGATGCCGACGATGTTTGTACCGTGACCGGCGTTACGGCCCTTGTTCACGGAGCAGGTGTCCTGCCCCAAAATGTTCGTGGCCGAGCCGATGGCCGTCTCGATCTGGGTCGTCAGGTTGTCCACGCGCATATTCGGGCCGCGAACGAGTTTGACGGTGATGTAGTCGAGCGAGACGGCGGTCTGATACCAGGACCAGGGCATCTGCGCAACGCTGTAGAGCGACTGCGGACCACTGGCGAGGGTATCGTATTGACCGAAGACTTCGGCGGTGTCGTTGAGTGAGGTTAGAATCGGCAGCGCGAGGAACCGGCCTTCATCATGGCGCTGGGCGTTATCCCACATAACCTTGACGACGCGGTTCGCAATGAATACGGCGTCCGAAACGTACGGCGCGAAGGATTCAGCTAATATCGCGGAATTTTGGTCGTACCCACCGAGACCCGAAACTGGCATCTACGCGGCCCTCACGGGCGCTGTGTGTCGCATTCTTACTCCAAAACGGAAACGCAAAATCGGTGCGCCTCTACGGTTTCGGAGTCGGTCCCTCTTCAAGTGCCGGGAGCTTACGGTCGCGGCGAGGGGCGGGTCCTAATGCCTGGGCCTTCTAGGTCGTCATGTAAGTGGTCGCCGCGAACTTGTCAAGGATTCAGTAGGCTAAGGCAGTGGGTCACTTAGGGATTTACAAATTGACCCACTACTGTAGGCTAAGCGGGCTGCTGCGTTGCCTCGATGTAGCGCAGCATCTCGTCCCGATACTGCCCCGGCGACTTCATTGTGCCATCCGGATTCATCGTAGACGGGGCTTGCGGAGGTGGCGGTGGTGTTGCCCTGAGTGGCGCTCCTGCCGCAACTTTCCGGCTTGCGCTCGCGGCCTCACGCCGCGCAAGTTCGCCATGCTGGCTCTCCGCTTGCCGCAGCGCATCGGCCGTTGGGCTCCCCGTTGCAGCCATGCGCTCGGCTTCAATCTGCATCGCCGCCTGCGCGCCGAACACAATTCCAGCCCGGATGCCGTAGATGCCGTAGCCCGCAAGACGCGCCTGTTCGACGGCTTTGCGGAAGAACGGGTCGTTCGGGCCCATGTCCAGGCGAACGTGATCCGGATAGGCGCGCGCAAGGTCTTCGTGCGCAGCCTTCGTTTCCGCGGAGCGCTGCTCATTGATACGCTGCTGTTCTTGCTGACGCGCAGTCTGCTGCTTGCGGTCGTTATCCTCGCGGTCCAGGCGCTGCTGAAGTGTCTCGATCTGCGTGCGCAGCGGCGCAACACGCTCGGCGAAGAAGGGGTCATCGTCAAGCCCGAGCGTGGTAGGGTCAGGTGCAGGCGGTGTGATCGTCGCCGCAGCCGCCTCAATCTTGGCCTGCTCGATGAGCGGCAAGCCTTTCTTCGCGCGCTCGAATGCCTGCGTGACAAGCTGCCCGTATTCGGGATTATCCCGCGCGAATTGGATGAGCGGGATGACGTTGTGCAGGGTGCCGTCTTCGATCAACTGCCGAAGCACGGGCGCCGCCTCCGTCGCAAAGCGGATTTCTTTGTCGAGTTTCGAGCGCCGGCCATACCCGCGCTTAGCCGTTTCGGAGAACTTCTTTGGCACACGAATCGGAATATCGACTTCCAGGTCCGGGTCGGAGAACGTGAACTCGTCGATCTCGGCCCAAATGTCGCCCGCCGCAGCTTCCGCAGCTTCGGTTCCGGTTGCGACCTCCGCCGCTGCGGGCTCGGTGGGCGCAACGGCCCCCGCTTTCGTTGCAGCGTCCGTCTTTAGGCGCTCTTGGTGCGCAGCGAGCAGGGCTTCTTTGGAGACGGGGGCCGCTTCAGGCTCGACCTTCTCCGAACCATCGACACCCGGAAGCGCGACTTGGCTCTCCGCGAACTCCGGTTCCGTCGCTTGTTTGCGTGGGACGATGGTCTTGCCGTCTTTACCGATCGCAGCCGTGCCTGTACTAAACGCAGGAACAGCAGCGGCGACGCGCGCCTCCTCGGCGTTCTCGACAGTGCCACGTTCGGCAATCACCTTGTCCATAATGGACTGGGCGTGCTCCTGAACGGAGGGCAACTTCTCTTGTGTTTCGGCCATCGTTCCTCGCTTGTGTGTAAAGTGGAGCCGCGCCGCCAATGGACGTCAGCGGCGCGGCAACCAGGTTAGGAGGCGCTATTTCTTGTGCTTGCGCCCGCCTTTACGGACACCTTTGTGCTTCGTTTTACGAAACGCCTTGATGTGCTCTTTCATGCCACCTTTGTGGCCTTTCTTGTGCCGCTTCTTTGCCATTATGGATTCACCTCACTTCCCCAGCAATATTTCTTCGCCCGTAATAGACGAATCGCGTCCGCACAATACGAACGCCCCCGCGCTGTTGAGCGCGAAATCTTATGCCGCAATCTTATGTTTCTCACGCGCAAATAAAACTCGCGCTGATCGCGGACCGTCCTGTATTCGTGGCATTACGTAAGCTACCCATGCACGCCCAGCGCCGAGTGCCCATGCGCCACCCTCTGTCGTTGATAACACGGCTTGAACTTGCTCTAAATATACCAAGTCATTTTTGTCGTAATTGCACTGCGAGCAGGCTGGCACCATATTCCATGCGGTGTGCGGCGCACCAATGGCGCGCAGGGGTATCCGGTGGTCGGCGTGGACGTATTGTCCATCTAGCGATACCGAACAATAGAAACAGTTTTTTGCCGCATAGAGCACTTGAAAGAACGCTTGCGAAGCGGAGCCGTCTTTATACGACTGCCTGACATAGGCGCGCCTTCTGCGCCTCATTAGAAAAACGTACTCTGGATGAGATTTTAGCCGCCTTACGTCTAGGGCGCGCTTCTTTTCTGGGTGACGAATTTCCCAATTCTTCTGATTGGCGCGCTTTTTATCTCGGTTCGCGTCCGCCCAGGTCTTGTATCGAGAATAGTATTTGTCGGGGTTTGCGTCCCTGTCTTTCTTCCGCCAAGCCCGAGCAGACGCATTAACCTTTTCTTTGTCGATTGATCGAAGTTTTCGAGCGTACTTAGCACACGTTGCCAATCGGCATGGGCGACACTTGTTCGTCAGTATAGCGCGTTCCGTGCTTCCACATTTCGCGCAAGGCTCTCCGTTGTACGTCTCGGCCTTATTCCGCATCGCCATCACCTTCGTCGGTTGTTTCCGATGCTGGCTGAGAGTCTGCGTCCGAGGAAGTAGCACCAGCGCTAGCTAGGGACTCTGACGTTGACGCAAGATCGGTTGTCCCGCCACTCGCCTTTCCAGTATTATAGGCGGTCAAAAGTTGATTAAGGGTTCCCAGTGTGGCATTAAGAACCGCAACGATTTTTGGCTTCTTTTGGAAGTCAGACCCGATAATAGCTTTCTTGATGCAACGGGTCGCAAGATCAATTTGCTGCCACGACGACGACATGTGATGCGAGAGGTCAACGAGGTCCGCACCGAGTGGGGATTGCGCGCCGAGCCCACCCACGGGCGGACCCGGAGTCATCGGTGGAGGCGGCGGAGCCGCAGGCGGTGGCGGGGGTGGCGCCCCAGGAGCCTGTCCCGGTATCGGCCGTGGAGGTGCCGCTACAGCGCCTCCCGGCCCGGGCGGCCTAGGCGGTAAACCGACGCTCACTGCATTCTAAACTCGACGCGCATCCTGAAATGGCATGTACGTCTTTTTGGGACGAGGGTCAAGTCGGTATGTTAGTGCGGGAAACCAAACAGCTTGAAGCCGAGGATGATGAACAGAATAAGTCCAGGCCACCACCCATACGGAGCAAGTGTTGGAACGCGGGTTCCCACGAATCCGAAGATCACCCAGACGACAATGATGACCCAAAATAGGAATACCATTACGGCTTCGCGGCCGTGAGCGCCGTTTGTGCTGTGGCGAGGGTAGTCGTTGCGTTCTGCACGGATGCATCCTCGGTAGCAAGATTCGGGGCTGCCGTGCCGACTGCGGCAACGTAGGTCGCGACAGCGGTTTCATAGGCGGTTACGGCTGCGACGAGGGTAGCAAGGTCGGTATCGAATTGCGATTGGGAAACGCTCATAGCGTGGCGGGCCTCCTGAAGGCGATGGTATGCGTGGCGAAGTTGGTCAAGGGGATCAAGATCGCTCATGTCCCCATTGTACCCCGCTTCACGCGCCTCTAGTGTTCGGAAGAGACCTAGCCGCCGAGCGCCTTCAGTTCATTCACGGTTTCGGTCGTCAGGAACGCGACGATGTCGGATGCCGAATACTTCGCAACGACGGCCGTCACTTCGCTCGATACAGCGCTTTCGATCGCCGGAAGCACGATGCCGGCAATGCCGCCCGGCTTCGGAAGACCTGAGAGCGCCTTCGTAAGGGCTGGGACGATTGCACCTTCGCCTGCGGTCACGAGAGCGGTAAGGTCGGCTTGACCCTCGGGGCTTTGCACGGCGGCGATTCCCGCGTCGAGGAGGTCTTTTACAATGGCGCTGGCCATATCAGTCTGCTTTCTGCGGCAAGGCCGCAATATGTGGAGTCGCTGTCGTGGTTGGAGTCGGATGCGGCTTGGGTCCGATGTGCCACCCGAGCAACGACGGAAGCGATGTCAAGATATAGAGAAGCACCGAGCCAAGTTTTGTGCCGAGAATCATTTTGGCTCGGTGTATGTTGGAGGAAGCGCCGGAGTGGCGCTTGGCGTGGCTACGGTCTTTACTTCGACCATTGAGCCTGTTGTCCGGTCGAATACCTGGGCAGAGTTTGTTGGTGTCGGGTTGCCTACGAGCCTCACGATGAGTCCAGCGACCCCGACAAGGATTGCAGAACCTGCGAGCACTTGCACTTGATAATGCGGCGCGAACGTCGCGATGGCGACGGCCGTTGCCGCGAGACCGCCACCTGCAATATACGACGCCGCGGCTACCCAATCAAGACGCGAGAGCTTCACGATGGAACTCCGCGTTCGAGTAAATTAGCATAGATGCCCAGGACGGCGGCTGCGTAACCGTTCGTTGTGGCAAGATCAACATCACCTTTAGCATGGGCCGCGATGACCTTCTCGCGCCCGGCGTTGTACTCAGCCGCGACGAGCTTGATGAGGACCGTGCCTTCGTTTCCAAGGGGCTGCCAATACTCGACGGCGGGTTGAAGAAACCACATGACGGCATAGGCCGCGTTTTGGTTTGGGTTCGTCCAGTCGATCTTCTCCCACGCCTCGTTCATATCGTCGGACCACCACGGCGCGGGAGTTACTTGACAGAGTCCGCGCCCATTATCCGGTGCAACGATGGTAAGGGCGCTCGGCCACAATCCCGCAATCTCGCCACTAATGCTTTCGCGGTACGCTATTGCGTAGAGAAAGAGCGGCCAGAAACTCGTCGCGTCGGCAACGTCTTGAATCGGCGCAGCGTATTTGAGAGAGACATTGATCGGCGCTCCACTAATCCCCCACAGCATCGTGCGCTCCACCCTGGGACTCAGCTTGCGCGAGCGCCTCTTCAAGGTTCCCGATTTTCTCCAAAGCGGTTGTCATTTTAGAGTTGACGAGCACATGAATCTCGTTCGAGCGCCTGATTCGGACAGCACCTCGACGTTTGCGTTGTCTTTGAGGCGGTCGCGAATCGCGTACACCTCACCGTACGAGAGCCCAGCATCGTTCACGGGTTGTGTCCCCCGAGCAGCTTCAACAAGTTGGCTAAACTCCCGATGCCAAACCATTGCAGCACAATCAGAAAGGCGATTGTCAGAAGGCTCCATGTGTTGACCCCTTCTAAGACGCGCAAGCGTCGTTCATGGTCGCCGAGTTGAATGCGATCTTGGATAAGCAGAGCGTCGGGGACATAATCCTTCACAGCGTCTCGCACAGCAAAAGAATGGCCTCGCGCAATTGCGGAGGCTTTACCTTGCGTTTACGCAGCGCATTTAATTCCTTCACGTCAACTTCGTATATCCCAGATTCGGTCAAAAAGCGCAAGGTGACTTTCGTGCCCTCGTCCGAGCGCACGATCTTCATGTGCGAAGGCCCCATCGCTCGCTCTGCCCAGCGCCGCAGCCACGTAATCACCATCATATTGATCCCCGAGCCGCCTGTCCGGTTTTTCTCGCCCGGCCCCCAGGAACCGTAGGCGTAGACATATTGACGCCCTTCGGGGAAATTACGGAGAGCGTCTTCGATCACGCCGCGCCAGCCTTACACAGAAGCAACCCCATCTGGGTGCCCGGCCGAATGTGGCTCCCCTTACGATAATTACACGGACCACATAAGCCGCGAATGTTATAGGGCGCGTGTGCGCCGCCTTTGCTTTTAGGGTCTAGGTGGTCCTGGGTTAGCTTTTCTTTATTGCCACACTCCGCACATCGGCCGCGTTGCTTTGCGATAATGGCTTCCCACTCGGCTTGAGTTATTCCAATTTGATCTCGTAAATTATGCCGCCGCCCTTGCTCTTTTGCATTAACGTATGCGCGGTTTTTTTCTACCCATATTTTACGAGCAGCTCTTAATTTATCTCTGTGACGCTGCCACCTCACGACTTCATATTTGTGGTGCTTTTCTGGATTTCGTTTACGGTCCATCTTGGACCATTTTCTAAAATAGGCAAGGGCTTCTGGTGTTTTATGACGATCTGGATGCCTCAACGCATAATCCATCACCATATCTATCTTCTTTGAACGATACGTTTCTTTGTAGTAGACTCGCTCTCTGGCCCGCTTACAAATAGCGCATTGACCACGTTTAGACAGCGGTGGGTTAATGTGCTCGCATTGTTTACGTGCCATTAACCCTGAGCTGCCTTTTTACTGCGACGGCTGTTTGGTTTCTTTGTTTGCTGACCTGGACTTCCAATGCCGATGAGCTTCCACGCTGAGGCGGGGCCTTGCGCTTTGAGTGTCTCGACTTCCCGCATCGCTGAGCTTGCGCTCGGAATAGCGCCGATTTCTTCGAGTAATTCGTAGACTTGCTGGAGAGCAAAGGGAATGTTCGCGCTCTTGAGTTGCATGATCGTATTGAGCCGCGCAGTCGGACCTGAGGGCTGCCGACTTCCGGCCTTCGCTTCCACGATGAAGGGGTCGGTGAGATACGCACCGAGCATTGGGGTCTGCTCGGGAACGCCTGCATTGTTCTTGATCTGCACCATGACCGGAGCCGTATAGAAGCGGGCCATGAGTTCGAGGTACTGCGCACCGAGCGTTCGCATACATTGCGAGAGATTCGCAAGCGCATCCCGGAAACGCACGCCGCTCGCCTCTTGCCCCATCGTCATTGTTTCAGTTGAGACTTGCTGCTTGGGCGGCATCTTCCCGAGCATGACGTCGGAAAGCCCCGAGAGTTCTTTAATCTGCTCGACGAGCCACTTCACATAGGGCAAAATGTACTGCGGCAACTCAACGCCCGCCTCGCGTTTTGCGTAGCGCAAGCTCATCACGTCCTCGCGGCGGATCGCGCCTGGCGCATTCGTGATATCGTCGTTTGATATTTCGGCGCCGATGGGATAACGTTCAACCGGGTTTCCGGTAAGGTTCATCGTGTCGAAGATAAGCGAGACAGTGCGCAGCAACTGTTCGAGCGGGTCATAGATGAGGTCAACGTCGCTCGGCCCGTACTGGCCTCCATCCAGCGCCGCATTCGCCATGATCTCAGCGAATGGAAAGTAGCCCAGCGGATTCATCCGGTCATCCGCTTCGATATCTTCATCCACAATAACGACAAGGCGTCCATCGGGATAGAGTGGGTATTTGACCTTGTGCATCACACACCGAAGCGCCGGCTGATCTTCCAGTATCTGAAGACCGCCGTTGTCCTGAGCGTCGTACATCGCGGCGACGAGCGACTCAGGCAATTCGTAGATGACTCCACCTTCGGTCGTTACGCGCCGCAGTGGTTCTTCATCGAGTGGGTCAATCGTGTCGTACATCTTCGGTTCAGTTGCAGGCTCACCGTTTGCGAGAAACTGAACCTCTTCGACTTCAATCGTGCGATGCGGTCGGGTCCAATATTCGCGAACCAGGATGCCCGAAGAACCACCTGCGCTATCGGGTGGATTTGAACTTGCGGCGTAGGCTGGAGTGTAGACCGTTCCGCCACCGGAAACCACGTCAGCAAGAGAATAAGCGCCAGGCGGTGCAAGCACATCTTGATCTTCTCCTGTGCGGTCCTGTCGTGGCTGATCGTACTTTTGTGAAAGGCGATCGCGCAGGTCCTCAAAGCGTCCGCAGAGCGAACCGTAGCTCTCACGATATTCGTAGAGCAGCACTTCGGCATCGTCGGCGCACGTAGCGTTGCGGTCCATCCAGACCTGCTCGCCCAGCACAACGGTGAGCTTGGGCCGCCCGCGACCTCCGTGCGCTAAGGAGTCGTAGGTGAGGCGAAGGTAGGCTTTCTTCTGAACGCGGCTGACGAGCACGGCGTCGTGGATGCGCTTCTCCCAATTGCCCGATTCGTAGGCCTGATTCCACGCCGCCGTTGCAATATCGGCGCGCTTTTGTTTCGAGCGGTCGAGCGCCGAGTACGACACGCTCGGCTTCGCATCGCACAGAATTGCGGTCCATGCAAGCGGGATAGTGGCGGCGAACCGGAGCTTCGTTCCGATCTTCCAATCATCGCGCTTACCCCAGAACGGCGCGCCGCCGTTTGCCATGTTTGTGTTGCGCCGCATCTCATCGGAGACCGCCTGGCGTTCGCGTTTCAGCGTGCCGTTGACGTTACGCGCCCACTTCGTCATCTTCGATTCAGGGCGACTCGCTTTTTGCGGAGGCCGCTGATCAGGTGGCGGCGCCCCCCCGAGCCAATTTCCAGCAGAGCCTCCCGGTCCCAATTCACTAAAATCAGGACCCCAAGCGCTCACGAAATCGCCTCACGATAAAGAACGCGAAGCATTCGGTTTGGGCCCCAATTCCGACCCGGTGGCAAGAGTGCGATACCGCAATTAAAAAGTGTGTTCACCATCTCGGCGGTTGCCGTACTTCGTGATTGACCGCCAGCGCAGTTAATCGCGAAGCCTTCTACCTTATCGCCCCACTCGCGAACGAATGCGACAATCTCTTTGCATTGCTCAAGCGTTGGCGGGTCAATGGGATAATCAGGCAAGATATACGTCGGCGCTTCATCGGGGCCAGCCGTGGGGCAGTCGGTGAATTCCACCCGTAAAAGCGCAACTCGATTTGGATTGTCCGGTATATTTGCTGGCATATCCCCAACGAGCGAGTCGCAAATTGAGATGTGCGCGTAGGGGTAGCCAAGTGACACACTCTCTGCCTCGGACCGATTCCAAACGACGATAGGCCTCACGCTTTACTCGCGTGTGTTACGGGATGCGTCGAGAGGTGCTTCCACCGAAAGCGGCCATCTTCCAGGACTTCAAGTGCGTACAGGCTTTCCTCGAACGCAAACGTGCCTGGAATCATGCGCTGAAAGACGGTGTACGGTCGGCGTGGACAGCGAATCGTAATACCGTCCTCTGGGCCTCCGAAACACGTCGCCTCAATAACCTCGTCCGCCACTAGCACGCTGACTTTCGATCAACACGCGGATTGGCAAGAATGCGCTTCATCGGCAGCACACGTCCGGCCATCGCTTCCATATTGGCCTTGACGTTACGAACCGGGCGACTCTCCATCTCGGCTTGGACCTTCGCGCGCTCCTCTAAGAAGCCAGGCCCCCAGTGAACCATGTCTTTCGTCTTCTCACGATACTCACGCCGGCCGCCGCGAATCATTGTCCCGCCACGCACTATCCCGTCGTGGACCATCTTGCCGTCTTTGTAGACGGGCTGGCCGCGTAGAACCTCGCCGTTAATCACGCACGGGTCGTTGCCGGGGATCGTCTCAAAATAGCCGTTGTAGATATCGTCTGAGGCCTGAATCTGCGCCGACTGAATGACTTGCTCGAATTCTTCCTGGCTCTGATACTTGCGCGCGCGCGTACTCGCAGCAGGCCGCTGCGTAACCGTCCAGCCTACCTGCTGCTGCGAGGTGACGAGAATCACGGCGAGGTCCGTTGACTCCGTGGCCGCCATTTTCGGCGTCCAGTGTTCCTCGACGTAGGCGCTCACTTGGCGAACCCTATCACGCGGCACATCAACCGCCTCTTCCATACTGACGAATCGTGGAGCGGCGAGCGCCTGTTGAATATCGCCCGGAGCATTAAGCTCGACGCGCTGCATATGCGGCGATGCAACGGAGAGCCCGGCGCGTTCTTTGTAGACGTCAGCGGGCGAAAGAACAGACCCGAGCGGGCCAACGGGGTCTACGAGCCGCTTTAACGCCTCAAGAAGACGCACGGCGCATGATTTAGGGCCAATCACCCGAACGCCCTTCTCTTAGACGTGAAGCCTGTTTACTCGCCCGATGAATTCCTCGACGTCCCGGATTGGTTCAAGTTCACCTACGGGACCTCCGACATGCCGCCACAGATGGAAAATATCTGGCGTCTTGCGCTCACGAAGCGCACAATGTCGTCCTATCCCTTCTTCGCCTCGAACATGCTCTACGTTGCGGACAAGAGCGGCAGTATGGTTCGAATGCGACCCTTCTCGGGCCAGGCGCTCCTCGACTACACGCTCGATTGCCAGATCCGAAACGACCTTCCCGGCCGTGTCATCGAAGGCAAGGTCCGCCAACTCGGCTGGACGCTGCGCAACATCGGACGCGGGCTGCATTACTGCCTCGATGAGAATAAACGCGCGCTGCTCCTCGTAGACGACGAAGACGTTGCCGCCGAGCAAGGCCGCCGTCTCGGTACGATGCTTAACGGCCTCCCGCGCTGGATGCAGCCGATGCGCCGCATTCAGTCGATCAAGACGTTCATCTTCGATAACCCAAACCAAAAGGACCGGCTCAACAACCCAGGTCTCGACTCGATATATCAAATCACCGTCCCCTCGTCCATGCGCGGCATCCCGCAGGGCCTCGTCATCATTGCCGAATACGCGCACATGGAGACGGAGCGCCAGGCCGACGTGCAGGCCGGCGTCATCTCAGCCGCTCCCCTCTCCCCTTTCTCGATCATCATTATCGACTCGACCCCAAACGGCGACTCCGAAGAATTCTACGCACCGCTCGCTCGCGAGGCTTGTGAAGAGAATCCGAAATGGACGAAGCGCATCGAGAATTGGAAGGGCGATCTTACGGCCGACATGATCTACAGCGGCATTCTCGGACTCCCGGATGCCGTCGCGAAGGGCTACCCAGGCGTCTACGTCCCCGCCATCTGGGCCTGGCACCGGCACGAAGAGTACGACGTTCGCTCTAAGCACAATCCCCGGGGCGAGATTCGACGCCCGTTCTCAAAAGAGCAGCGCGGCGAGACGGAATCAACGCTCGGGAAAATCTCCAAGTACGGTGGCGAAGAAGAACAGTACCTCGTTGACAAGTACGGCGTCTCGCTCAGCCGTATCTTCTGGCGGCGGCGCAAGATCGACGGCTACAAGATGCCATCCGAAGAAATGGCGCTGCTCACCTTCCGCCAAGAGTTCTTCGGGTCAACACTTGAGGAAGCATTCATCTCGTCGGGCTCCGCGCCGTTCGATCGCTCAGCGATGGATGCGATGTCTCGCATGGAGCGCATCCCGGCTGCCGTGGGCCTCTTTGAGAGCGAAGGCACCTTCGCCGCTTGGGAGCTCAATGGAGAGGTCCCACGGTCCACGCATCGCGATAGAAACCCGTGGCACGAAGTTCGTATCTACGCTCCTCCACAAAACGGCGAGAAGTATACGATGGGCGTGGATACCAATATCGCCTACGAGTCCCCGGACTCAGACGCTTCCGTCGCGCAGATCGTGCGCTACCGCGACAACAAGATCGTCGCGACCTATGAAGCGCGTGTTCCGGCGAACATCCTTCTTGAGCAGTTGTACTATCTCTATCGGTGGTACTTCAACTGCTACTACGCAATTGAGACGGCGGGCATGGGCTATCAACTCGTCCGCTGGGCGGTCGATAAAGGGATGGGAAATTGCCACTACTACAAGCGCTATGACGCCGACGTTCCTGAGCCGACGCGCTACCCCGGTTGGGAAACGAAGACGAACACCCGTCCGCTCATGGATCAGACGTTCACCTCGCTCTTTTGCAATCGCAACCGCGAGTCAGGCAAGTCCGAACCGCTGCTCATTATTCCGGACGCAAAGACCCAGCGCGAGATTCGTGGATTAACACGAACGCCGACCGGGAGTTTTAAGTCCTCGCGTGGACACGACGACCACTACGACGCGCTCTGCATCGCGCTCTGTATCGCAGCGGACCCGTACTCGGGACTGCATCGTCAGAAAGTCGCCGAAGAGGAAGAGAAGCGTAAAGAGTTCGAGTCGGCGTTTGCGATGATTAACCGAGCGTCACCGAACCGCAATCGCCCAAGCCTAATGAACCTGTGAGGCGTCGTAACACGTTTCAACCTGCCGCATTAGTTTCCAAGTGAGTAGCGCGCATTTGCTTCGTGCCGAGTATCTCCGTACACTTCGACGGCCTTCTCAAAGAGCAGAGCAACCCGCTCGGCAACCGGAGCGCCGGGAAGCGTCCAAAGAAAATCCCCCGGCTCCCAATTCGCAATATAGAAATAGAGCGGGTCTGCCTTCATGTACGCCATCGGCATACAGTGCCCAGCCTCTTTGCATGTTACCTGATTCTGCGGTCCAAAGATTTCATTGAACGGACGCCAGGGCGCAAAGAAGCGCATCGTGTCCTGATCTGAACGACCACCGTGCGCGAGTGGCTTCCCCGTCGTACCGAGTGACCACGCATCTTCCGCCGCCCGATGTAGCACCGTATTGAGCGCCAAGTGAACGGATGGGATGCAGCGCGCAATCGTAAAGCCCGAGAGTGGCCCATGCCAATCAACTGTCCACAGGAAGGGCCGGTCGCCAAGAATATCTTCGATGCGCTTGTCCTGATTCGTGATGAGCGTATCGACGTCAAGCCACACAATCACATCGAAGTCGGCGTAGAGGTCTTTGTAGATTTGGAGCTTCGCTCGGTCGCCGTAGGTGAGAAATGACGGATCACGCTGCTCGTCTGTGTGATAGCGGTCAGGCCAGCCGCAGAACGAATAGCCGTGCTTCTTCGCGTACTCAACCATCACGGGCACGGTTATGTCAGCGATGGGTTGGTACGCTTCATTCCATGCCGACGTGACCGCGACTCTCACCCAAGGAACCACGCGTCGTCAACGAGGCCAAGACGACGTAGGGCGCGCTCTGCGTCCTGCCAATAGGTGATGCTGATGTTTCGGTTTAGCACGGAGTTCGCGGCGTAGACCGTTGCCTTGGCGTCGAGCACAGGGAGTTTCGTCGTAGCGCGCACGAAGAAGTAGGCCATCGACGGGGCTCGGCTTGCGCCCGCCGCGCAGTTTACATGAATACGCGCCTCTGGGTTCGTCGCGAAGTCGCCCATGAAGTGGTAGGCCGCTTTCTCGAACCAGCCGTAAGGGCGCGGGCCACCGTCGTCGATGTGACCGTTCCAGAGATGCTTCGTCCTGGAATACGGCCCGGTGCGCGTTTCATCCAAGTTGATGGTATGCGTAGCCCAGGGAATGTGTGCCTCGTCGTCCATGCCGTCGTAGAAGCCGCTGGATGATACTCTGTCAGTGCAGCGGTAGAAATGGTCGTTGTGCGGGTTCCCTTCGCCGAGGTGGCGATACTTCGCGATGAGTTCGCGCGCCGTTGTCTCCGCATGGGAGATTTGCTCGTTCGGGTCGCCGCTCGGGCCATTCCGCCAAAGCAGTTGCATGTACGCCGTCTTGAACAGGTCCGCGAACTGGTTGCAGTATGGCTGAATGTCGGCTGGGAACCTGTCGCGCCAGTCGCTCATCGCTTCGCCCAAAATCCGCCCGTGGCATCGGCCTGCCGCACGAATCCAGCCTGCGTGAAACCCTGGTCGTAGAGGAACCCCATGAGCGCGCCGACGCTCACCTCTTTGTCATCGTAGTGGTCGGCCAGGTGATATTCCCCCGCGATCTCGGACACGCGATTGAGTTTCGTACAAGTCCGTAATATCGACCACTCGGAACCCTCAACGTCGATCTTCAGAAAGCGCACGGGGCCAATGTCCGCGAGAATTTCATCCAGCGAAACATTTTCAACCGGGTTGCCTTCATCGACCATCGTGCTCATACCGTTGTCGTGAAAGTATTGCGCCTTGCGTTTATCATCGCTCCGCACGACCGCGAGTTGGTGCAGCGACACCCCTTCAAGGTCGCCGACGTTTGCTTTCGCCGCCTCCATGTAGAACGCCGAAGGCTCAAAGCCGTAGATTTCTCGCGAGCCATTGAGATGTGCGCGCTTACAAAACGCTCCGATATTGGCGCCGATGTCGATCACGATATCAGTCGCCTCGAATACGGACGCGTTGTACCCGTTCTCGACGGCGATTGCGTAGTACGTGTCTTTCTCGCTCTGACTGCGATAGACGGCAGGCTTCAATTCTTGGGGGCCTGCCCAATTACGGTCGAAGTCCTCAACGGGGTCCGGAAAGACGCCATCCACCTTTTTGCGCTGGCTACAGTGATCGGCTGGAACAGGCGCCTCTTGTGGCGCGCTTTGAACCGAATCGTCCTTCATCGTGAAATGCCAGTCTTTGCCTTCGCTTTCGATTTCAACCACGGCACGTTCGAGTTCACTACTCAGCCAAAAGAACGCAGGCGCATCGAGTTTCGGTAGCACGTTTTCTAAAAAGTTCGCGGAATCGCCGTCGTACACGTCCGCATCCGGATAGCGCTCCGAAAGTTGCACGGCAGAAAACGTATCGCATACATGCGCTCGTAGTCCGAGGCGAGATGCCATCTCTAAGCCTTCTGTCTTTCCATCCGCGTTCGTCTCAATGAAATAGCGGATGCCCTTCTCGACAATGAGGTTGGAGAGCGCAAGGAAGTCTTGGGGAGAAATAGTCTGCGTCATAAAGAGCCTCTTAGGCGGGTTGAGTGGTACGGGCGAGCCAAGGCGTGAGTGCGGCAATCTTCTCCTCGATGTTTCCACCGCGCGCCGTCACGATCCACGGGCGCGGCATTGTCGTATCTGGAAAGCAGAATCCGACCGACTCTGCCTCGACGCAATTCCCAAATGTGCTGTTGAATGGGGGCACGTTCATGCACCACGCCATCGCGTCCTGGTCAGAGATTCCGTTCGGCTCGATCTTGTCGTAGCGCGTATTGTTCTCGGCAGCGGCGCGCTCATACGCGAAGCGTAAGTGCTTCTCTGTCATATCATCTGTTCGTGCGATCCACAGTCCGGACATGGGCCCACCATCGCCGTACGTCCACAAGAACCGGCGTCCCTGAAGCGTCTCTTCAATGCGCTGGTTAATGTTGACGAACACGGAGTCGATGTCGAGGAACATCACCACGTCGAAAATGCCGCGCACGTCATAGTAGAGCGAGAAGCGGACCTTATCGCCGTACGTCTCACGCTTGGATGGATCCGTGTGAAATGCGCCGGGATAGGTTCGAAGAGATATTCCGTGACGTAGCGCGTACCGGGCCCAATTATCTTCCGCTATCTCTGCGATCGGGTCGTACTTCCTATCATACATGCCAACGAGGCACGTTTTGATACCAGGCAAAGGAAGATCACCCTTTGCGTCCCACCCAATTATATTTTTTCGAATGAGCCCAGCGCCGCTAATGAACCAATCAGCCCGCGTCTGTGGCGAAATAATTTGAAACTCTTGGCTCACGTTCTGCCACCCCTAGATCGCCACCGCTGCGATCGCGCGCGTTGGCATTGTTTACAAACCTTGCTGCGCTTCCCGTTCCGAACATACTCCCATGTCGTATCGGGAGTACGAAGATGCCCAGCCCTACAATACTTAGCCTCCCATTTCGCTTGACTGGAAACCCTATTGCCGCTTAGGAAATCCGCTCGCCCTTTCTCCACCATATCGCGGCTGTTGTCTTTTTGCGTCCCAAGGAACAGGTGTGTCGGGTTTACGCAAGACCTATTATCACAGCGATGAAGAACGAACAGGCCGTCGGGAATCTCTCCCCGATGCAGCACCCATGAAATGCGGTGCGCGCCAACTTTATCGCCAACGGCCTTGTCCCATAAGTAGCCATACCCGGGTCCGGGACGTGGGGGTATGAAGCCAGTCCACTCCCAGCAACCGCGCCCTTCAGTCATCGGTGCGACGTATTTCCAGAACCGATTTTCCACAGAAGCATCCATCATCATAAATTCGACACTTCTTCGTCCCACGCTTTTTGAGATTCACTATTCCAAGTACGGCTATCGAGCCACGGACGCGACTTATCCTCGGGAAACGGGCCCTCTTTCAAGCCAACGATACTCGGGAACGGCGTGCGACCGACGCTGATTGCCAAGCCATAGAGTGCGGGTGTTGCCTTCAAGTGCGGATGGTGCTTGAGGAACATTTTCATGCCGAGTTCAGGATTGTAGTGGCATTGCTTTACCGACGACAAAAGGCCGCCGTATTCGGACTGTGTGAGGCCATATCGCTCATCGAGTTTTGGTGGAATCACGTCGCCTCCGCAAGACGGCGCTTGAGTTCAGGAATTCTCACGTCGTTAGGATAGCCCGGCATATGAAGGATGAAGCGACCAGGCTCATAGAGATTGAGCTTGCGCTGATAGTCGAGCGGGTATTTATCCCAACCATAATACTTGTAGTCGTAAGAGTTCAGTACGACGCCGGGGCACGCACGAACATAGTTCTTGAACGGATACGT
>JBEKBR010000025.1:0-54529 GCA_050015295.1 Candidatus Aquilonibacter sp. | reverse complement strand
TGGTCCGGCAACGCGAACCCTGGCCGTGATCCGCGCTTACATCGGCATCGGCTCGAATCTCGACGACCCCGGACTTCAGGTGCGCCACGCGATCGAAGCGCTGCGCGCGCTCGGCGACGTGGCTGCGGTTTCTTCGCTCTACCGCACGGCGCCGTGGGGGAAGACCGATCAACCCGACTTCGTGAATGCGGTCGTCGCGCTCGATACGAAACTGGAGCCGCGGCCGCTGCTGCACGGCCTCAAGTGGCTCGAGCGCGACCTCGGACGCGTTGAGGACGACGGCGAACGCTGGGGCCCGCGAAGAATCGATTTCGATATCTTGCTCTATGGCGACCAAGAAGTACACGATAACGATCTGATTGTGCCGCACCCGCGTTTACGCGAGCGCGCCTTTGCGCTGGTCCCACTTGCCGAGATCGCGCCGCGCTATCGACCGTTGCTCGATGCGCTTTCTCCCGAGGAGCTCCGCGGGGTTTCAGCTATTTCGTAGACTACGAAACGTGCTTGATTAGCGGGTTGTTCTCTTCGCGGTTGGTGACTTCGTAGAGTCGCTTGTGAATGAAGACGTCGAGCAGCAAGGAATCGACCTTGCCGCGCTGCGCGAATTCTTTCGAAAGGATGTCGAGTGCGCGCTCGGTCGACATGCCCTTCTTGTAGGGCCGATCCGACGCGGTCAGCGCGTCGAAGACGTCGCTGATCGTCATCATGCGCACTTGCGGTTTGATCGCTTCGCCTTTGAGCTTGCGCGGGTAGCCGGTGCCGTCGAGATGCTCGTGGTGCCCGTACGCTAAATCGGCAACGTCGCGCCACGGTGTTTCCTGCCACGGGATCTCGCGCAAGAAGAGAAACGATTGCGTAACGTGCTCTTGCATCCGATTGCGTTCGTCGTCGGAGAGCGAACCACGCGGAATCGTGAGGTAGCTGTACTCCGCCTGATCGAGCAATGGGCGCGGTCCGTCGACGTCGCGATAGCGGCGCTCCATGGCGCGCAGCAGCGTCTCATCGCCCGCCTCGCCCACCACGTTCGGTTCGTTGGCGCCTTCGACTTTGGCAAGCAGCTCGCGTAGCAGCTCCTTGTCGTCTTTGTTGCGCGCCTGTTCGAGCGCGAGCAAGAAGCGCAGGCGAATGGTATCGAGCCGCCCATCGGGCAGCTTCTTGGCTTTCGCGAAAATGTATTCGGGCACAGCGACTTTGCCGAAGTCGTGCAAGAGCGAGGCATACCGGACTTCGCGGATTTGCTCGATCGTGAAGTGCATCCCGGCGAGCGGACCCGACTCGATCGTGTTGATCGCCTCGGCCTGCGCGACCGTCAAGGCGGCGACGCGCTCCGAGTGGCCTTGCGTCGACTTGTCGCGAACTTCGATCGCCTTGACCGATGCGTGAACGAAGCGCTCGAAGAGATTCTGAATCGCGTCGACCAGGCGGGCATTTTCCATGGCGACCGCCGCTTGCGAAGCCAGCGCCGTCAACAAGCGCTCGTCGTGTTGATCGTAGGGGCGCACGATCTCTTCGGTATGCGCCGGTGACTCGAGCTCGGTCGCGAAGCTCGGCTTGTGGTTGATGAGTTGAATCGCGCCGATCACGTCGCCGTGCAAGTTGCGCATCGGCACGCACAAGATCGACTTCGTCCGATAGTTGTTCTTGTCGTCAAAGCCGCGATTGAACTGATACGGCGACGATTCGGGAATCGTGTAGGCGTCCTCGATGCGCAGCGACTCGCCGGTGACGGCGACGTAGCCGACGATCGAGGTCGTGGAGAGCGGCAACAAGGCGTTCATCAGCACGCCGTCGTCCTTCGGGCCGGTCTGCGCGACCGCGAAGCGCAAGCGCTTCTGCCCATCGTGCTCTTCAACCACGAACAAGCTGCCCGCGTCAGAAAATGTCAGCTCGCGCGCCTTACGCACGATCAAGCGCTGCAGCGTCGGGAGATCGCGTTCGGACGAAAGCGAACGCCCGATCTCGAGCAGCTCCTCGCCCTCGCGAGCGGTACGGGTCAGGGCGCGCGCCGCCTCGACTTTGGCGGCCGTACGCAACGACGCCAGCAGCGCCGCGCCGGTAACCGGCGGATGCATGATCGCCACAACCTCGGGGTCGTCAGCAATCCACGCCAGCGCCGAATGCTGCGGGGGCAATACCACGATCGCGTTTGCGGGCGGAGCGCCCAGCGTTTTGAGACCGCCACGTTCCCGCAACCGTTTGAAGTCGACCGCATGCACCGAAACGCCGACGTTCCCGAGTAGTAACGGGAGCTCGCCCAAGTCGAGGTCGTGCGGATAGAGGACCAAGGTGGCCATCCTTTCTATCATCGGTCTAAATCGCGAATTGCGCCAGAGCCGGAGGGATAGTAGGGCAGGGCGAAAGCCTAGCGCCGATGTCCGACGAGCACCCCTTGTCCCCGGTGGTCCGCCGCGTTCGCGGCCTGGCCGAGCTCCTGGTGGGAACTGACCTCTTGCGCCTGCGCATCGAGCGCGAGGGTGAAGCGATCGAGCTTGGCCGGCGCGCCTTGCACCCGGATCAGGTTCCGGACATGCCGCACGACCTTGGGTCGATCGAAGCACACCCGGTCCGGGCCGATCAGATCCGGGCCGATTTAGTGGGAATCTTTCACCTGAGCCGGCCGGCGCCGGCCGAGGGGGATCTGCTCGAGAACGATCGGGAGCTGGCCTTCATCGAGGCGCTCGGGATTCGTAACCCAGTGCGAAGCCGCGGACCGGGACGGATCGTGACGATCAAACGTGACGACGGCGAGCCCGTCGAATACGGCGCAGTGCTCTTCGAAATCGACCGAGGATAGGACCATTTTCACTAAGGTACTCATTGCCAATCGCGGCGAGATCGCGCTGCGCATCAATCGCGCCTGCCAAGAGCTGGGCGTGCGCACCGTCGCGATCTTTTCTGAAGCGGATCGGGAGTCGCTGCACGTACGCCAGGCAGACGAAGCCTTTTGCGTTGGGCCGGGTCCGGTGGCGCGCTCCTACCTCAATATTCCGAATATCATTTCGACGGCCCTCATAACGGGATGTGACGCCATTCACCCCGGCTACGGCTTCCTGGCGGAGAACGCGCGCTTCGCGCAGATCTGCGCCGATCACGGCCTCACCTTTATCGGCCCCAAACCCGAAGTGATTGCCGCGATGGGCGACAAGGCGACGGCCAAGCGCGTCATGCGCGAAGCCGGTGTGGCCACGACCCCCGGTACCGATATCCTCGACTCGGTCGACGAGGCGCTGCACGCCGGCGAAAAGATCGGGTATCCCGTCTTGCTCAAAGCGACGGCGGGCGGCGGCGGCAAGGGCATGCGCGCGGTCGAGAACTCACACGAGATGGAGCGCGCATTCACCGGCGCGACGGCCGAAGCCGAAGCCAGCTTCAAAGACGGCCGCGTCTACATGGAAAAACTCATCATCGATCCGCGCCACATTGAAGTCCAAGTGCTTGGGGACGAGTTCGGCAACGTCGTGACCTTCGGCGAACGCGATTGCTCGGTGCAGAAGCCCTCGCATCAAAAGCTGATCGAGGAATCCCCCGCGCCGCACCTCTCCGACGCTGCGCGCTCGACGCTGCTCGATATGGCGGTACGCGCGTGCAAGCACGTGCACTACAGCAATGCCGGCACGCTCGAGTTCCTCGTCAACGGACACGATGTGTATTTCATGGAGATGAACACGCGCATCCAAGTCGAGCATCCGGTGACGGAGATGGTGTATAGCGTCGACTTGGTCAAGGAACAGATTCGCATTGCCGCCGGCGAGCCGCTCGGTTACACGCAAGCGGATCTGCAACTGCGCGGTCACGCGATCGAGTGCCGTATCAATGCAGAAGATCCTACCAACAATTTCGCGCCGCAGGCGGGCACGTTGACCAAGGTCGTCTTCCCCGGCGGCCCGGGCGTGCGCGTGGATACGCACGTCTTCTCCGGTGCGGTCGTCCCGCCGTACTATGATTCGATGATCGCCAAGGTGATCGCGTTCGGTGCCTCGCGCGAAGCCGCAATTGCGCGCATGGAACGCGCGCTGCGCGAGACGGTCGTCGAAGGCGTGAGCACCACCATCGACTACTGCCTGGAAATTCTCGCTACGCCGCAGTTCCGCGAGGGCCGTTACGACATCGGATTCCTCCCCCGATTGCTTGCTCATGCCGTCACGTAGGCAAGGGCGCGAGGCGGCGCTGCAAGCGCTCTACGCCGTCGCCGTCGGGCATCGCGAACCCGGCGACGCGCTGACCGAGATGGTGGGGGAAGGCGAGGAAACCGAGTATCGCGCGTTCGTGAAAGACCTCGTGATCGGTACGCTCGACCATGCGGCCGAAGCCGACGTCTTGCTGGCGCCGCTCTTGGAGGGATGGACGATCGAACGATTGCCCACCATCGATCGTTTGCTTTTGGAGATGGGAACGTTTGAACTCTGTCACCGGCCGCTGATTCCTCGCGCGGTCGTTATCAACGAAGCGGTCGAGCTGGCTAAGAAATTCTCAACCGAAGACTCCAATCGGTTTGTCAACGGCGTACTGAATGCTGTCGCGAAAGAAACGACGCAAGCGTAAGGGCGCGCCCGGCTCTCCTCGGGGTTGGATGCGCGGCTTTCTGATTGGCGCCTTGCTGGTGGTCCTGTTCGTGGCGGGGCTCATCGGCGGAATGGTCGCCGCGTACTCGCGCAACCTTCCCGACATCAGCCGCCTCGCCGACTATCAGCCGGAGAGCTCGACGCGAATCTTCGCGCGCGACGGCACCTTGCTCGCCTCGGTCTATAAAGAGAATCGCACCTACGTGCCGCTCGCGCGTATTCCGCTCGTGGTGCGCGAGGCGGTCATTGCGAACGAAGACCACAACTTCTACTATCACCACGGTGTCGATTTCGGCGGCATCATGCGCGCCGGTTTCGCCGATCTCACGCATCAAGAGTTTCAGGGCGCTTCGACGATCACGCAGCAACTCGCGCGCAAGTTGTTCCTCAACGATCAGGTTTCGATCACGCGCAAGATTCAAGAAGCGCTGCTCGCGATCGAGATCGAACGATACTACACCAAGGACGAGATTCTCGAGCGCTACCTGAATATCGTCTACTTGGGTTCGGGAGCCTACGGCGTCGATGCCGCAGCGCACACCTACTTCGGCGAGAACGTCGACAAACTCGACCTCGCGCAGGCTGCGATGATCGCGGGCGTCATCGCCGCGCCCTCGGACTACTCGCCGTTCGTCAATTTGAGTCTCGCCCGCGACCGGCAACATCACGTGCTCGATCGCATGGTCGAAAGCGGGTACGTCACGCAAGCGCAAGCCGATAGTGCCGTCGATGCGCCGCTAGGTTTGGCCAAAGAGCGTGCGCCGGGGTTGCAGGGCTATCTGTATCCCTACTACACGACGTACGTCATCGCGCAACTCGAAAAGCTTTTCGGCAAGCAGGCCGTGGAGGAGGGCGGCTTGCAGGTCTACACCGCGCTCGACCCGCGCATGCAGGAAGACGCGCAAGAGTCGATCGACTGGGGCTTGCAGCGCGCGAAGAGTTGGGGCATTCACGCCGACGAAGCAGCGTTGGTTTCGATTCGGCCCTCGACCGGCGAGATCGTCGCGATGGTCGGCGGCAAGGGCTTCTCGCTCGACAATCAGTTCAATCGCGCATGGCAAGCGCGTCGCCAGCCGGGCTCGTCGTTCAAGCTCTACGTCTACACTGCGGCGATCGATTCGGGAATGCCCGCGAACACGATCATCGACGATTCGCCGGTGAGCTACCCGATGGGCGACGGCACGCTGTGGTCGCCGCGCGACGATGACGATCGGTTCTTGGGTGATATCACGCTGCGCACCGCGCTCGAACTCTCGCGCAACGTCGTGGCGGTCAAGCTTGCGGATCGCATCGGCCTGGACAAGATCATCGACTACGCGCATCGCATGGGTGTGACCGCGACGCTCGAGCCGAATCTTTCGCTCGCCCTCGGTTCCTCCGTGGTGACGCCGCTCGATCAGGCGACTGGTTACGCGACGATCGCGAATCAAGGCATCCACATCGATCCCTCGGCGATTCGTTTGGTCAAGGATTCGCTCGGCAATCCCGTGCTCGACGATCAATATCCGCAGGCGAGTGAAGTGGTGAGCGCGGGTACGGCGTTCATCATCACGACGATGCTCGAGGACGTGATCAATCACGGAACCGGCTATCCCAATGCGATCATCGGCCGCCCGGCCGCCGGAAAAACCGGAACGACCTCGGACTTTCGCGACGCCTGGTTCGTTGGATTCACGCCCGATCTAGTAACCGCGGTTTGGTTCGGCAACGACGATTATACCCGGATGACCGAAGCCTACGGCGGTGGCGTTCCGGCGATGACGTGGGCGCACTTCATGAAAGCCGCGCTGAACGGCGTGGCAAAACATGACTTCACTATGCCGGCAGATCAGGTTGTGCGTCTCGCTGGCTGTTCGAGCGGCTACGAATACTACCTGATCAGTACGGAGCCGACGTCGGGCGGCTGCGGCACACGCGTTGACACCGCGCAGGATCCCGCCGACGCAACGGATGCGCCTGCGACCGATCCGCCGACGAGCGCGGCGGCGACGCCACCGCCGAACAGTGTCGGCGATGGCACGCATTACATCCCGCTCGATTCGCCGGCGGCATCGCCGAGCGTTGCTCCGAAGCCCAAACCGTCGGCTAAACCGCGCCGATGAACGGTGAGGCGGACGGCGAAGCGACGGTAGAGCTCTCCGTCGGGGATTTCGCTGAAAATCTCGAGAGGCTGATCAAGAACCGTCCGAGGCTTGCGGACATTGCGCTACGCGGCGAAATATCCGAGTGGAAACCGCAGAGTGACGGATCCATCTATTTCAAAATCAAAGACGATCGCGCGCTCTTGGAGTGTTATGCGTTCGGCAGCGACGCGCGGCGCTTTCCTAGAGTCGAAGAGGGCTCGGCGATTGTTGCCCGCGGCTCGATTGAAATTCGCAAGCAACGCAGCTCGTATCAGTTGCTCACGAGGACGCTTTCGATAACCGGCGAGGGCGAGTTATACGCTGAGTATCAAGCGCTCATCAAAAAGTTGCGCGACGAAGGGCTCTTCGCAGCGGAGCGCAAGCGAGCGTTGCCGCAATTTCCTCGGCGTGTGGCGCTGATCTCCGCGAAACAGGATGCTGCGCTGGACTTTGAGACGATACTCAAGCAGAAAGCGCCGTACGTGTCGGTGAAATTTTTGCAAAGCCGCGTCGGGGGAAAAGGCGCTGAGCTCGAGATTTACGAGCGCATAGACGAGGCCGAGCGCGCGGGATTCGATCTCGTCGTGATAACGCGCGGCGGCGGATCGTTTGAGGATTTTCAGCCTTTTAACACCGAGTCATTGGCGCGCAGAATCTTCCGGGCGAAAATTCCAATCGTCACCGCGCTCGGACACACGCGAGATCGCAGTATCGCCGACTTTGTTGCCGACGTTTCCGTGGAGACGCCGTCCGCCGCTGCGGATCGGGTTGCTCGCGGCTGGGTGGAGGCGATCAGTCGTCTGCGCAACCTCGAGGTTCGACTGAACGAGCGAATTCGGCGTTACATGCTCAACGCGGCCCAGAGCCGCGACTTGCTGCAACAGCGGCTCGCAAGCGGCCTAACTCGTGCCTATGTTCGTCAGCGCGACCGTCTGGTCGAACTCGAGCGGCGGCTCAATGCGCAGAATCCCGCCGCGCGCCTCGCTCAACGAGCAATGCGGCTCGCGGTCGTGAGCGAGCGCTTACCGGCGGCGTGGCATCGCTACATTTCAGCCTCCGAGACGCGCTTGCGGACCGCGACCGGGAGGCTGACCGCGCTCGATCCCGAGCAGCCGCTGGCACGCGGATACGCGTTGATTTTCCGAGGCGGATCGCTCGTGCGTTCCGCGCGTGACGTCGCCGTCGGGGACGGAGTCGTCGCGCGTCTTGGGCACGGAACGCTCGATGCTCGCGTCGAAGCGGTGCGCGATGAGTAAGGAGAAGCCCGCAAGCTTCGAGGAAAAGCTCGAGCGCATCGACGCGATCGTGCGCGAGCTAGACGCGGGCGCCAAGCTGGATCGTGCAATCGAACTCTTCAAAGAGGGCAAGACGCTCGCTGCGGAATGTGAGGCGGAGCTCAAGGGTTCGCAAGCGATAATCGACGCGGCAATGGGCCCTTCGACCGGCTCGGGGTAAACGTTGCGCCTGGATGAAGCCGTGGCGGCGAGAGCGGGCGTAACGCGCTCGCAAGCGCGCAGCTTGATCATGGAAGGCCGCGTGCGTGTGGCTGGCGAGCCGGCTGGAAAAGCCGGGCAGCGCGTGCGCGACGACGCGCAAATTACGATCGACGCGCCGCGGCGCTTCGTCAGTCGCGGTGGCGAGAAGCTCGAGGCCGCGTTGGACGGCTTCACGATCGACGTGCACGGGCTTCGCGCACTTGACGTCGGCGCATCGACCGGCGGATTCACCGACTGCCTGCTGCAGCGGGGCATCGCCGAGGTTACCGCCGTCGACGTCGGCTACGGGCAGCTCGACTGGCGCTTACGCAACGACCCGCGCGTCACCGTCATCGAGCGAACGAACTTTCGCCACCTGCCCGACGATGCGTTTGTGCAGCCCTTTGATCTCATCGTGATCGATACGTCGTTCATTTCGTTGCGCACAATTTTGGCGCGCGCCGCCCGGTATCTGGCACAAGCCGGGCGCGTCGTCGCGCTGGTCAAGCCGCAGTTCGAAGCCGGGCGCGACCGCCTGGGGAGCAAGGGCGTCGTGCGCGACCCCGCTGTGCATCGCGCAGTGCTGCGCGAAGTGCGCGATGCCGCCGGCGCATTGGGTCTCCCGATGGCCGCGCTGATCGCATCGCCGCTGCTCGGACCGGCCGGCAATCGCGAGTTTCTCGCCGAGTTGCGTGCCGGTGCTGCGCCGATCGACGACGAGCGGATCGACCGCGTCGTCGGCGAAGGCCAGGAATTATGAGCAAGCAGGTGTCATGACGAAACTCGCCGTCGGCCGTAAGGTCATCGCGCTCTACGTGGACGTGGCGCGCGATACCGCGCGTGCACTTGCGCGCGACATTGCCTCGAGTTTCCGCGCGCACGGCTATGAGATCGCGATCTGGAAAGGCCAGCAGGCCATCGCCGACCTCGCCAGCAACGGTGCGCGTGCCGAAGACGCGGCGCTGTTCATTACGGTCGGCGGTGACGGCACGTTGCTCCGTGCAGCGCGGGTTGCGACGGCGCTTGGCGCACCGCTGCTTGGCATCAACGCGGGCCGGCTTGGATTTCTGACCGAACTGGATGACGGCGATCCGCGCATCACCCAACTGCCGCAGCTTATCGATGAGGGGCTACTGCTCGATGAACGCGCCGCGCTGGAGGCCGACTACTGCGGGCACACCTACTTCGCGCTCAACGATGTCGTCGTGCGCAAAGGCGATGTCTCGCGCGTCGTACCGTTCGGCCTGAGCCTGGATAACGAACACATTGCCGATATTCCGGCCGACGGTATTTGCGTTGCAACGGCGACGGGTTCAACCGCTTACTTCCTGTCGGCCGGCGGCTCGATCATTTCGCCCCGGGTCGACGCGTTCGGCATCTCGCCGTTGCTGCCGCACACGCTCTTTTCGCGACCGCTGATCGTTCCAGCGAGTTCAGAAATCGGCATCGGCTGCGATTCGGACGTCGCGCATGCGCACCTTGAATGCGACGGCGACGTCCTCGCGGAGATTGGGCCCAACACGGTCGTGAACGTGCGCCGGAATCCGAAGAGCGTGCGCTTTGCCCGGCTCTCACCGTTGCGGTTCTTCGAGCGGCTGGAAGAAAAACTGCGCTGGGGTGTTTCCATTCGGTCGGTCAATCGGTAAGGTTTCTCCATGCTGACGCGCCTGGAGATCGAGAACTATGGCTTGATCGCCCGCGCCGCGATCGAGTTCAGTTCGGGCGCCACGATTTTTACCGGCGAGACCGGGTCCGGAAAGACGATGATCTTGGGCGCGCTCAGCTTTGCGTTGGGTGAACGTGCCAGCGCCGACGTCGTCGGCGCGAGTGCACCGCGAACGACGGTAACGCTCACCTTCGATCCGAGTGACGCGTTGCGCGAGCGCTTGAGCGCCGACGGCTACGACCTGGATCCGGGCGAGGACGCAACGATTGTGCGCGAGGTCAACGATGCGGGTAAGTCGAGCGTGCGTGTGAACGGACGCGCTGCGACGGCGGGCTATGTGCGCGAGATCGGCGAGCAGATCGCGGAGATCGTCGGCCAGCATGATGCACAGCGGTTGTTGGCGCCGGCCTATCACGTCGAGCTGCTCGACCGGTTCGGCGGTGCACCGGCAATTGCTGCGCGGGAAACTGCCGCCGCGTCCCGTGAGCGCGTGAGCACGTACGCGCAGGAACTGCAGGCAATGCGCGGTGACGAGCGTCGCGCGCACGAGCGCTACGACGATGCGCGTTTTACGGTGGAAGAAATCGACGGCGTCGCGCCGCTGCCGGGCGAAGACGAACGCTTGACCGAGCGGCGTCGCTATCTCGACAACGTCGAGCGGATTTCGGCCGCCTTGCGCGGCGCCCACGACGCACTCGCGGCCGACGACGCGAGCGCTTCCGAAGCGCTGGGCGTCGCTGCGACCGCGCTGCACGGCATCGCCGACATCTCGGCCCAGCTACGTGCGATGGCGGACGCTGCCGCCGCGCTGCAGAGCGAAACGTCAGAGCTCGCAACGCAACTCGCGCGTGAGCTCGATACCACCGACTTTGACGCCGGCGAGCTCGAGACAATCAACGCTCGGCTCGATGCGCTCGATCGGCTCAAGCGCAAGCATGGCGGCTCGATTGCCGCAGTGCTCACGGCAGCGGAAACATCGCGTGCCTTCGTCGAGGCGTTCGAGGGCCGTGACGAACGTGCGGTTGAGCTCGCGGCGAAGCTGCGCGAAGCGGAGACGGCGCTCGCCGCCGACGACGCGCGCTTACGTGCGATTCGCGAAGAAGCGGCGGCCCGTTTGACGACCGCGATGCGCAAGGAGCTGGGTGCGCTCGCGCTCGGGTCGGCGCGCTTCGACGTCGCGTTCGAGCCGATCGAGTTCGTGTTTGCCGCAAACAAAGGTGAGCCGCTGCGGCCGCTCGCGCGAGTGGCGTCCGGCGGCGAGCTTTCGCGTGTGCTGCTCGCGTTGGTCGTGGTGCTCGCCGGCGCGCGCGATCGCACGGCGCTGATCTTCGACGAAATCGACACCGGGATCGGCGGCGCGACCGCCACCGCCGTCGGTGCGCGCATCGGCCGGCTGGCGAGCGAAGGGCAAGTGGTCTGTGTCACGCACCTCGCGCAGTTGGCGACCTGGTCGGATCGTCACTACGTGCTCGAGAAGCGGGAGCAACGCGGTTCGACGATCATCTCGGTGCGCGAGATTTCGGGCGAGGAAGCGCGCGCGACCGAACTCGCGCGGATGCTCTCGGGGGAATCGCACGAAGTCGCGCTCGAGCACGCGCGCATGCTCCTGCGCGCGCGATGACCCTCCCCCGCGACCAGGACGATGCCACGATCTTAGCCGGTCGCAATCGCGTCGCGCTCACCAACCTCCGCAAGATCTTTTTTCCGGTCATCGGCGCGACGAAGGGCGACTTGCTGCAGTATTATGCGGACGTTGCCGGCCTGCTCTTGCCGCACATCGCCGAGCGCGCCATGGTGATGAAGCGCTACCCGCACGGTGCGGCAGGCGAGTTCTTCTTTATGAAACGCGTCCCGCAGCCGCATCCCGACT
The DNA here is from genome assembly GCA_050015295.1 of Candidatus Aquilonibacter sp. GTDB lineage: Bacteria > Vulcanimicrobiota > Vulcanimicrobiia > Vulcanimicrobiales > Vulcanimicrobiaceae > Aquilonibacter. Next base: position 42,833 of record JBEKBR010000025.1, on the reverse strand, counting down.
GGCTGCACACCTGTCGCGTCGAGCACCGCTCGGGCAACGTGATCGACTTTCCGATGGCCGACGATTTGGCATCGCTGCTGTGGATCGTTAATCTCGGCTGCATCGACCTCAATCAATGGTACGCGCCGTGCGACGACATCGACCGTCCGACGTACGTGCACTTCGACCTCGATCCCGGTACGGCACCCTTTTCGCGCGTGCGTGAAACCGCTTTGCTGGTGCGCGATGGGCTGGCCGCGCTCGGCATGCGCTCGTACGCGAAGACTTCGGGATCCAAAGGCATGCACGTCTACGTGCCGATCGCTCGCGGTCCGCTGCAAAAACAGGTGTGGGGTTTTGCCAAAGAATTTGCCGTAGCCATCGCACACCATGAGCCCGCGCTCATGACGGCCGAGTATCGCAAGGAAAAGCGGCCCGCTGGTCGCGTGCTGGTCGACTACAACCAGAATCGGTGGGGATCGACGCTCGCCTCGGTCTATTCGGTGCGGCCGACCGAGCGCGCGACCGTGTCGACACCGGTGACGTGGGAAGAAGTCGAAGCCGGAATCGAGATCGAGGACTTTCGTCTCGACAACGTTCGGGAACGTTTGGAAAAAGTTGGCGACTTGTGGAAACCACTAGTCGCGAAAAAGGGGCGCTTCGATCTGGCGCCGCTGCTCGCATGACGTTGCCGATACGGCCGCCATACGATCCGATGGAGTTGCAGCACGTCGAAGCGATTCCTGACGGGCCGCAATGGCAGTATGAGCCAAAATGGGACGGCTTCCGCTGCGTGGCGTTTCGTGACGGCGACGAGGTCTATCTTCAGTCGAAGGCCGGCGAGCCGCTGGCGCGATATTTTCCCGAGATCGTTGAGCAGCTGCGTGCGTTGCGTGCGGAGCGTTTTGTTTTGGACGGCGAGTTGATGGTGCAACTCGGCGACACGCTTTCGTTCGACGCGTTGCTGCAGCGGATTCATCCCGCGGCGAGTCGCGTGCAGCGGCTAGCAAAGGAAACGCCGGCGCGCTATGTCGTCTTTGACCTATTGGTCGATGCCGAGGGTACCGATGTGGCAACGACCCCGCTCGCGCAGCGCCGTTTGGCGCTCGCGCGTTTTGCTGAACGCTATTTGCACGGCGAGGAGATCGTGCTCTCACCCGCGACCACTGAACGCGCGCTCGTCGACGCCTGGTTCGCGCGCGTCGGGAACGCACTCGATGGCGTCGTGGCGAAGCGGCGCGACCGTAGCTACGCGTCAGGTTCGCGCGATGCAGGCGTAAAGATCAAGCACTTGCGCACGGCTGACTGCGTGGTCGGCGGCTATCGTCTCAACAAAGAGCGCAACGGCGTCGGCTCGCTGTTGCTCGGTCTCTACGACGATGCCGGCAAACTCAATCATGTCGGCTTCACATCGGGCTTTCGCGCCAACGAGCGCGGCCCGTTGCTCAAACGCTTGCAACCGCTCGAGCAACCACCGGGCTTCACCGGCTCGACGCCGGGCGGTCCGAGCCGCTGGAAACAAACCGAAGAGCCGTGGTTTCCGCTCGAGCCAAAACTCGTCGTCGAGGTACGCTACGATCATGTCACCGGCGATCGCTTCCGGCACGGCACGAAGATCATGCGCTGGCGTACCGACAAGAAACCAAAAGCGTGCACGATGGATCAGCTCGTCACCGCCGAAGCCGCCTCACCTCTCGAGTTACTGTAAAGTGAAGGCGACGTTCTTACCGCGGCGTTTGCGGCTTCCGGGTTCTTGCTGCGGCATCGTTTGTACGGTCGGAACCGACGGAGTCGGCAGCGTCAGGATTTGCTTCTCGATGACGATGAGATCCGACGCCGTCTGCGGGAACTGTGGCGCGCTCGTGTCGGGTGGTTGACCGAAACCGAAGGCGCTTGTCAGGTCGCCGCACGTCTTGCGACGCCAGGCTGAGAGGTTCGGAACCTCGACGCCATAGCGCGTTTCGAGCAAACGCAGCGTCGACGTGTGATCGAACGTATCGCCGCAAACATAGCCGCCCCGGGTGAAGGGCGAGACGATCAACGCGGGTACGCGAAAACCGAGCCCCGTTGGTTGGCCGTTGATGTATTCGTCGGGTGTACCGACCGGCGGCGTTGGCGGCAACACGTGATCGAAGAGGCCATCGTTCTCGTCATAGTTGATGATGAATGCTGTCTTCGCCCACGTTGTTGGATTCGACATCAGCGCTTCGACGATTTGACGGACGTAGTTCTCGCCGGCAGCGGGTAGCTCGTCGGGATGCTCGCACATCGTGTAGGGCGGAATGATCCAACTGACTTGCGGCAAGTTGCCGGTGCGCATGTCGTCGAGCATCTGATCGACGCCGCGCGTCTTCACGGCGTATTCGTAGAGTGGGGACGTTGGGCTGTTCTTCGCGTCCTGAAACGGCGCGAAGTTCAGGATGACGTTCAGCCCGACCGGTTCATTCGGCTCGGGGTCGTCGTGATAGATGCGCCATGAGACGCCGGCACGTTGGAGGCGTTCGGGATAGGTTTCCCAGGTGTAGCGTGTCGTGAGATTCTTGATCGCCGGACCGCCATGGTTGCCGTTCGGATCGTTGGTCGCGCTCATCCAGAAATACCGATTCGGATACGTCGGGCCCATCACCGAGCAGAAAAAGCCGTCGCAGATCGTAAACGCATCGGCGAGCGCATAGTAGAACGGTAAATCGTCGCGCGTGTAATAGCCCATCGTCAGGGGTCCGCTACCGTCATTGGTCGCGCGATGCGCGCTCACGAAGCCGTCGAGCCGGCCGCGATTCCAGGAGGCGTGGAGCGCGTTCCACGAGTGGCTTAAATCGTGCAGTCGCTGGGCACTCGTCGTCTTGGTGTCGAGCCGGAACGGTAACACGTAACCGGCCGAGTTCTCGCCGTCGGGCTGATGGAACACCGTGTTGCCGTTGAGCAGGATCCCCGCCATCGGATCGCTGTACCCGCGCACACCCGAGAGCGTACCGAAATAGTGATCGAACGAGCGATTCTCTTGCATCAAGATCACGAAGTGCTCGATGTCGGAGAGCTTTGCCGGGGCGGCCTGCGCGAGCGCGGGGCGAACCCACTCGACGTAGGGGAGTGCCGCTGCGCCGGCGAGGCCGGCGATGAAGTGCGAGCGCTTAAGGGATTTCATGAATCTTCAGGAGGTTCGTGCCTCCCGCTCCCACGGGCATGCCGGTGGTGAAGGCAATGAGATCCTTCGAGCGCACGATGCCGGCCTGGGTCATGCGCTGTTCGGTCATGTAGAGCAGCACGTCGAACGAATTGTAGCGTTCGATCATCAATGCCTCAGTGCCCCAGAGAAGCGCAAGCCGCTGCGCGACTTCGCGCGACGGCGTAAGGGCGATGATCCGCGCTCGCGGACGAAAGGCGGCGATGTGATGCGCGGTGTTGCCGGTGGTCGTACCGGTTGCGATGAACGGAATGAAGAGCTCGTCGGCGGCGCGCGTCGCTGCTTCGGCGATCGACGTCGCGACCGTCGGGCTCATGCCGGCCAATCGTCGCTCGCGCAGCATGACGTGGGGGTAATTTTTTTCGACTTCGCGGGCGATTTCGGCCATCGTGCGCACGGCTTCGACCGGAAACTGTCCGCGAGCCGTTTCGCCCGAGAGCATCACCGCGTCGGTGCCGTCGAGGATGGCGTTAGCGACGTCGGCGACCTCGGCGCGCGTCGGTTTCGAGGCGAACGTCATCGACTCGAGCATCTGTGTAGCGGTGATCACCGGCTTGCTGGCGCGATTGCACTTCGCGATGATCGCCTTTTGCACCAACGGCACTTGTTCGAGCGGAATCTCGATGCCCAGATCGCCGCGCGCGACCATGATTCCGTCGGCCGCGTCGACGATGTTGTCGAGGTCCTCGAGTGCCTCGTGTTTTTCGATCTTGGCGACCACCGGAATATTGTGGGCACGCTGCGCCATGAATTCTTTGACGCGCCGGATATCATCGGCGGAGCGCACGAAGGAGACCGCAACGTAGTCGACGTGCTGCTCGAGGCCGAATGCCAAGTATTCAAAATCGCGCTCGGTGACCGACGGGATGTTGAGCGTTCCGTCCGGATAGTTGATCCCCTGGGTCGAGCGCAGATCGCCGCCGTATTCGATCGTCGTGTCGATTTCAGTCGGGGTCTTTCCGTTGATGCGCAGCGTGATCTGACCATCTTGCAGATAGATGCGATTGCCGACAGCGACGTCGTTCGGCAAATCCTTATACTGCACGCTGATGTGCGTGTCGTCACCCTCGACGTCCGCGGTGGTCAAGACGAAAGGCTTGCCGCGCTCTAGTCGCACGCTGGTTACGCCCTCGCGCAATTTTCCGGTGCGTACCTTGGGCCCGGGGAGATCTTGCAGAATCGCGATGTGGATATCGAGTTCTTCCGCGAGTCTCCGCGCGGTCGCGATGACTTCGGCGTGGTCGTCAGGGGTGCCGTGCGAAAAGTTGAGCCGGACGACGTTCACGCCTGCAACGAAGAGCGAACGCATCACCGCAGCGTCGCGCGACGCAGGCCCGATGGTGGCAACGATCTTTGTACGCTTCTGCAAGAGGTGTTCCATGAAAGCGAGCAGATGCGCGGGGACGGTTGCAGGCTCCTGCGCTTGGTTAAGCGCATAATCTCGGCGCATGCTCAAACGCGATCCGCGTGACCCACGCCGGCGCGAGCGACTCGCGGGGAGCTACCTCGCATCGCTTTTCATGCATGCGCTCCTTGCCGCACTGCTGTTCTCGCTGCTGTCGAGTTCGGCGCAGGAAGGCGCAAGCGAGTCGATATCCGGTGGAACGCTCGTCACCCTGGAGCAGCAGCGTGCACCAGCCGTCGCGGCGGTCGCAGCACCCGCGCAGCAGGCGGCGCCCGTGCCGAACGTGCCGCGCGTCGCACCGGTGCTGCAGCATGCACCGCTCGTGCAACCGAAACGTCAGCCGTTGCCGCCGCAGCATCACGAGCTTTCGAAATTTGCGCCGACTGCGCCGCCGAACCCAACGCCCGCGCCGCAAGCCTCCGTGCAACCCAACCCGCAGCCGACGACGCCGATTTATGAACCACAGCCGCAAAATCAATTGCCTGCGGTACCGACCGCAGTGCCGTCGGTAGCGATGCAAGCCGTCGCGGTCAAGATTCCACCGACCGCTGCACCGAGCCCGGTACCGTCAGTCGTGCCGACCGCAAAGCCGCCCACGCCGCAGCCGCCGGCACCGACCGCGGCCCCGACTGCCAAACCGGCGACGCCGGCGCCCACGACGGCCCCGACGGTTGCGCCAACCGCGGTCGCTGTGGCGGCAGTAAAGGCGACCGTCGCACCCAGCGCGTCGCCGCAGCCGGTGAGCCGGCCCAGCTTAGCGCCGGCGGCTAACGCCGGTGTGCCGAGCCCGACCCCGACCCAAGGAGCGAAAAACACGACGACCAACGGCGTCGCACCGTCCCCCGGGCCAAAGAGCGAAGGCTCGCCCGGACCGCGACCCGGGAACGGCCCTCCCAAAGCTGGTCCACCCCGCCCGATCGTCGTGCCCCCGTCGCCGCGGCCGTCGCCGGGGCAGAGTGCGGGCGGCAGCGCTTCCGGCTCCGGCATTCACAATGACCTGAACGACTTGCTTGGCAAGATGATCCCACACAACGCGGTCAATCCGACGCACAGTGCGACGAGTTTTCACGTCGAGATGAACACCTCACTGGATCCGACGCCGCCGCCCGAGATCGTGGCGATAACCAAGTTCACTTACGAAGAGAAAGGCGCGGGCAGCGACGCGCGGGAGAAGATGTGGGTGACCGGCACACATCGTGAGGGTCCGGTCCTCATCTGCGACGGCTGGTTGGTACGCTACCCGCAAAACTCGCAACCAGCGCCCAGAGAAGGAACGATGGCGCATCCGGTCTCGGGCGGGATTGTCATTAGCACCGCCGTGGGTGGATCCGCGGGCGGCGGCGTGCTCCCCCCGATCGTCGACGCGCAGGCGCACGTCAGCTGTACGGAACGCGGTTTGGTGCCGTTCACTCGCCCGGCTCCTCCGTCGCCGTAGGGGGAGCGATTCCCGCTTGAAGTGCGACTTTTAGCGGACTAGAATGAAGTTCTCATCGCTAAAGATTCGGGCGCAGCCGGAATCTAGGAGGGGCGGATTGGACCCGCAGGATCCACCGGGCCACATGGCTCGCGAATACGCGCACTAGCAGCGCGAAACAGCGCTGACGCAAGCCGGACGTATCCGGTAATCGCGCGAAAATTCGCATAGGACGTTCTAAACGGGGGGCCGGAAGCCACGTGGGCTTGCGGCCCGTCGTCATTTTCGGTAGTATAAGTACCGGTTTGATCGAGTAAGCGTGGGCAGGTCCCGCGCTTCTTTGTTGGGGGAACATCGGTGTCGGAACTCACGGACTTATTCGAGCGAGAGATCGACGCGATCGCGCACGAGCAAGGATCGTCGGGCGTCGAGATCGTGACGCATGCGGCGCACTCGCGACGCGGCACGACCGCCCTGACCGTTACCATCGATAAAGATGGCGGCGTCGACCTAGCCACCTGCGAACGCATCGCAGCGCGCATCAACCACGCGCTCGAAGCAATCGATCTGCCGTACTCGCTCGAGGTCGAGTCGGCAGGACTTGATCGGCCGTTGCTGCGGCCACACGATTACGAGCGCTTTTCCGGCAAGCGCGCCCGTATCGTCACCTCACTGAAAATTGCCGGCGGCAAGACGCATCGCGGTACTCTGGTTGGGCTGCGCGGCGAAACAGTCATACTCGCGACCGAGAACGGCGAACTGCCGCTCCCGATTGCAACCATCAAATCAGCGAATTTGGAATACGATCCCCGCGCGGATCTCCAACGCGACAAACGTGAACGGAAAGCACATGGCAGAATCAGCGGCTGAAGAGAAACTCATCGACGTCCTCCAATTCATCTCGAAGGAACGCAACATTCCGTTTGAGATGCTGCTCGAGGCGCTCGAAGCAGCGTTGCTTACCGCGTATAAGCGGCACTATGGCAGCGAGGCCAATGCGATCGTTATGGTCGATCGGCAGACCGGCGAGTACCGTGTGTATCATCGGCGCACCGTAGCCGAGAACGTCGAAGATCCCAAGCTCGAGATTTCGATCAAAAAGGCCGGAGAGCCGTATCAACCGGGCGATTTCTACGACGAAGAAGTCACACCGAAAGAATTCGGACGCATCGCGGCGCAGACCGCCAAGCAAGTGATCGTGCAGCGTATCCGTGAAGCCGAGCGCGACACGGTCTTCAATAAGTATGCGCGCAAGCTCAACGACCTGGTGACCGGAACGGTCCAACGTTACGAGCAGCGCAACATGTACGTCCTGCTCGAAGGCCGCGACGAAGCAATCCTTCCGCTCTCCGAGCAAGTGCCGGGTGAGACGTTCCGCATCAATGATTTCATTCGTGCCTACGTCGTCGACGTGCGTAAGTCGCCGAAAGGCCCGCAGGTCGTGCTCTCGCGTTCGGCCGAGGGTCTCGTGCAGCGTCTGCTCGAGCTCGAGGTTCCGGAGATCGCCGACAGCATCGTCGAGATCATGGCAATCGCGCGCGAAGCCGGCAGCCGTTCGAAGGTCGCGGTGCGTAGTTTACGCGCCGAAGTCGATCCGATCGGCGCGTGCCTGGGACCCAAGTCGAGCCGCATCGCGAACGTCTCCGATAATTTGCGCGGCGAGAAAATTGACGTGATTCGCTACGACACCGATCCGCAAACCTTCATCATGAACGCGCTTGCGCCGGCGAAGGTGATCAGCGTCGAGCTCTTCGACGACGACGGCGTGGCGCTCGTCGTCGTGCCCGATTACCAACTCTCGCTCGCAATCGGACGCGACGGGCAGAACGTGCGGCTTGCCGCGCGGCTGACCGGCTGGCGGCTCGACATCGCAAGCGAAGGCGAGGCCGATGAAGCGCGCGAGCGTTACTTGACCGAACGTGCCGAGCGCGCGGGCGGCGAGGAAGCGGTTGCTGAGGTGGCCGAGGTGGAAGCCGGCGAGGAGGGCGTGGACGTGCCGGAAGTCGCCGCCACCGTCGATGAAGAGCTGATTCGCAAGCTGGAAGAGTTCCGTCGCGAGCGGCTCGGAGAATAGCACATCCCGCGTTCCGTTGCGGACCTGCGTCGGGTGCCGTAAGGTGCTTGCGCAGGCCGTGATGACGCGGTTCGTGCGTAGCCCGGGCGGGTGGACGCCCGATCCTTCGGGGGGCAAGCGCAGGCCCGGACGGGGCGCGTATCTCTGCTCGGTCGACTGTGCCGAACGGGCGGCGAAGAACCGGCGGTACCCGGGGCTTGCATCTGCGGCGGCAGAATATGGTTTAATAGGAAGTTCGATGGACAGAAACTTGTGATGTTCGATAACGACCATGCTCTCGTTTAGCCACATGTGGCACGAGGGCGGATTCTTGGTGACTTAACGCTGTGGTGCCCCGCGTGGGGACCACGTGGGGATACATGGCAGCAGCAACGACTGGTAGTAAGGTACGCATTTTCGAGCTCGCCAAAGAGGTGGGGCTCACATCCAAGGAGCTGATTGCGCTCTTCAACGATCGTCTTGGCGGCGTTTTTGAGGCCAAAAATCAGCTTAGCGTCGTTCCCGAGAACATCGCAGATCTCGTACGCAGCGTGCTCAAGCCGGCGACCGCGGCAAAGGCTGCTGCCTCGGCTGCGCCGACCGCGCCGGCCACATCGCCCAAAGAACCTGCTGCTCGCAAAGCGCCGCCGAAGGCTGCTGCTGCCGCTGCGCCAGTCGAAGCGGCCCCGATTCCCCGCTTGCGCCCGGTCGCGCCCAGCTCGACGCCACGCGTGCCCAAGGCACCCGCGGCCAAAGCCCCAAGCCTCGAAGAGGCGCCGGCGGCGCCTGTAGCAGAGGTCGAGATACCCGCTACGGCCGCTGCAGCCGAAGCGCCCGTCGCACCACCTCCAGCCGCACCGCGCCCCGCGCGACCCGTCGCGCCCGACGTGCCGATTCCGCGCTTGCAGCCGGTACCGCACGGACAAGATTCCATCGTTCGCCGGCCGCCGCCGCCGACCACGTCGGCTTCCGCCTCGCCTGGTCCCTCGACCGGCGTCCCCGGCCGCCCCGGCGTTGCGCCGCGTCCCGGCCAGGCACTGCCCGGCCAAGGCGGCAAGGGTCCCGTTGCGCCGGCACCGCGTGGCAACGGTCCGCTCACCCCGCCCGGCCAACGCCGGCCCGCGGGTAACGGTCCATTCCGTCCGCTCGCTCCGGGAGCACGGCCGGTCGGGCCGCGTCCCGGCGTCGCGCCCGGCGTAACCGATGGCCCCGCGCCGTCGAGTGGCCGTCCCGGCGACCGTCCGCGCAGCCACGAAGATAAAGCCGCTGCCAAAAAGGATCGCGAGAAAGAGTTACTGCTCGAAAAAGAGCGTCAGCGTAAGAAGAAGGGCGGCGTCGAAGCTTCGCCCGCGACGCCCGCGCGCGCGCTCGAAACGATCGAGATTCCCGACCTGCTCACCGTTCAGGAACTGGCTACGTCGATGATCATTCCGGTCAAAGACGTGATCACCGAACTGATCAAGACCGGCACGATGGCGACGATCAATCAGAACATTCCAAGCGACGTCGCGATCACGGTTGCGAAGAAGTTCGGCTTCAATGCGGTCGTGAAAGAGGCCGGCGAAGAAGTCACCGTCGAGCAAGAAGAAGACAAACCCGAGATGATGACCGCGCGTCCGCCGGTTGTCACCGTGCTCGGTCACGTCGATCACGGCAAGACCTCGCTGCTCGACAAGATTCGCAGCGCCAACGTTGCCGCGGGCGAAGCCGGCGGCATCACGCAGAAGATCGGCGCGTATACCGTCGAGCGTAACGATCGTAAGATCACGTTCATCGATACGCCGGGTCACGAAGCGTTCACCGCGATGCGTGCACGCGGCGCAAAGGTCACCGACGTGGCGATCCTGGTGGTCGCGGCCGACGACGGCGTCATGCCGCAAACGCGGGAAGCCATCGCGCACGTGAAGGCGGCCAACGTCCCGATCGTGGTTGCGGTCAACAAGATGGACAAGCCCGATGCGCAACCCGATCGCGTCAAGCAGCAGCTTGCCGAAGAGGGTCTGCAGGCTGTCGACTGGGGCGGCACGATCGAAATGGTGCCCGTCTCGGCGAAGGCCGGCACCGGTATCGATGCGTTGCTCGACACTGTGCTCTTGGAAGCCGACATCAAGGACCTCAAGGCGAACAAGAATCGCCGCGCAACCGGTGTCGTGATCGAATCGCAACTCTCGCGCGGCCGCGGTGCCGTGGCGACGGTACTGGTGCAGAACGGCACGCTGCGCGTCGGCGACATCGTCGTCGTCGGCGGGACCTTCGGTAAGGTGCGCGCCCTGATCGACGACAAAGGCAAACAAGTGAAGAAGGCCGGTCCCTCGATTCCCGTCGAGGTGATGGGTCTGCAAGACGTTCCCGCCGCCGGCGATACGTTGATGGTCGTCAGCGACGAGCGCGTTGCGCGCGAAACCGCGGACAAGCGTGCCGTGCGCCGCCGCGACGTGCGCATTGCAGGCGCCAGTTCGCAGCGCGTCTCGCTCGAAACGTTCATGCAGATGCCGACCGAAGGCAAGAAGACGCTCAACCTCATCATCAAGGCCGATGGCCAGGGCTCGCTCGAAGCGCTGCGCTCGCGAATGGAGTCGCTCTCGACGGGCGAAGTCGACGTCCGCGTCATTCACGGCGGTGTCGGTGCGATCTCGCCCAACGACGTCAACCTTGCCAGCGCCTCGAATGCGGTGCTGATCGGCTTCAACATTCGCCCGGACGAAACGGCGAAGCGTTTGGCCGAGAACGAAGGCGTCGACTTGCGCTTCTATCAGGTCATCTACGAAATCGAAGACGATCTGCGCAAGGCGATGACCGGTATGCTGGCGCCGGTCGAGCGTGAAGTCACGCTCGGTCACGCCGAAGTGCGGGAAGTCTTCAAGGTCAGCAAGGTCGGCACGATCGTCGGTTGCTACGTCAAGGACGGCAAGATCACGCGCAACTCGAAGGTCCGCGTGCTCCGCGACTCGGCGGTGGTCTTTACCGGCGAACTCGAGAACCTGCGGCGCTTCAAGGACGACGTTCGAGAAGTCGCAGAAGGCTTCGAGTGCGGCATCCAAGTCGCGAAGTTCCAGGATCTCAAGGTCGGTGACGTGATCGAATCCTACATGACGGAGCAGGTGGCCGCGGAGCTGGTCATAGCGTGAAGTCGCAAAGACTTGCGCGTATCGACCACGAGATCCAACGCATCCTCGGCACGCTCATAACGCAAGAGCTCAAGGACCCGCGCTTGGGCTTCGTGACGGTCATGCGTGTCGAAGTGTCCGACGATCTGCAGCACTGCAAGGTCTTCGTCTCGGTCATTGGCGACCGCCACCAGGCGCGCCAATCGCTCGAGGCGCTGGACTCGGCCGCGGGCTTTTTGCGCGGCGAGCTTGGACATCGTATCGACTTGCGCCACACCCCGCAGTTGATCTTCGTAGAGGATCGCTCGACCGAACGGGCGATTGCATTGGCGAAGACCCTGCGCGAGGATGCCGAACGGCACCAGGCTCCGGAGGTGGATGAATGATCGAGAATCAGCTGCGCTCCTCGACCGAGTCGGAAGTCGTTGCTGAACTGCGGCGACGGCCCGCGTTCGTGATGGTCAGTCACGTGAAGCCCGACGGCGACACGCTCGGCGCCGGTCTCGCGCTCGGCCTGGCGCTCAAGCGTATGGGGAAACGCGTCGCCTACTTCAACCAGGACCCGGTACCGCGCAACCTGCGTTTTCTGCCTGACGCGGCGTTCGTGTCACGCGAGATTCCGGCCGATTTTCCGCCGGATACGCTCTACGTCTTTGGCGACATGAGCGACCCCGCGCGCGCCGGCGAATTTTTGCCCAAGGTCGATCGCGCCAACATGCTCGATATCGATCATCACCTCGGCAACGCGCATTTCGGGGCCCTCAACTTCGTGATTCCGAGTGAGACCTCGACGGGCACGGCGGTGATGCGGCTCTTCCGCGAGATGAAGACCGAGATCGACCCGAAGATCGCAACCTGTATTCTCACCACGATCATGACCGACACGGGCGGATTCATGCATTCGAACACGACGCCCGAGACGCTCGAGTTGACCGCCGAGCTGATGCGTGCGGGTGCCGACAAAGAGCAAATTACGGAGGAGATCTTCGGCAATAAGCGCGTCGCCGCGACGCGGCTGCTGGGCCGGATCATCGACGAAATGCACTTTGCGCACGATGGAAAGTACTGCTACTCATACGTCGACGACGCGATGCTCAAGCAAACCGGCGCCGACGGTGAAGACACCGAGGATATGGTCAACGTGCTGCGCGGGCAAGAAGGGGTCGAGGTCGCGGCGCTCTTCAAGTTCATCGACGGCGAGATTCGCGTCAGCCTTCGCTCGAGCGGGCGCGTGAACGTGCAAGCCGCGGCGGCGCGGCTGGGCGGCGGTGGACATTTCCGAGCGTCGGGTTTGACGCTGCACGGCTCGCTCACCGAGGCCTTCGCCGCGGTCGACGCAGCGCTCATCGCCGAAGGGCTGTAAAGACGTTGGCCGTCCACCCATCGTGGAAATAGGTTTCGTCAATGTCTTCAAGCCCGCGGGCTATACTTCGGCGCAGATCGTTGCCCGCGTCAAGCGTATTTACGGCGTCTACGGTCGCGACCGCAAAATTGCCGCCGGCCACTTAGGCACTCTCGATCCACAAGCTGCCGGCGTGTTGCCGGTCGCGATCGGTAAAGCGACACGGCTGATTCCGCTGCTCGAGGATCAACGCAAAGCGTACACCGCGTTGCTTGTGCTCGGGCGCTCCACCACGACGCAAGATGCGCTCGGCGAGACCGTCGCGCAGGGCGCAATGCCGCACAACTGGGAGCGCAAACTCGCCGACGTGCTGCCGCAGTTCATCGGCAAGATCGCGCAGACGCCGCCGATGTTCTCGGCGTTGCATCACGAAGGCAAGCGGCTCTACGAACTTGCGCGCGAAGGAAAATCGGTCGAGCGCAAAGTGCGCAGCGTCACGATCTACGGGCTTTCGTTACTTGGGCCAGAGCCGCCGAATCGGGCGCGCATTCGCGTCGCCTGCAGCGAAGGAACGTACGTGCGCACGCTGTGCGAGGATCTCGGCACCGCGATCGGCGTGCCCGCGCACATGGGCGCGCTCGTGCGCGAAGCCTCCGGGCCGTTCGTGCTCTACGAGTCGCGTACGCTGCAAGAGATCGCCGACGATCCGCAAGGGTCGGTGACGCCGCCCGAAAACATCATCCCGTTTCCCACGATCGTGCTCGATCTGCGTGGCTCGGCCGACTTTCGCGCCGGTCGCATGGTCCCGCTTCCCGATGGCGCGCCGGCATCGCGCGTCTTCGTGCGCGATCACTCGCGCACACTGGTGGGTGTCGGCGAGGCGCATGGGGCGTTGCTCGCCCCGCGGAAAGTTTTCGTGTGAAGTCTTCTTGGGGTGGTGTGTCGGAACGCTCGTCGCGCAACCTCGTGTTGCGCTCCTGCTACGCTGCGGGAGCGCCACTTCCAATTGAAGATGACCTCCTGTCAATGGCGCTCCCGTCAGAGTCCGCTCCACTCCACCTCAAGAAGACTTCACCGTGAACATTTACCACGAGTTGTTTCGGGAAAATGAAAGGCCATTAGTGTTAGCTATTGGCTTTTTTGACGGGATGCATCGTGGTCACATGGAGATTGCCAAGGCCGCGCGCCGCATGCGTAAGCCCGGGTTTAGGGTCGGTGTGTTGACGTTTGCCAATCATCCTTCGTCGTTTTTGCGGCCGGGCAACGAGCCCCCGATGATTACGACCACCGCTGAGCGCGTCGATCTTTTCGCGCAAGCGGGCTTTGAAGAGTGTTTTCTCATCCAGTTTGACGAGTCGATTGCCAAGCTGACGCCGCGAGAGTTTCTCGAAAAGCTCACCGCTATGGGCGTGCAGGGCGCGGCAGTCGGCGCGACCTTTCGCTTCGGCCACAAGCGCGCCGGCGATGCCGAGATGATGGCCGCCTACTTTGCCGAACGTCATCTTCCGTTCGCCGCTCTCGAGAACATTACGCACGATGGCGAGCGCATATCGAGCACGCGTATTCGCGGGTTGATTGTCGAGGGGAACCTCGAGCTGGCCGATTACTTGTTGGGTCACAGTTACGAATTGCGCGGCGTCGTGGAGGTCGGGTTCGGCCGCGGCCATGACTTGGATTTTCCGACTGCAAACATTTCCGTGCCGGGCAAGTTGTTGCCGAAAGACGGCGTCTATGCCGGTGTCGCCCGTTACGATGGACGGGATCACGCCGCACTGGTCTCAATCGGCACGAATCCCCAGTTCGACGGGAAGCAGCGGACGATCGAGGCGTGGTTGCGTGATTTTCACGAAACGATCTACGGGCGAGAGTTGGCCCTGCGCGACTTGCGCTACTTACGCGAACAGCGGTTGTTTGCGTCGGTGGACGAGCTGGTGGCGCAAATGCGATCCGATTTGGAGGCGGTGGCGTATCCGAGTTATGGCTAAGCGAATGATTCTTGCCGCAGCGGTTGCACTGCTGGCGGCGTGCAGCGGCGGCGGGGTAGGTACAACCGCACGCGTCGGTCAGGCAGCGCCCGAGTGGAAGGACCCGCTGGTGACCGGCGGTTCGTTGTCGATGGCGCAATTGCGCGGGAAGCCGGTCTTTATGGATTTCTTCGCGACCTGGTGTCCGCCGTGCAACGACGAAGCGCCCGAAGTCAACGCTGCGTATCAACAGTACAAGCCGCAGGGTCTGCAAGTAATCGGCGTCGACGTCGAAGAGAATGCGCAAAAAGCCAAACAGTTCGTCGATCAGCACCAGCTCAGCTATCCGGCGGTGGTCGATTCGGGCACATTGAGCGACCTCTACTCGATCAACGGCATGCCGGTGGGCGTCTTCATCGACAAGAGCGGCGTTATCCGCAGAATCGAAGTCGGCCAGCTCTCGAGCGCGCAGCTCAACGCCGACATCAAGTCGATTTTGTAGCCATTTGTCATCCCGAGCGTAGCTGCGAAGCAGCGTAGTCGGGGGACCACCGCGCGCTTGCCTCGGCTACGGCGCCGTCTCTTCTACAGTGGCGAGCAAGGAATCAGCAGGGCGGGATTCCACGTTGAGCACGCCGCGTAAGACGAATCCTAGGACAAGGGCGGCAACGCTAGGGATGACAAATTACGCTGCTCGTACGACGAGCGAGTCGCCGTCGAGCGTGACGGTGGCGGTGCCGCCATCGCGCAGTTCGCCGCGTAGGATCGCCGTCGAAAGCGGGGTCGAGACGTAGTGCGAGACGGTTCGCTGGACGTAGCGTGCGCCGCTCCCCGCGCCGATCGACACTTTGGCGAGATAGGCTTTGGCATCGTCGCTGAGGCGTAAGTGCAAGTTGCGTGCGCCCATGCGTTGGACGAGCGCGTCGACGTGAATCTCGACGATCGCTTCGATGTCGACGAGCTGCAGCTGGTTGAACCGTACGCGGTCGTCGATGCGGTTGAGAAACTCGGGCCGCAGATAGTCGGCGACTTGATCGTCTTCGAGGTTCGTGGTGAGCACGATGAGCGCGTGACGGAAGTCGATCGTGCGGCCCTTCGCGTCGGTCACGCGGCCGTCGTCGAGAATTTGCAGCAGCACGTTGGCAACGTCGGGGTGGGCTTTCTCGAGTTCGTCAAAGAGAATGACGCAGTAGGGACGGCGCCGCACCGGCTCGGTCAGTTGCCCGGGTTCGTCGTGGCCGGCGTATCCGGGCGGTGCGCCGAGCAAGCGCGAGACCGTGTGCGCCTCCGTAAATTCCGAAAGATCGATGCGCACCAGCGCTTCCTCGGTACCGAAGAGTGCGGCGGCGAGCGCTTTGGCGAGTTCGGTTTTGCCGACGCCACTCGGGCCCGCGAAGAGAAAACTGCCCAGCGGCTTGCGCGGATCATGCAGTCCGGCACGGGCGCGGCGAATCGCCTCGGAGACCTTGGCGATCGCGTGCGCTTGCCCGATAACCCGGCGTCCCAATGTTTGCTCGAGCTCGAGCAGTGCGTTGGCTTGCGATTCAGACAGCGTCTGTTGCGGGATGCCGGTCCACTTGGTCACCACGGCAGCGACGTGCTCGGCAGTGACGGCGGGGTGATCCACCGCGCCTTTGTTGGCGAGCGCCACGTTAGCCGCCGCCTCGTCGATCAAATCGATCGCTTTGTCGGGCAAGAAGCGGTCGGCAATGTAGCGCGCCGAAAGATTGGCCGCCGCATCGATCGCTTCGGGCGTAATCGTTACTTTGTGATGCTCGGCGTAGCGTGCGCTCAGACCACGCAGAATCGCGATCGTAGCGTCGATCGTCGGCTCGTCCACCATCACCGGCTGAAAGCGCCGCTCGAGCGCCGCGTCGGATTCGATGTACTTGCGATACTCGTCGAAGGTCGTTGCGCCGATGCACTGCAGGTCGCCGCGGGCTAGTTCCGGCTTGATCATCGACGAGAGGTCGAGCGCGCCTTCGGCCGCGCCGGCGCCAACCAGCGTGTGCAATTCGTCGATGAAGAGCACGACGTCGCGCGCGCTGCGCTTGACCTCGTCGAGAATGCGTTTCACGCGGCTTTCGAATTCGCCGCGATATTTCGTCCCGGCAACCAGCGGTCCGAGTGCGAGCGCGAGCACGCGTTTGTTGCGCAGCGACGACGGCACGTTGCCCGCTACGATGCGCTGCGCGAGCCCCTCGACGATGGCCGTCTTGCCGACGCCGGGCTCACCGACCAGCACGGGGTTGTTCTTGCTTCGCCGCGCCAGGATCGAGACTAACCGTTCGATCTCGTCCTCGCGTCCGATCACCGGATCGAGCTTGCCGGCACGAGCGAGTTCGGTGAGATCGCGAGAGAAGGACTGCAGCGTCGGCGTCCCACCGGTAATTGTTAGCCGGCGCGAGATCTCGTCGCGATTCTCGATAAGCATGGCGCCGCCCGCAATCAATCCGGCGGCGGCAAGCGCGGCGCCGAGGTACGGCAGGGCGCCGGTTGCAGCGCTACGTTGCGCGCAGCCGTTGCAGAGCGCGCGCCGCCCGACGACCGTCGTGGCCGGCCTTCGGCTGCAAGACTCGCAGGTGGTGTTCATGCCTTCCTGTACCCTCCACGCCGCATTTCGTTTCGCACGGTCACGGCTGCGCGAGGAAAACGACCGTCAGATCGGCGGTCACGTTGACGTTCCCGCTGTCAAAGACGGTGGGCGCCGCAGCGCTCACCGCCATCGTCTTCATCATCGGCACCGGCATCCGAATCCCGCTGCCGGATGCGATCTGCTCGATTCCGACGACGTGAAGCCCGGCAGCGTGCGCGATTTCGTCCGCTTTTGTGCGCGCATCAGCCATCGCCTTGGCGGTCGCGGTGGCGAGCGCGCGTGACGAGTCGGCGACGCCGAAGCTCACGTTCTCGACATTGGTAACGCCCGCTTTGGTGAGTGCGTCGACGACGGAACCGGTCTTGCCAACGCTGCGCACTTTGACGTCGAACGAACGAGAAACCACATAGCCAAACTGTCCCGTCGGCGCCATCTCACCCGGCTGGGGTTTCGGGCGCGGGTTGTAGCTTATGTTATAGTACGCAAGCGTAATATCGTCGCGCACGACGCCGGTCCCAACGGCGGCATCGACCAGCTGTGCATAGATCGTATTGTTTTGCGACACGGCGTTTTCCGCGCTATCTGCATTGGTCACGACGGATGCGCGAATCGTGGCCTGATCGGGAACGAGCGCGACGGTTCCCTCACCGCTGACCGAGATATGGGTGATGGTTGCTGCGGGAGCTGCGGAAATTGTTGCAACGAGCAGCATGGCAACCAGGACAAGTGTCTTCTTCATGTTGTTCCTAACGAGGCCCAGTGGGGTTTCGTAATGCCGAGCCGGGGTACCCTGGTAAAACAAAAGGAGGCTGCAATGGGCATTTTACTCTGGATCGTTTTCGGTATCATCGTCGGCCTTGTGGCGCGCTGGATCGTCCCCGGCGAGGCCCCCGGCGGCATTCTCGGCGACCTGGTTGTCGGAATTGTCGGAGCTTTCATCGGCGGATGGCTCTTTTCGCTCTTCGGCCACGCCGGCGTCACCGGCTTCAATCTCGGCAGCTTCGTGTGCGCGATCATCGGTGCCGTGGTACTGCTGTGGCTGTTGCGCGCGGTCTCGGGACGTCGCTCGGTGGTATAGCAGGCGCCGGCTCCGGGGGTTGCCAAATATCCCGCTGTTATGGCGTATATCATCACCGAGCCGTGCATCGGGACCAAGGACAAATCGTGCGTTGACGTCTGCCCGGTGGACTGCATCCACGGCAGCGACAGCGACGAGATGCTCTTCATCGACCCCGAAGTGTGCATCGACTGCGGAGCCTGCGTTTCGGCATGCCCGGTTGAGGCGATCTTCGCCGATTCCGACATCCCCGAAAAGTGGCAGAATTTCGTTGCGATCAACGCGGACTATTTCAAAAAGCCCGCGTAACCGCAAACATCGTATGCGGGCGAGCCACGACCGCGTCCGCGTCTTCCAGTAACGAAGCATCGGCATTGAGCCGCTCGACAGCAATGACGTCGAGCGGCGTTGTCGCGCCCGGCTCTCGCTCGTAGCGCGCGCCACGGTTTCGAAAAAACATCGCGGGATCGTGCTCGTTCGTTCCTCCTCGCAGTTCGACAAACGCGCACGCATAGGAGCCAACACTGCGCAGGCGATTGCCCTCGCGCACGAAGCCGATCGCGCGCTCGCCTCCGTAGCCGATGTCGAGCGGCACGACGATCCGTCCGCCCGGTGCAAGGAGTCGCCACCAGTCCGGGTCGATGTCGTTGGAGCGTGCGGTCACGATGATGCGCTCGAAGGCGCGCTGCACACCAGCCAGGTCTTCGGCATGAACAAGCGCCACGCGCCGGTATCCTTGTTCGTCGAGTGCGGTACGCGCGGTTGCGATCAAGTCGCGCTCGATCTCGACGCTCGTGACGGTGCCGGTCCCGGCAAGTTGTGCGAGTAGCGCGGCGTTGTAGCCGCTGCCCGTTCCGATTTCGAGGATGTGATCGCCGGCGCGGACGTCGAGCAACGCGAGCATGTGCACGATCATCGAGGGCTGCGAGATCGAGGAGATCACCGACCCGTCGCGCTCCTTGATCGCTAGCGCCTTATCTTCGTACGCCTCCTCAGGCGTGCTCATGGGCACGAAGCGGTGGCGGTCGACGGCGCGCAACGCCGCCGCGATGCGCGGATCGCGCAAGACGCGGGTGCGCTCGAGATGAGCGATCAGCCCCTCGCGCAGCGACCCCTCTCGGTTCATTGCATGAGCTTCTGTCCCGGTTCCGAGGGCTCTTGCGCCAAACGTGCGAATGAATGGAATCCGTTATGAATCCAGTGGTTTCGCAAGACGCGCTCCGGGACGTATTCGCATGGGCGCCGCTCGTCCTCGGCGTCATCATCTACCTTGCCGTTTGGCTGTCCAAACGCCACGAAGTGGCAACCGTCCCGACGATCGGCGCGACCTATTCGTGCGCAAACTGCGGACGGCGCGGCTCGCGCGAGCACATGGTGCCGCAAATGCACGACGGCGCCGTGAGCTACTATTGTAGCCACTGCGCGTCATAGGGCCTTAGCCCCTAAACCTGGAGAACTTCCGTGACCTCGGGGACGTCGGCCGTGACCACGGCCTCGATCGCGCCTTTGAGCGTCACGTTCGACGCGGGGCATCCGCCACAGGCGCCGAGCATCTGAACGTAGGCGGTCGACCCGTCAACCCGGATCAGCCAGACCTCGCCGCCATCGCGCTGAATCAACGGGCGCACTTTATCGATAGCTCGGTTAACCCGTTGCTCGATGGACTCTTCGCTCGCGATGCTCGCCTGGGATTCCGTCATACCGCCAACATCGTAGCCGATTTTCGGGTCAGGACCTGCGACATTCGGCCTCTCTCAACGCCTCGCGTCTCGGACAGTTAATGTCAGGGTCCTCGCTGCTTCGGCTAACCCGTTCGGCCGAACGTCGCAGGCCTGCCCCTTCAATCGTCTACTCCTCTTGGCCGTAGGACTTCATCAAGTCGTGCATGCGCGAGCTCATCGTCAGCGCTTGGTCCCAGTTCCGCTGCCACATGTTGCGGCCGAAGATGAGACCGACACAACCGGCCGTCATGGCGGCGTGAGCCTTGTTGATAGTATCCTCATCGCCCATCTTCGATCCGCCGGAAACGAGCACGAGCGTGCGACCCGCTGATTTCACGACTTTGCGCAAGCCTTCGACGTCGGTGAATTGCAGCGTGTTGTACGGTTTGGGCAATTTGTCGGCGGTGGCGGGATCCCACTTCGGCTCGTTGAGCTTGACGATGTCGCAGCCTATTTCGCAGGCAACGCGCGCCGCGTAATCGACGGCGTAGAGCGACTCGATGCCGCCTTTGGCTTTCATCGCCGAGCCGCGCGGATATGCCCAGATGATCAGCGGCATGCCGTAGCGCTCACACTCGCGGCGTACTTCATTGCATTGCGCAATGTCGACGTCTTGCGACGGACTGCCGACGAACAGCGTGTAGCCTACCGCATCGGCGCCCAGGCGCACGGCATCTTCAACCGATGACGTCAACGATGAGAAGGCTTCGTCATCGGACGGGATGTTGGTCTTGCCGTTGATCTTGAGCACCAGCGGTACACGGCCGGCGTACAGTTTGTGGTACTTCTCGGCGAGCCCGATATGCAGTGCGATGCCGGAGAAGTTGCCCTGCACTGCGAGTCGATAGATCCAATCGGTGTCGATCGAGTCGGGATTATCGAAGAAATCGATCGGGCCGTGCTCCAGGCCCTGATCGATCGGCAAAATCATCAGTGTGCCGTTAGCCGGGCCGTGTTCGTACATCAAGCGATGCAAACGCACGCGCTTGCCGGTTGAAAGATTGAGTTGATCGTACGTCGGGCGCCGAACGGCCGGAGTTGCAATGCTCATGGCAGGCGCTTCGGCCAGGAGCGAGGCCGTGCCTGTGCAACTAGCCGCGGGTAGTGGATGCACATTCTTCGTTAGGGTTTCTCGGTCTGGGCGCGATGGGTGAACCGATGGTTCGCTCGCTGCTCAAAGCCGGATTCCCGGTGACCATCGCCGCGCATCGGAACCGCGCCCCGCTCGAGCGACTCGTGGCGGAAGGCGCGAAGGAGGCGGCTGATCCGCAGGCCGTTGCCGCGGCAAGTGAGATCCTTATTACGTGCGTGCCTGACGCGCCCCAAGTCGAAGAGGTGCTTTTTGGCACACGCGGCGCGGCAGCGGGGCTGAAATCGGGCAGCGTCGCCATCGACATGTCAACGATCTCGCCGATCGCCTCGCAACGCTTTGGCGAGCGCTTGGCCGGCTCGGGCATCGACTTCGTGGATGCCCCCGTGAGCGGCGGTCCAACACGCGCCGCTTCGGGTACGTTAACCATCATGGTCGGTGCGAAGCCCCCCGTCTTCGAGCGAGTCGAACCAATCCTGCGGGCAATGGGAACGCCGACACTGCTCGGCGGCATCGGCATGGGGGAAACCGTCAAGCTGGTCAACCAGACCATCATTGCGAGCGTCATGATCGCGAACGTGGAAGCCTTGGTTTTCGCCCGCCGGGCGGGGGCGGACTTGGATCAGGTTCGAAAAGTTCTTGCAACGGCGACGGGTTCCAACTACCTGCTTGACCAATGGCTGCCGAAGACGTGGCTAGGCGGAACGTTCAACGGCGGCTTTGCCATGGATCTGCTGCGCAAAGATGTCGCGGCAGCGCTCGATGCGGCGCGTGCAACAAAGTTCGCGATGCCGCTCACGGGACTAGCCTACCAACTGTATACTGCCAGCTCGGCAGAAGGAGACGGCGCGCTCGACTACAGCGCGATCGCCAAATCGTATGAACGGACCGCTGGAGACTAAGCCACCATCGCGTGGGACGTTCGTCAAGAGTCCAGATTTCAACAAGAAAATTCTGGTCGTTGACGATGAGTCCGCGATCTTGCAAACACTGCGCTTCAACTTGGAGCGCAGCGGCTACACGGTGGTTACCGCGAGCGACGGGCGCAGCGCCGTGGCCATGGCCCAGCGCGAGGCGCCCGATCTCGTGGTACTCGATATCATGCTTCCGGTGCTCGACGGCGTCGAGGCATGCAAAGAGATTCGCAAGTTCTCGTCGGTGCCCATCATCATGCTTACTGCGAAGGACCAAGAGATCGACAAGGTGCTCGCCCTCGAGCTCGGCGCCGACGACTATGTCACCAAGCCGTTCGCGCTGCACGAATTTCTCGCACGCGTCAAAGCTCGGTTGCGCCGCCAAGCCCCGATTCAGGGCGGACACGAGGAAGCGATCTCGCTCGGTCAAATCGTGCTCGACCCTTCACGTCAGCAGCTGACCGTGCGCGGCAAAGATGTCGCGCTCGCGCCCAAGGAATTCGCGCTGCTGCGCGTCTTGATGGAAAATAACGGGCGGGTGGTGACTCGCCAAACGCTGCTTGACAAGGTCTGGGGCTACGACTTTGAAGGCGAGCAGCAAACGGTCAGCGTGCACATTCGCTGGCTGCGCGAGAAGATCGAAGAAGACTCGCGTAACCCGCGCCACATCATTACGGTGCGTTCGCGCGGCTACATGTTCAAATCGTAGAGACCATGATCAGCGTCGTTCTGCTGGTCGCAGCAGCGCTCATCATCGGGACGCTGATTGGCTTCGCTTTGGCGCGTACACGCCGTGCACCGGAGCCGGTTCCAAGCGAGCCGGCGCCTGAAGCACACTCGCAAATCCAAGCAGACTTCGCGCGACTGGTGGACGCGCTTCCGCTCGGCGTCGTGTTCGTCGATCGCCACGCACGCATCCGTTTTGCCAATCCCGCAGCGGGAACGATCTTCGACTTCGATCCGGGCCGCGCAATCGGATCGCATGTCATTACCTCGATTCCCAACGTCGAGCTGGAACGGCGCATCGACGAGGCGCTAATCGGCGAAGCGTCGGTGGCGCCGATTACGGTCGCGAGCGCCACGCAGCGCCGCACCTACGGGGTATCGATCTATCCGATCGGAGAAGGCGACAGCGGCGGCGTTGCGGTCTTCGCCGACGATCAAACCGACGTCGCGCGACTGCTGCGCTCAAGCCGCGAGTTTCTGACTAACATCTCGCACGAACTTCGGACGCCGCTTTCGTCGATCAAGTTGATGCTGGAAACGGTTGTCGAGTCGCCCGACGACGAAGCCGCCGATCTGTTTCTACCTCAAGTGTTGGCCCAAGTCGATCGCCTTGCGTCGCTCGTGCATCAACTGCTCGAGCAAGCGCGTGCGGAATCGGGCCAGCTGCGTTTGAATCTGCGCCAGATCGATCTCGAGGTGGTCGCGCATCCGATCGTGGCCTCGTTCGAACCGCAGGCGGTGAACAAGGGCGTACGCCTCGAGTTGCGTGCAATGCGCCCGGTTTCGGTTGAGGCCGACCCGGACCGGCTCTCGCAAGTCTTCGTCAACCTGATCGACAACGCGATCCGGCACACGCCATCGGGCGGCCACGTGACCGTCGAGCTCGATGCCAACGGCAATGATGCGATCATGCGCGTGCGCGACACCGGGGTCGGCATCCCCTATCGTGATATCCCGCACATCTTCGAACGCTTCTATGTCGTCGATCGCTCGCGCACACGCGAAAGCGGCGGAGCGGGGCTCGGCCTAGCGATCGTCAAGGGCATTATCGACGCCCACGGCGGAACGGTGGCCACCGAGTCGATGATGGGGAGCGGAACGCTATTCACCGTGCGGCTGCCGATCATGCGTGTCGGTCCTCGTTCTTAAAGACGCGATAAGGGGCGCCTAATCTGCATGCCCTACCGTAGAAGGATGTCGCGTTCGAAGTCTCCTGAGGTTGACGAGCGTACGATGCGCCGCCAAGTCCTGGCGTTTCTCGACGAGTACTGCCGCAGCCTTACGCTGCAGGACGTGCGAGAGTGGTACGCTGACGCCTTCCCCGATGTTACGCCCGCGGCGCCCTGCGCCGAGGGCGTTTATCTTAATGCGCCTTAATCAGTAGTTAAGGAGTGTCGCATAGCAGCCTGGACGAACATACAACGCGCATGATCGCCACAAATCCGGATCTGACGAGCGCTCCGGCTTCCACCAAGCTTGAAACCCGCGACGTCGACGTTTACTACGGGAATTTCCATGCGATCAAGGACGCGAACCTCAGCGTTCCGGAGCACTGCGTGATGGCGCTGATCGGGCCCTCGGGTTGCGGGAAGTCGACGTTCCTTCGCGCGCTCAACCGCATGCACGATCTCACACCGGACGCGCGTGTCGACGGCCACGTGCTGCTCGACGGCGAGGATATCTACGCCAGCAACATCGACCCAGTGACGGTTCGGCACCGCATCGGCATGGTGTTTCAGCGGCCGAACCCCTTCCCGAAGACCATTTTCGAAAATGTCGTCTACGGTCCGAAGATTCACGGCGAACGCAATCGCAAGACGCTGATGGACATTTGCGAGAAAGGCTTACGCGGCGCGGCGCTGTGGGACGAGGTCAAGGACCGACTGGATCGTTCAGCGCTCGAGCTCTCGGGGGGTCAACAGCAACGCCTCTGCATTGCGCGTTGCCTCGCCGTCGATCCGGAAGTGATCTTGATGGACGAGCCGGCATCCGCGCTCGACCCGATCGCAACGAGCAAGATCGAAGACCTCATCGATGAGCTCAAGAAGGAATACACCGTCATCATCGTCACGCACTCAATGCAACAGGCAGCGCGCATCAGCGACTTCACAACGTTCTTCCTGATGGGTGAACTCATCGAATCCGAAGCGACGTCGACGATCTTCACAAAACCGCGCGATAAGCGCACCGAGGATTACATCACCGGCCGCTACGGCTAATCTGTTCGTACGGAAACCGCCCAGGCGCTTAAGCCCATGTTAAATGGGCCTTAATTTTGCCCAGGTAGCATGGGGCCGTTACCCCCGGAACACTCTTTTGATAGGGAGTACTTTTTACGTGTTAACCAAACTCGCGCGCGTCGGTTTGAGCGTGGCGGTGATGGTTTTGGCAGCAACGAGTTTTGCGCTGGCGGAAACAACGGCAACACCAGCGCCAAAGTTCGTGGCTCAGGCGTCGCCGACGGCAACGCCTTCGCCTAAACCATTCACTTACCATGGAACGGTCCGCGCTTACGACTTCTACCGTCAAAACGCATATAGCGGCTATGGTGTGCCCAGCGGCCCTGCCGGTAAAGCCAACCAGCAATCGGAAAACAACTCGATCAGCCTCTCGGCGGCATATGCTTTCGAGAACTCGGGCTTCAGCGTCGGCGGTTCGTATTTGTACGCGAATCCGTTGAACGGCTGTTCGAATCCGGCTTTGGCCAGCTCGGCATTGCCGGGACCGTGCGGAACGAAGAGCGTTCCGCCGGGTCTCAATCCCGACACGACCCTGCCCGAGTACGAGATGAGCACGCTGTACGAAGCCTACGCTGCGTACAACGCCAATGGACTTTATTTCAAGGGCGGCAATCAAGTGATCACCACGCCGTGGGCAACCGCGGCCGACTCACGCCTGAAACCGATTGCGTTCCAGGGCGCCGATCTCTCATACAAGCTCACGCCGAACTGGACGATCGAAGCTGCCGACTACTGGCAGTGGGAGTGCCGTACGTGCTCCGATTTCGATCACGGTACGCTGCTCACGGTCGTGAACCCAGGCGGTTACACTTACTCCGGCGCGAATGCGCTGCCGACCACGGTGTACGATCCAACGGAGACGCCGCTCAACAACAGCGGCTTCATCTACGGCCGTCTTGGCTACGTCGGCCCGGCGTCACTGCCGTTAACGGCCAACCTCTACTACTACGGCTTCAACGATATCTCGAACCTCTGGTGGCTCGATGCAAAGCTGCCGATCGGAACGAGCAAGCTCAAGCCATACGTAGCAATTCAGGCGGGCGACGAGCAGTCAACGTCGAGCGATCTGCTCGGCAAGATCGATGCGACGGTCTTCGGCATCCAAGCCGGCTTTTATCCACTGAGCAACGTGCTCGTCGCGGCCGGTTTCGATACGATTCCGGTTCGCACCGATACGATCACGTTGCCGGCCGGCTATACGTGTAATACGAATACTCACCAGATCGCACCGACCAGCTCGTATAAGGAAGCGACGTTCCCGTACTTTCTGCCGGGCGGCAGTGCCGGCACGGCGCAATGCACCAATCTGGGCGGTGGTCGCGCCAACGTCTACTACGGCGGTATCGCCAGCCCATATACCGATTCGTATGCAGCGGATCCGCTGTTCACGACTGGCGGTACGCAGGGAATGGTCGATCGTCGTAGCCCCGGTAGCTCGTTCAAAGTCGGCGCAACGTTCACGTCGGACGACAAGCAGTTCGTCGCGACCGTCGCGCAGGAGTGGTACGACTACACGAACCCCGGCTACGCAACGTCAACCAATAGCACCGACTTCGATACTCAGTACTTCTTCAACAAAGTACCGAAGACGGGACTCTACAAGGGCTTCTCGCTGCGCGTCCGCGTGTTCAGCCGTTCGGCGACGAACTTCGCTCCTCCGGGAGAGCAGCTCGCCGGTCTATTCAAGTACTCGCGCTTCCAAGCCGAGTACGACTTTTAACGCTCTCGGTTGAGCCAAGCCAAACGGGGCTCGCGCAAGGCGCGAGCCCCGTTTGTTTTGAATATGTGGGGCCGACATGGCATCCACGATGAAAGCGCTGGCGAAACTGCGGCCCGAGCCGGGGTTCACGCTGACCGACGTTCCCATTCCCACGATCGGCGCCACGGACGTACTCATCCGCGTCGAAAAGGCCGGCGTTTGCGGCACCGATCACCACATCTATTCATGGGATCACTGGGCACAGGACCGCGTGCATCCACCGGTGGTGATCGGACACGAGTTCATGGGCACGGTCGAAGCTGTCGGCGATGCGGTGCGCGCGGTAAAGCCGGGCGACCGCGTTTCCGCCGAGGGACACATTGCCGACTTGACCTGCGTGCTCTGCCGCACCGGCAAAGCGCACATCTGCGAACACGTGAAGATCATCGGCGTCGATTGCGACGGTGCGTTCGCCGAATTCATCGCGATACCCGAATACAACGTCTGGAAGCTCGACCCGGCGATCCCGGATGAATTTGCCGCGGTGTTCGATCCGCTCGGCAACGCGGTGCACACGGTGATGGCTGCCGGCGTGAGTACCAAGAGCGTGGTGATTACCGGCGTCGGCTCGATCGGGCTCATGGCCATTCCGGTCGCGCGCGCCGCCGGCGCGGCGTCGGTCTACGCGATCGACGTCAATCCGTCCAAGCTCGAGCTGGCAAAGCGCCTCGGCGCCGACGAAACGTTCGATGCTCGCGCGCCGGGTTTGGTCGACGAGATCAAGCGGCGCACAAACGGCGACGGGGTCGAGGTGTTGCTCGAGATGTCGGGCAGCGGGAGTGCGATCGATCTTGGCTTGCAGATGGTGCGGAACGGTGGAACCGCGGCGCTGCTTGGGATCCCCAGTGACAGCGTCAATCTCAATCTTGCGGAGCGCATCATCTTCAAAGGGCTCACCGTGCTCGGGATCAACGGACGCACGATGTTCGAGACCTGGTATCAGACGCAAGCGCTGGTCAAGAGTGGCCGCATCGATCTGCGGCCGATCATCACGCACGTGCTGCCGTTTCGTGAGTTCGATCGCGCCTTTGAACTCATGCGTAGCGGTGAGGCGGCGAAGATCGTGCTCGATCTCAAAGGGGACATTGCAAAGTGAATTCAGCGTTTGATACGCAACTGCAGGGTGAGCTCGATGCGCTCAAAGCGGCGGGCACCTACAAACACCTCCGGCATTTGACCACGCCGATGGCGCCCGAAGTGCACATGGAAGAAGCTGGCGACGTGATCGTGCTCTCGAGCAACAACTATCTCGGCCTGTCCGATCGGCCGGAAGTGATCGAGGCCGGGATCGAAGGGCTTCGCAAATATGGCGCGGGTACGGCGTCGGTGCGTTTTATTTGCGGAACCTTCGACATTCACCGGACGCTCGAGCAACGGATCGCGGCGTTTCTCGGCACCCAAGCATCGTTGACATACGTCTCGTGCTGGAACGCCAACACCGGTTTGTTCGCCACGGTGTGCGGCGAGGGTTCGGCGATCATCTCCGATGAGCTCAACCATGCCTCGATCATCGACGGCGTGCGGCTGGCGAGCAAAGCCAAGCGCGCCGTGTACAAACATAGCGACATGGCCGATCTTGAAGCCAAACTCAAGGACGCCCAAGGCTGCGCGCCCATTCTCGTCGTCACCGACGGCGTGTTTTCGATGGAAGGGTCGCTTGCGAAGCTCCCCGAGATCGTGGCGCTCTGTAAGAAATACGGCGCGGTGAGCGTGGTCGACGATTCGCACGGCACCGGTGTGATGGGCAAGACCGGCCGCGGGACGATCGAGCATTTTGGACTTACCGGTCAGGTAGACATCATCACCGGCACGCTTGGCAAAGCGCTCGGCGGCGCAGCCGGCGGTTTCGTTGCGGGCAGCAACGCGCTCATCGATATCCTGATTCAACGTTCCCGCCCACAATTGTTTTCCAATGCGTTGCCGGCTACGGTGGCATGCAGTTCGCTCGCGGCGATCGACTGTCTGGATACGCATCCCGAGCTGGTCGAGCAGCTCCGCGAGAACGTCGCATACTTCCGCGCTGGCCTGGCGAAGCTGGGTTTCAAGCCGCTCGACGGTCCAAGCGCGATCGTGCCGATCATCATCGGTGAAACCGCCAAGGCGATCGCGCTGAGTGATAAGCTCCTGCAGCGTGGCGTGTTCGTGACCGGCTTCGGTTTTCCAGTGGTGGCGGAAGGGACGGCGCGTATTCGCACCCAGCTTTCCGCTGCACTGACGAAGGGCGAGATGGACCGCGCGTTAGCAGCGTTCGAGGCCGTGCGTTAGTTGGCGAAACTCTACTTTCGCTACTCGGCGATGAATGCGGGGAAATCCACCGCGTTGATTCAGGTTGCACACAATTATCAGGAAAACGGCCGACGGGTTGTGCTCTTTACGTCGGCGGTCGATCATCGCTTCGGCAAGGGCATCATCAAGTCGCGTATCGGCCCGCAACGCGATGCGCTGACCTTTGACGCCGACTTCGATTTTTTCGGGGCGATGTCGGAGATGCGCGACGTCTCGTGCGTGCTCGTGGACGAAGCGCAGTTTCTGAGTCCGCAACAGGTACGTCAATTACACCGCGGCGCGCATCTCCTCGGAATACCGGTCATCTGCTACGGAATTCGCAGCGATTTTTTAGGCGAACCGTTCCCTGGCTCCGCGTATTTGCTGACGCTAGCCGACAGCGTCGAGGAGCTCAAGAATATTTGTTCGTGTGGCCGCAAAGCCACGATGAATCCGCGCTTCGTAGATGGGGAGCGCTTGTTTGCTGGCGCCCAGGTTGCAATCGAGGGGGACGTCGAGTACCGGCCGATGTGCGCCCGCTGCTTCTACGAGGGCGAGAAATAACCGTTTCCTAAGTTTGGGGATGCCCTGAGTGCGGGCAAGCTAGCAGCATGAATCGCTTCATCTTGATCCTCGGCACGCTGGCGGTGGCCTGCGCGCTGTTTATTGGAACCACCCCCGCACCGGCGAGCGCGCAGGTTTCGGTCGGCGTCGGCATTTCCGTAGGAATCGGTCCGCCGGCGATTCCGTATTACGCGCAGCCCGCGCCCCCCGGGCCAAACTGGATTTGGCAGCCCGGCTATTGGGCCTATGATCCGGTCGACGGTTACTATTGGGTGCCCGGGACCTGGGTGCAAGCGCCCTCGGTCGGGCTCTACTGGACGCCCGGTTACTGGGGCTACAACAACGGCATGTACGGCTGGAACGCCGGTTACTGGGGGCCGACCATCGGCTTCTACGGCGGCATCAACTACGGCTACGGTTATTACGGCAACGGCTACTACGGTGGGCGTTGGCAGGGCAACAACTTCTACTACAACACCGCGGTGACCAACGCCGGCAACTACCGCAATTACACGTACGCTAATCGCAGTCAGTACCATAGCTGGAACGGTGGCGTTGCCTACAACGGTGGCCCGCATGGTGTTAACGCACGTGCAACGGCGACTCAGCAGCGAGCGTATAGCGAACGGCGTGCGGGCATGACCGCGGCGCAAACGCAACACGCGAACTACGCCAAGAGCGATCCGACGTACCGCTATAACACCAACCACGGAAAAATAGCGTCGTCCGCAGCAGCGGTTTCGCGTCCGTTCAGCGCCTCGCACGCACCGCCGGCTGCGCATGCCGCGGCCGCACATGCTGCTCCGGCGCATGCCGCTGCGGCACATGCTGCTCCGGCGCATGCCGCTGCGGCACATGCTGCTCCGGCGCATGCCGCTCCGGCCGCACATGCTGCTCCGGCACACGCTGCTCCGGCCGCTCATGCTGCTCCGGCTCACGCCGCACCGGCAGCACATGCCGCACCGGCACACGCCGCTCCGGCAGCACACGCTGCTCCGGCGCATGCCGCACCGGTACAACACGCCGCGCCTGCACATGCAGCGCCGGTCCAACATGCGGCTCCAGTGCATGCTGCTCCAGTTCACGCTGCGCCGGCACCGCGTGCACCGGCGGCCTACCACCCGGCGCCTGCCGCACATCCGGCGCCCGCCGCGCATCCCGCACCGGCGCACGCCGCGCCAGCTGCGCCCGCGCATCCGGCTCCGCATCCGTCAGGACATCCGCGCTAACGCTGCCTCGCGGTGAGCCGTAAGGCCCTCGGCCTGAGCCAATATCGCCGCATCGTTCGCGATGCGGCGATCGCTTTTCCCGAGCGACCGTTCGTAGGTTCGCAACGTGAGGAAGTTCATGACCGAGAGGCCGGAAGAAAAGCGCGCGGTCCCGTTGGTTGGTAGCACGTGATTGGGGCCGCTGCCGTAGTCGCCAAAGACTTCGGCCGCACTTTCGCCGATGAAGAGCGTCCCGTACGCCTTGCACTGCGGCGCGAGCGCCTCGGCCTTGGGACCCTGCAGCGACAGATGCTCGGGTGCAAGCCGATCGCAAAATGCCGGCGCATCATCGAGTGCAAGCACCAGGAAGCCACCTCGTCGATCGAGCGAACGGCGCGCGGTCGCAGCGGTTTCAAGCGTGGCAAGCCGGGCGTCGACACGCTCCTCGACCAACCGCGCGAAGGCGCGATCGTCGGTGATCAGCAACGCGCGCGCATCGTCGTCGTGCTCGGCCTGCGCCAAGAGGTCGGCGGCAACGAGATCCGCATCGGCATCGCTCGATGCAACAATCGCAATCTCCGACGGTCCGGCGAGTGCATCGATGCCGCAGGTCCCAAATACCGCGCGCTTTGCCGCGGTCACGTAGGCATTTCCGGGCCCGACGATCAGATCGACGCGCGGCACGCTCTGCGTGCCGAAGGCAAGCGCCGCGATCGCCTGTGCGCCGCCGATCTCGAAGACGCGCTCGACGCCCGCGACGTAGGCAGCCGCCAAGACCGCGTGGCCAGCGCGCGGCGTGCACACGATGCGTTCGCGCACCCCCGCGACGCGCGCGGGAATCGAACCCATCAGCAGCGATGACGGCAGCGGATGGCGCCCGGCCGGAACGTAGATTCCGGCGCGCCCGACGGGCACGACGTGATGGCCGAGTTCCAGATTTCCTTCGCGAATCGTGACGTTGGCGATCGCGTCCCGCTGCGCGCGCGCGAAGCGTTCGATGCGCTCGGCGGCACCGGCAAGCGCGTTGCGGAGCGCGGCTTTGGTCGCGTCATAGGCTGCGGCGATTTCGGCCGGCGGGATTTCGCGCGGCGGCGGATCGCCGAAGCGCTGCGCGTAGTCGTGCAGCGCAGCGTCCCCGTGCGCCCGCACGGCATCGAGAATCGGGCGCACGTCGAGGTCGACCGATGGCGCGCGCATCAGCGCGTCGTCGGGGGAACGTTCGATCATAGCGCCCGCGCGGCGAGTTGCGCCATCACGTCGTCGATGCGGATGCCGGCTTGCTGCATTCGCACCGAGAGAAAGTACAAGAGATCGGCGCACTCCCAGGCAACCTCGTCGTGTGTGACCGCATCGGCAACCTCTTCGGCTTCTTCTAACAGCTTAGCGCGTAAGAGCGACGGGTCGGCTATGAGCTTGCGCGTGTACGAGCGTTCGTCGCCGCTGCTGGCGCGGCGTTCGATGCGCTGCAGAAGCGTGCTCCACGAAAACGCCGGCGCACCGAAACAGCGTTCGGCGCCGGTATGGCACGTCGGACCGGACTGATCGACGAAGAACGTCAATGCGTCGCGGTCGCAATCGACTTCGACGCGCACTAGGCGTTGCGTCGCCCCCGATGTCTCGCCTTTGCGCCAGAGCTGAGCGCGGCGCCGGCTCCAGTAGGCGCCGATACCTTCACGCAGCGCGATGGCCAGCGACGCGGCGTTCGAGTACGCGAGCATGCGGACGCTGCGGTCACCGGCGTCGCACACGATCGTCGGCACGAGCCCATCGCCGCGCGCAAAGTCGATCGTGGCGACGAACGCGTCGACCGGATCGATGCTGCCGGTGTACAGCGCCATGCCGACTTGCGCGTCGATGTCGAGGCGATCGAGCGCCACGATTTCATCGATCGCGGTTACGCCGCCGGCAAAGGTCAGTGAGCCGTCAAGTCTGTCGCGTAGCTGCGCCGCTCTTTCGAGATCGATGCCGCCGAGCAAACCTTCGCGCTCGATATCGGTATAGAGAAAGCCGGCGCAATAGTTCTGTAGGCGCTGTGCGCGATCGAACGGACTCTCACCGGTCGTGCTGCGCCAGCCGTCGACGGCCACCTGGCCGTTGCGCGTATCGAGCGCGACCAGCACGCGCTCGCGCGGAAGCCGCGACAGAAAGTCTTCACTTGCCGCAGTGCCGATGATGACCGATGCGGCGCCGCCGCGCAGGTAGCGCTTCGCCCGATCGACGTCGCGAATGCCACCGCCAACGCGACAGTGTGCAAGCCGGCAGAGCTGCAGAATCAACTCGGTGTTGTCGCCTTCGCCGAACGCGGCGTCGAGATCGATCACCGCGATCTCGCCGAGCCGGCCGAAGCGGGTGGCCAGATCGACGACGTCGTCGCGCTCGAGTACCTGATCCCGTCCCTGTTGCAGTTGCACGGCCTTGCCGCCGCGCAAGTCGATGCTGGCGACGATCACGGACGCACCACGATGCCGCTCGCGCTACAGGCGGCCTTGACATCGCGTCCGGTTGCATCGCCGTCGTGAAAGATCGAGGCACCGAGCGCGGCATCGGCTCCCGCGAGCAGCACGTCAGCGAAACTTTGCGGCGTGGATGCACCGCCCGACGCGACCACCGGAATGCCGACGGCGTCGCGCACCGCGCGCACCAACTCGAGGTCAAAGCCCGCGCGGCCGCCGTCTCGATCGATCGAGGTGAGCAGCACTTCGCCGGCGCCGCGTTCCGCTGCTTCGCGCGCCCACGTGACCGGATCGCGTTCGACCGCGCGGCTTGCGCTATGGGTTGCGATCGCGTAGCCGTCGCCCGCGCGCCGCGCATCGATGGAGATGACAACGCATTGCGAGCCGAAGCGCGCCGCAGCTTCGCTGAGCAGCTCGGGGCGATCCAGCGCGGCACTGTTGATTGCGACCTTGTCGGCTCCGGCATCGAGCAAACGCGCGACATCGTCGATTACGCGTACGCCGCCGCCGACGGTAAGCGGCACATCGAGCGAAGCGGCAATGGCTTCGATGGTTCGCCGATTTGCCAGACGCGATTCGAGCGTTGCCGATACGTCGAGCACCACGATCTCGTCGATGCCCTCGTCGCGGTATCGTAGCGCGCAACGCACGGGATCGCCGGCGTCGCGGAGCTCGACGAACTGTCGCCCTTTCACGACGCGCCCATCGCGCACGTCGAGGCAGGCGATGATGCGCTTAGCGAGCATATGTGACGGCTGCCGACTGTACGAATGCAGCGATCAGCGCAGCGCCGTAGACACCGCTGCGCTCCGGATGAAACTGCACGCCGAGCACGTTACCGCGTGCGGCGGCGCTGGCAAAGGTGTCTTCACCGTCATTCGTGATGGCGACGGCGTCGCGCACCGAGGCGTCGGGCGCGAATGCATTGGCGAAGTACGCCCACCCGCGTGAAAGCGCCGCCGTCTCGCGCGGTTCGACCAGATTCCACCCCATGTGGGGAACGCGCGGCGTGCGCAGGCGGCGCACGGTACCGCTAAAAATGCCAAGGCCCCGCGCGCGCGGGGCCTCATCGCTACCTTCGAAGAGGAGCTGAAAGCCGACGCAAATACCCAGCAACGGAATGCCAAAGCGGATGGCCTCGATCAGCGCCGGGCGAAGCTGGGTGCGATCGAGTTCTTGCGCGACATAACCGAAGTTCGCGACGCCCGGTAGCACCAGCGCGTCGCAGGTGCCGACCTCGCTGGGCTTCTCGATGAAGCGCGTAGCCGCACCGGCGCGTCGAAGCGCGGCTTCGATGCTGCGCCGGTTGGCAGCCCCCAGCGCAACGATCCCCACCATGTTGTTCATGCCATCACGCCCTTGGTCGAGGCGACGCCATCGAAGCGCGGATCGAGCGACCACGCCCGCGCGCACGCGCGGCCCAGCGCCTTGAACGCGGCTTCGACGACATGGTGCGGGTCGTCGCCGGCGAGGCGATCGACGTGGATCGTCGCGCGCGCATTGGCCGCAAAGCTGCCGATGACGTGCGGGATCATCACGGTTTCAAGATCTTCGATTCGCTCGACGCGCACATCGAGCGCAGTGCGCGCGTAGATGCGTCCGCCGAGATCGAGGGCGACGCGAACCAAGGCGTCATCCATCGGCAGCGTGACCTCGCCGTAGCGCGCAATCTTCGAACGATCCCCAAGCGCTTCGTCGAGCACGCCGCCCAGCACGATGGCCACGTCTTCGATCACGTGATGGCGGATCGCGTCGAGCGAACGCGCTTCGATCTCGAGTCCGGCGCGCGCGTGAAAGGCGAATTGCCCAAGCAGATGATCGAGCATAACGATGCCGGTCTCGATGCGCGCCTTGGGCTCGCCGTCGAGCGTGAGGGCGACGCGCACGCTGGTCTCGGTGGTTTGACGGAGGCGCGTCGCGCTACGCATAGCTCGTGACCTCGCTTGCGATTGTGCGCAGCGCGGCGACCACGGTGCTCGTGTCGGCATCGTTGGTGGCCGAGATGCGCACCATGCCGGCGAGCATCGGGTCATCGAAGGTGCGCACGGCGATGCCACGCGCCAGAAGCGCTTCCGCGATCGGTCGCGCGCCGGCGCCGCAGTCGACGAGTAAGAAGTTCGCCGGTCCACGCCAGATTTCGCGCGCGAAGGGCGCAAAGGCGCTTTCAAATGCATCGAGGCTGCGAGTGACCTGCGCTTCAAGCTGCGTTTCGAAGCCGCGCGTGCGCGACGGATCGCGCAGGTAGGCTTGCGCGGCGACCAGGCTCAGCGCTCCGGTAGGATACGGCCCGAGCGATCGCCGCAACGCGGAGGCAACCGGCGCGCTCGCAAGCGCGTAGCCCAAGCGCGCGCCGGCCAGCGAGGCACACTTCGAAAACGAACCGACGATGACGACGTTCTCTAACGCGGCAGCATCGCGCGCGAGCGAGCGATCCGAAAAGGCCAAGTAGACCTCATCGACGACGATCAGCGCGTCGGGCAACGCGCGCGCGACTGCCGTTAAATCGCCGAAACGCAACAGATCGGTCGTCGGGTTGTTGGGGTGGCCGAGAATCACCAGGCGCGTGCGCTCGTCGGCTGCCTCGATCAGCTCGAGCGGCTCGAAGCGCCAGCGCGTGGTGTACGGAACGCGTCGTAGGGTTGCGCCGGCTAGGCCGATGACGCGCGCGTACATGCCGAACGTGGGAGTGAGTGTGAGCGCGACGTCGCCGGGATCGAGCGTGATGCGCGCGCAGGCGGCGAGAATTTCGTCGGCCCCGTTGGCGACGACGACGTTGGTTGCTTCGCGGGAAAAACGCGCGGCAAGGCGCGCGTTTACTTCGCGCTGCAGCGCAGTGGGATAGGTGCGCAGTGTTTCAGCGTCGATAGCACGGATCGCATCGACCACGAAATCGGGCGGCGGAAGCGCGCCTTCATTGCGATGCAGCCGAATCGTGATGCCATCATCGGAAAGGTCGCGCGGATCGTACTCGGCCACGACCTCGATGGCCGGTCGCAGTCGCACGCTCATTGGCTGTACTCCAACAGTGCGAGGTCGCTCTTCATGACGATCGATTGCACCTCGAGCTCTAGCTCGTCGATGGTTTTCCCCGAGACGACGACGTCGATCATAAAATCGGCGATATTGTGGAGGATTGCGGCTTCGACGGTGCCCGCGATCGCGACCGGCTCGATGCGTAACTCGGGGCGTTCGAGCGTTTGCAGAAAGCGCCGAGCGACGTTCTCGTATTTTGCACAGACCGCCACGCGTAGCTCACCGCTCTGCGGAAGCGCAACGCCGCGCGGACCAATCAAGCACAGCGCCGGTTTCCCATAGCGCGCCTGCGGATCGTTCCACGGGATCGCGCTGCGCGTGAGGCGACGGTCCAGCTCGCGTCCGCCGGCGAGCCATTCCTCGAGCAGATCTTCGCCGGTCAGCGCGACCACTGGACGTCCGCTGCGCGCAACTTCGCTTGCCAGCAGCGGCACATCTTCGCCGCGTACAAAGCTTCGTTCGAATGCTCCGCGCGGCAGGCACGTGCGAAGCGCGTACTCGGCCATCGTGGCCAGGCCGCGATTCTTCGGGATCAGCACGACTGCCGACGGGGCGATGATTTGGGTTTCCACGGAGCATCCTTTCAGGGTCAGCACAAAAGAAAAAGAAGAGGCCGCGGGCGGACCGCGACCTCTTCCTGAAACTCTTGTTCGTCAGGCTTACGTCAAACAGTCATCGCACGCGACTCGCGAGTCCGTGATGATGGTGGTGATGAACGTGGGCCTGAAATACCGACATGGTGTTGTAGCTTTATACCAGAAAGGACGGGCCAATGCAACGGGAGGTCATCGAGGTTCCCGGCATCTCCGAGGTCAGCCGTGCTCGCGGAGTCCCGATCTCGGCCGCGATACGGGCTAACGGGATGATCTTCGTCTCCGGAACGCCCCCGATCGACCCCGCGCTCGGGACCTTCGTCCGGGATAGCATCGCCGCCCAGACCGAGCGCTGTCTGAAAAATCTCCAGCACGTCCTCGAGACCGCGGGTTCGTCGCTGGCCAAGGTCTGCATGGTCCGAATCTACGCGAGTGGCGACCACTATCGCGCTATCAACGAAGCCTACGCTCGCTTCTTTCCGGCCGATCCGCCCGCCCGAACGTTTGTTCCCGTCGGTGACTGGCCGCTGGATTTCGATATCGAGATCGACTGTATCGCGCTGGCCTAGATGCTGCTTCATCTACATCCCAACTGCGCATTGCATCTTGTACGACAGGTTGTGATGGGGAACGACCGCGGCAAGACCCGCGCCGGCCAACGAGAGCGCAAACAGCGCTGCAAAGACCAGGGCGCCTTTCCGCAGCGTGAACCAGCCGATGATACCGGAGGCCGCTGCAACCCCAAATGTAATCGGGTACAGAATGATCATCCAGAAAAGCGTCAACTGCAGGCTCGCGTTGCCACAGTCGCTGGCCACGATCCAGGCGAAGAAGAGCGATGCTCCGGCGAGCGTCCCAAGCGCAGCACATACCCCCGCGTAGCCTAAACGACTCCACACTCAACAAGGATACGCGAGAAGTCGATCAAAGCCGCCGCAGCCAAGAGCGGCTTTTCGCTGTTTCAGGACGGTATGGCATCACCAGTTGTCCTCATCACCGGTGCGCTCGCCGGCATCGGCCGCGCAACCGCCCTTGCTTTTGCGCGTGAAGGCGCTCGCGTCGCCGTCTCCGGAAGGCGCGACGATGCCGGTAACGCGCTTGTCGCCGAACTGCGCAAGCTCGGCGCGGAGGCGGAGTTCTTTCGTGCTGATGTGAGCAGTGAGGATGACGTGCGCGCATGCATCGATGCCGTCGTGGCGCGCTTCGGTCGACTCGATGTTGCCGTCAACAGCGCCGGGAGCGAAGGCAAGACCGGCCCGATCGTTGACCAAACGATCGAAAACTATACCGCGACGTTCAATGCGAATGTGCTAGGCACGCTGTTCAGCCTCAAACACGAGTTGCGGGTGATGCAGCCGCAGGGATCGGGAAGTATCATCAATCTCTCGTCGACATTGGGGCATCGTGGCGGAGCCGGCGCGTCGGTCTACGTTGCCAGCAAACACGCCGTTGAAGGGCTCACCAAGGCGGCGGCGCTTGAAGCGGCACCGTTCGGCGTGCGCGTCAACGCCATTGCGCCGGGACCGGTCGATACCGAGATGCTCACGCGTTTCACCGGCAGTCCGGAACGCAAGGCCGCATTCATCGCCGGCATCCCGTTCAGACGCGCGGGCAAGCCCGAGGAGATCGCTGACGCGATTGTTTACCTCGCATCCGATAAAGCATCGTTCATTACCGGGCAAATCATCGACGTCAACGGAGGCAAAACCGCGCTATGAAAACCATGAAGATTCCCAGTGCCGAACATCCGATCACGATCGAGCCAAGCTCGTCACGCGTACGGGTCATCGTTGGCGGACGCGTCGTCGCCGACACGCGAGCGGCGCTGACGCTGCGCGAGAGTGACTACCCGGCGGTGCAGTACGTTCCGCGTGAGGACGCCGACATGTCGTTGCTGGTGCGGACCGATCACGACAGCTATTGTCCGTACAAAGGTGAGGCGTCGTACTACAGCATCCCGAGCGGCGGCGAGCGCAGCACGAATGCCATTTGGACGTATGAAGCGCCGTACGGCGCCGTCGCGCAGCTCAAAGATTACCTGGCGTTCTATCCCGATCGCGTCGATGCGATCGAGGAACAGCCGCTATAGACCTCGGCCAAACGCCGGCATCTCCGAAAACCGGGCTTTCCACTATACCGGACCCCCTTCACCTCCGCTACCCTTGCGCCATGGGTGAAGATATTCGAGAAAAACGTACCAAAGCGCGGTTTGCCGCGGATGCAGAACACAATCGACGCGTCGTGGCGGCGATAGTATGACCGCGAACGAGAAAATCGCGGCCGGGCGCTCTCGGAAAACGG
The DNA here is from genome assembly GCA_050015295.1 of Candidatus Aquilonibacter sp. Lineage (GTDB taxonomy): Bacteria > Vulcanimicrobiota > Vulcanimicrobiia > Vulcanimicrobiales > Vulcanimicrobiaceae > Aquilonibacter. The sequence continues at coordinate 3,865 of JBEKBR010000025.1, read as the reverse complement.
TAGTGTTTCAATCCCGGTCGCGGGTGGCTCATTAATTACAAACCCCGGTGGTCTATAGCTCGACTTCCGCAAACGTCCGGTCGCTATACAGTTCGTAGCGTTTGCCGCCGGACATGACGACGAGCGGGAACTCACCCTCGTCGAGCCGCTCAACCTGCGCGGCTGACGTCCATGTCTTTGTTTTGTCATCGAGGTCTACTTCGTAGTTTTGATCGGCGACGGTAATTGCGACCTTCATGCCTTCATGCTAACCGAAAAGCCCCTCGAAGAATATTACGAGGGGCTTAACAGGTTCTCGCGCTCGTCGCACGCGCTATCGCTCTCGCGTTAGCTCCGTTTGGACCATTGCGCGAACCGCGCTCGCGCAGTAGCCTGAAGAAGCTCCGGGAGTGGGCGAGTTGGAGGCTACGTAATGCGTGGCAGTGTCTTGAGGGTCCCGTCTGTACCACGGAAGCGATTACCACGCTGGGCGTCTGCGCGCACAACCTACGTCATTTGCACCAATCCAAGATCGGGTAGTTGGCTGCTTAGCAAAGGGCTGGCAGCAACCGGGCTAGCCGGCAATCCCCGTGAGTGGTTCAATCAGTGGGAGGAACAGCGGGAGCGCGCACGGTGGCGGATGGATCACGCAACCGATTTGAGCTTTCGCGCCTACGTCGGTATCGCAAGTGCCAAGAGCACGACGAGCAACGGCATCTCCGGGATTAAGCTGCACTACTTTCAGTTGGCAGAGCTCTCAAAAAAGATCGCAGCCATCGAGGAAATTCCCGGACTGACCGACGCGCAATTGATGTCTGCGGTCTTTCCAAACGCGAAGTACCTCTGGCTCAGACGCCGCGACAAGAGTAGACAGGCGATTTCGCTGCATATCGCCTTGGCCACGCGCGAGTGGTGGGCGACAAATAGAACGGCGCCGACACCATGCGAGAAGGAACCTGTCGCCGTTGAGTTTGACGCCGAAGCGATCGCACGAGCGGAGATGGCTCTCGAGCGCGACGATGCTCGTTGGAGTGACTTCTTTCGAGCTGCCGGAATTGCGCCGTTCACCATCTATTACGAGGATCTGGCCACTGATTACGCCGGCACAATCCGAACCATTCTCAGCTGGCTGGGATTACCCGACGCCGAGTCCCTCGCTATCGCCCCCTCGCGTCTCAAGCGCCAAGCGGATGAGCGCAGCGAAGCGTGGCTCGGGCGATATCTTGCGTTTAAACGCGAGGATGGCCAGCCCTCTCAAAGCCCGGACACGGGCAGCACGTCACAATTGCTCGCGCATGCGTCGCAGACGAGCAACGTCGGTCTGCCCAATGCCTGGAAGCAGTGGGTCGGTCGTAGCAAATTGCTCCACACTCGGGAAGACGTAGTCGTCGATGTGCTGCTCAAGAACGGGTACAGCCACGAACTCATAAGCGTAGAGCTGGAGCGAGCGGCGTCGGATCCCTATCTGCGCGGCGCGGTCCACACCGAGCGTGGTCGCAGCAAGGCGGTCGCTCTGCTGAACGCATTGGGCAAAATGGCGCAGCTCGACTCGCAGGCCCACTGCGTTGAACGGCGAGCCGATCTTTCTCGCGACGAATTTCGCGATCGCTACTACGCCGCCAATCGGCCGGTGATCTTACAAAACTTGATGACCGGATGGAGAGCGCGCAGCGCCTGGACGCCGGAATACCTCAAGGCCGTGGCCGGCGCGCGGATCGTCGAGATCATGGCAAATCGAAATGCCGATCCGAAGTACGAGCGCAACGCGCGAAAGCATCGCACCGACATCGTTTTCGCGGAGTTTGTCGACAGAGTCTTCAGCGGTGACGTCACCAACGATTACTACATGATGCCGCAAAATGGTTTCCTACAGCGACCCGAGGCGGAACCGCTCCTGAAAGACTTCTCCAGTTTTTCGGAATACCTCAACCCGGAAACCGCCGCTCGCCGGTCCTATCTTTGGTTCGGCCCGGCCGGCACCGTCACGCCGCTGCACTTCGAGACTAGCAACATGTTGTTCGCCCAAGTCTTGGGCCGCAAGAGATACCGCCTGATACCGGCCACGCAGTGGCAATACGTCTACAATAACGGCAGCGTCTTTAGCGACGTCGACTGCGAGAACCCGGACCTGGATCGGCATCCGAAGTTTAGCAATGCCACCGCGATCGACGTGGTGGTCGAGCCGGGCGAGACGCTATTCATGCCTGTCGGGTGGTGGCATCACGTGCGCGCGCTTGACGTCAGCATGACCATTTCATTTACGAACTTCGTCTTTCCAAACTTCTTTTCTTGGGAGTAGTCGATGCGTGAAAAGTTATTTGACGCGATGAGCGATCGTTGGACCCATCCAAGTTATCAAAGACGGGTGCGTGGAGACACGCCTCCCATCTATCTCTGGGGTTCGGCTGGAATTACCCAAGGTGTAAACTTCGACAAGCCGCTGACGCTCCACATTCGGAATGACCTTTTCGGCCAACCCATTTCGTTAAGCACGATGGCTTCCTCGTCAGCGACGCCCATCGCCTTGGGGACACTTCAGCCGGGCGAGTGCGTCTCAATCCAACTGCAGAATATCTCGGGCGTTTTTGCTAGCTGCGTGCCCGGTCCGGACGCGTTGGAGTCAATGGTAGCCTGCATCATCAAAGAGTAGCGATAATTCACGTGAGGACCCTGACATGCGAATAAAAGGAAATCCCACCTCCGCTCCGGCGAAACTCATTTCCATGAGCGTGCGGCCGCTGCAAGCGTCGTATCTGTGTTTCAACACCGACGGTATTCTCGGCGACGCGCTCCTCGCTCCGAACAAACAGCCCGTCGCTGCTCTGAACGCCCCCGTCACAGCGTTCGATTTCGATGGCTTTTACACGACCCTCGAGTCACGCCCGACAAGTGGCACCGACAAGTCTCGCCTGTTGTACGACGCACCCACTATCCTCAGCTACACGAAACCCTACGCGCTGGCGACGTTGCGGGCGGAGGGCACAAGGATGGCCTTGCTCAAGGCGATCAACACGCGTCAGAATGCATTCTATGCGAAATACGGCAATCAGGCCGACGTCATTTCAAAGATGAACGAATACTATTCGCTCGACTCGAGTGTATCAAAATCGAAATACAACCGCTTGAACACGCTGAGCCAATTAGCCGACTCACAGTGGGACACCCTGAATACCGCTTACCAGCACAATAAGCGAACGGGTTACTATAGCAGCGGTGTGAGTACGCTCGGTTCGACTGGAAAGACCAACGATGTCTCGGCGCAGATTTACACCAGCGGCACCAGTGACGGTTTTCCCGGCATACCGAAGGACGGGGACACGTGGCAAAACCTCGTGTGGTACAACGGGAATTCGACAGATCCGACGTTCATTCAGGAGGCCGGCACCAGCTCCGGCACGGCGACAACCACAAACGACGATTTTGGCTACCGGATTCCCTATATCGAAGCGCAGGCGCAAAGCGAGCGCGCGCAGATCAGCCTGATCGATCAGAAATTCAAGGCCTACATGGCCAGCCAAAATCTGCCCAATCTCAACCAGGTGTTCACGAACGAATTGAGCTCGATCGATGCCGACGTCTGTCGATTGCAGGTCGCGTATCTCGACACCATCCTGATGTCACCGATAGCCGGCATCGTGACCGGGGTCTATAAGAATCCCGGCGACTTTGTCAAAGCGGGAGAACCCGTCATTCGGGTCGAGGACAGTTCCACCGTCTTGCTCGTCGCGAAGTTAGTGTTTGACGGGTCCGTCGATCTCGGTGACACGGTGTCTATCCAAACCTCGTTGTTCGAGTGGTCGCCGTTTACGCTGGTCGGGACCATCGTCGCGGTGCGCGGCCAAAGCGCGGATGACATTTGGGAGGTGGTCATTCAATACGCCCAATC
>JBEKBR010000024.1:0-55817 GCA_050015295.1 Candidatus Aquilonibacter sp. | reverse complement strand
TGCTGAACAGCCCATTTATACCGTACGCGGAAATGGCCCCAAGCTGCGTCGGCGTCAGCGCCGCGATCTGCGCATTAGATAGAGTCGAGAGGTCATTCCAAATAGCGCCGATTACACCCTTGCAGCCCGTCGCCCTTTGCCGCGAGGTCTTGCAAAGAAACGGTGTCTGAAAGGCCGTATAAGACGTTTAGAGTTTTGCGTTGTTGATCTGCTACGGCGACTAACTCGGACTTCATCATAAGAACCTTAGTCTCGTCGTCGGTTGTTGCTGCCGCGGGGAACCGCGTTTGATCGTTCAATATTGTGTCAATCATCGCCAGATTGTGTACTATCTCGTTGGCCAGTTTTGCAAGATGTTCATTGTCGAGGATGAGAGCTGGGTTCGTGTCGTGGGCTCCTCCAAAATGGCCTTTACCGCGCGCGCCGTAGGCGATAAAATCTTTTCCCATTTGAAGCAGCAACGGTCTCGAACTTTCGATAAGTCGATCGTTTGCCTGCAGCCCCTCGATTGTATATTTGATAGTACCGGTAAGGGCGGAGCACAGCGGACTCGAGTGCACACGAACGATAGTCTTCAGCGGCGTTGGCGTCGTTGCCGGCTGCAGAGTGCTAACCGCAAGCAGTAGCACGATAGATATCAATTCCACTTCGCCCTTCTCGGGTTCTAGCAGCCTTTAGAGCAATTTACTGTCGGTGGGGCGTTAGCAAACTATCTCGCCTACCTCGTCACCATATTCTACTTCTCTTAACCGAGTGCCCAATTTGCGCCGGCCGGAGGAAGCAAAGAATCGCGCATCGACGAAGACGCAGTTCTTCGCCGGAAGGAAAAAATATGCATTGGCAGTTGATCTACGAAGCACGCGACGGGCAGACCTTTCCTCGGAGGCGGTTCGGTGGGATTGCCTGGTACTGCAACCAAGCACTCTGGCTCTTTGGCGGCTGCCCGTCAATTGAGGAAGAGAAACAACTTTCAGATCTGTGGTGTTTTGAGCTCGCGACGCAGACCTGGATGCCCGTGTCGCGCGACGTTGCGGAACTAGGCACCCTGCATCGAGCGCCATCGGGGCGTTTAACCCCAGCCTCGTGGGTCGAACGTTCTACGCTGTTCATGTATGGCGGCGCCATCGGTGCCACTCCGTCTCGCGAGTTATGGCTATTCGACACGCAAAAGTACATATGGGTCGAGGACGAGCGTGCCCAACGGACCCCACAATCGACGCCCGGAATCCGGTCGGGGTCAGTCGCTTGGAACGACGGTGAGAATCGCTCGTGGCTGTTTGGTGGAATCGGTGAATCCTCGTCGGGAGATAGAGATATTCTTGGGGATCTCTGGAGTTATTCATCCGAGACTGGTTCCTGGTCTTTAGAGGCCGACGTAATGTCGCATCGCCAAAGCCTACCTCACCCAAGAACTCATGCTTCCCAGTGCCTCTCGAGTAAGTATTGTTGGGTGTTCGGCGGCCTCGATCGATCCAGAAGTGGGGGAGCTTTCGCGGATCTATGGTCATTTGAAAAACATACTGGCGTAGCAAAGCAATGGTGGGCCGGTGCGGATCTGGATTCAGGACTCGCCCCAACTAATCGATCGGGTGCGGTGCTTTTCTCGGATCGTTTTGACAACGTTTACGTTTTCGGGGGTCAGCAAACGCATCCGAGAGAGCACTTGAACGACCTCTGGAAATTCGAGCTATCGAGCCAGAAGTGGCTGAACCTACCGTGTAACGCTGCCGACGCTAAAACCAATAGAGACTCCTCACCTGGTCCGCGCTCCGACAGTTCCGCGTGGTTGGACCGCGATGGGCGACTGTGGCTCTTCGGCGGTTATGGAACGAACTCGCATGGCGACCCAGATGCGCTAGGCGATTTGTGGCTCCTTGAAGCGTGAAGGCGCTACCATTATCAAGGGCTAGCGGTTGACTACGAAGCCAGCCGGCACCGCTACGCCCGGGGGAAGAACGATGTGTGAAACGCCCCTTCCACGGCTGATCGTCCCCTCGTTGCCATTAACACCTATCATCAGTGTTGTAAATGTGTGTCCGCCGTATTGACGGCTAGCCAAGGAAAATGTGCTAGCACGCCCCGAGATGACCACATTGTTCAGAGAAAACGAGTAACCTCGGCCTTGTGGCCCGCTGCTACCCGGCGCGGTATCCTCTCGAAACACCACCGGCTGCGACGCTCCGGTTGTCTCCGTGCTCGGCGCCGTGGGCGCCTGCGCACGGGCTGACTTTGCAAGGTAGACCGATCCCAGGGCGACCGCCGCGAAAATAATCAGAACGAGTGAGATCATCTTCATATTTTTTCATTATCCCGCTGTTTGAATGGTACAAGAGTAAGCGTCGATTCTGATGCCTGTCGTCGTAAATACGCCGCCGGAGGAAAGACCCATATAAACTATCACTGTTGTGGGAGGCAGAGCCTTGGCCGGCAGCACAAAATATACGTCGCAAACTAGAACGTTGTCTTCCCAAGAGGCCACGTAATCCGCTTGAGCTTGTGTAGTAGACGGATAGGAGCAGAAAAATCCATTCTGCGGCGTCGCTGCCCAAACGTCCACCCACCTGCCGCCCTGCTGCGCGCACACCTTCTCCGCCGTAAGATTCCAGGTCGCCTTGGGTACTCTTATGGAGTATCCGCCGTAGCCGCCGCCGCAGTCGACGCAAAAGCTATTTTCTTCGGTGCTGAAGTAGCCGCTACTGTTTGGGCCGCAAACTATATCTGGTTGGGCGCCGCGCGTCTTGGTGTCGCGACAGGACAAGTCCGGCTCGGAACTGCCACTCGGCACGGGACGCCAAGGAACATAGTCTGGGTTCGCTTGCCAAGGGTCAATTTGGCCGTTCCATCGGGTCGCTAACGTCTCGGAGCCATTGGAAGGCATGAGGAGCGCAACACAGTCGGGACACACAATGAGCCTTGTGGCGGCGTTTTCCGGGATACCCACCGAGGCGAGAGCGTCGAGCCCGGGCGCCGAGACTAAGGGGAGGGCGGACGATGCATTCGTTGAGGGGTTGGCGCTGTAGTAGACCTGCGTTTGCGCCGCTGGAAAAACATACACGCGCCCATATGCCCGAACGATTAGTGCATTTGTGCTGCGCAACAACTGCGCGTAGACTGAAAATACATAGGAGCGCGAGGGAGCGGTCACGGTGACGTATCGCGGCGTCTTGCCGGCGAGCTTAGCTTCCGCCGCTGCCTGAAGCACTGCCGCCTCAGAGTCGCCGAACACGGACACGGCGCTGCCGGTCTGAGCGTTGGCTTGAGGGGCCAGACCCCCCGTGGGAACACTCCGGCTACCCGAGCACGCGGTGATAACAAGTGCTAAGAGTAGAGGAATGCAAACGATTAACCGACGTTGCAACGAACTCATAGGAAATTCGCCTCCGCACCCGACGGGTTTACTGGGCATCGTACAAGCGATGTTGACCCTGGTCAAGTCGGCGCGGGCACTCTAACTGGCCGATGCGTGGGTATAAAGTCCCACTCTTTGGGCGCGTAGGGGCGTCGTGCATAACTGGCAACACGTAAGCGACGACACGGCAGCCTCTCGGCTGGTCCGAACAGCGCTCCGCCCAGGCTGAGTACGTTGCGATCAGTGCATTGCAGCTCATCCGAAAGCCGCCGTCGCTCGATTGGTTTCGCGCGGGTAGTCTCCACGTCGCAGCGACGACCGCTGTGGCGGCCGTGCGGGCGGTAGCGCTGAAGCCCGGCGACGTCGTCGCAATCAGCGGTGCGGCGGGCGGTGTGGGATCGCTCGCGGTTCAGCTTGCGCGTCGCACCGGCGCTCGCGTAATAGGCATCGCGAGCGAAGACAATGCGCAGTTTCTGAGCTCCCTCGGCGTCGAACCGGTCGCTTATGGCGACGGTCTCGCGCAGCGCTTAGGCGTCGCGGCCCCGAACGGTCTCGACGCATTCATCGACCTCTTCGGCGGCGGCTACGTCGAGCTCGCCGTGACACTCGGGATTCCACGCGAGCGTATCAATACGATCATTGATTTCGCCGGCGCACAAAAATATGGCGTTCGAACCGATGGGTCCGCCGCGGCTTCTTCGCGCGAAACCCTCGCGTCCGTCGCGAACATGATCGCGTGGGGTGAGATCATCATGCCGCTAACTGCAATCTATCCCTTGGCGATGGTGCGCGAGGCGTACACCGAGCTGGCACGTCGCAAGGCGCGTGGAAAGATTGTCCTCGCACTAGACCCACGGATCACCAAGCCGCTTCGGCCGTAGGCCGACGATCATCGCGCAAAGAACACCCTGCGAATGGAGAGGCAACGAACGAGTAAAGCGATCAACTTCCAAGAGAAATTTGCACTATTCGACGAACAGTGGAAACCGAAGGTCGTCGCGGAGATGAACGACTACCAATTTAAAATCGCCAAACTTCAGGGCGACTTTGTCTGGCACGATCACAAGGATACCGATGAAACGTTTATTGTGATCGAAGGCCGGTTGCGGATCGATTTCCGCGACGGCGCCGTGTACGTAAATGCTGGTGAGATGTTCGTGGTGCCCAAGGGCGTCGAACACAAGCCCTATGCGGAGGACGAAGTGAAGTTGATGCTCATCGAGCCGCGCGGCGTCGTCAACACGGGCAACGCGGTCAGCGATCGGACCGCTGCGAACGACGTCTGGATCTAGCAATCTGGCCATAGCGTAGCAGGCGCAAGCGGCGCCTCCTTCGCATCCTTCGTGGATGCAACGCAAATCGTTTCTCGTTTCCGCCGTTCCCCTCGCTGCATGCGCGACCGCCGCGTGCGCCGGCAAGGGCGGCTCGGCGATCGGCCTAGTCGAGACCGCGGCGCAATTCGACGCCCACGCCTTCGACAAGCTGGTTGCGACCAATGCCGAGTTCCGTCAAGTGTGGGACGCAGGCGAGCTCCAGCCACGCATCCTCGGCGGGGTCAAAAACAGCCTCAACGGGCTGCAGTTCGGATTCAACGTCGCGCCGGCGAACATTGCGGTGGCCCTCGTAGCGCACAATACGTCGAACCTATTGCTCTACGACGACACCGCGTGGTCCACGTATGACCTTGGCCAGCTCTTCAGCGTGAAGGATCCTACCGGCGCCGTCGTGCCGACGAACATCTTCGCGCCGAGCCGTAGCACAAACTCGACTGCAGACCCAAGCGATGTTCACGGCTTCTACCAGGATGCGTCGATTACGACGCTGCAGCGCCGCGGGGTGCACTTCTTCGTGTGCAACACGGCGCTCGTCCAACAAGCCGAAGCGATCGTTCGCGCCGGCGCGACGCGTCAAAGTCCGCAAGAGGTTGCAGACGCGTTACGCGACCATCTTCTGGCGGGCGTGACGCTTGTGCCGTCGGGCGTTGCTGCGATCGCCTATTTGCAATCGCGTTATCACTACGGCTACGCTGCGGGAGCCGGCTAGAGCGAGCCGAGATCCACGTCGATCGCATGGCGGATGGTATACGAGCCAAGATCCTTCCAGCCGTAATACGTGCCGTGCACAGTGATCGTTTGGCCGTCCGTGATTGCGGATGCGCCAAAGAATATCGCCTGCACGCAGCGCGCCGCGCACAAGGAAAAGCGCAGGTACGACGTGCCGTTCGGCAAGCGCTGGGTGCGCAGCTTCGCCACCCGTCCCGTCACCTCGACGTGTTGAGCGTTGAAGGACCGCGGAGCCGAGGCGATCTGATCTGGGGTCATCGCGCGCGCAGCGAGCGGGCATAAGACCAGCGCAAAGAGCAGGATCACAAATCTTTTGGCCATGACCATCTCCTACAGTACCAGCACGCCGATCTTGCCACTGTCCTCGGTAAACCAGATGTTGCCATCGGGACCGACGGTGATCCCTTGCGGAGTCCCGCCCGAGGGAACTGAATACTCCACAAACGTCCCGTTGGTGCTCATGCGGCCAATTTTCTTATTGCCGGCATCCGCAAACCACAGCGCGCCGTCGGGACCGGCGGTGATAAAATTCAGGGGCGTCGTGGGGCTTATCTGATATTGCCCGGCCGGCGTCATCGCTCCAGCCGTCGTGATCTGCTGGATGAACGCGATGTCTTCGGAAAACCAGACCTCACCATCGGAGCCCGCAGTCATGAACAGCGGAATTTCATTCGTCAAAGTAGGGTATGAAGTCGCGACTCCGCCCGAGACATATCCGATGACGTCATTAAAACTATCGCCGTACCAGATGTTGCCATCCGGGCCGAGTGCGACCGGTTGCGGGTTACCGCCGTTCGGAACCGGGATTTCGGCGTTCAAGGCATCCGTTGTCGTGTTGATGCTAGCGATGTTGCCGATGAAGGTGGACGGATTACAGTACTCGCTGAACCAGATGTTTCCGTCGAGCCCGGCTGTAAACGTGAGGGTTCCCACGGCTGTCTGATCGGAATAGGCTGTAACGGCCGGAGTTCCCGACGTTGTGATCTTCCCAACCAGATTCGTATTCTCGTCTCCGAACCACACGTTGCCGTCGGGCCCAAGCGCATCGCCCAACGGTGCCACGAAACTGTCCGCGCCGAGCGGATACGCGGTGTATCCGGTTCCGTCGCTCTTGATCGAGCTAATCGCGGGCGCATTCTGCTCGGTGAACCACAGGTTCCCATCGGCGCCCGTCACGATTCCTTGCGGATTTTGCGCCGCGGTCGTGTATTCATTAATCACCGGCGTGCCCGAAGGACCGCTGCGCTCCTTGTTCGTCACTGCGATCGGAAACGTCAACGTCCCGTCGCTGATCGCGAGGCTGCAGCCGCTGCTCGACGGAGACGTTCCGCCGACCACCAGCACGGTTGCGTTCGTGCCTTTGCCGACGACCGTGCCAACACTCAAAATATTCGTGCAACCCGTCGCCATCGCGGTGTACGTCGTCGTGCCCGGTGCGGTCGGCTCAGCGATCAACAGCACATGCTGACCTTCGGGATAGGTGTTCAACGTTGCCGGCGACGACGAGTAGAATGCCGGCGAATTGTTGGTCACAAAAAGTATCGGCGTAATCGTAAGGGATTCGATCGTCGCGCCGCCTTGGCCGTTGACCTGTGGTGCGGTCAGATTCACCGTAGCGGTGTAGCCCGAGGTGCCCCCACCGTTGTACACCGCTTGCACGGTGTCGGTAGCTTTCGTCAATGTCACCGTTGCAGCGGGCGTCCCGCCGTTGAGCGAGAGCAGCGTGTAACCTTTGCTGCCGTCACTGACCGTCGCGGTGATTGGATTCGCATACGGCGCGTTGGCTGCCCCGGCTGTAATCGCGTTGTCCCCGAAGTCGGTCGGCGAGATCACGAGCGCAACGGTGTGCGCGTTCCCGTCCGCCGCCTCGTTCACGTTCGTCGTGCTTCCATTGAAGCCGGCGATGATTGCGCTGATAGCGGCCGAGACCGTGTTGGTTGTTCCGGCGACGATCGTTTGCGTGACGCCGGCGATGCCCAATTCGTGCGCCGTCGACGGAATCGCGCCGTTCACCGGCGCCGCGTCATACAGACCGAACACAAAGTCGTCGTCGCCCGCGGGCGCCACAATGGTAATCGTACAATTGCGTCCGCCGCTGACCGTGGTACATGCGCTACCCGTTGACGAGATATTACTCGCAGAGCTACCGAGCGGCGTCGAATGCGTCGTGTCGGAGTGCGCGTAGGTCGTCACCAGCGCGCCGTTGGCGCTCGACGACACGAAGGCTCGATGCTTGGCGGATCCCACGGTCGATGGGCTCGGAATCATTAACGTAAACCTTACGTTTCCCGTCTGATTCGTTAACGTGTTGCCGCTCGCGGCGGGGATCGTCGCGCTGCTGCCCGCAGATGCACAGCCAGCTGCATTGCATACCAAAGCAGCCGCGAGGGCAATAGCAACTCTGCGGTCCATGCACAAACGCTTCACGCCACCACGGAGATAATCCTTTGATCAGGCTCTCAGCTTGCAGGGTCGCGTAACCGCAGAAGATAATACGTCGCCGATTATCATGAACCACTTCCGTCTAACCGCGGTCGTTCTTTGCTTGACATGCGTAGTAACCGCGTGCACGGCCGACCGCGGCTACGCTCCGGTGCCGCATCAAGGCTCGACGCCGGTGATAACGCTGCCGGGCAGCGTCGTCGGCACCTCGCTCGCACTTGACGCGGCGAATCAGACGGCCGTTGTTGCCGTTAGCGAGACGGGCTACAGCGGAACGTTCACTGCGCAATCGAGCGCGAGCGGCGTCGCTACGGTTACCCCTGGATCGGGCACGAGCTTTACCGTCACGGCGATCAGCGCCGGCACCGCAACGATCGCGTTTACCGATTCATACGGCAATGTCGCGCAGCTAACCGTGTCGGTCACGACCACTGGCGGCGTGATCAGCTTTGCGATACGGACGGCAACCGGAGCTTAGAGCGAGCCTGGATCGGCCTCGATGACGTTGACCACGTTACGACCGCCGATGCTTGTGCGCAAAAAGTATGTGCCGCGCAGGGTGATCGTCGCACCCGAAATCAACGAAGGCCGGCCGGACGCAAAGACGCGCACGCAGCGGCCGTGGCAAAGAATGAAGCGCACGTAGGTTGCGCCGTTCGCTTCCGTTACGATTCTCGGATGCCAGATTCGGCCGGTCACCTCGATGTGCTGCCCGTCATAATTCCGCGGTGACGCAAGAATCTGCGCTGTCGTCGCCGCTTGCGCGGCTAACGGCAACGCGATCGTTGCGGCGACGAAGAGTGCGGATTGAATTGCACGATACATGTTACAGCTGCAGCACCCCGATATTCCCGTTGTTCCCTTCGACAAACCAGATATTGCCGTCGGGGCCCACGGTGATCCCCTGTAAACCTGCGTTCGCAGTTGGCACAGGGTATTCTACGATGTGCTCCGAGGTGTCGATGCGTCCGATCGCGTTATTGCAATAGTCCGTGAACCACACCGCGCCGTCGGGCCCGGTGGTGACGAAGTTTGCATTGGGTGTATTGGGCGTACCAGTAATCGCCGTCTCGCTCAATGCGCCGGACGTCGGCATCCGCCCGATGGCCAGCGTCTCAGCAAACCAGGTCGCGCCGTCGGATCCGGCGGTCATCACTTCAGGCGCATATGTTGACTCGCTTGAAAAATTGGTGGCAACACCGCCCGAAATTCTTCCAACGACATAGTTGCTCGCGCCGTCATACCAAATTGCGCCATCTGAACCAAGTGCTACGGCGAACGTCGTGGTCGGATTCGATCCCACCTCGGGAATGTTGACGTCCGGGAGCGCAGCGCCAGTACTCGTGTCAACGCTGCCGACCACAGTGCCCTGGCATTCGGCGAACCAAATGTTACCGTCAAGGCCGGCGGCAAGAAAGTCCGTGCCGCTGCTGGTCGTTACGACCGGTGTACTCACGGTACCCGAAGTCGTCACGCTCGCGACCAGGGCTTCAAAGAAATCGCCGAACCACACCTTGCCGTCGGGACCGAGCGCGGCGCCCCAGGGAGAAGCAAAGCCGTAACCGGCGAGGTTTTGCGTCGTGTAGTTCGTGCCGTCGGAGTGAATCGAGCTGATCGCATCGGTTCCGGTCTCGGTGAACCACAAATTGCCGTCGGCACCAGTGACAATGCCGAGGGCGCCGAGCGCCGGAGTCGGGTACTCGTGAATGACCTGCGGCGTCCCGAGACTGCGCAGCGTGTTGGTTACCGATACGTTAAACGTAAGCGTGCCGTCGCTGATGGCGACGCTGCAACCCCCGCTCGACGGTTGCAAGCCACCGACCACGAGCAGCGTCGCGCTCGCGCCTTTTCCGACGACCGTTCCCAGGCTGAGAATGTTGTTGCAGCCGGCCGGCGTCGCGGTATACGTCGTTCCCGAAGCAGCCGTAGGTTCGGAGATCGACAGCACGTGTTGGCCCTCTGGATAGGCGTTGAGTTGCGCCGGCGACGGCGAGAAGAACACGGTGGGGTTCGTTACGAAAAGCGCCGGCGCAAGCGCAAGTGACTCGGTGGTTGCGCCGCCTTGGCCGTTAACCGGGAGCGCAGTGAGCGTTACGGTTGCCGCATAGCCGGCGGTTCCACCGCCGTCGTAGACGGCTTGCACGGTGTCGGTCGCTTTCGTCAGCGTCACCGACGCTGCCGGCGTGCCGCCGTTGAGCGATAGCAGCGTGTGGCCGCTGCCGCCGGTTTCGCTGACCGTCGCCGCGATCGGATTAGCATAGGGCGCGTTCGCCGAGCCCGCGGTAATCGGATTATTGCCGAAATCGGTCGGCGAGATCACGAACGCCACGGTGTGCGTACGGCCGTCCGCAACCTCGCTTACGGTCGTGGTACTTCCGCTAAAGCCGGCGACGATCGCTTCGATCGGCGCGGTGACGGTATTGGTCGTTCCGGCGTTGATCGTTTGCGTGACGCCGGCGATCCCAAGTTCGTGCGCCGTCGACGGGATCGCGCCGTTTGCCGGCGCCGTATCGTAAAGACCAAAGACGAAATCATCGTCGCCGGCCGGCGCGGTGACCGAAACCGTGCAGCTACGCCCGCCGGAGACCGCAGTACAGGCCGAGCTCGAGGACGAGATATTCGTGGCCACCGATGCCAGCGGGGTCGCGTGGCTAGTGTCGGAGTGGGCGTATGCCGTGACCAGCGCGCCGTTCGCGCTCGGCGAAACAAATGCGCGGTGTTTGGCACTCCCCGCGGCGGGTGCGTCCGGAATTAAAATCTTGAACGTCACGTTCGCGGTGTTCGATCCACCGCTCGCGGGCGCAAAAGCGCTCGGCGATGAACCCGAACCCGCCCCGCAGCCGGCGAGGTTGCACGCAAAAATGACCGCGAGCCAAAAAGAAAGCTTCCGCATCGTTCCCCATGGAACTGCTTGCACGCCGCCCTACACGTTTCCCGTGCGGGCGGCGCGATCAAGCGTTACGGGTGGCCGTTTGTAGTTGTCGTCGAGTTCGTCGTTGAGGACGAAGACCCGGGGCCCGCGGCGTTATTCGGCTGCGTAACCGTCGTCTGACGCGTTGTCGACGACGTCGTCGACCAGGGATGCCACATGAACGCAGCGATCGCGATCGCCACGATCAGCACCAGAATAATTGCAAATGCCATCGCGTTGCCGCCGCCGCTGTCGTCGCGGACGATAACCGGGTCACTCATTGCTTGTTATCTTTCCTCACGTGTTAAGTTGAGTCCATTCTTCCCAGCAAATCCGCATATCAATCGTAAGGCCATTTCTACCATTGACAGCTGGGATTGGCTGGCACAGCATACGGGTATGACGGCAACGCAGTTCAAGCCCGACGATTTTCAGGGCGTCGATCCGAATGATGCATTCGCGAAAGCGGCACGGTCCCAATCTCCAGTCGTTGTTAAGCTCGGCAAAATTGCATGGCCGAGCGGACTTGCGCCGGCACAAAGCGATCTCGACGGCTACACACGCGGAAAAAAGATCACCGACGCGGGCACGGCCGACGTCGACGTCTTGATCTTGCTTTACACCCAACTCGAAACGAGCGCGCTGCTCGACGTCTTCACCGGCGACAACGAGTGGTCGCCGGCACGCGCCAAGACCTGGTATCCGTATGCGCATAATTTTGATGCGCTGCGGAGCAGCATCGAAGGCATCGACGACGACGATTTCCTCAAAGAGGGCGTCTTCGGTAACCTCTACGCGATGCAAGTCGGCAAGACGAACGTCGTGCTCTTCAAAAATGAGCTGCACCCGAAAGCCAATGGTCCGAAACTGCCTTTCGTCACGCTGATCAAGCAACTCGTCGGTGAGCTACGACCCAAGCTGGTTGTTAGCACCGGCACAGCCGGTGGCATCGGCAGCCACGTCAACTGCGGCGACGTCGCGATTTGTGACGCGGCGCGCTTTCACGTCCAAGACACGTACCCAACCTTCCCTGCGATCGACACGCTGAGCAAGAGCGGTCAGGAACTCAAGAACCCGGCGACAACCGCGGGCACGTACGTCACGTACGCGATGGAGAAACTCACGCCGCTCGCGCTGCCCGGGCTGACGAAGTGTCACGCTGAACTGCGCACGAACGCCGGCTTTGAGTTTGTCAAAGCGGTCAGCGCGTCAAGGATCTACACCGACAAGAGTCCGGCGAGCCCGCAACCAATGGCGGTAGTTTCTGCCGATTATCTTACGGTCGATGACACGAGCGATGCCGAGGGCCTGCAGAATTTAGGGATCATGAACGAGACCGACGACGCGTTTGCATTTTATGCGATCGGCCAACTTCCGGCAGGTCAGCGCCCCCAGTGGCTCTCGGTGCGAAATGCATCCGAACCGCAGATCCAGCACGCGCCGTTTCCCAAGGACACGCCGCCCGCAAAGATCATCGACGCGCTCAAAGCCAAAGCGGGGACGATCTACGGCATCTATCAGTACTGCACGACGCTCAACAGCGCATTTGCGTGCTGGGGTGTTACTGCCGACCTCTAAAGCTTATCGTCGAATGCGCGCAAGCGCTGGGTCATCACCGTCATGACCTCGATCGCGAAGTACGGATTTCTTGTGAGCAGGAAGAGGAAGCGCTTGCGATCGATCGCCGCGACCTTGACGTCGGTTTTTGCGAGCACGTCCGCGCTGCGCTTCTGACGATCGATCAGCGCCATTTCGCCGAAGATGCCGCCGGCATGGACGGTCTCGAGAATCTTGCCCCGCAAGCTGATCTCGACCTCGCCGCTCAAGACGACGTACATCTCCTCGCCGTCTTCGCCGGCTGCAAAAAAACGATGCCCGGCTGGAAGCCGCTGGGTCTCGGTGTCCATGGCAAAAATGGAAAGATCGGCCATCCAGCCTAATTTGTCGTAGGTGCTAGCGAGCCTCCAGCGACATCGTAACTACCGTCTCTATTTTGCAGGCCAATTCGTCTCGCAAATCGGCACCTGGCTGCAGACCGCGGCGCAATCCTGGTTGATTCTCGAGCTCACCCATTCGGCACAAGCCGTCGGCGTGCTCGGCTTCTGCTTCTACGGACCGTACGCGGTGCTCGGATTGCTGGGCGGTGCACTCGCCGACCGCTGGGATCGCCGGACGACGCTGCTCGTCGGCCAAGCTGCGATGGCGCTGTGCGCCGCGCTACTGGCGATTGTTGTCTTCACTCACGTCGCGTCGGTATGGCTCATCGACGCAATTGCGGTGGTGCGCGGGACGGTGCTCGTATTCAACAATCCCAGCCGGCAAGCGCTGATCGTGCAGCTCGTCGGACGCTCCGAGCTTGGCAACGCGATTGCCTTGAACTCGAGTTTGAACAACGCGACGCGCATCATCGGCCCCGCGCTCGCCGGTGTGTTGATCGACACGACGGGGCTCGGCGTATGCTTCGCGCTCAACGCGATTAGCTTCATCCCGGTGATTTGGGCGATTGCCGTGATGCGCACGAGCGAATTTCATGTGCAGGCCGACGTGCGCCGCGGCGGCAACCTGCTCGAATCGATCCGCGCCGGGTTACGCTACGCGCGGCACACCAAAACCGTGGCAATCGTCCTAACGATGATGTTCGTCGTGTCGTTTCTCGCCATCAACTTCAACGTGCTGCTGCCCGTGCTTGCGCAACAGACGATGCACGGTGGCCCGCAGACCTACGGCTGGATCGCCGCAGTCTTCGGTTTGGGCGCATTGATCGGTGCGTTGGTCGCCGCGACACGCACGCGCGCGTCGCGCAGGCTCCTGCTTTCGGCGTGCGCGGTATTTGGCGTCGCGCAGTGCATCCTTGCCCCCCAGCACCACTTCGTGCCGGTCGCGCTCGCGCTGCTCGCAACCGGCGTCGCGTACACGATCTACACTGCATCGACCAACGCGTTCGTGCAACTGGCTACGCCGGGATTCTTGCAAGGCCGCGTGGGCGGTCTTTACAACTACGTGTTCCTGGCGAGTGGTCCGCTCGGATCGCTGCTTGCCGGGTGGCTATGCGAGCGCGGCGGAACCGAACTCGCCTTTGCCGCCGGCGGCATTGCGACACTCGCGATGACCGTCTTGGGTGTGATGACCAATCCGTGGCCGATGCCGACCGGAACAGCGCGCGCTAGGACGTAGCGTCGAGCGCCGGAACCGCGTCACCGTCGAAGAACACGCGCAGTTCAGAGGCTGAGAACTGCACACCGCTCCAAAACGGTCCGAAATCCCCGTAGCGCGCGCTCGCCTCATCGAAGCGCATGTCATAGATGAGCTTCTTGAACACCAATGGATCGTCGGCGTACAGATCGACCCCCCACTCAAAGTCGTCGAATCCAATCGAGCCGGAGATCACTTGCGTCACCTGCCCGTGATATGCGCGGCCAACTTTCCCGTGCTCGGTCATGAGCTGGGCCCGCTCGTCGTAGGGCAGCATGAACCAGTTGTCGGTGCCGTCGCGCTTCTTGTTCATCGGATAAAAGCAGGTATAGCGGCGGCGCGGGATCTTCGCCCACAGGCGCGGTCCGACGTACGGACTCTCGGCCTGTTTGCGCACGAGCTCGTCGAAGGCGGCGATCCATTCCGCCGACTGCGCGGTGAGGCCACGCGATTGCAGCTCGAGGTGAATCTTGGCGGTCGCTTCGTACATGCCGAGCTCGAGCACGGAAACGTAAGATCCTAGTGCCTGCAAATACTCGCGCACTTCGAGTTTGTCGACCAAGGTCTGTGCGTAGGCCAAGCCGTCGTAGGTGCGGGCGTAGTGGGTCAGCATCAAATCGCCCTTATGACCGATGATTTGTGCGACTCCGACGTCACCGTCTTTGCCGGATTGCAGATGCTCGACGAGATCGATCGCGTGCGCGGAGTACTTGGCACGCCGTTTCTCGGGCAAGCCATCCCAGGAGCGGCGATCGAAGGCAAACATCCGGTGGAGAATCCACCAGCCTTCCAGCGATTCGGGAACCTTCGGATCACGCATGCGGCTCGGCTACGCTCCTCGCTTCAGTGCTTTAACGCGGCGCATCTCGGCTTCGACTTCGGCAAGCAGCGCCTCGGGGCGCTCCCGATATTTCGCCCAAAGCTGCGGCATATGCGCGATATCGTCGAGCACGCGCGTATAGACGCTGTTGACCGGTGTTGATACTCCGTTCGCGCTTCCGGCGGCGGCAACCGCACCGTTGAGGACGTCGACCTCGCTGTGCGTCTTGCCGGCGCGTAGATCGAGCAAGAGCGAGGGCGGCTTGGTCCCGCGCCCGCCGGCGATACGCCGCGCCATGATGGCGCGCGCCACCGGGCTTGGCAACGAGGACGACGCGATCAGCGCGCGCATCGGATAGCGCGGAAGATCGATCGGCGCAATCTTCATCGCCGCCATCACCGCGCGCACTTCGCGAATCATGCGGATTTCCAGCGCAAAGATCTTTTCGAAATGGATCATCCGCGCGGGCAACACGTTGAGAATTGCGCAGCTTGCGTTGGCCACGACGTTGAGCGCGAGCTTGCTCCATTTGAGCGCGCGCCAATCCGGGACCACTAAGACGCGCACGCCGGTGCTGGCGAACGTTGCGGTGAGCCAATTGAACGCGCTCTCTCCGACCGGCGCAAAAGCCAAGCCGCCACCTTCGCGCGCGGGGCTTGAGTTTCCATCGCGATCGCGGTCGAGCGGCACGGTGAGCGCCGCGGCGACGACGTTGTTCGCGCCGAACGCTTCGGCGAGCTTTTCTTCGTTGCCCACGCCGTTTTGCGGGCAGACGAAGACGCACTTCTCCGGGTATGCGATGGCCTTGCGCAACGTAACGATCGCGCCGTCGGTATCGTACGATTTGGTCGCGACGATCGCGACATCAGCGTCATAGGGCGTGACCGCATCGAGGTTGCGCGGCGCGTAGGCTACGTCAACGCCGATCGAGGCCAGACGATCGCCGAGGAAACCCCCGACCGCACCGCGCCCGACGATGTAGACTTTCACGACGCAAGCCCGGTGCTGCCGAAGCCGCCGCCGGCGCGCGTGCTCTCGGGTAATTCTTCCACCAGATCGAATTGCGCGCGCGAGACCGGCGCAACAACGAGTTGCGCGATGCGATCGCCACGGCGAATCGTCACCGGTACCGAGCCGAGGTTCGCCAAGATCACGCCGATCGGTCCGCGATAGTCCGCGTCGATCGTACCCGGCGTGTTCAAACAGGTGATGCCGTGGCGCAACGCGAGACCGCTGCGTGGCCGGATCTGCGCTTCGAACCCCGCCGGCAATGCAATCGAGAGCCCCGTCGGCACCAGCGCGCGGGCACCGGGCGCAAGCGTCAGCTCGGTTTCCAGCGCAGCGCAGAGATCGGCGCCGGCAGCGTGCTCGCTCATGTACGAAGGGAGCGGCAAATCATTAGCCTCGGGAAGCCGTTTGAGCGCAACCCGCACGAGCGTATCCATCGGTACGGCTATTTAGAAAGAAGTTGCGTTAACTCTTCCCGGAAGCTCTCGATATCGCGGAACGAGCGATAAACGCTTGCGAAGCGGATGTACGCAACAGGATCGAGCGTACGCAGCGCTTCCATCAGCTTCTCGCCGACCATTGTCGAACTGACTTCGCTCTCGCCGCGCGCGAAGAGATCCCGCTCGAGATCGGCGGCGACGGCTTCCATCTGATTTTCCGAGATCGGCCGCTTCTCGCACGCCTTGCGCAGGCCGCTGAGAATCTTGTCGCGGCTATACTGCTCGCGACGCCCGTCCTTCTTGACCACGAAGAGGCGTGGCGCTTCCATGCGCTCGTACGTCGTAAAGCGATGCTTGCAGCGCGGGTCCAAGCACTCGCGCCGGCGACGGACAACGGTTTCGTCGTCGCGAGAGTCAACCACGCGGGTTTCGCTCTTGCGACAAGTCGGACAGATCAGTTCGGTTACCTCGAGGACCCGCTATATAGTGGGTGCTCGTATTATACGGTACTATCCCTAGTAAACGCAAAAAGGCCGCCCGGCGTCCCGCCGTGACGGCCTTTTTGAAATCGGTTATGAGGGCGTGGGTAGTGCTACGAAGCAGCTCCGATTTTGAACATTTTGGTCCCACACTCGGGGCACTTGCCTTCGGTCGCGGGACGGCCGTTCTTCATCGTGATCTGCACGGCGTCTTTGATCTGACGCTTCGTCTTGCACTTGACGCAATAGGCTTCTGCTGCCACCTGTGGATCCTCCAGAGCTTCGGGCTGGGTGCGGCTCCCCGTATTCGGGTACGCTACGGGGCCTCCTACCATGAGCGCCCCTTGCGGCCACATGGGCCACGAGGGAAGGCTGCACCATGGATGCTCCGCAGTATACCACCCGAACGGCCTTCGAGACCGTGCGGGGCGAGCGTGGCTTCGCCTGGGAGGGCGACGGGCTCTGGCGACTTGGCCCCCTCGAGGGGCTACAGCGGCCCAGCGTGGCCATCGTGGGGACGAGGGCGGCGACGCCGTACGGACGGCGCCTGGCGCATGCGTTTGCCCATGAGCTCGGTGCGGCCGGGTGCTGCATAATCTCGGGCCTCGCGCTCGGGATCGACGCCGCTGCGCACGAGGGAGCCCTCGACGCGGGCGCCGCGACCATCGGCGTGCTCGGCAGCGGGCACGCCGAGTTCTTTCCGCGTCGCAACAAGCCGCTTGCCGAGCGCATGATCGCCGGCGGCGGCGCAGTGCTCTCGCCGTTTCCGCCGCAGCAGCCGGCGCAAGCCTGGCATTTTCTCGCACGGAACGCCATCGTCGCCGCGCTTGCCGATGCCGTGGTCGTGATCGAGGCGCCGGCCCGCAGCGGGGCCCTCAATACCGCCGGCTGGGCCGCGCCGCGCATTCCCGTCCTCGCGGTTCCCGGTGACGTCGATCGTTTGCACGTTGCCGGCTGCCACGCGCTCATTCGTGACGGAGCCATTCTTGCACGCAACGCCGCCGACGTTCTCGAAGTCCTGCGCTTACCGGCCACACCCATGCACGATCATCCGCGCCGCGACGGACCGCCCGGCGCATTGTTGGACGCGCTATCCGCGGGCGAGTGCAATCTCGACGATCTGGTCTATGCGACCGGACTCGCACCGGCGCAGGCTCTTGCGGAACTCGCCATGCTCGAACTCGAAGGCGTGGTCGAGCGGCGCGGCGCTACGCGCTTTGCATCCTGCTACGGGTAAAGGATCCCGATCTTGTTCGCGTTCTCCTCGGTAAAGTAAATTCCCGAGCCCGCAGATGCAGTGCTTATGCCTGCGAGTCCCGCGCTCTGCGTCGGAACCGTGTATTCGATGAACGCTCCGCTTGGACTCATCTCACCGATCTTGTTCGTGTTGGGTTCTGTGAACCAGACGTTCACTCCATCCGTAGTGATTGCGTTGACCCCCGAATTCGCGCTAGGGATCGTATATTCCGTGACGATCCCGGAGCTCGTGACACCGGCAATCTTATTCACGCCGGCTTCCGCAAGGTACACGACGTTAGGCGCGTCGAGGGTCGTGCCGGCCGTTGCGATCGCCGTAATGCCCGCATTTGCACTCGGAAGTGGATATTCGGTGAGGGTAAACGTTTGGCCGATGCGGGCGATCTTATTCGCGGTTGCTTCCGCGATCCAAAGGGCGCCATCGCTCCCCGTGCCCATCGCCGTCGGCCCCGCACCGGTGGGCATCGCAAACTCACGCGGCGTCGGGTAGGACGGGTCGACGGTCGAAAGCTCTGCAATCTGGTTGACGTTGAACTCGCTGAACCACGTCGCGGTCCCGCCGGTGGGATCGACGGCCGCGGTGGTAATGCTCATCAGACCAGCGTTGCTCGTCGGTGGTACGTACTGCTGCGTCGCCGACGGACTGCCCGGAGAAAATCCAACCAACGAGTTGTTGCTCGGTTCGAGCGCAAGGTAGTTGTAGGCGATGCAGCAAGCAGTCGATGCCGCTGACCACAGCCTCGCAATTTGTGTCGTCGATCCGCCCACCGGATATTCGGTAATGACGCCGTACGGGTCGATCTTCGCGATGCGATCGGACCCGCTCTCGCTGAACCAGACGTTGTTGTCGCTCTGACTTGCAAGGCTCTCGCCGGCGATCATCGACGTCGGCTTGCTACCGGCTGACGGCAGCGGGTACTCCACGAATCCTTGGCACGGCGGTGGAGGCGCAACCGGCGTCGGGCTCGGCGTGGGCGTCGTCAACGGCGTCGACGTGGGCACCGGCGTCGTGGTCGGAATCGGCGAGGCCGTTGCGCGTCGCAAATGGCTGGGAACAGATGCCGACGTCGACGTGATGCCATCGGTGCACTCCGGGACGGATGTCGGGGTGGACGTCGCGGTGGGCGACGGCGTCGAGGACGCACCGGGTGAGGAGGTTGAACCCCCGCTTCCGCCGCTCGATCCCGGCGGCAAGGTCGAACCGGCGCCCCCGCCGCCACAAGCAGCAAGCGCGCTCGTGCAAATCAACCCTGCTGCGAGCACGCGCGACATCAAGGACGTCGATTTCCTCGTGGCCGTCATGTGCACTCGATTCTGCGCCAATATTCGCCTGAGGGCAACCGAACCGGTCGAAAGGCGTGGTCGAGCGGCGCGGCGCAACGCGATTTGCATGCAGCTCCGGTTGATTGCCGTCGACAAGATTCGCACCGGATACATTGCCGAGGCGTGCGCCGACTTTCGCAAGCGGCTCGAGCCCTATTTCAGCTACAGCGAAATCGAAGTGCGGGTCGCACATGGTGGCGATCCGAACGCGGCGCTGCGCGAGGAGGCCGAACGTATCCTTAAGCACGTGCGCCCCGACGATCGCGTCTGGCTGCTCGAGCGTTCGGGCGTCGCATTTTCCAGCCCCGAATTAGCCGCAGAAATCGAGAAGATTTCCCACAGCGGTGTATCGCGCCTGACCTTTGTCGTAGCAGGCACCTATGGCGCCGCCGATTCGCTGCGCGATCGTGCCGACGTGCTATGGTCGCTTTCGCCGCTTACGTTCTTACACGAGTGGAGTCGCGCAATCGTGCTGGAACAGCTCTACCGCGCGGCGAAGATTTCACGCAATGAACCCTACCACCACTGACGCGACGCTGCCCGACGACGCGCTTGACGCGTTCGCGCGCGCTGTCGAGCGTATCGTGGCTCGCGTATACCCCGACGCTTTGCCTGCGCCGGTGACGTTCGAGGCGCCGCGGCGCCCCGAATTCGGTGACTTCTCGACCAACATCGCGTTTACGCTCGCTAAGATCGCTCGTCGCGGCCCCAACGACGTTGCGCGCGTCCTCATCGAAAAGCTGCACGAGGAATCGCCGGAGATCGCCGCGCGCTTTGCGACGATCGATGCGGTGGCCGGATTTATCAACCTTCGCCTTGCGCCGCCGGTATGGCAGGCGCTCATCGCGCGCATCCTGCGCGATGGCTCGAACTTCGGCCGCGCGCTTGCGCGCGGTGAGCGCATCTCGCTCGAATTCGGCAGCGCGAATCCTACTGGACCGCTGGTCGTCGTACAAGGCCGCACGCTCTCGATCGGCGACACGCTCGTGCGCGCATTTCGTTACTGCGGCTACGACGTGTTCGTGGAATGGATCATCAACGACGCCGGCTCGCAGATCGAGACGCTGGGACGTTCGCTCTTCGCCCGCTACATGCAGCAGTACGATGCCGCGTACCCTTTTCCGGAAGACGGCTATCCCGGCGTCTATCTGGTGACGATCGCCGAGGCCATCGCCAAGCGAGACGGCGAGAAGTGGCGCAACCTACCCGAACCGCCAATTGCCGAATTTGCGCAGTTCGGGCGCGACGCGATTTTGATGGAACAACGAGCAACCGCCGAGCGTTTCCGCGTCGACTACGATCTGTGGCAAAGCGAAAGAGATCTGCGCGAGTCCGGGCGGATGGACGAAGATCTCGCGAAGCTGCGCGCGCTGGGCCTGATCTACGAGGCAGACGGCGCGCAGTATTTCCGAACGTCGGAGTTCGGGGACGACAAGGATCGCGTGATCGTCCGCAGCGATGGCAGTCCCACTTACTTTGCCCCTGACATCGCCTACCACTACGAAAAGCTCAGCCGCGCGGACCGCGCGATCGACATTCTCGGGCCGGATCACCACGGCTATATCGGGCGGCTCAAAGCCGCTGCGGCGGCGATGGGCTTCCCCGGCAAGCTCGACATCCTGATCGCCCAGCAAATCACGCTGATGCGCGGCGGCGAGCAAGTGAGCATGAGCAAGCGCGAGGGCAACATCATTACGCTCGACGAGATTCTCGACGAAGTCGGTGTCGATGCGTCACGCTTCTTCTTCACGATGCTTGCGACCGACTCACCGCTCACCTTCGACTTGAAGCTCGCCGTCGAAGCGAGCAGCGACAACCCGGTGTACTACGTGCAGTACGGACACGCGCGTATCGCCTCGGTGCTGCGCCGTGCCGATCCGGACGATATCGATGCGGCGCGCGGATCGAGGTCGCTCGGTGCCTTGACGCACGATACCGAGATGACGCTCGCGCGGCGTCTGGCCGAGCTGCCGCGTGTCGTCCAAGGTGTGGTCGAGCATCTCGCACCGCATCGGTTGACCAAATACGCGCGCGACGTTGCGACCGAGTTCCACCAATTCTACACCGAATGCACGATTCTCGCCGACGATCGCGATATGCGCGTCGCGCGTCTGGCGCTCTGCATTGCAACAAAAACAGTGCTCGCCGAGGTGCTCGAATTGATCGGCGTCTCCGCCCCGGAAACGATGTAGCCGCTACCGCAACGCGGCTTCCAAACGCGCGCCGTCGGGGCTTCCCAGGCCCGTGACCGGATCCCAACCCGTGCCGGCGTCGTAGGCGCCGTTGCTTCCCGTCGTTATGTCGTGCAACGGTCCGGGCGAACTGGGATAGCCGTCGAGCGAATAGAGCTTCGGATTGATAAAGCCGGCGGTGGTCCCCAATTGCTGATTCATCAGCGCGATCAGACCCGCCCAGAGCGGTGCTACCGCGCTCGTCCCGCCAACGACAATACTCGATCCATCGACGCGAACGGTGTATCCCGAATTCGGGTCGGCATCTGCGCAGATGTCGGGAACGCCGCGACCGCCGCTCGGATTCGCGGGCGCGGGCACTTGTGCTGACGCCTGCCACGATGGAAGCGTAAAGACGTCACTGACGCCGCCGCCCGAATCGCTCCATGCGGTTTCGGATGCGATCGCCGTTCCCGATGCTTTGAGCGTCGTACCGCCGCAGCCGAGCGCATGCGGGCTCGATGCGGGAAAGTCGACGTGCGCTTCGCCGCCACTCACGCCATCGCTCGATCCGCTATCGCCCGAGGCAACGCAGACCGTCACGCCCATCGCCGCTGCTGCCGCACACGCTTGATCGAGCGAGGCCATCGCCGCCGCGGTCCAATTCGACTCGGCATCGCCCCAACTGATCGAGATCACCGAGGGCGCATGCGTCGTATCGTGGACAGCGGTGGTGACGACGTCGATGAATCCCTGATCGGTATTAGGCGCAAAGTAGACGACAATGTTGGCCCCGTGCGCGATCGTACCGGCGACTTCGACGTCGAGCATGACTTCGGTATCCGAATCGGAATCGGTTCCCGGAGAATTGGTCGCGCCGTCGACGGTGACCACCGCCACCGGCGGCTCAGGGACGCCGAGCTGCGCGCAATAGGCTGAAAAGTCGCTCGCGCTGTAGCCACCGCCAAGCTCGATGATTGCAATCGTCTCGCCGCTTCCGTCGACACCGCTTGGAAAATCGTAGAGCGTCGCAATCTGTGGCGGCGTAAACGACGTTTCGGGTTTGACGGCAACGCGGTGGCGTGGCCGCGCTTGCGGACGCGTATCCAAGCCGAACACCCCCTCGACGACGTTGGTCAGGTTTGACGGCAGCGAGATCGTGCCGGTACGCCCGCGAAACGTCGTCGCGCCGAGCGCGTAGGCGCCGAGCGATACGCCGAACGCCGCGGACATCTGCGCGACGGTACCCTCGAGACGAACGGTACGCCGGGCAGCGTCCCGTTCGACCACGCGTAACCCGTTCTCGTTTGCGAAGGCATCGACGCGCTCGAGGTCGCCTTCGCCGGCACCATACGCGGCGGCAAACTCGTCGCGTAGAAGATGTCCGGGCAGCGGCGGACTCGCGTGTTTCGAGCGCACGCGCACCGTGACGGTGACGCTCTCATTTGGATCGGCGACCGAGACGAACTCTCCGGGCGGCCGCGTACGCGTGCTGCCTGGAATGATCCAGCGATCATCCATATGGGTCTTCTACCCGTTTAAGCGCGATCCAAGCGTGTACTCAGCCACGGCGCAACAAAATAGCGCCATAAAATCTTAACCAATGCGGCAGCTGGAATTCCGAGCAGCAATCCAGGAATACCAAACAGTTCGCCGCCGGCAAAGACGGCGAACATCACGCCGATCGGTGACACGCCAACCGATTGCCCCATGATCTTCGGCACCAGAATGTTATCGCTGACGCGTGCCATGATGAACATGATGACCTGCACCCAGAGAATCATCCAGCCGCCTTGCGGAGCGCAGAGCACGATCGCGATGCACTGCGCGATCAACATGCCGATCACCGGGACGGCATACGCAACAGCGGTGACGATTCCGAGGATCAGCGAAAACTTGAATCCGATCAGCGCGGTGAGCACCGCAACCACGATGCCGGTGATCGCGCTGACCAGCACCTGACCCGAGATGAAGCTCCCGAACGTCTCAGTGATCTCGGTCGCGAGCTTGCGGGCAGTCGCGCGCCGTCGCAGCGGAAAGAGCGACGTAAAGGCCGCAACGATTTGATCGTCGTTGAGCAGAAAGAAGAACGAGAGCACGATCGACGAGAATGCGACGAAGAACGCCGTCGCCGTGCCGATCACGATCGTCCCGAGCGAGGTGAGTGAGCCGGTCACGAGCGCGTTGAGTCGTTCGCTGCCGAGCTGTCCAATGTCAAAGGTATTCTGCGGCAGATGCAGTCCGGGCACGTGGTCTTGCAGCCACGCTTGCGCCGCATGCGACCAGTCTTCGATCGAAGTCACGTACGATGGCGCGTTGATAACGAGCGATTGCATCTGCGCGACAGTCAGCGGGACGATCACCAGCAACGCGACGACGATCACGAGCGAGAGAGCGACAAAAACGATCGTCACCGCGAGGGCCTTGGGAACGCCGCGCCGGACGAGCGCACGGGTAACCGGCTGCACGCCGAACGCGATGAACGCCGCGATCAAAAAGATCGAAATCGTGCGCGGGATGTGTGTGGCAAAGATATATAGCACCACGACGATCGCGACGCCAAGCAGCGCAAAGAAAAAACGCCGCCAACCCTGCGGGCTTATAGCGTTTTGCACAACAGCCGCCGTTCGGTGCAGTAGCCGGCGCGCTCGTAGAGCGCCCGCGCCGCGGTGTTCTCTTCGGTCACCATCAACGCGATGTAGGGCGCCCCGCGCTTGCGAGCTTCATGCTCCGCACGTTCCAGTAGCGCTGAAGCGATCCCCGCCCGGCGGTGATCGCGCTCGACCGCCATATACACGACGAACGCTTGGTCATCGCCGGTCACCTCGTCCGGCAGCGAATCCAGGGTTAGCATGAACCCCCGGCGCACGCCATCGACTTCGGCGATGAGTGCAACGTGTTCGCGTTGCGCGACAATTCCAAGCAGGCGGTCGAAATTCGCCAGCACTGCCGCCGGGTCGGCGTGGCGCAGCGATGAGACGCTGTCCATCGCCGTACGCTTGCCGAGTGTTTCGATGAAGGCGCGGTCGTCCGGCGTCGCCGCGCGGATGCGCAGATTCAATTCCGGCGCGAGCCGGGGTCGTCGATCGGTGTCCCAGCCTTACATTGCGGACAATTGTCAGGATCGTGCGATTCGAGCGGCATGTTGAGCAATGCATGCGTCGGCACGCCGAAATCAGCGGACCCGCGTTGCACGATCACGCCTACGCCCGCCACTTGCGCGCCATGTTTGCGCACGACGTCGATGACTTCGCGCACCGACAGGCCGGTGGTCACGACATCTTCAACCACGAGCGCGCGATCCTGCGGTGTCAAGCGAAAGCTGCGGCGCAGCGTCGCCGCGCCGTTCTCTTTCTCAACGAAGATCGCATCGGTGCCGAGTTGACGGGCAACCTCGTAGCCGAGCACGATACCGCCGACCGCCGCACTCACCACGACCGTCGGCTTCACGCTGCGAAACGCCGCGGCAATGTTCTTCGCCACGCCCTCGACCAGCGGTGGGCTCTCGAGGATGCGAAATTTCTGGATGAACGCGTCGCTGTGTCGCCCCGAGCTGAGGCGAAAGTGTCCCTGCAATAACGCGCCGCGATCGCGCAGCGCGGCTTCGAGATCGAGGTTAGACAAGCGCGCGCATGTCGTCGAGCACGGCGCGTGCAGCGACAGCCGGATCCGCTGCCTGCGTGATCGGACGACCAACGACGAGATAATCGGCGCCAACGGCGACGGCCTGCGCGGGCGTCATCACGCGCTTTTGATCGCCGTGCGCTTCGCCTGCCGGTCGAATGCCCGGCGTCAGCGTCAGAAAATCGTAGCCGAAGAATCCTTTGAGATCCCGCACTTCGTGCGCGCTGCATACGACACCGGAACACCCGGCATCGCGCGCGAGCGCAGCCAGACGGGTAGCGTTCTCGCCGGGACCGCCCTGCAAACCGAGTTCGCCCAAATCCTCGGGGCCTTGACTGGTGAGAATCGTTACGGCAAAGACGTGCGGTGCGGTGATGCCGAGCTGCTCGGCGCGGGTCTGCGCAGACTCGACTGCCGCGCGCATCATCTCCACGCCGCCAAGAGCATGGACGTTCACGATATGCGCTCCCGGCCGTACCAGATGGGTCATCGCGGCTCCCACAGTTCGCGGAATGTCGTGGAGCTTGGCGTCAACGAAAAACCGGACGTCGCGCGCTTCACAATACGAGAATATTCGCTCCGGATAGCCGTAGAGCGACTCCATGCCAATCTTGAAGATGACATCGAGCTCATACAGCTGGTCGATCAACCGTTCCGCGTCGTCGGCCGACGGCACATCGAGCGCGACGATCAATTGCGCCATGCGTTTACCCTTCATCTCCTTCATATTGATAGGGATTCGAAAATCCCACGTTTGCCTTTCCGACTATCTTAGCCAGCGAACCAAGGTTGCGCAACTGCAGATACTGCGCGAGTTCTTCGACGATTCGTTCGGGAATCTGAGGATCGGTGAAATTTGCCGTACCGATCGAAATCGCGCTTGCGCCCGCAAGGAAAAACTCCAACGCATCGCTGGTCGTCTCGATGCCGCCTTGCCCGACGATCGGAATCTTCACCGCGCGCGCGACTTCGTACACTGCGAGCACGGCGATCGGCCGGATCGCGGCGCCCGATAGTCCGCCGGTGACGTTCCCTAAACGCGGCTGCCAGCGATCGACGTCGATTGCCATCCCGCGCACCGTGTTGATCACCGCAAGCGCATCGGCACCCGCCGCTTCCGCTTCGCGCGCGATCGACGCGATGTCGGTGACGTTGGGCGAGAGTTTGACGATCAGCGTCTTATCGGTCGTTGCACGTACCGAACGCACAACCTTGGCGGTGAGGTTTGGATCGCACGCGAAGGTTTCGCCTTCGCTCGCAACGTTTGGACACGAGATGTTCACTTCGAGCGCATCGATCTCGTCGCGCGCGGCTAGCCGTTCGCCTACGTACGCATAGTCGTCGACGCTAAAGCCGGCGACGCTTCCGACAACCGCGCACGGCCGGGTCGCAAACTTCGCGACCTCGTGTTCGAGATACCAATCGATGCCCGGATTCTGCAGGCCGATCGCGTTGAGCATTCCGGCCGGCGTATGCACCAGTCGCGGCGTCGGATTTCCCAAACGCGGCAGTCGCGTCACACTCTTGAGCACGACGGCGCCGATTCGCGCAAGATCGACGAATGCAGCGAACTCCTCGCCGCTACCGTAACAGCCGCTGCCCATGAAGGTCGGATACTTCAGCTCGAGCTTCCCGATGTTCACGCTCAGATCGATGCCGCGCAGATCTACCACCGTAGCTCGTGCGCCCAGAATACCGGGCCCTCCTTACACACACGCGCATACACGACGTCGCTGCCATTGCGCTCTGCCGGCGGAAAACTTGGCGCCTGATCGGAGCTGCGCACGAGTGGAACGACACAACCCCAGCATCCACCGACACCGCAGCCGAAGGTTTCCTCGAGCGAAAGCTGCGCGGTAACGTTGAGCTCATCGGCGATGCGAGCGACGGCGCGCAGCATCGGCGTCGGTCCGCAGGCAAGAATCATCTCCGGCGGATCGTCGGTCGTTGCGAGCAGATCGGTGATGTAGCCCGCGTAGCCCAAGCTGCCGTCATCGGTTGCGACGAGCACTTCGCAGCCCTCGCTTGTAAAGCGGTCACGGTCAACCAGCAACTCCGCGCTGCGCGCGCCATAGTAGAGTCGCACGCGAGCACCGTTGCGAAGGAGCGCTTGGGCCGGAAGGAGCACCGAGGCGATGCCCACGCCGCCGGCAACGATTGCGACGTCGCGAACCTTTTCGACTGTAAAGCCATGGCCAAGCGGGCCTGCGAGTTTGATGTGATCGCCGATTTGGAGTGCCGCGAGCTCCGCGGTGCGCTTGCCCACTACGAAGAACATCACGCTTGCACGGTTGCCGCTTGCCTCGTAGATGCCAAGTGCGGTCGCTGCGCGTTCGCCGCTTGGTGGAATGGCCATGACAAATTGCCCAGGTCGCGTCACGCTCACCAGCGCCGGCGCGTCAAATCCTAACAAAACCACGCCGGGAGCAAGCTCTTGCCGATCGAGCACGATTGCGTGATGGATAGCGGCGGATGACACGATCGTGGCCATATGCGTGGATGCGTTTTCGCCAAATTTTAAAAAAAGTCCGCGCTAAACGCTGAACCACGTGCACTCATTCGCCGTTATATGATATAGAGAGTGAAAACTCGGAAAGGAGGGTCCGCAGATGGCAGGTCTTATGGTCTTCAAATCGCTCGCCGACGCGCTTCGCGCCGGTTACCAGGTCTACGATCGAACTGCGGACGGGTATCTCGTTCGAACCAGAACGGCCGCAGGATGGGCCATCGCGTTGGTGTCCTGCAAGTAACCCGCCCTCCTATTCTTTCTTCTTAAAGCCACCCGAATCAATCGAAACGCCGGTTCCAACGGAACCGGCGTTATCGTTTTTGCGCTTCGCGGCAGCTTTTAGCTGCGTTGGTCGGGCGGGGGCACCGGGCGCTCGATCTCTGGGGTCGAGCCCGGCCGCCAGGCGTAGGGTCCAGCCGGCGGCGGCTGCGGGGCGTTCATTCCGCCGCTGGGCGGGGGGCCGTAGTTCGCGTGCGGCTGGGAGTACGGTCCGGGGCTCAGACCTGGTATCCGCGCGCCGTTGAGCCAGGCATTGACGATCTGCGCGATGCCGACGAACATCGGGATCAAGCCACCGAGCAGCCACGGGCCGGCAAAGCCGATGCCACTGAGCGGACCGATCGAGCCTAAACCGATGAAGAGGGCAAAGCCGATGAAGGCGAGCGTGATGCCCTTGCGCATTTGCCGCTGCGCGTAATAGTAATCGTCGTAGGCAGGGTAGCCCTTACCGGTGACATTCGGCGGCGGCATCGCTCCGGGTTGCCAGTTCGGCGGCGGCATGTTGCGCGGCATCGCCCCCGGCGGGGGAACCATCCCGCGGCGAATCATCTCCATCCGCTCGTTATGCTGCAGAACCCGCGTGACAATCCATGCTGCGACCGGTGCTCCGAAGATCACCATGACGGCGATGGCTGCGAAAAAATCGTGATCCATTGTCAGGTTGCTCCTACAGGCGGGGTCCCCAACCCTCGAAGGTGGGCCGCAGGGCTTGGGCGGAGTCTGTACCGCCCGAGGGAATCGTCGGCCGCGAGCCGTGGGGGAGTGTCTTGTTCAGCGTCGTCGTCAGGACCATGGTGGGGTTGGACCTCCGTAATTCGTCCTGCCACAGATACGGCGCCGCGTCCCTGGTGTTTCAGACACCCCGCCGAAACATCATCGCGCGCCCGCGCGTAAGAAGGACGTGGCAGCAGCAGTTGCGGAGGCGCGCCGGATAGATACCACGGTCCGCCCCGGCCCCGACGATGGTGAGCTGGTGGCAATGACCCTCGGAGGACGCTCCGAGGCGTTCGCGATGCTCGTCGAGCGCTACGACCGAGCAGTGTATCATCTCGCTTACCGCACCTTACGCGACGTCGAAGAGGCGCGCGACGTTTCGCAAGAGGCGTTTTTCAAAGCCTATCGCTCGCTGCGCACGTTCAAACCCGGGGCGAAGTTCTCGACCTGGATCTTTGCGATCACCTATCACGCGTGCTGCGACCGTCTCAATCGCCGCAAACGCTATAGTAGTGATGAAATGCCTGACCGGGCCGATCCCGGACCAGGCCCCGAATCGCAGGCCATCGCGCTGGATCAGGCCCGCCGCTTGCACGACGCGATCGACGCGCTGCCCGAAAAGTATCGCGCGGTCATCACGCTGTACCATCTGCAAGGAAAGCAGTACGAGGAAATCGCCACGGTGCTGGGATTGCCGATGGGTACGGTGAAGACACATTTATTCCGAGCCAAGGAGCATCTACGCAAGCTTTTGGGCGCGGAGGAGGTAGCCGAATGAACTTTGATAACGACGACGCGTTGGACCGCGCGCTCTTTGCCCTTCCGCTGGAAGAGCCGCCGGCCGATTTGCGCGCCGCAATCTTGAGCGCTACCATCTACCGCCCAGCGCCGGTCTTCTCGTTCCGCGAACTCGTTGCGCTCGCCGCAATCGCTGCCGTGCTCGTGTGGCTCGTCGCCGCCGTGATCTTGGGCGGAGGTTCGCTCTTCGTGCATTCGCTGCAAGCGCTCGGTGTAGGTACGCTACGGACGCTCAGCAACACGTCGCTCATGCTGTGGGCAGCCGCCGGCGGAGCCACCGCAATTTGGCTCTCGATTTTCACCGGTTTCCAACCGCGTACAGAGGGCAAGACGGCTCCGCGTCGCTAACTCCGCTCGTATATGAGCGAGCCGGCAAACAGCTTCAAAGTCTTGGTCGTCGAGGACGACGCCGCGATTAGCCGCGTCCTGCAGCTCGAACTCGAGCACGAGGGCTATGAGGTTGACAGCGCACGCGACGGGCTCGAAGGTTTGGAAAAGGCGCTCAAAGAGCCGGATCTCGTGATCCTCGACCTGATGCTCCCGCGCATGGACGGACTGGAAGTTTGCCGCCGCATCCGCGCCAAAAGCAAAGTGCCGATCATCATGCTCACCGCGAAGGACCGCGTCCCCGACCGCGTAAGCGGCTTGGATCTGGGCGCCGACGATTACCTCACCAAACCATTTGCTACCGAAGAACTGCTCGCGCGCGTGCGTGCGCGCTTACGCGAACGCGCCCCGCAGAGTAACGTCATTCGGTATCATGACGTGATCATGGATCGCGACCGGCACGAGGTCTCGCGCGCCGGTAAGCCGATCGCGCTCACCGCCAAAGAATACGCGCTGCTCGAGTATCTGCTGTTGCACCGCAACAAAGTGCATACCCGCGACGAGCTGTTCAACGGCGTCTGGGGCAGCGACTTCCTCGGCGACTCGAACTTGATCGACGTTTACATCCGCTACCTGCGCGGGAAAATCGACGAAGGATTCGACGAGAAACTGATTACGACGGTCCGCGGCGTCGGTTACACCATTCGCGATTGAGACTCTCGTTACGATGGCGCATCGCCGCCGCGTACGCAATCCTGCTGATCGTGACGTTGGCCGCGACCAGCGCGGTGCTCGTGTGGCGCCTTCAGACCATCCTCTACGACGAAGCGCGCTCGCGTATCGACCAAACGATGAACGAAATCGTGAGCGCGGTGCAGCCGGTCAATCCACTGCCGTTCGGCAACGTCGTCGACGAGTCGCTACTGCAGATCTTCAATAGCAATAATCTCGCGGTGTGGGAAACGCCGACGACCTTCATTCAGGTCGATACCGTTCGCGGCTATCCGATTGCCCGCTCGCCCAACCTCGGGTCGCTTAGCATTCCACCGAACACCTCACTCGACGCGAAGCACAATCACGTCTTCCGCGAGGTCGAACTCGGCGCGCGGCGGTTTCTCGTCGAGGATCGCCTCTTGCGTAGCAGTTCATTTTCGGTGGTCGTGCACGTCGCGCAGTCGCTCAACGAGTTGAATCAAACCCTCGTACGGGCGGGGCGGACGGTTGCGCTCATCTGGATCGGCGCCGCGATCCTCATCGTCGCGTTTTCGATCTTGCTGGCATCACAAGCGATCGGACCGATCACGCGCCTCTCGCGTGCGATGCGGGAGATCGGATCGGAGCGCCTCGATCTGCGCTTGTCAGGCACGCATCGGCACGACGAGATCGGCGAATTGACGCGCAGTTTCAACGATCTGCTCGCGCGCCTGCAAGAAGCGTTCGCCCGCGAACGGCAGTTCATTTCCGATGCCTCACACGAACTCAAGACGCCGCTGACGTCGATCAACTCCAACGCGCAATTGCTCCTGCGCTGGGGCGATCGCGACGAGACGATTCGACGGGAAAGTTTGGAGACGATCAAGTACGAGAGCGCCGCGCTCGCCGATATGGTCAACGGCATGCTCACACTGGCAAAGGCCGATCGCGGCGATACGATTCCTAAAGAGCCGGTTTCGCTTTCGCTCGTCGCGCAGGAAGCGTTGCGCAATGCCGCGCCACGCGCCGCCGAAAAGCAGCTCTTTCTCGAGCTCAATGCGCCCGCGACGTCGCCGCTCATCGAAGGCGATCCGCATCTCATGCGTCAGCTGGTCAGCAATTTAATCGATAACGCGATCAAGTTCACCACGATTGGCGGCGTCACCGTGCGGATCTGGGAGGAGGAACACGACGCATGGATCGAGGTCGTCGATACCGGCCCGGGCGTTCCTGAAGATGAGCTTTCACATATCTTCGAGCGTTTCTATCGGGCCGACAAAGCGCGCTCGCGCGACGTTCCGGGAACTGGGCTAGGCCTGGCAATCGTCCGATCCATCGCGCGCGTCCATGGCGGCGAGATCATGGCACAACGCGCGCCGTCAGGTGGTGCGTCATTTATCGCACGGTTTCCAAAGATCGAGCAGACGCTCACCCCATCTTCATGATGCCCGCACCAGCGGGCACCTATCATCTGAAGTAATGGCGACCACTTGGCGGCAGGGGCTCGCGGGGCTTCTGTCCGTTTTTGCGTTTCTCGCCGGCACGAGCCTCCGCGCCCATGCCGCAGCGACGCTCATCCCGACGACGCCTGCGCCATTTGTCGTCGTCCAACTCGAGAGCGGCACGGTGAACATCCGCACCTGGGATCGCTCGGCGATCGATCTCGAAGCCGATCCAACGGTGACCTTCAACCACGCGCCACCGCGCCAAGTGGCCGCGCGCATTCCACAACAGATTCCGCTGTGGTCGCAGACGTTACGCACGGCGCAAGGTGAAGAACTCAACCTCGCGCCCGAACTCTTTCCGCTGCCGCCGTTTGCTCCGGGTGAACACGACGCGGTGGTGATTCGCGGCGAAGGCGCCGTCACGCTCACCGTGCCGGCACAATCGCCATTGCTCTTGATCAACGTGCACACCGGTTCGGTCACGCTTTCAGGCTACAGCGGTAGCGCCTTCGTGGCACATGTCGTTGCCGGCGAGGTCAACATGGATAACGACGCGACCACCGCGGCGGTGCAGGTAAACAGCGGTCCCGTCTTCATCTCGAACTCGAGCTTCGCCCGGTTGCGTCTACGAACCGGACGCGGGAACGTCTTTATGACCAATTGTCGTGCGCAGCAGATTCAAGTCACCAGCCTCACCGGCTCGATCGTCTACGACAACGGCCTCTTCGAGCCGGGGCTCGCGCACTTCGAAACGGACCGCGGCATCGTCGCGATCGGTTCGGCCGGCGGTATGCAGATCGAAGCCCACTCCGGCACCGGGCGCATTCTCTACGACATCGGCACCGACGGCAGCGTGAATCGTAGCGCGCAGGACGCGCAGGCTACGCTCATGGGCGGCGGACCGGTCGTCACGGCGTCGAGCGCAAGCGGCGAGGTCATCTTCTTCCACGGCTCACTGCACGACTATCCGCAGTTCGAGCGTCTCCTTGCGCCCAAGTTGCGCAACTCGCAATCGCAGCCGATGCAGCCGCTGCGCCGCGTCAAGCCTGATTAGCTCGCAGGTTACAGTAAGAACTTTCGCATCATTGCCATGTCGAGTTTGAAGGTGTGCTGCGGGAGCACCGCCTCGACACCGTAACCGCACGCTTCGAAGAAGCGCTGCGCGCTACGTCCGTTCGGTACCATCACCGTCATCTTGTGGCAGTTGTAGTAGTTGGCGACATCGGCCATTTCGGCGAGGATTGCGCGCCCGGTGCCGGCGCGACGGTGATCGGGCGCCACGATGAGGCGCTCGACGTGTCCCAGCGAAGCGGCGACGTATAATGTGCCCGCGGCGATAGTCTCCTCGCCCTCGACCGCTGCAAAGCCGTAAGCCTGTTCGTGCCAGACGACCGGAAATTCGTAGAACGCGCGCAACGCCTCGCGCTCGTGGTCGCGAAAGAAATCGAGCAGCACGTGCGTTTGCACGCGCACGATCTCAACCGGCAACCGCCGCGACCTCGGTTTCCAAATCGACTTCGAGGCCGTCGCGCGCGGCGATGGCCCGAATGCCGAGATCGTCTTCGAGTTGCTGAGCGAGCTTGCTCGGATCGGCTTCGAGCATCTTGGTTCCGAAATGCTGGAAGATCGCCACGCGCGGCGAGACTTCTTCCACAACCCGGCGTGCGTCATCCCAGGTGAGGTGATCTACGTTCATCGCATCGGCGAAGCGCAGCACGTTGATTACGAGGACGTCCGGCTTCTGCGCGGCGTAGTCGGCGGCGAGCCCTTCGAAGTAGCGTCCGCAGGGCAAATAGGAGAAACGCAAGCCCTTGTGGCGGAAATGCATGCCGTAGGTCTCGACCGCGTGATGATGGGCGAGCGACGTGTACATCTCGACATCATCGATGAAATAGGGCCCGCTGCGCGGCTCGAGCACGTCGATGCGCTCGACGAAGCGCTGCGCGTACGGAAGCACCGTCGGCTCTCCCTCCAGCGCGTCCTTAGGCGCGAGCAGGATGCCGCGACGGCGAAAGCCGCCCGAGGTCATCGCTTCGATCATCGCGGTTGCATCGGCAGCGTGATCGAGATGTTTGTGCGAAAGCGCGATCGCCGAGAGTTCGCGTGGATTGCACGGCGGCACATGGGAGAGCGCGCGCACCAACGCACCGGGGCCCGGGTCGACGTGGATCTGCGTTTCACCCAGACGCAGCCACATGCCACCCGACGCGCGAAACTGACGCGCAACAACGAATCGCGCGCCACCGCTACCTAAAAAGAGAACGCTCGATGCCACCCCTAAGCGATTATAGGAAGCTGATCGAAATTCCCGGAGAGGATCTTGGTGGAGGGGCGCCCGAGCCAGCGCTCGAGCACGGTAGCGTAGACACTGCGGAAGTCGGTGGTGAAACGCACGTTGCCCATGTTCGTGTTGCTCAGATCCGGCGTCGCGCCGTAGAGCCCGCCCTTGACGCCGCCGCCGATGGCAAAGAGCGGCGACGCTTCACCGTGGTCGGTGCCGCGGCTGCCGTTTTCGGCGATGCGCCGCCCGAACTCGCTGAAGGTGACCGTAAGGACTTTCTTGTCGTTGCCGTGCGACGCGAGATCGTTGTAGAACGCGCTGATCGCATCCGAAAATTCGCCGAGCAAGCGATCTTGCGTCGCCTTTTGGCTGACGTGGGTGTCGAACGACCCGTGCTGCACGTAGAGCACCTTGGTGCCGAGATTGCTGCCGGCGATCTGTGCGGCGAGCGCGAGGCTGCGTCCGAGCGGCGTTGCCGGATAGGTAGCGTCGGTCTTGTACCCGGCGACGAGCTTAGGTAGCTCTTCCGACCCGCGTTGGGCGTGATCTTCGATCTCGGCGACATGTCCGAGGTACGGCGACGCAAACGGGAATTGGTTGTCGGTGACGAGTTCACTGTAGGTTCGCTTGGAGATCGCGTTACGGTCGCTGACCAGACCGTAGCCGTTGAGGCTGGCGATCGACGGCACATCGACCTGATTCGAAATCAGCACTTCGGGTAGCACCTGCGCGACCGCGACGCCGTTGAAGAGATTGTCTTTCGGCAATTTCGCTTCGTCGAGATAGCGGCCCAGCCATCCGGTATGTTCGTAACGATCCGGGGCGGCCGTCTGCCAGATCTCGGTCGAGCGGAAGTGCGAGTGATCGGGATCGGGATAGCCGACGCTTTGCACGACGGCAACGTCGCCTTTGTCGTACATCGCTTTGAGCGCGCGCATCTGTGGGTTGAAGCCGACGTTTTGATCGATGGCGAGCACGTCGCCCTGCGGTACCGCGAGGCTCGGACGCATTTGGTAGTAGAGCGGATTGCCGTGCGGCACGATGCAGTTCAACCCGTCATTGCCGCCCTGCAAATTGATCAGCAACACCATGCGCTCGTCGGCTCCGGGGAGGCCGGGAAGCGGCGTATCGGCGAGCGCCCGTGCGAGCACGTGATCCATGTTCGCAACGACCGTGAGGCCGGAGAGGGCACCGAGCAGGAAGCGTCCGCGTTTCAAAGTCGACATCATTATCCTAACTGATAGGCCGGCATCGCCATGGTGAGATACGCTGCGCCACGCACGCGCTCGTCGTAGTTTTCGACCGAGAGCGTACCGAGTGCGGAGGTTCCCGAGCCGTTGAGATACGCGATGAGTTGCGAGTAGGCTTGGCCCGGCGCATCGCCTTGGAGAATCGTGGCGACGAGGTCTTGCGATGCGCGATTGGCATCCATCGGAACCTTCGACATCCAGCCGCTCTGCATCATATCGGGCGTGTTGACCATCTTGGCGATAAAGTTCTCGCGCGCAATGAGCATCTGTGAGGTAAGCCAATTTGCGCCGCCGGGCCAGCCGGCCACGTTGGGCGGATAGAACAGCACCTGACCCATGCCGCGCAGCGCAGCCGGCGTGCCGTCGACGATCTTGTCGATCGCTAGCTGCTTGTGCGCGCCGACCACAAACTCGACCGGACTCTTGACCAGCGCCCGATACGCGCGCGGCGAGTAGAAGATATTGCTGCGCAAGAGCATCGATATCGAGGGCGCAAGTTCGAACTTGTTGCGCGAAATGACGTTGGCGAATTCGTTGACCAGCTCGGGTTCGGGATCGTCGTACACGAACGCAGTGAGCAACGTTGTGGCCCAGAACGTCTCGGCCGCGCGCTGCTGATAGATGATGTCGACGATGTCGGAGCCGTCGAAATCCCCGGTGCGGGAAAGGAAGCTCTTCGTGCCGTCGTCGTGGGTGCGCGGATTGAATGTGAATTCGCCTGTCTGCCGGTCGATCGTCCAGCCGGTGAAGGCGCGCGCCGACTGACGGATATCGTCCTCGCTGTAGTTGCCGATGCCGAGGGTGAAGAGCTCCATCAGCTCGCGCGCATAATTTTCGTTGGGATGCGACTTGTTGTTCTCGGCATTATCCAGGTAAAGCAGCATCGCCGGATCTTTGCTAACCGCAAGTGTGAGGTCGTGCAGATTGCCAAGTGCGTATTGACGGAAGAGCTGGTTCTGCGCGAGCACGAGATTCGGCC
The DNA here is from genome assembly GCA_050015295.1 of Candidatus Aquilonibacter sp. Taxonomy (GTDB): domain Bacteria; phylum Vulcanimicrobiota; class Vulcanimicrobiia; order Vulcanimicrobiales; family Vulcanimicrobiaceae; genus Aquilonibacter. Next base: position 19,463 of record JBEKBR010000024.1, on the reverse strand, counting down.
AGACGCCTTTTTCGAGCGCCGCGGTGGTGAAATGCCCGTGCAGGATGAACGTCATTTTCTCTTGCAGCGGTGCGGGCGTGGTAAGCATGCGGTTCAGCCACCAGAGCTGCAGCGCGAGGATATCGCCGACGGCTTCTTTCCGCCGGGCCTGCGCCGCTTCGCGCTTGGACATGTCGTCCATACCCTTGAACGCGATCGCCCGCGGATCGGGATAGGCCATCACGCTGGGCGGCGGCGAAAAATTCGACGTGTCGCCGAAGTGAATCAGCGACTCGGCTGCATCGTGCGGACTCATCGCCGCTAGGCGGGCGACCTCATCGGGGGTGCCGCTGAAACCAGCGCGACGCAAGAGATGCGCGGCGAGCCGGTCGTCCCACGGACCCGCATAGGGTCCGAGTGCCGTCATAACATCAAGGCGCCCCGCTGGGCGCACATATCCCGCAGCCATGTGGCCATTGTAACGAGAACGAGCCGCGAATCGTCATGAAGGACGGGTTAAGCTAGGGAACCCTCGAAACGCGTGTCCTCGTGAGCCTCTTGGAAAGCCACCTAGACCGTCAAAGCGAGGGCTTCGCGCGCAATGCGGCGCGGATGCGGGATTTGTGCGAGGAGCTGCGCGAGCGGTTGCTCGCCGCCCGCAGCGGCGGCGGTCCCGACGCAATCGCGAAGCATCGGGCGCGCGGAAAAATGACTGCGCGCGAACGGGTCGACACGCTGATCGATCCGGGATCTGATTTTCTCGAATTTTCCGCGCTCGCCGCGCTCGATATGTACGACAATGACTCGCCGAGCGCCGGCGTCATCACCGGCATCGGCTGCGTCGAAGGGCAACAATGCGTCATCGTTGCCAACGATGCCACGGTCAAGGGCGGCACCTACTACCCGATGACGGTCAAGAAGCACTTGCGCGCGCAGGAAATTGCCGAACAAAACCATCTGCCCTGCATCTATCTGGTGGATTCGGGCGGCGCGTTCTTGCCGTTACAGGCCGAAGTTTTTCCCGATCGCGATCATTTTGGGCGCATCTTCTACAACCAGGCGCGCATGTCGGGCAAGCGCATCCCGCAGATCGCGGCGGTAATGGGTTCGTGCACGGCGGGCGGCGCCTACGTGCCGGCGATGAGCGATGAGACCGTGATCGTGCGCGGCACCGGCACGATCTTCTTGGGCGGACCGCCGTTGGTCAAGGCCGCCACCGGCGAAGAGGTTACCGCCGAAGAGTTGGGCGGCGCCGACGTGCACACGCGCATCTCCGGCGTTGCGGATCACTTTGCGAACGACGATTTGCATGCCCTCGGCATCGTGCGCGAGATCGTGCGCAATTTGCATCGAGAGTTGCCGCAGCAGTGGGACAGGAGCGAGGCGCAGCCGCCGGCCTACGATCCGCGCGATATCTACGGCATCGTTCCGGCTGACAGCCGCATCGCGTACGACGTGCGCGAGATTATTGCGCGTCTCGTCGACGCGTCGGAGTTTCACGAGTTCAAAGCGCGGTACGGCACAACGCTGGTCTGCGGCTTCGCGCGAATCGAAGGTCACCCGATCGGTATCATCGCCAACAACGGCATCCTGTTCTCCGAGAGCGCGCTAAAGGGCGCACATTTCATCGAACTCTGCACGCAGCGCGGCACGCCGTTGCTCTTCTTGCAGAACATTACCGGCTTCATGGTCGGCAAAGAATACGAAAACGGCGGCATCGCCAAAGACGGCGCCAAGCTCGTCACCGCCGTCGCAACGACCGAAGTGCCGAAGTTCACGGTAATCATTGGCGGCAGCTTCGGCGCCGGTAACTACGGTATGTGCGGCCGCGCCTACTCGCCGCGACAACTGTGGATGTGGCCGAACTCGCGCATCAGTGTCATGGGCGGCCCGCAAGCCGCGGGCGTGCTCTCGACCGTCAAGGGCGAGATGAGCGCCCAGGAAAGAGCGAAATTCGAAGCACCGATCCTTGCAAAATACGAACACGAAGGCAGTCCGTACTATTCAACCGCGCGGTTGTGGGATGATGGCATCATCGATCCACTGGACACGCGTCACGTGATCGCGCTTGGGCTCGATGCCGCTGCAAACGCGCCGCTGCCGCCGACGCACTTCGGCATCTTCCGGATGTAAGGCCTGACGCTACGGCGTCTTGAGGACCTCGAAGTATTTCGGCGTTTGCACCCAGCCCTTGCTGGTGAAGCGGAAGATCGCCGTCGCCTTTGAGGTTGTTGGGCAGCACATTGGCGCATGCGGGCCATAGTACGGGCCGGTCATCGAGATCGCGTAGCCCTTCGCATCGTGAATGACTTTCGCCGAAATCTCGCATCCGTTTTCAACTGAGAGCGTCGGCATGATCGTCTGCATCGCCGCGTCCTGGAACAACACATCGACGCGACCACTTCCACAATCCGCCGCCATCTGGTGGCTCGTGATAACGACTTGTTGGGCGCCGGGCCCCATCAACTCGCCAACGCCCGCGATCGAAGCATTTTGGATGGGGAACCACAAGTTCGCGCCGTTCGCTCTCTGGACCGTATCGAACGGAATCGGATTCTTCGGCGACTGATACTTCAGGCGATACACGGTGCCGTCGATCGCGTAGATTGAGAGATACCACTGGTAAAACGTCGTCGTCTTCCCATCGTTACCGAGCGCCTTACGGCTGAGCACCGCGCGCCACTGCGAATGCATCGCCTCGCCTGCCGGATAGAACACTTGGCTTTGCATGATGACGCCGGGCGGCTGTGGGCTGTAGGTGTAGTTGCGCGGCTCGTCGGCAAACGCGGTAGCGGCGAACGCAAAAACAGCAGCGAGCGTTACGGCGGCGATGCGGAGTCGTTGCATGGTATCCCCCAAAGCGTACGCGTGTATAACGGAACGAAACCGAGTCCCCGGAAGTTTTGCTCCGAGATCGAGTCAGGCCTGGTGGTGACGCGACCGAAGTGCGCACCGCGTTCCAGCGCCCGAGCGGCGCGATCGAGAATGAGCGCGGTTTGCAGCCCGCGGCCGCGGAACGCCGGTGCTGTGCCGGCACCGTAGAACCCGGCGAGCACGCCCTGCACGTCCATGCACCCCGAGGCCACGATTGCGTCCGCCTCGCGGATCTCGAGCGCCGTGCTCCCCGGCAGCGTGCAGACGATCAACCCGATCACTAGGTTCGACTCGTCGCACGGCGCGCCGTCCATGAAGGCGCTGCCGGTAGCTGCACTCCACGCGTTCGCATCGCGCATTAACGTGACCCGTGGATCGCGGCGCGCGCCGATCGTCGCAAGCTCCGCGGTCATGGGCGTTTCATATTCGAGCGGTTCGTAGCCGAGCGCGATCAGCGCACGAACGAATTTGGGATCCACGTATGGCGAACAACGCACGCGCGGCTGCGTCCCGCGCTCGCGATAGAATGCGGTCACGGCGTCGGCTTCACGCGCTCCCGCACTCTCCCACAGTCCCAGACCCACCGCCTCCGAAAATGGCGAATTGATCCCGGCGAACGCGGCGATACCGCCGGCGATCTTCTGCGCCTGGGGATGTAACTGCGGGAAGCGCGCCGCTGCATTGTTCGCGCATTGGAGCGCGGCGGCAACTTCGGCGCGCTCGATGGCATCGCAAAACGCGCGATCGATCTTCACTCGCCGGCTATATGCCGGCGAACCACTCGTACCCTTGATCTTCCCAGTAGCCGCCGCCGCCGGCGTACAGGTTCGCGTAGCTGCCGACCAGTTCGATGCGGCCGACCCATTTCGCACTCTTATAGCCGAGCTGCGTCGGAACTTTTAGCCGCAGCGGCGCACCGTGATCGAGCGCAATCGGCGCGTTATTCATGCGCATGGCAAGTATGGCTTGCGGATGACGCGCCTGGTGCATATCGAGGCTCTCGTAGTACGGCGTACCTTGGTCGTCTTTATCGAGACAGTGAAACACGACGTAGCGTGCGTCGCTGCGCGGCTGCACCAGATCGAGAATCGAGCTGACGCGAATCCCGCTCCACTTGGCGACGACGCTCCAGCCCTCGACGCAATCGTGGCGCGTGATCTGCGTCGAATTGCACATCCGCTCGAGCATCGCCATCGGAAAGACCCCACGGCGCTCGACAGCACCGTCGACGATCAGCTTGTAATCGCGAAACCCGTTGCGCGCAAGATCGACGTAGCGCGAATCGACCGGCGTGGGCAGGCTGTCGATCGGGAACTGCGCACTGATGTCGCTCTCGCGATATTCCTTGGCCAACCCGCGCGTACCAATCGCGGCATGCGTCAATCCTTGCGTCGAACCGAGCAGGCGGTGGAAGCCCGCGTTGTTGTTGAGCGCTGTGCCGATCGGGGCGCATGCGGCGAGCGCCGACGAGAGCGACGTTGCGACAAAGAGCCGGCGCTTCACGGGCCAACCCCGTCGTTCTTGCCCAAGCGGTACCAGCCGGTGATCATCGCGTTCATTTGATTGAGCACGCCCTGAGTGAGCACTTGGATGATGTGGATCACGAAGAAGCCGATCAGCGCCCACATCGCGACAAAGTGCCAGAGCCGGGCAAACTGCCGGCCACCGAACACCCACGTCAACGGATGCGCGATCGCGTCGATGCCGGGCGAAAGCGCGAGGCCGGTGAGCACGATGACCGGGGCGAGCACAACTAAGACCAATGAGTACGCGGCCTTTTGCAACGGATTATAGATGCCATGTGGCGGTGGTTCTTTGCGCAGTTTGAAGTAGTAGGCTTGCATCGGCCACAATTTGGGAATGTCGCTCGGACGCAAAATCATGTCGCGTAAATTGCCTTTGATCGCCGTGGAGATCAGCCATGCCACACCGCAGAGCAGCATAATCCATGCGAAGAACAGATGCCAGCGGCGGCCGTCGGCCAGATCTTGATAAGCTGGAATCGTGATCCAGCCGGGGAACGCACGCGGCGCCCGCTCGCCCATCCCGTCATCGGTGTAGCCGAGCCAGCCCGTGGTGTTGAAGGTATGTCCGAAGATTGTCGTCGTGCCCACGCCATCGGTGGGGGATCCGATCTCGAGCACGCGATGTGCCGGGTTGGTCGTGTCGGACGCATCGAGAAATGGCGCGGCATTGAAGACCTGCAGCCCGCTCGAGACCAGGGCGGCAAAAGCGATCACCCAGAGCCAATGGCTGGCGCGCGTCGCGATCGCGTACCGGTAGATCCGTTCTCCTACCTTCATAGCACTACTATAACGCCTCCAAGGCAGCCTTGGATCGAAGGCCGAACCAGAACCCCTCGCATGGCAACGATCCACGTCACTCAAGAAGGCGACGTCGCGCACGTCACGCTCGCTCGCCCCGAGGTTCGCAACGCCTTCAACGCAGAAATGATCCGCGAGCTTCGCGATGCGTTCACCGCGTTTTCGAGCGACGCGCAGGTTCGCGTGGTCGTGCTGGCCGGCGAGGGCAAGACATTCTCCGGCGGCGCGGACGTCAACTGGATGCGCGCAGCGCTCGAGCTCGGCTACGAAGCAAACGTTGCCGACGCGGAAGCGATGAGCGACATGTTTCGCGCGATCGATCGCTGCAGCAAGCCGGTGATCGGCCGAGTCCACGGCGCGGCTCTGGGCGGTGGGACGGGTTTGACGGCCGCCTGCGACATCGCGATCGCCGCCGACGATACGACGTTTGGTTTCACCGAAGTCAAGCTCGGGATCATTCCCGCAGTGATTTCGCCGTTCGTCTTGGCAAAGATCGGTCAATCCCACGCGCGTGCGCTCTTCCTGACCGGGGAGCGCTTTAGCGCCAAGCACGCGCTCGCGATCGGCCTCGTGCATCAAGTCGTCGATGAAGACGACCTCGACACGACGATCGCAAAGCTTGCACGCGAACTCCTGAGCGCTGGGCCGACGGCAGTCGCGGCGGCCAAGACACTGATCGCGCGCGTGAGCGCGGCGACCTACGATGAGACGCGGAGCATCACCGCAACGATGATCGCCAAGCAACGCACGAGCGAGGAAGGGCAAGAGGGGTTGCGCGCGTTTCTCGAGCGCCGGCCGGCGTCCTTCGTTGTGGATGACAAGTAAAACGCCGATTCGTCGTCTCCTGATCGCGAATCGCGGCGAGATCGCGGTACGCGTCGCGCGCGCGGCGCGCGAAATGGGCATTGCCGCACTCGGCGTGTATTCGCAAGCCGATGCCGATGCCTACCATCTGCAATTCATGGACGATGCGCGCTGCATCGGCCCCGCGCCCGCCGCCGAGTCGTATTTGCGTATCGACGCAATTGTTGCCGCAGCAATCGAGATGAAGGCCGATGCCGTGCATCCGGGCTACGGCTTTCTCTCCGAACGCGCCGCGTTCGCGCAGGCGTGCATCGATGCCGGGCTGATCTGGGTCGGACCGCCGCCACAAGCCATGGCCGCGATGGGCAGCAAGATCGATGCCAAGCATCGCGTTCGCGAATCGAACGTGCCAACCGTACCGGGCTATGACGGCGAGGACCAGTCGCCGGCGCGCTTGCGGAAGGAAGCCGCGGTGGTCGGTTTTCCATTGCTCATCAAAGCCAGTGCAGGCGGCGGCGGACGCGGTATGCGTGTCGTCGAGTCGCTCGACGGCTTCGATGACGCGCTTGCTGCAGCCAAGCGCGAAGCGCTGGCAGCGTTCGGCGACGACGCGGTGCTGCTCGAACGCTACCTGCGCGATCCGCGGCACATCGAATTTCAAATTCTCGCCGACGCGCTCGGCACGACGATCCATCTGGGCGAACGCGAGTGTTCGATCCAGCGCCGGCATCAAAAAGTGATCGAAGAAGCGCCGTCGGTTGCACTTTCGCCGGAACTGCGCGCGGAAATGGGCGCGGCCGCGGTGCGCGCCGCCACCTCCGTCGGCTACGTGAACGCCGGTACCTGCGAGTTCATGCTGGATAGCGACGGCAAGTACTACTTTCTCGAGATGAACACGCGCTTGCAGGTCGAGCATCCAGTGACCGAGCTGGTCTATGGCATCGATCTGGTGCAGTGGCAGCTGCGCATCGCAAACGGCGAGCCGCTTTCAATCGCGCAAGACGATGTCCATCCGCGCGGCTGGGCGATCGAAACACGCATCTACGCTGAGGATCCGGCCAATCACATGCTGCCGTCGACCGGTCGCATCACGCGCTGGGCGCCGCCGGAGGGCCCAGGCATTCGCGTTGATGCCGGCGTCACCACCGGTAGCGAGGTGAGTGTCTACTACGATTCGATGCTCGCAAAGCTCATCGTCTTCGGCACCGATCGTGACCACGCAGTTTCGCGCTTGCAACGCGCGCTGGACGACTTCGCGATCGAGGGCGTGCGCGCTAATCTTCCGCTACTGCAGTGGATCGTGCGCGACGAATGGTTTCGCGACGGAAGGACGACGACGAGCTTCCTCGCGCAACGGCTGGACGAATCGATCTTTGCGCCGCGCGCCGTATCGAAGGATGCAGCCACTTACGAGATTGCGCGCCGCCTGCTCGCCGGCGAGGTGCCATGGCGCGTCGGCGGCGTCGGCATGCCGGTCTGGATCGAATCCGGTGCGAGCACGTTTCGCGTGTGGGCGTCGGAACTGGGCGACGGCCATTGGCTGCTCTCGGGCGATATCGACGGCGACGTGCGCGTGCGTCGCGCCGGAGAAGGCATCGCCGTGACGTTCAAGGGAGCGTCGATCGCTGATGCACGCGTTCGCTTCGAATCGATCCCGGCACCGACCGCGCAGTCGAGCGGCTTGGCCGCAACGGCCGGCGAGGGCGACGGGCGCGTCACCGCGCCGATGCCCGGCAAGATCGTGAAGATCGCGGTGGCACCCGGCGCGGCAGTCCAAGAGCACGCGCTCCTCATCGTGCTCGAAGCGATGAAGATGGAGCATCGCATCGAGGCGTCCTTTGCCGGAACCGTGGGCGCGGTGCTAGTCAAGGAAGGCCAAATCGTACCCAGCGGCGCGTCGCTGGTGGAACTTCGCGCTCCGTCGAAGCAGTCGTGAGCACCATGACGCTGCCGAAAACCGTAACGATCGTCGAGATGGGGGCCCGTGACGGCCTGCAAAACGAACACGCGCTGATTTCGACGGTCGACAAGATTCGTTATATCGACCTGCTCTCGCAAACCGGCTTGCGTTGGATCGAAGCAACGTCGTTTGTCAGCCCGAAGGCAATTCCACAGCTTGCCGATGCCGCCGAAGTCTTTACGACGATTCGCAAAGCGCCGGGCGTGCGCTATCCGGTGCTCGTGCCGAACCTCAAAGGTTACGCGCGCGCGCGTTCGGCCGGCGCGGATGCGATCGCCGTCTTCACCGCCGCGTCGGAACACTTCACCAAGCGCAATATCAATATGACGATCGACGAGTCGCTCGCGACCTTCCGCGATGTCGTGCAAGCCGCCAAGCGCGACGGCGTGTGGGTGCGCGGGTACGTTTCGACCGCGTTCGGGTCGCCGTTTGGCGACGCCGTCACACCATCGATGGTCGTCGACGTCAGCCGCAAGCTGCTCGAGATGGGCTGCGACGAGCTCTCGATCGGCGACACGATTGGGGTCGGCGTGCCGAGTCAAGTCGACGAGCTGACGCCGGCGTTGCTGCGCGTCGTGCCGCTCGATCGCCTAGCCTATCACTTCCACGATACGCGCGGCACGGCGCTTGCGAACCTCTACGCCGCGCTCCAACATGGCGTGCACATCTTCGACAGTTCGGCCGGTGGCCTCGGCGGCTGTCCGTATGCGCCCGGCGCAACCGGGAACGTCGGAACCGAAGACGTGTTGTACATGCTGCACGGCATGAACATCGAGACCGGGGTCGACATTGCAAGGGTACGCGCGGCCTCGCGCTTCATTCGCGGCGTGCTCGATCACGAACTGACCAGCAAAGCGTTCCAAGCCCTCGAAGCTGCGGACGCACGCACCGCGACGAACGCTCCCTGAGTCGCTTGAGGCCCTCAGCAAGCCAAGTCACTAAGCTCGGCGAGCGTATGCGAAGCGGCCAACTGGAGCCGGGCGATGATGAATTGCTGTCCGCATTCCTACTTTCGTTTTCAGACTTTTCGCACGGCATCTGGGATCGAGTCGGTCCTGTTGTGATGGGCGAACCACAGGTAAGCGAGCGTTGTACGAGGCCTGCCGTCGCAGGACCGGGTGCTATCCCTACTTACAAATATGTTTCCGTCACACGAAATCAGGGATCGACGTCTTAAACCGACCTACGGCTATCGCGCGGTCCACATCATCGTTCGGGATGGTCCGCTGCGGCACGAAATATAGCTTCGAACTGCGATTCAGCACGTCTGGGCAACCTTCGTGGAACAACTTATTAGCCGGTACGGCATCGAAATCAAATACGGTGGAGGCCCAGCGGAAGTCCAGGATCGTCTTATCGCCCTTTCGAACGTTTTCTGGGACCTCGAGCATGCGATTCCGAACGTATCTAAGGCACTAGCTCTGCGAGTCCTGACCGCGGTATCTGATCTCGAGCTCGAATCGGGGGCCAAATAGGATGCTTTCTGTCATAGCTTACGACCGAAATAAAGGCAAACTTCTCACGTTTGAGCGATTCGAGGATTCCGATCGCCAATCCGCAGAACGGCTCTATCGCTCGCGTCGGCGTGACGCGATGCAGCGCGACGACGGTATTGAGGTCAATGTCTTCGAGGCCGAGAATGAGGCTGTTCTAAGGCGGACCCACGCGCGATATTTTCAGACCGCTGAGGAGACGCTTGACGCCATGAGGCGCGCGGTTTAATGCGATTCTTCGTAGCGTTCCTTGCTGTCGTCATGATTGGCGCGGCGCCTACACCTGTTACCAATCCAGATGCTGCCAACTGGGCCGCGGCGTGGAACAGTCACAACATCGATACGGTGCTCGGAATCCTCGCGAAGGACGTGCAGATCGAGCAACCGGAAAATCCCAAGCCACTCGACTACGATGGCGCGCGCGGATTCTTCACGATGATCTTTCGCGCATATCCGGATTTTCACGTCGCCGTTCATCAATGGATTGCGCAGGGTGACTGGGCAGTCTCCGTCGAGCAGGTCACCGGCACGTGGAGCGGTCCGTTCACCGATCCGGCAACCGGAAAACGCACGCCCGGCAACGGACGACACTTCGATCATCCGGGCGCGATGGTCATTCAGTACGACGCGAATCATAAGATTAAGCACATCCAGATCATTTGGGATCAACTCACCGTCGATCGCCAACTCGGAATCACGCCCAAGTGATTCTGCGCGCCGGTATTTTCTACGACGGGACGCTTGCCAAGCCGAAGCGCAACGTCGATATCGTCATCGATGGCGGCCACATCAGCGAGATTCGTAGTGCCGCTGAAGGGGTCGCACCGGATGACAGCGCGGCGTGCATCACGCCGGGCATGGTCAACGCGCACGTTCACTTGATCGGCAGCGGCGAGCCCAATACGATGGCTGCGATTGCGCTCGCCAATCAGAATCAACTGATGTTGGCTGCCGTCGCGAACGCCGCGAAGTCGCTGCGTGCCGGCATCACGACCGTTCGCGATCTGGGCGCACCTTACGGTATCGCATCGGCGCTGCGCGACGCAATCGAGGCGGGCGGCGTTCCCGGTCCCCGCATGCGCGCGGCCGGACGCGCGCTGTGCATGACCGGCGGCCACGGTTGGTGGATCGGACGTGCCGTCGACAGTCCGTGGGAAGCTCGTAAAGCCGTGCGCGAAGAGCTGCTCGATGGCGCTGACTGCATCAAAGTGATCGCCACCGGCGGCGTGCTGACGAAAGGTGCCGTTCCGGGGAACGCGCAGCTGCGGCCCGACGAGCTGGAGTCAGCGATTTCCGAGGCGCATCGTCACGGCTTGCGCGTCGCCTCGCACGCTATCGGCACCGAGGGCATCAAGAACGCGCTGCGTGCCGGCATCGACTCGATCGAGCACGGCCACATGCTCGATGACGAAGCGATCGAACTTTTCAAAGCGCGCGACGTCTATCTCGTGCCGACGCTGTCGGCGCCGACCTGCATTCTTGCGCACATCCACGAGGGCGCGCAGCCGGCCTTCGTCGTCGAAAAAGCCGAGCGCGTCAACGAGGCGATGCTCATCAATATTCGTCACGCCTTCGAAGCGGGCGTGAAGATCGCCGGCGGTTCCGACGCGGGCACACCCTACAACGATCACGACAACTACGCCTATGAAGTCGAACTCATGCATAGCCTGCTCGGCATGACATCGCAGCAAGCGCTGCACGCTGCGACTCAAGTAGCGGCCGAGTTGATCGGATTGCATCGCGGAACGCTCGCGCCGGGGGAACCGGCCGATCTGCTCTTGCTCGCGAGCGACATCAGCGACGACATCCGCGCGCTGCGCGCCCCGCAGCGCGTCATCAAAGCGGGAACGACCGTCTGAACGGGCTGCGCCTCGCGGTCCTCGCACCTCTGGCGTGGCCTACGCCGCCGCCCGGCTACGGCCCGTGGGAGCAGATCGCCTACAACATCGCGGAGGGCATGCAGGCGCGCGGCGTCGACGTCACGTTGTTTGCTACCGGCAACTCACACTTTTCCGGCAAGGTCGCATCGGTCATCCCGGTCGGCATCAATGAAGACCCGGCGCTCAACGGCGAGGTCTTCAGCGCGCTGCATATCGGCGAACTCTTTCGGCGCGCCGGTGAGTTCGATCTCGTTCACAACAACTTCGACTGGAAGCCGATGACGTATGCGCTGGCGACAACATCACCGCCGCTGCTGACAACGATCCATGGCTTCTCGTCGCCCCAGATTCTTGCCGCCTACTACGCGTGCGCGCGGCGCAGCTTCTTCTGCTCGATCAGCGATGCCGATCGCGATCCCGGACTTGCCTATCTGGCGACCACCTACAACGGCATCGATCCGTCGCAGTTCACCTTTCGCGACCGCCCCGGCGACTATCTCGTCTTCCTCGGCCGATTCCATCCCGAGAAAGGCACGCATCTGGCAATCGAGATCGCGCAACGCGCGGGCGTGCGTTTGAAAATCGCGGCGATTCCGCAGGATGAACGGTACTTTCGCGAGCAGGTCGAGCCGCACATCGACGGCGACCGCGTGCAATTTCTGGGCGCGGTTGAACGCGAAGCACGCAACGAGCTGTTGAGCAACGCACTGGCGCTGGTGCACATGACCACGCGGCCGGAGCGCTTCGGGTTAACGCTGATCGAGGCGATGGCGTGCGGTACGCCGGTACTCGGTGCGGCGATGGGCTCTGTGCCGGAGATCGTGGTCGACGGGGTCACTGGATTCGTGTGCGCAACGGTCGACGACGCGATCGCCAAGGTACCGCTGCTCGCCTCGCTCGATCGGCGCGCGTGCCGCGAACGCGTAGAGCGCGAGTTCACCGTCGAGCGCATGATCGATCGCTATCTCGACGCCTATCGTCTCGCATTGGCGCAGAAGACGCCGGCCGCGCCGACCGCCGAGCAGCTGCGCTGGCGCGCGCACGACTGGTGGGATCGACCGATGGCCTTCACCGACATCCCGGAGAAACCGAAGACGCTGGGGTTTTAGTCCCAACCCAATTTCCCAAGCGCGGTTTTCGCGCGCGCGATCGCCGGTTCGTCGACAGCGCCCTCAACGAGCATCGTGAAGTGGCCCATCTTGCGGCGCGCGACCGCATGCCGCTTACCGTACATGTGCAGCACGATTGAGGGGTCGGAGAGTAAGTCGTCTTCACCGGTGAGATGATCGCCCTTGCCGCTGCCCAGGATGTTCATCATGATCGCACTGCTCGACAGCTTCGGCTCGGCCAGGGGGAGATCGCAGATCGCGCGCACGTGCTGTTCGTACTGTGAACACTGCGTGACGTCGATCGTGTAGTGCCCGCTGTTGTGCGGACGCGGCGCGATCTCATTGACCAGCAGCTCGCCGGTCGTGATCATGAATAGCTCGACGCAATACGTCCCCACGATACCGAGCTTGCGCCCAATCGTGACGGCGATCGATCGCGCACGCGCGCGCGCGTTATCGCTGATCCGTGCCGGGGCGACGGTCATCGTCAGAATGCCGCGATCGTGCGTGTTTTCGCCGGCCGGGTAACACACCACGGTATCGTCGGCCGCACGCGTTGCGATCACGCTGAGCTCGCGCACGAACGGTATGACTTTTTCGTAGATCAGTTGTGCGCCCTTCGCCGCAGCGAAGGCATTGCGCGCTTCATCGAGCGAGTTGACGCGCCATTGACCTTTCCCGTCGTAACCGCCGCGCGCAGTTTTGAGAATAGCCGGAAAACCAATGCTCATGCTGGGTCCAGAGAAATCGTCGAGACGATTGATTTCGGCAAAATCGGCGGTGGCGATACCGCACGATCGCACGAAGCGCTTTTCCAATAAACGGTCTTGCGTTATCCGCAGCACGTCGCTCGACGGGCTCACCCGATAGCCGTGCTGTTCGAGATACTCGACCGACGCAATAGCGATGTTTTCAAACTCGTAGGTGACGATGTCGGTGCTCTGGCCCAGCCGTTCGATCGCTGCCATGTCGTCGTACGCAGCGACGATCTGCTCGTCGGCGACTTGCCCACAAGGCGAGTGCTCTTGCGGATCGAGCACGACGACCTCGAATCCCATCCGCTTGGCCTCAAGCGCAAACATGCGGCCCAGTTGGCCGCCGCCGATCACGCCGATGCGGCGAATCACGGGCTGCTCGATGCTGCCGCGTCGTGCATGCGCTGCACGTAGGCCGCAAGCTGCGCGGCTACGGCATCATCGTGCAGCGCGACGATGCGTGCAGCCAACAGCGCCGCATTGACGGCACCGTTGATCGCAACCGTCGCGACCGGAACGCCGGGCGGCATTTGCACGATCGAGAGTAAGGAATCGATTCCGCTCAATGCTTTGGATTGGACCGGAACGCCGATGACCGGTACCAGGGTCTTGGCCGCAACCATCCCCGGAAGATGCGCCGCGCCGCCCGCACCCGCGATGATCGCTTGCAAGCCGCGAGCCTGCGCGCTCGCCGCGTATTCGAACATTTCGTCGGGCATGCGATGTGCGGAGACCACGCGCATCTCACACGGGATCTGCAATTCGTCGAGCGTCTCGCGCGCCGGAAGGAGCGCCTCCCAGTCAGAGCGGCTCCCCATGATAATGCCAACCAGGGCTCGCGTTGCTTGCGCCACGTTGCAGGCGCTTCGAGTCGTGGCGTTGGACAACCTACGGCAATGTCGGTGTTTTTGCTCGGCGTCAACTATTGGCCGCGTCGCAGTGCAATGTACATGTGGGAGCGCTTTGACCTCGGCGAGATTCGCGAGGATATGAAGCACATCAAAGGGCTTGGCCTGGATTTGGTGCGTTTCTTTCTACGCTGGGACGACTTTCAGCCGACCCCGAATCGCATGGATCCGGCGATGCTCCGGCGCTTCGATACGATGATGCAGACGATTGCCGATGCCGGATTACGCGCGATGCCGACGTTGTTTTGCGGGCACATGAGCGGCGTCAACTGGCTGCCGGCGTGGTCCCTCGACCCGAATACACCGCACGGCCGCTTTCGTACCGTAGCGCACGGCAACGTGTCGCCCTACGGCATCGGCGACTTCTATCACGACCCGGCGCTGCTCGACGCACAGGAGCTGTTTGCGCGCAGCGTGGGCGAGCGCGCGCGCGGTCATCAAGCGCTCTATGCGTGGGATTTGGGGAACGAATTCACCAACTTGCGCGAACCGCAGACACCCGAAGATGCAGCGCAATGGAGCGCGCGACTCACCGGCGCACTGATCGAAACCTCCGGCGGCATCGTGACCGGGGGAACCCACGGCGAAGACGTCGAGATCGATCGGCACTTACGGCCATCGAGCGTGTCGGCGCCGTGGGCGATTGCGACGATGCACGGCTATTCGGTGTATGCGGGGTTTGCGCGCGATCGGCTCGACACCGAGGTCGTGCCCTTCTACGCACAGCTCATGCAGTCGTTCACCGGCAAGCCGCTACTCTTCAGCGAGTTCGGCAATCCGGCGTGTCCGCCGGGCGCACAGACAGTTGGCTCGTTCGAATGTCTCGACGAAGACGAAATGGCCGCGTATGCGTATACGGTGCTGGTGCGGTTACACGCGATCGGAACGATCGGCGCGATGTGGTGGTGCTGGTCGGATTACGCGAGCGCGCTTGCCACCGTGCCGCCGTGCGATAAAGCCTCGCACGAACTGTACTTTGGCATGATTCGCGCCGACGGTAGCGAGCGTCCCGTAGCGCGCTTGCTCGCGCAGTATGCGGCGCAACAGCTCCCCGTGCTCGATCCACCGCCGCCGATTGCCGATGAGGCAACGTTTTATGCAAGTCTGCCCGGAGGTATCGATGCGCTCTATCGTCGTTACCGGGGCTAGTTCAGGCATCGGTGCGGCGCTCGCGCGTCGCGCCGCAGCACACGGGTGGGCGGTCTTGGCAGTCGCGCGCCGCGGCGATCGGCTCGAGGCGCTGGTGCGCGAGATCGTAGCGAGCGGTGGCCACTGCGAAATGCTGGTTGCCGACGTGCTCTGGAATACCGCGCCACAAACGATTGTCGACCGCGCGGTGCGTGCGTTCGATCGGCTCGACGTAGTGGTGAACAACGCCGGCGCTGCCCACGCGTCGAGCCTCTTAGACGAAAGCGACGTGGAAATCGATCGCCAGTTGCAACTGCACGTTGCCGCTCCGCTGCGCATCGCGCGTGCGGCGCTTCCGCACGTCGAACGCGCGCACGGCGGACTCGTCTTCTTCGGTTCAGGACTCGCGCGCGTGCCGGCGCCGGGATATGGTGCCTATCCACCCGCGAAGGCTGCGATTCGCGCCGCAACGATTCAACTACGACGCGAGCTGCATGGGCGCGGCGTGTTCGTAACCTACGTTGATCCCGGCGTCGTCGACACCGAGTTCTCGCTCGCCGCGGGCATGGAAGAGCGTCCCGCGTGGTGGCACGCCAAACCTGACGCCGTTGCCGCGGCCGTCCTGCGCGGGATCGAACACCGCGCCTCGCATGTCAACGCCGTACCATGGCAAACCGCGGCAACCGCCGTCGGCGAATGGTTACCGGGCATAGCCGATCGCGCGATGGCCTCGTTTGTGACGCCGCCGGCGCCGGCGATACCGCAAGCGCAAATCGTTGCTCCGCCGCCGCCACCACCGAGCACCACGACGTTCGAGACCGCGCTGAGCCCACTGCAGCGCCGCATGGAGCGCATAAAACTGCCGGTATCGTTCATTCGCACGCTGCTCGTACCGCAGACAACGATCGATCTCAACGATGCGGCGATGCGCTGGGCCGGGATGCCGAACAAGAATGAACGCGCCGCAATGCGTGAAGTGCTCGACGCACTCGCGCAAGCCGGATTTTTAGAGCCGTCCGGCGCCGAAGGCTGGCGCGTGCTACGCGGGCCGAACTAGCCGCGAATACTTCAGCGCAATCGCGAGAAAGAAGAGGATCGTCGCCAGCAGGACGATCGTCGCGCCGCTCGAGCTGCGCAAGAAATACGAGAGGTACAACCCGCCGACCGTGCTGAGCACCCCGAGCACTGCGGCGAGCGTCATCATCGGCACGAATCGATTGGTCAGTTGATACGCGGCGGCAGCCGGCGTTACGAGCAATGCCGCGACCAGAATGATGCCGACCGATTGCAGCGCTACGATGATCGTAAGCGCGAGCATCACCAGCAGCACGTACTCGATCACCGCGACCGGCAATCCGCTGGCCTGCGCGACCACCGGATCGAACGTCGTGTAGAGCAAGCCGCGATAGAGCACGATGACCGTGATCGCGATAATCGCTCCGAGTACGGCGATGAACAGCACGTCGTAGGCGCTGACGCTCAAAATATCGCCGAACAGGAAGCTCTGCAGATCGACGGCGTAGCTCCGCAAGCGGCTCATCAGAAAGACGCCGAGGGCAAACATCGCGGTAAAGAGCACGCCGATCGTGGTATCGAGCGAAATGTTGCCGCGGCGGTGCACGAAGCCGATGCCGAGCGCCGTCACCACCGCCACGATCGCTGCGCCGACGTAGTAGTCCATGTTGCGAATGTAGGCGATCACGATGCCCGCGAAGGACGCGTGCGCGATGCCGTCGCCGATGAACGAGAGCTTGCGCAGCACAACGTACGTGCCCATGATCGAGCACAGGAGCCCGACGGTGATGGCCGCCACGAATGCGCGCTGCATGAACGCGTATTGAAACGGTACCAGCAGAGTGTCCATCAAGCGGTCCGCGCGTGTCCGTGGGTGTGGGTGTGCTCGCGGATCGATGCATACGCGCCCGAAGCCACGACCTCCGCCGGCGTCCCGATCGCGAGCACGCGGCGGTCGAGTACCAGCAATCGGTCGAACCATTCCCCGACGCGCTCGAGATCGTGCGTCGTCATCAGCACCGGCAAGCCGTCGTCGACTAGCGAACGCACCACGCGGCGCAGCGCTTCTTCGGTTTCCGCATCAACGCCGGTGGTCGGCTCGTCGAGCAGCAGCAGCTTGGGCTTCTGCGCGATTGCCCGCGCGACGAACACGCGCTGCTGCTGTCCGCCGGAGAGCTGCGCGATGTGCCGGTTGCGTAAATCGTACATGTTAACCGCGCGAAGCGCGTCCTCGACCGCGCGGCGATCGACCTCGCCAAAGCGCTGCCAAAAGCGTAAATGCGGAAAGCGTGCCATCGCGACCACGTCCCATACGTTGGCCGGAAACGACCAATCGGCGGCCTCGACCTGTGGCACGTACGCGATCGAGCCGACCGGAAGTTTGCGCGGCTCCGTACCGAGCACGCACAACTCGCCGCTCGCCGGGGTGAGCAGTCCGGCGATCGACTTGAGCAAGGTGGACTTGCCCGAACCGTTGGGGCCGACGATTCCTAGCGCCTCGCCAAAACGGAGTTCGAGGGTAACGTCGTCCAGCGCGACCGTGCGATCGTAGCGAACGACGAGGTGCTTTACGGCAACCGCGTCACCCGTGCAGGCGTTCATTTGAGCGCGCCCACGATCACGTTCGTATCGTACGTCAACATCGAGATGTAATCGTGCACGTGCGGATCGTTGCCGATCGAGTCGTCATAGAGATCGGTGACGACGTGAATGCCGGCATTGCTCGCGATTTGGTCGGCGAGCTTCTTGCTGTACTCGGGCTCGCTGAAGATCGCCTGAACGTGATGCGCACGCGCGAGATCGATCAGGTGCGCGACCTGCTGCGGATTGGGATCTTGTCCGGGATTGGCCTCGATGAAACCCAGCGTCGTGATGCCGTAGCGATCGTTGTAGTACTGCCATGCATTGTGGAAGACGATCATGTAGCGATGGCTGGGCGGAAGCGTCTTGATCTTCGCGGCGATCCAGTCGTTGAGCGCTTCGAGCTTTGCCTGATAGACCGTCGCGTTCTTGCGATACTCGGTCGCGTGCTCGGGATCGACGGCGATGAGCGCGTCGCGAATCTTTGCGACGTAGACCTTCGCATTTTCGGGATCCATCCACAGATGCGGATTGTCGTTCTTGACCTGCAAGCCGGCGGCGCCGATCACCACGTGCAGCGAATTCGACGGAACGTTTTTGAGCGTCCCCGCGAGCCATGACTCGAGACCCGCGCCGTTCTCTACGAGGATTTGGGCCTGCGAGAGCGTGACCGCATCCTGCGGCGTCGGTTCGTAGTCTTCCGGCGATGCGCCGACCGGGACGAGATTTTGCACGCGCACGTGATTGCCGCCGACGCCTTCGACCAACGAGTTAAAGGTTGAAATCGTGGTGACGACCGAGATCGGGCCGCGAGGACTGGCCGCCGAGGCGGAGCTGCAGACGGCAAGAGCGCCGGCGATTACGAGCGCGAGGACGCGGGTTTTCATGCAGGTTCTATTTGTTAATGATTTCGCAAAATCATTTAGGGCATCGGCGTCGGCGAGCCGCAGGCAGCGATCGCATCCTTGGCCGTCGTCTGGTACTTCTGCTCCCAATAGCTCGTCGCGTCAGGAAAGGGCGGGAGGGTGAGACCACCATCGGTGGCCATCGCCTCGACCTGCGGGACGAGCGTCGCTACCAGCTTTGGCGGCGGCGTGACCTGCGAGGCCTCGCCGAGCTTGTACCAGGCGCTGGCGGCGCTCGCCGCTACGATCTTCTTCACCGAGTCCGGGCACGGACCGCCGCCGGAGCCGGTGACGACGCCCTGCACGAGGAGATCGCCCCAGGCGTCGAGCGCGAAGAGCTCCGCCGCAAATGGCCCAAACTGGGTGTCCGGACAAACGCTTTTCAGCACGACCTGCTCTTGCTCCGCAGCGGCTTGGGCCTGCACAATGGCCACGCCGCGCTCGTTGAGCTGCTTAGGCTGCGCAGGATGGTTAGCAAAGTTTTGGAGCTGGCCTTGGATCTTGTTGATCGTGATGTCGTTGCAGCGAGAATCGGAAGCGATGGTGCCGCTTGAAAGCGCCACCGCGAGCACGGCAGAAAGCATCCGCCCTTGGTTCCCGCCGCTGCACCTGCCACCTTTGTCCCCTTTGACAGGGGGACCGCGAGGTGCGTATAATTCTGCGCGTTGCCCCTGGGGATGTAGCTCAGCTGGTAGAGCACTTGCTTCGCATGTAAGGGGTCAGGAGTTCGAGTCTCCTCATCTCCACCA
>JBEKBR010000023.1:0-60220 GCA_050015295.1 Candidatus Aquilonibacter sp. | reverse complement strand
CTCATCGTGAACGTCGCCTCGAAATGCGGCTTCACACCGCAGTACGAGAGCCTGGAACGTCTGTATCGCGATCAGCGCGAACGCGGTTTGGTCGTGCTTGGATTCCCAACCAACGATTTCGGCGCTCAAGAGCCGGGAACCGACGAAGAGATCGCCCAGTTCTGTTCGACGTCGTACGGCGTCGATTTTCCGCTCTTCTCGAAGATTTCAGTGCAGGGCGAGGCGCGCCACCCGCTCTATCGCTCGCTGATCGCAGCTCAGCCGCGCGCCACGGAAAAACCCGACGGCTCGTTCGCGAAGCAAATGGCGGGATACGGAATCTCGCGCAACGACCCAAGCGATGTCTTCTGGAATTTCGAGAAGTTTCTCGTCGCGCGCGACGGCACGGTGGTGGGGCGCTTTACCTCCGACATCTCGCCGGAGGATCCGTTGCTCGCCGACGCGATCGAGCGCGAACTCGAGAAGTCTAACTAGGCCGTCAGCGGCCCATCGAATAGAACTCAGGATTGGGCCGCATGTCCATGAGGCCCGCCATGCGATTCGAGAATCCGAAGAACGCGGCGATCGCGGCAATGTCCCAAATGTCATCGTCGGAAAATCCCTGGTCGCGCATCTCCGCGATGTCTTCGTCGGTCGCGGCGAATCCGGGTTCATTCACGTACGATGCAAAGGCCAGCATCGCGCGTAGGCGCGGCGTGAGATCCGCGGTCTGCCAGTTGTTGGCGATCTGTTCGGCAAGAATTGGATCCTTGCCGAGAATCCGCAACGCGGCGCCGTGGGCCGTCATGCAATACTGGCAACGGTTTTCGCTTGAGACGGTAACGACGATCGCTTCGCGCTCAGCGCGCGTGAGATTGCTCGGGCCCTTCATCAACACGTCATGATAGGTCATGAAGGCGCGGAAATGGTCGGGACGTTTGGCGTAGGCGCGGAAGACGTTGGGGACGAAGCCGATCTTTTTCGCATTGGCCTCGTAAATCTCGCGAATATCTGCGGGGATGTCCGCTTCAGCGGGTTCGCCAAAGCGCGATGCGGGAGTGCGATTCATGTGGGGGCGTTCGGAAGCCGCGCCCACGATGCCTAGTCACGAATAGCAGCGGCTGCGCGTTGCACGGCCATGCCTACATGGGGAGCATTTTAATGAAGGCCACTTTTATGGCAGCGCTGTTCGCAGCCATCGGCGCATTTTCCATCGCGACGCCGGCGTTTGCCGACGAAGCCGCGACCTGCCGCGGTCCGCTTTCACCCACCGAGACGACATTCGTCCAGAACGCGCAGCATGACCTCACCACGCGCTTTCCACACGCCAGCGATGCGGTCGCCGCCGGCTACGTGCGCTACACGGCGCCCGATGATACGGGCGCAATCAGCTACGCCGACAAGCAATGGACGTCGGATCCCACGCATCCAAGTCAGCTATGGTACGACACTGCCGGGAACCTGATGGGCGCCGATTATTCGGTCCCGCGCCCGAACGGCGAACCGCGACCGCAACTGTGGGGCGTCGATCCGTGCCGCTGGTTCGAATTCAACGGGCACGTGCACTACGTCGTGCGCGAACCCGGTAGCAACAAAATGATCTACGACCAATGGATTTGGAATAAAGATTTTGTCGCCCTAGGCGGCGATCTTTCGAACCCATCAGCCGCTACGGTTGTCAAAGCCGGGCGCGTGCCCAGCACCAACTACATCGACACGATCTTCGAGTTTCCAACACTCTGGGATCTTATCGTATGGGTGACGCCGCACACGCCAAACCAGCTCTTCTGGTAAGCGGCTACCGGCTTTTGCGCGAGGTGCCGTCGATGATCACGTTCGTGGTCGATACGGTAACCGGTACGGTGATCGATACGCTATTCGCGTCGGTGATGGTGACCGTGCACGAGCCGGTTTCGTTTCCAGGTGTCACGGTGAAACTCACCGCGGCACCGGCCGACACTGGTGTCGCGCTCGCCGGACTAACCTGCGCCACGTACGCGCCGGATGTGGGCACGGGCGAGGGCGCCGGATTGGTCGAGCAGGCAATCGCAGAAGTAAACGCCGCGGCGTTGTTCGTTTCCGAAACACTCAACGTCGCGGTGCTTCCGCCTGCGGTCAACGTCAGCGAATTCGGCGATGCGACTGGCGTCGGTGCCGGCGTTGGTGGCGCAGCCGGCGTTGCGTAGAGCGCAAAGATCGCCGGCTCAGCCGCCGTAATCGGAATAGCGCCGCCGAACGCGGCAAACGACACCGTGTCACCGTCCACCGTGCCGGGCCCGTCGTATGCCGGCACCCATGTCGTACCGTTATAGTACGCCAAATAGTAGGCGTCGCCCGAGGTGATCGATGTCAGCGTGAACGCGAGTGCCGGCGTGGCACTCAGCGTGACCGACGTCGAACTCGCGAACTCAACGTAGGCAATCGGCGCAGGCGATGCGGATGTATCGCGACGCGCGGCAAACGCGCTCACACCGCCCGGCGCCGCGACGGAGAGAGTTTCCGTGATCGAAGCCGCGACGTTCGTCGTCGGCAACGTGCCCCCAACGGTCACGCCCGTTACGCCAAGAGTTGGGAGCGACACGGTCGCCGTCGTTGATGACGAGACCGTTCCTGAGCTTGCCAGCCCCGTGGGCGACGCGGTCGGCACGGGGGAGTAACCTCGGTCTGTCCCGGCGCCACACGCAGCGACAAGTGCTGTCGCCACGACGAACATCCCGAGCCCAATGAACCGAGGAACGGCAAAAATACGCATGTGTTCCGCGCTACGTTAGGTCGGCTACGGAGTGAAGCCTGCCGGCCAGCGCCTCGCGCCTCAGCGCTTCTTTCGCTGGCTCGTCTTCTTTCCGGCTGCGGTCGCGCTGACTGTCTCGGCGACGCCCGAACCCGCTTCGAGCAGATCGCTCGCCGTTGCGAGAACCTTCGCCGTGGTCTGGGCTCCGCGGGCGATCTTGCTGCGCACGCTCGTTGCCTTTTTACGCAGGGTAGATGTCGTCTTTTTAGCCGACGTTTTCTTCTTGGCCGATTTCTTGGTTGCCGATTTCTTGGTTGTCGATTTCTTCGCAGTCGATTTCTTCGCTGTCGATTTCTTCGCAGTTTTCTTCTTCATCAGTTTTATCAATACCCAAACGAGCGAGCCGCCACACGCTACTCCGAAAAACTGGGCATAAAGCATACATGGAGATCATCTCGCTCCTAAAGGAAACGGCCGCGAATTTCACTCGACACAAAGGGCAGTGGCTGGCCGCGGCCATCGCCTATTTCACGATGCTCGCTATCGCGCCGCTGATCATCGTCGTCGTCGAAATTGCCGGTGCGTTCCTGGGCCAGCATCAAGCGATCCTCGACGAGCTCTATCGGTACCTCGCGCAATCAGCCGGGCCATCGGCCGAAATCGGTGTACGCGCAATCGTTACGTCGACGTTCAACCAGCACAGCGCCGGCGTGCTCGCGCAGATCATCAGTTGGAGCATCTTCGTGTTCGCGGCAATTGGGCTGTTCACGGCGCTACAGAGCGCCCTGAATACCGTCTGGGATGTCGAGAGCAATACGCAACCGATTCTCGAAGCGATCCGCACGCGCGCCGTCGCGCTCGTCGTCGTCATCTTCATCGCCCTGCTCTTGATGGTGTTGCTCGGCGTGGATGCGATTCTTAATACGTCGTCGATCTTTTCGGCAGTGAGCAAGGTCGGACAGTTCGTCGTCTCGTTCATAGTGACAGCTGCGGCGTTCGCCCTACTCTTTACGTTCCTTCCGGAAACGCACGTGGAATGGCGCAGCGCGTGGCTGGGCGCCGTTGTTACCGCACTACTCTTTGTCATTGGGCAATTCGCCCTTGGCTGGTACCTTGGGCGCGCTGCGCTATCGTCGACCTATGGCGCCTTCGGCGGACTCGTCGCGTTTCTCATTTGGGTGAATTACTCAGCGCAGATCGTCCTTCTCGGCGCCGAATTCACGCATGTCTTGGCCACGCGCGCTACAAGCGGACGGCTTCATTCTCCACCAGCGCCTGCACCGTAGCTTTATCGTGTTCCGTCGCCGGATTGTACACAACCATGCTCAAATTCCGTTGCCCGTCGATCGCAAACGCCGAGTATTCGAGCGTCAGCGGTCCGGCCGTCGGATGCGAGATGAATTTCGTGCCTTCGCCATGGGTCTGAACGTCGTGACTGCGCCACAGCGCCCGAAATTCCGGCGACGCGACACTCAACTCTTCGATCAACGCCTGAGCGTGCGCGGAGATGCCGGCGCGAGCGGTCTCGGTGCGGAACGTCGCTACCACAAAATGCGCGACGCCCTCCCAATTGGTCATCACGGCCTGGGCGCGCGGGCTAAAGACCATGCGCAATAAGTTGCGCCGATCGTCCGGCAATGCGATCAAGTCGCGAAACACGACTTGTGCAGCACGATTCCACGCAATGACATCCCACTCAGGCGTCTTGATGTAGGCGGCAGAATGCTCCATCGCATCCAGCACGCGCTGGAGTTGCGGCGAAACGGCCTCGCTCTCGTGACGACGGATTTGTAGCGGACGATTTTGCGCGAGCAAAAACAGATGCTCGCGCTCGGTGTCGGTTAGCGCAAGCGCATCGGCGAGCCGATCGAGTACCTCGGCTGACGGTGCGCCGCCGCGGCCTTGTTCGAGCCACGTATACCACGTCGTGCTCACGCCGGCGCGCTGCGCTACTTCTTCGCGGCGCAAACCAGGCGTGCGCCTTCTGCCACCATTGTATCCGAGGCGCGCCGCGTTGAGCTTTGTGCGGCGATCGCGCAGAAACTCTCCCAGCGCGTTATCTAGCCCGTTAGTCATTATACGAGTATAACCTCACGGCTTTTCATGGACCAGTTGCACGCCTACCGTAGAGCTTAGCTTACATTCAAAAGGGGATTCTCAGTGCGTGTTTTTGTCACCGGCGCGACCGGGTTCGTCGGCTCCGCGGTCGTCAAGGAACTGCTCGGCGCCGGACATCAGGTGCTCGGCTTGGCTCGCTCGGACGCTTCGGCAACGTCGCTCATGGCGACCGGCGCCGACGTGCTGCGCGGCGATCTCAACGATCTCGATAGCCTCAAGCGCGGGGCCGAAGCAACGGACGGCGTGATTCACACCGCCTTCATGCACGACTTCTTCCGCGCGGCGTCGCCGGAAGAGTTTGCGGCCGGCTTCGTGGCCGCCGCCGAGACGGATCGTCGCGCGATCGAGGCCTTGGGCACGGTGCTCGCCGGCTCAAATCGTCCGCTGATCACGACGTCCGGGACCGCGGGACTCACGCCTGGTCGCCTTGCGACCGAAGACGATCGGCCCGAGGCGGTAGGGCGCGGCGCAACCGAAGCGATCGTGCTGGCAATGGCATCGCAAGGCATCCGCTCCTGCGTCGTGCGTCTTTCGCCGTCGGTGCACGGCGAGGGCGATCGTCACGGTTTCGTGCCGATCCTCATCAATATTGCGCACGCGAAGGGCGCCTCGGGCTACGTGGATGACGGGGCAAACCGCTGGTCGACGGTCCACCGGCTCGATGCCGCGCTGCTCTATCGCTTGGCGGTGGAAAAAGCACCCGCCGGTTCGCGCCTGCACGGCGTGGGCGAAGAGGGCGTGACGCTGCGCGACATCGCGACGGCGATCGGCACGCAGTTGAATCTGCCGGTCGTTTCGGTACCCAATACAACCGCGATGGAGCACTTCGGGCCGTTCGCACGGTTCGTCACCATGGACATCCCGGCATCGAGCAAACGCACCCGCGAACGCCTCGGCTGGAATCCGACGCACCAAGGACTGATCGAGGATCTTGAGCAGGGTGTCTATTTCGAACGCGTCGCAAATACCTAACACAATGTTGTAGCGTCCGCGCGCCGAAATCCGAGTACATGGCCTCTACAGCGGCCGGGGTGCAGGCTATGCACTATCGGCGGCCATGGTATTGGCTCGTGGTCTTGGCGGTTGCGGCGGTTGCCGCGACCGTATTTGTCGTGTGGAATGCGCGAGCGCGCGTGACCCTCAACGACAGCCAATTCGAAGCGATGCAACGGTTGCGGTTGCAGCGCGTCGAGCAACGCATCGACGAGTACTTCCAGGAAGCTGACCATACCGCCGTCGTCGGCGCGCAGACGCTGGGAAGCCTGCGCGGCGATCGCGCGCTACTTCGCACATTGACGCTTGAGATATTCCGAAGCCACCGCGATACCGGGGTCTACGGCGTGGGGGTGTTCTTCGCACCGTTCGTGTTCGATCCACACGCGGACTTGCTTTCCGATTACGTGCATAGCGGCAACGTCGATGTGTTTTACATCGGCTCGAATTTGGATACACGGAATAGCTACCTGCGGCAACCGTGGTACAAGGAAGCTCTGCTTCAGCGGGGGAGGGTGACGTACGACGGCCCAAACCTGGAAGACGGTCGCAGTTTCATCAGCACGGTAAAAGCCTTTTATCAGAACGGACGGGTGGCGGGCGTAATGGCGGTTGATACGCTAACGCCCTGGTTCAAGGCTATGATGGTGTCCGCGCTTTCGCATGACGATATTGCGTGGATTCAAAACGGCCATGACGGCCGCTTCATGCTCGGCACCTCGAAGCTCCCAAACGACACCTCACGGCGGATCGATCGCCGGATGCACCTGCGCTTTTCACGCGCCTACGTGCACATCTCGTCGGACGCCTCGGGACTCTATGTGTCGAATAGCGCGGACGCGCTCGCGGCAATCGTATTAGTCCTCACCATTTGGGTGGCCGCCGTGGTCATCACACAACTGCTCATGTCTCGCTGGCGCGCACGGGAAGAGACGCTGTCGCTCGAGCTCGAGCAGGCCCGGCTTGAAAGTGAGATCGCCGTTGGAAAGACGGTCGAAGAAGAACTGCGCAAAGCCGCCTACACTGATGCGATGACCGGTTTGCCCAATCGTGCGGCGTTTCTCGAACGCGTCTCCGACATTTTGAAGCAGCGGGGCGAGGGCGCATCATATGCGATCCTCTTCGTGAACCTCGACCGATTCAAGGTGATCAACGAGACGCTTGGCCACTCCGCTGGAGACGAACTCCTTCGCCTGGTGGCTCTACGCTTAGCCGGCAATGCAGCCGACGACATGCTGGCGCGGCTCGGTGCCGACGAGTTCGTTATCGTCGCCCAAGGGGATGAGGGTGTTGCGCAGAGCAAGGCCGAGCGCGCCCTTGAACTCATCGCCCGACCGCTCGTTCTGGCTGGCCGCAACATACGCGCGCTCGCATCAATCGGCATCGCATGCGTCGACGCTACATACGCTCGGCCGGAAGATCTTCTCCGAGACGCAGGCATCGCGGTAAAAGAAGCTAAGCGGCGTGGCCGCGCGCGAATCGCCGTCTTCGGCACTGCGATGCGGGTGCAAGCGGCCGAGGAGGCCGATCTAGAGTTGAGTTTACGTCGCGCTATGCAGCGACGCGAGCTGGTGCCCTACTACCAGCCGATCGTGAATATCGCCACCGGTGCGATCGCATCGTTTGAAGCGCTGGTCCGTTGGAACCGTCCGGGACGCGGGACGATAAGTGCCGCCGAGTTCATGCCATTTGCCGAGTCGCGCGCTCTGGTGCATGAAATCGACGGGCTCGTCTTGCCGCAGGTAGCGAGGCATTGCGCGATACTCTTTGCGTCATTTCCCGATGTGAGCGTTGCCGTGAACCTCTCGGCCGCGGAGCTATCGAACCGCGATTTGGCCGATCGCATCGAATCGCTGCTCGAGGAAAACAACTTGCCACCCAGCCGGCTCAAGCTCGAAATTACCGAGACGTCGATGATGACGCCGAGCGAAGAGTCGA
The DNA here is from genome assembly GCA_050015295.1 of Candidatus Aquilonibacter sp. GTDB lineage: Bacteria > Vulcanimicrobiota > Vulcanimicrobiia > Vulcanimicrobiales > Vulcanimicrobiaceae > Aquilonibacter. The sequence goes on along the minus strand of JBEKBR010000023.1, from coordinate 52,461 downwards.
CGGCGAATCTCAAGCAGCTTCGCGGCATCGGTGTGCAACTGGTGTTGGACGATTTCGGCACCGGCTATTCGTCGCTCGCCTATCTCCAGCGGCTGCCCGTCGTCGGTTTGAAGATCGACCGTTCGTTCGTGGAAAACGTCGCGAACGATGAGCGAAACGCCGAGCTCGTGCGCAACATCGTCGCGCTCGCGCACACGTTCTCGCTCTATACTGTCGCGGAGGGCGTGGAGACCGTTGACCAGTTGGAAGTGCTCTCGCGCATAGGCGTTGGCTTTGCCCAGGGGTACGTCTTCTCACCGGCCGTCGATATCGCATCGGTAGCGGGCTTGGCTTGGAATCGCGCGGGATGAGGTTCAATCTCCCTAACCAGATACTGACGGTGCTCTGCCTGATGTACTTCGTGCTGTACGTCGATCGCGTCAACATCGCCACGCTAGCACCGCGCATGACCGTCGATCTCGGCTTGAGCAACATCGCCTTTGGTTTGGCTGTCTCGGCGTTCGCCTACCCGTATGCGATCTTTCAGCTGATCGGCGGCTGGGTTACCGATCGCCTCGGGCCCTATCGCACGCTGCTGATCAGCGGTGTCATCGTGTGCGCGGCGACGATCCTCACCGGGTTTGTCGGCGGCCTCGGCGCATTGCTCGTCGCGCGGCTGGCTCTCGGAATCGGCGAAGGCCCCACGTTTCCGGCGGCGACCCGCGCGATGGCGGTCCATCTGCCGTCGTATCGCTGGGGAATAGGCCAAGGTGCCGTTCACGCTGCGGCGAGGATCGGCAACGCGGCCGCGCCGCCATTGATTGTCGCGCTGCTCGTGTATGTGTCGTGGCGTGGCTCGTATGTCGTCGTCGGACTATTGAGTTTGATATGGGTAGCACTGTGGCTATGGATTTACCGCGACGATCCCAGGGAGCGTGACGGCGCGTTGCCCGAACGTGAACGCAACGTCCCGTGGTTGAAGTTGGCGCGGCGCATGGCGCCGGTGACCGCTGTCGACTTCTGCTACGGCTGGACGCTCTGGGCTTTTCTCACCTGGTTGCCGCTGTTTTTCTTTCGAAGTTTTCAACTGAATCTCCGAGACGCAGCGATTTTTGCATCGGGCGTTTTGTTGGGCGGCGTTCTGGGCGACGCGGTGGGAGGAAGCATCAGCGACCTGCTGCACCGGTATACCGGCAGCTTGCAGATCGCGCGCCGTAATCTGATCATCGCCGGTTTGCTCGGCGCCTTCGTCGCGTTGATTCCGGTCGTACTCTCGCACGATCTCGTCATCGTAGCCGGTAGCCTGTGCGTCGCGTGCTTCTTTTCCGAGTTGGTTGTTGCGCCGATCTGGGCCGTGCCGATGGACATCGCTCCGGCATTCGCCGGCTCGGCAAGTGGCATGATGAACTTCGGCTTCGGCGTCGCCGGCATCGTCTCGCCGGTGATTTTCGGTGCACTCGTCGATTCGGCGCACAGTTGGTCGGCGCCGTTCTACGGTTCGCTCATCCTGCTGCTCGTCGGTGCGGGGTTATCGTTTTTCATGCACCCCGAACGCGCTTTCGAGGAGTAGGCGCACATTTCCGGATAATCCTTCGCAAGAATTCGGCGTAGGCTGGGAGCGTATGAAGACTTGGATTGCAGTGCGAGTCCTGCTGTCGCTTGTACTGGCGGCCACACTCAGTGCGATGCTCTGCGGCCCCGCCGGCGCTACGGGAACCGTTCGCATTCAACAGCACGACGGCGGGACCAAGACCTACAGCAACGTTCGAATCGTCGTGTTCAACGAAAGTATGACGATCACGTCGAGCGATGGCGAAGGCACGCTGGTCCTCGGTAAAGCGGGGTGCACCAAGGTCGGCGAGCTCCTGCGCTGCATCCCCTACGACGCCACGCTCGAACAGCACGGTGAAAGCACGCATGTTCCGCTGCAATCCGGTACTGTGTGGTTGAACCCGAGCAGCACGACGCAGCAGCTCAGCTTTTCGTCGACGCAGCTTCCGCCGCGCGGCGTGCTGCTCTCCATTCAAACGAAGGCCGGGACGTTCGTCTCGCTCACCGGCACCGTCGATCGGATTCAAAAATGAACGCTCAACGTATCGCAGCGATCGCGCTGCTGCTCGCGCTCGTTCCCGTGGCGAGTGACGCTCGCGGATTTAGCGGTGGCGGCGGATTCGCGCGTGGCGGTGGCGGCGGCTTTTCGCGTGGTGGCGGCGGCGGCTTCGACATGCACAATGACGCGCCGAGATCCCGCCCGCAGAGTTACAGTCATTCGAGCACCGGGCCGGCCGGCACCAGCCGCACGACCACGGCCACCAGTTCGAGCAACGGCTACGCGCGGAGCACCACCGCGACGAATGGCAACGCCAGCCGTACCAGCTATGGTGCTGCGAGCAGCAACGGAAACTACACGCACGGCAGCAGCTCATCGAACGGGTACGCGAGCCAAAGCCGCAACACGAGCGGGAACAGCAACACCGGCAACTACAGTCACACTGGCAGCGGCAGTAGCCCGAACGGTGCCTATCAAACCTCGGACAGCGGCAACACACGCACGAACACCTATAGTGGCTCCGCAACCGGCGTAAACTCATACGGGCAGGTCTATCACTCGAGCACCTATGCGAGCAATGGCACCGTCTATCGCGGCGCGACCGTAAGCAATCCGGTGTACGGCGGCTATCCCGCGTATGGGTGGAATGGCGGCTATGCATGGTACCCGGCGCCCTATTATTATGGCGGCGGTTTCTGGGGCGCATTCGCAATTGGCGTTACGTCGGCTGCGGTGTACGGCTCAATCGTCGCGGCCAACAACCAGACGATCACGTCCTACCAAGTGCAGCCGAGTTCTCCAGGCGCCAAACTGTTGGAGAGCTACCACCTAACGCAGACCGCGTGTGGACCGCCTGGTCTCGTCGTCATCTACGGCCCAAATAACAGCGTGATCTGTGCCGATCCGAACAATCTCGTCTCGGCCGGCAACTACAGCCTCAACTCCCAGACCTTGACAATCGTCTCCGAGAAACCCGCGCCGTAGTGTTGCGCGTCACCGGACCTGGGCGGATCAAGCAACTCTGCACGCAGGGCAGCGTCTCGACAGGTCGACTCCTATCTTGACGGTCCGTCGGACGTTGTAACCATCGCAGCGCAATTTTCCAAGCTCCCTGACGGCACGAGCCACGTTGCGACCGCCACGGTGAACGGGCAGAGCAAAAGCCTGACGATACAAGACGTCAACATGGACTACCAAAAGCGAGCAAACTAGCGCAGGTGAGGTCGCGCCCCTAGCCTAAGAGCCGCAGGACTATGGCCGACCTTTCGATGTTCTCAGGGAGCGCCGAGATCCGGAAATATCCGGCCGGGCACAAACTTTTCTCCGCGGGTGACGCCGGCGACGTGATGTACGTCGTGCTCAGCGGCGAGGTCGAGATCGTCATCAACGACAAGATCGTCGAAACCGTTCGCACCGGCGGGATCTTCGGTGAGATGGCGCTGATCGACCGCCGCGAACGTAGCGCCTCGGCGCGGACAAAGACGACAGCCGAAGTTGCCGCGATCGATCAAGAGCAGTTCATTTCACTGCTTGCCACGCATCCGTTCTTCTCGATCGAAGTCATGCACTCGATGACCGAGCGCCTGCGCCTGCTGAACCAAGCGCTGTTCTAGTGCTGAATTAGCGCAACGTTCTCTGAACCCACCACGCCGAAAATCACGTATTTTCCGCTAATCTGTTGAACCACGAACAAGCAAGGCACTGACCCTGCGAACGTGCAGGTGATCGCTCCCGGCTGCGACAGTGGCGGCCCGAACGTGATCGTTGCACAGCCGGACGTTGCAACCGTTCCCGCTTCGAAGTTCGTGTAGTTGCAGGCGTTCAACGTGTTCGCCCCCCCGGGTGAAACGTTAATTGGCGCGACATCCGTTACCGTCGTTTCCCCGACGTTGTAGCCGCCAATAAAACCGTCGTACGTTCCGCTCGTGATCGCTGATAGGTTGAGCGTCGATCCGCTCGGGAAACTAAATCCGGCGAAGCCCTCGGTGAGCGACGCCGGCTGTCCGGGATTCTGGTTCGCGCCGACGATGACGCCGGCCGCGTCGTAGGCAAGGGGCCCTGAACCGTTTTCGCCCGACTGACCCGGAAAGATGCCCGCGGAACACGCAGCATTCGTGCCGGTTTGCGCTTGGACTTGCGTCCCGTTGATCGTGTAACTCTCACCCGAGAAATTCAATGTGGCAGAACCGCTGCTCACCGAGATCGCCGCCGTGCCGCTCTGGTATGCATCACCGGTCGTCAGGTTCGTGCCTTCCTGATATTCGGGGCCTTCGATCGCCGCCACACTGACGTTGTACGAGGCGGCTGCGCTCGGGCACGGGCTCAGCTCGGTGCCGACGCCCCAATCGGCGCCGCTTGTCACGGCCCCCGTCACTGGCGGCGAACTCGAATTCGTGGCAAAGAACGTCAGCGTCGCACCCGGTAACTCGCGCGCGTACGCCACGTAACCAACGGCCGTGTTCCCATCGGTCGACGAGGTTACTACGAGCTTGACGTCGCCGTTGGGGAGATACGTCAGCGCGCCCGTGAACGACACATCTGCAACGGGATTCGCGACGGTCACCGTGTTGCCGCTGTGATCGACGGTCACGAGACTCAGCTCGCCTTCGAGATCGACTGCGACATATTCGATGACGCTACTCGTCGAGACGCTGACGGCATTCGTGCCGGTCGCGCCGATCGTCGCGGTGGTTTCACCCCAGGCGATCGCGGTGCCGGTCGCATTCTGACCCGAATAGCCAACAACGGCAAAGAGCAACGAACCAAACGGAACGGTCACATCGATCGTGCAGCTGATTCCACCGCTCACGCTCGAGCAACCCGCCGCCGTCGCGCTGACGTTGGCGATAACCGGCGTGACCGGCGGGCTGAGCGGCGTACCGCTCGCGCTGGTAACGGCGATTGCAACGGACTGTGTGCTCGATGGAAGTTGAGATCGGTGGCGCGCGCTCGTCGACGCCGCGCTCGGCACAAAGACACTTAGCGCGGCGGAACCCGATTGGCCTCGCTGCAAGCCGGCTGCCGGCACCGAGCTTGCGCCGGCTCCGCCGCCGCACGCGGTCAGGATCGAAGCGGCGGCCAAAAGTGCCACCAGGGGCCGAGAAAATGCGACCATAGTGCCTCCAGAAAGAAGGCTAGCGGTTACCTACATCATCTTTCTCTGCTGAGAAGCATCGGCCTGGTTTCACCAAACCAAGCGGCGAAGATAACGGCTATGATTTGTTGCCAACACGACCACTACGCACCGGCCGCTAGCGGCGACTACGGCTTTGAGGTCGACGGCGCGCGCATCAAATACGGCCGCGGCGTGCTGCGGGAATTGGGCGATGCCGCCGCAGCGCTTGGGATTAAGCGCGCAGCGGTCTTCGTGGATCCATTCCTCAAAGACGTCGAATTCGTCCACACTGCGCTGCAGTCGCTGAACGATTCCGGTATCGACAACGCAATCTACACGGACATCGCGATCGAACCAACCGACGTCTCATTCAAAAATGCCACCGCGTTCGCGAACGACGGTGCATTCGATGGCTTCGTCTCGATCGGCGGCGGCTCGACGATCGACACCGCGAAAGCGGCCGACGTGTATTCGACCTATCCCGCGCCGTTCATGGATTACGTCAACGCGCCGATCGGCGGCGGCAAAGCAATACCAGGGCCGCTCAAACCACACATCGCGTGCCCGACAACCTCGGGAACCGGCAGCGAGTGCACCGGCATCGCGATTTTCGACTATCTCGAAATGAATGCAAAAACGGGAATTCGCGCGCGCGAACTGCGGCCCACGCTCGGTATCATCGACCCCGACGTCACGCGCACGCTACCTGCGATGATCGTCGCGTGCAGCGGCTTCGACCTGCTCAGTCACGCGCTGGAATCCTACACCGCCCTTCCCTTTACGCAGCATCCGCGGATGCCCAAGGGTGTGGCGCGTCCACTCTCTCAAGGTGCAAATCCGTACAGCGACGTCGGCTGCATGAGCGCGCTCTCGATCTTGGGCGAGCACATGGTGCGAGCGGTCAAGGATCCGGCCGACGATGTCGCGCGCGAGCGCATGATCTTTGCTGCCATGCTGGCGGGTATTGCGTTCGGCAACGCCGGCTGCCATTTGCCACACGCGATGTCCTACGCCGTTTCGGGATTGGTAAAAGACTATCGCGCGCCGGAGTATCCGACGAGCGAGGCGATGGTCCCGCACGGGATGTCGGTCATTTTGAACGCGCCGGCGGTCTTCCAATTCACCGCGCGGGCCTGTCCCGAGCGTCACCTCGACGCGGCAAAACAACTCGGCGCCGACACGCGCGGCGCCGGGCTCGAGGATGCGGGCGAGGTGTTGAGCCGCCGGCTGATCGAGCTGATGCAGGCGACCGGAATGCCGAACGGGCTCGAAGCGATTGGGTATACGCCTGGCGATCTCGACGCGCTGACCAGCGGTTCGTTTCCGCAACAAGGGCTGATTCGCAACGCGCCGCTCGACACGTCGCGCGAAGCGTTGCGAGATCTCTTTGCGAACGGGATGCGCTATTACTAGCGCATCCCGCGCGCACGCCTATTTCAAGCGGAAGATCGCAACCGCGTCGCCGTAGGAATAGCCGAGCTGGAAGTTTCCGCCGGCCGCCACGGCGATGTATTGCACACCGTCGATTTGATACGTGATCGGCGGCGCATTCACGCCGGCACCGAGATTGTATCGCCAGACCTTCTGTCCGGTCGTCGCGTTGAAGGCGTCGAACCAGCCGTTGCCTTCACCCGTGAAGACCAGGTTGCCGCCTGTCGCGAGCGCACCGCCGATCAGCGGCTGCGGCGCGAGGTACTGCCAGGCGATTTTGCCGGTGTCCATATTGACCGCTACGAACGGGCCGTTCTGTATCGCGCCCTTCTTCACGTTGGCAAACGCGCTGCCCAAACGGATTTGTCCGCTTCCCGCGGCCGGTTCGTTGGTGGTGAAGGTCATCAGCTGATTCATCGCCGGCACGTACATATCGTGCGTCTGCGGCGAGTATGCCGGCGGTGACCACTCGTCGCCGCCGTTTGCGCCGGGGAGCATGTCCACGCCCTTACTCGTCGGCATCGAGAACATGTTCTTCGACATCATCACGTACGGAGCAGACTTGCGAATCAGCTTGCCGGTGCGACGGTCGACGATGAAAATCCAGCCGACCTTGCCGGCTTCGCCGGCGGCTGGAATCGTCTGCCCGTTTTGATGCACGTCGAAGAGCAGCGGGTTGCTGACCGCGTCGTAGTCCCAGACGTCGTGCTTGACCTCTTGGAGATACCACTTTAACGTGCCGGTGTTCACGTCGAGCGCAACGATCGAATCGGTGTAGAGGTTGTCGCCCGGACGCGAGCTACCGTAAAGATCCGGATTTGGATTACCGGTACTCAAAATCAGGAGCCCGAGTTTGGGATCGATCGCCGGTGTCGTCCACGACATGCCGCCGCCGCTCTTCCACGAATCGCCGCCAAACGTCTTGGGATCGGTCGACCACCATTGCCACTTCTTCGCGCCGCTATTTGCGTCGAAGGCCGCCACGAATCCGCGGATCGCCCATTCGCCGCCGGCGCTGCCGACGATGACTTTGCCCTGATAGAGTTGCGGCGCCATCGTTTCGGAATAGCCGAGCGTCGGATCCGCGACGTTGACTTGCCAGTCCAGCTTGCCCGTGGTTGCATCGAGCGCGACGAGATTGTCGTCGAGCGTGACGAAGTACACTTTGCCATAACCGACGGCTGCACCGCGGTTGACCGGACCGCAGCAGATCTGGAACGTACCGAGATTGTAGGTGGTTTCCCAGTAGCGCTCGCCGGTCGCAGCATTAAGCGCCATGACTTTCATTTTATTGCTGACGACAGGGGTGGTGATGAACATCGTGCCACCAACCACGATCGGTGTCGTCTCGAAACTCGCGGTCATACCGGTTTGCACGATGGCCACCGGAGTGAGCCCAGAGACGCTGCTGACGTTGACCTGCGAGAGCGGTGAATAGCGCTCGTTGGAATAGCTGCGTCCTTGGAGCGTCCAATCCGAAACATCGCTGTCGGCATTGCTCATCATCGCGTCGGAGACGCTGACGTTGCCGGATACCTTGCCGTAGTCGACCGTCTCGGGTGGCGCGCCGCGCACAATCTCATTGTTGTTCGCGCCACCGCTGGCATTGGCGCTTGCCGACGCCATGCTCACCGCGTTGGACAGATTGACGCTGCCCAGGTTGGTTGCATCGAGCGGATGCGTGCCGCTCGGGAAACCGTTCTGTTGCAACAGATACGCCGTCACCGACAGATACTGCGCCGCTGACAGACTTCCCGGTGCGTTGGCCGGCATCTGTTTGCTGATAAAATCGTACATCTGCTGCGCGGTACCGTATGCCACCAGCGATTTTGCGAAACGCGCACCGTTGAGCGACGGACCGCTCTGGCCTGCCAGATTCGCGCCGTGACACGATGAGCAGCTCGATGAGTAGACGGTTGCGCCGTCGGTCGCTTGCGCATCGGTAAAGGAGCCTCCGCCGCCCGCGGAAGCAGCGCTGCTCTCCGCGCTCGCGCTACTCGCGGGATTCGACGATGCGGCCGTGCTTGAGGTGTTGGCGGTGCTGCACCCACCGAGCACCAGGGCTGAAATGATGACGGACGTCGCCATCCACATACGTACATGCATCAGCGATACCTCATAAATAATTGCCGTGTGTTTTAGGTGTTTGGACGGAAGCGCTTGCTTATTCCCGCTTGGCATGCCAACGCTGATTTGAACGCTAGACCGACTCGAGGAGTGCCACCGAACCCTCTCCGCCGTCGGCACAGATGCTGACGATTGCCCGCGATCCGGCCGGCATCTGGGCCAGCTCCTTGACCGTCTGACTCAAGATGCGCGCGCCGGTGGCGCCAAACGGATGACCCAGCGCAATGCTCCCTCCGTTGGGATTGACGCGATCGCGCGGGAAGGTACCAAAATCCCGGTCGATGCCAACGCGCTTCCGCAGAAACGTGCGGTCGTCCAGCAGCGCTATGTGTGCGAGCACCTGCGCCGCAAAGGCCTCGTGGATCTCCCAGAGCGCAATGTCCGAATAGCGCAATCCCGAACGCGCCAGCAGGCGCGGAATGGCATAGGCTGGGGCCATCAAGAGCCCCTCGTTCCACAGATCGATCGAAGCAAGCTCCCAGTCCACCAGCTTGACCCGCGGTAGATCGGCAGGCAGCCGCGCAAGCCCGGCATCCGACGCGACCCAGACGCCGGCGGCTCCATCGGTAAGCGGCGAGGAATTTCCCGCGGTGATCGTACCGTTGCGCCGATCGAACGCGGGCGCGAGGCGCGCAAGCTTTTCGAGCGACGTATCGGGCCGCGGAATCGTATCGCGCGTCACGCCGCCAAACGGAATCACGAGGTCGTTGAAAAAGCCACGCTGCCACGCTGCCACCGCGTTACGGTGGCTAGCGAGCGACCACGCGTCTTGATCGGCGCGCGAGATCGTCCCCATCGCTTTGACCGTGATCTCCATGTGCTCGCCCATGCTTTTTCCGGTCGAGCGATTCGCGATGCTCGGAATGAACAAGCCGATCTTGGTCCGTGCAAGCGCCTGCAGACGCTCGAACTTCTTGCCCGCGCCTTTGGCTTGCAAGAATCCGCGCAGCCAATCCGAGAGCGGCTGTGACAGGCCGATCTGCACGTGGCTCAAGCTTTCGGTGCCGCCTACGAGCGCTAGCGACCGATGCGCACCGTCGAGCATCGACGCCGCTTCGAGTGCGCCGACCATGCTAGTCGAGCACGCCATGACGGTCGAAAACGCGGGAATCGTCGGGTCGACCTTCGCGTCAAGCAGCACCTCGCGCCCGATGTTGCTCCAGGTCAGGTTCGCGAGGACGGTGCCCCATACGGCGAAGTCGGGCTTGGCGCCACCGAGTTGCGCAGCCATTGCCTGCACCACCGGTACCGACAGCTCGATCGCGTCATACGACACGAGCGAGCTATCGGATCGGGCGAACGGCGTGCGGAGTCCCGGGAGTAGCCAGATCGTTTCACGCATCACGCTGTCCTCGACAGCGTGATTTATCTACCGAGTTGCGCTAGTTGCAGGAGACCGCGACGAGTTGCTGTCCGGGCGAAAGGTCGAGCGTGCTACTGCCGCCCAGAGCCGCGGCTGCTATCGTAACGCTGTTACCCGCGGGAGTACCGGTAGCGACACTTCCCCACGCAGGGCCACCGCCGTTGTTCGAATAGACGTCGAGCGAGCACGAGGTAGCAGCGCCTAAACCGTTGGTGTCGGTCAGGACGACTTTGGGGGTAGACGTCCCAAACTGGATATCATTCGCCGTTGGATTGTAGAACGAGCCATAGATGATCGGGGTGTTCGCGGTCGCGTTGTCAACAGGCGTAATCGCTGGTGTAATGTCGCCGTTGTTGAAGCCGAGGTTCACGTCGATGGTTCCGCTGCCCGACGTGTTCGCAGAGAACGTCGCGGTCAGCGTTACGACACCTTGCGTCAGCGTCACCGTCGGATTGGTAGATGGCATCGTTGCTTGCGGCGCCGGGAACGCGTATTGCGGCGTAGGCGCCGAGCTCGGACTCGCCGACGTGGAGGGCGATCCCGAAGGTGAACTTGACGGGGAAGCTGACGCGCTCGGCTTCGTGGTTGCCGGCGAGCTGGTGCTGCCTCCGCCGCAGGCGGCGACTAGCGCGCAGCCGAGGGCAAAGCCAACGTAGAGAATGGCTGAACGTTGAAATAGTTTGGTCATGGTCCTGCAGTTACATCCTGTGGGTAAGTAGATGAGGGAAGTGAGAGATTGAACACCGCCGTGCCTCCGAGATTGTAGCCTTGGAGAACCGGTGTGCCGTTGTTTGTTCCGACGACGTAGACGAGCGAGTCGACTGCGGTCGAGGTGTAGTTCGACTGTCCCATGCCAAGTGGCGAAGAGGGGAAATTCGTCCACGTACCGCTCGCCGCGAAGGTGCTTCCGTCGCAGCTCACTAGCAGAGCGCCACCGTCGTACGAGACGACGCCGACGTTGCCACCATATCCGGGTGTTCCGTTGCCCGGCGTGCCCGGCGGCAGCATCGTATCGTAGGTTCCCGCCGTCGGTAGCGGGAGCGGAGAACCTATCGCCGCGACCGTACCGCCGGGGGCGACGATGCTCACCGCCGAGACGTTGGCGTTCGAGGCGTTGCTCACGAGCGCGCAATTGAGTTCAGCATTGGGTCCAGTGACGCGCTGCGGTTCACCGCCGACGGTCACGGTCGAATCGATGGCGAGCGTCGTGCGATTGACCGCGGCAATGGTACCGTTGCCGTAGTTTGCCACCAGCGCGTCGTTTGGTACTCCGTTCACCTCGCCTTCGAGACCGATGCCACGCGGCGAGCTGAAGTTCGTGTTGGTTTGATTCAACGTGAGATACGGTGACGTTTGGCTCACGGTGAACGACTCGACCGTGGTGTTCCCGACCGTGACATAGAGCATTTCGGGACTTACTCCCATCTCGCTTACCGCGAAATGGTGCGGCGTGCCGCTGAAGGTGAGCGTCTGCAAGACCGTACCCGGAGCCGTGCTTACGTCGAGATAGACGATCGTATTGTTCGCACCCAGCACAAAGACGCGCGGGTCTCCGGCCGCGGAGAAGCGATCGAAGCGCACCTCGCCGCCATCCACGGCGCTGGTTGACAGCGTTCCGCTCGGGAGCGTGAACATGCCGGTTATGCCGCCGCTCGTCTGCGCGCAGACGTCGAAGGAGTCGACCACGTCGTTCCCGGCATCGGTGTAGTAGATCAGATGCGGCGGCGCCGGCGAGGCTGCGATCGGAACGATGCAGCCGGCGGCGAGCGACGATCCCGACACGATCTCGATCCAATAGGTATCGCCGAGATTGAACATGGGAGTCGGGCAGGTGAAGACGATGCTACTTCCGCCGACACTCGAGCCGCACGTTGCAACGACGGTCGTGCCATCGAAGATTTCCAAGAGCAGGTTCCCGCTTGCGCCGCTCGGCGTTGGAATCGTCACCGTGAGGTTTCCGTTGAAGACCACGCCCGTAGCGGTGGAACCGCCGAACGTCATTTGCCAGGCTGCAACGGTGTTTGCGGAGGTCATCGGCCGCTTCTTGGCCTGCGGGGTGGGCGGCGACAAACTGCTCGACGCCGTGAACGTAACACTCACGCCGCTCGGAAGGCTACTCGACGCCGGAAACACGACTGCCGCGCCGCTGATTCCGCCGGACGCAGGAAGCGTAGCGCTGCCACCGCTCGTCGGTGAAAGAGGCGCCGTTGCGGCTGTCGGCGACGGACTCGGTGATGCTGTTACTGCCGGCGTCGGCGTTGCCGTTGTTGACGGCGTCAAGCCGCGACTGCCGCCACCGCAGGCCGCAACCGCAAGTGCTAGTGCAAAGCACCCACAAATGACGAATGAACGCCGCATGTCATACCGCATGCGCAGCATCGTAGCAGCCAGGCGCTACAACGGCGTGACAAGTTCCCTCAGTTTTGCGGAAGGCGAAGAATTTAGTTCCTTCGATAACAATTCTGAGAACTTTCGATACGAACGTCGCGCCGATGCCGCGTCGCCGGCCGCAAGCGACGCCCGGATCAGCACTTCCCATGCTGCCTCATCGTAGGCATCGAACGCGATCAAACGGTCCGCATAGGCGCGCGCCTCGCCGGCCACACCACGCTCGATTGCGTCGGCGGCCAAGAGCAGCGCGGCCCGGCGAGACAGCTCCAGCGCATGGCGCGCGTATGGTGCGAACCATTCCCAAGAGCTTATGGATGCGGGAACAGCCGATGTCAGCGCGCAGCGCGAAAGCAACTCGCGCGTCGCCGCATCGAGCGCCCGGTGTTCGGCGTCGATCTTCAGCGCATTCTCCGCGTCGTCGAGATCGATGCGCACGTATGGCGCGATCTGATAATCGCCCGATTCCAACAGTGAGATGACTTGCGGGTCGCGCATGCGCGTGCGGATTCGGCTGACGTACACCCGCAGCACGGAGGGCGAATGTTCGGAGCTCCCCGGCCAGATCGTTTCGAGCAACTCAGCGCGGCTGCACGCGCGCTGCGCCAACGCAAGGTAAAAGAGCAACTCGCGCTCGCGTGGAGCAAGCCGGATCGTCTTCGCGCCGATCGTCACCGTTGCCGTGAATACCGATATTTGCGGCGCCTCTCGATCGTGCATTCGGCGCGCGGCCGGCTCGTCGCGAAGCCGTTGCACCATCGGCCCGAGCAATCCAAGATCAGCGCTTCCGGCGCGGTAGGCTTCAATCGACTCGCGCAGCACCAATGAGTCCGTGCGCTGGGCCCACTGCATGGCGCGCTCGATCATTTCAATTCGAATCTTCGGCTCGCACTCCGCGAGTGCAATGGCGCTCACTGCGGCGCAGGCCGGCTCATCGGCGCTCTTTGCAGCTTCGAGTGCCGCATCGGCAAATCGCAACCGCTCGCTACGCGGCGCTCGGCCGCAGGCGATGAGCGCTGCGTAATGTCGAAAACGAAAGCGCTCAAACGTTTCTTCGCGCAGCACGAGCGAAATGTCGCCGTGCACGGCGCTGCGCAGGACCTCGGTTCCAACCGATGTGTTCGGCGCAATGGCACGCTCGAGCTCGCGCGCGTACTGCGCTACGAGCGCATCTTCGCCGGCGAACCAGGCGCCGAAGAGCGCTTCCTGCAACGCGAGCGCGCGAACGACCGCGACTCCCGTTTCATTTGCGAGCGCGATCGAGCGATCGAGCGTCGCACGCTCTTCACTGCGCTCGCCGTTGAAGTGGTGCACGCGCGCCACGATTTCTTCGAGGCCGATGGCGCGCGTCGTGGGGGCATTTTCGAAGTGCGGCTCGGCCCCGTGCCAGATTTCCGACGCGTAGGTGAATTGTCCGCGGCGAACCGCAATCGCCGCGCGGATGAGCTGCGCGACGGAACGATAGCGCGGCGGCAGCGCTTCCTTGCTCGAAGAGAACTTTTGGAGCACCGCGAGTGCGTCCTCGTGCTGCCCGAGGTTGGTAAGGATGTTGGCAAGCCCCGTCAACACGTTAACGCGCGTCTCAAGCGGCGTGCACTCGTCCAAACGCTCGCGTACGGCAAGCGCTTCATAGAGCCACTGCCGCTGTGAGATCGCGATGGAACGGTTGGTCAATGCGTTGGACCAGATCGACGGATGGCGCAATAATACCGCTACGTCGAACCCGCTCACGACTTCAGCAAAACGCGGGGACAGCTCATCGGCGAAGATCACCGCTTTGCCTTCCAGCAGTCCGGCAGCTTTATCGTTATCTCCCGCGAGCTGATAGAGTTGCGCCGAGCGGAGCGCGTCGCTCGCTTCCAGGCGTTGCGCAGCGAGCGACAAAAGATCGCGGCACTGCTCTGCATAGCGCTCGCGCAACATCGTTCGGACAAGCGGATGCGCTTCATACGAACCCCCAGCAAGCCGGTAGACGAATGCCGAGCCTGTCGCGGCGCTCCGCAGTGCCTCGGGTGCATCGGGATCGTCGAGCACGAGCGCGATCTCGGCACCGGTGACGCCCGGAATGGCCGCGACAGCCAGGAGACGTTGGAATTGCTGCGGCCCTATTGCGGCTAACGCCTCTTGCGCCAAGTAGTCGTACAGGTCGGAGAAATCCAACGTGCCGGCCTGCTCGAGAGCAACGGCCAGACGTTTCGCGCGCGCCAACCGCTCGAAGAGCAGCACGGCCACAGGCCAGCCGCGGGTGATTTCTGCCACGCGATCGATCGCTCGCGCCGAGACGGCGCTGTCGCGAAAGACTCCGCGTATCTCGGATTCGTCGAACGCCAGCTCGTTCTCGCGCAACGTAAGCACTTCATGCGGCGGAGCGAACCGTCCCAATCCAAGCGGGGGGTTGCGACGCGTGCAGATCGCGACCATGCGGTGCTGCGGGGTGCGCGCAAGTAGGCGCGCGAGGACATCCATAATGCGCGCATCCTCGACGACGTCCTCGAGATTTTCGAAAACGTAGGTGGCATGGTCGTACGAGTGGTCCCAAAGCGCGGTAACGAATTCGATCCACGCCGAGGAATCGACGGCAGCGGCAATACGTTGCTCCGCAACGCGGGCTTCGGCCCGCGCGTCGCCGGCGACCAGCGCGGCCGCCGTGCGCTGGGCGAAATCGACGACGTCGCGTGTCTCTCGGTAATCGCAGACGGCTGATGCGCCTAGTGTTCGAGCGTACGTGCGAATGACGCTGCTTTTTGCGTAACCCGCCGTCGCCACCGCGGCCAGAATCTTTGGCGCACGCGCAGCCAAGAGGCCCTCTAGGCGCGGTCGCGCGAGCCTCATGAGAACCTAGGAGTCTCTGTTAGCCAAAGAGGCCGAGAACTGCAGCTGCGTTGACGTTGTTCTTCGCCTCCAACGCAAATTGGATTTGCTGCTGCAGCTGCGAAAGCGTCGACTGCGTTACACCCTGGCCGTAGTTCTCATCGGCAATGTTCGACGCTGCGCTCGTAAGGTTGTTCGCGTACGAGGCGTTCGATTGCGCGGCATTTTGCAAAGCGACTTGCTGGGCTCCGAGTTGCGCTTGCGAAGTCGTCAGCGAATTGAGCGCGTTTTGAATCTGACCAATGGCCTGGGTCGAACTTAGGCTCGTCGACAGGTTAATATTGTTGATCTGTAGCGTCGATGAGCTGACGCCGGGAATCGCAACGTTGGTCGTGTTGCCTTCGTTGGCTCCGCTCTGCACTGTCAGCGCACTATTTTGAGAATTCGCCGGTGTCGCTTGCGCGATTTGAACGGTGGCCGTTTGGCCGACGTCAGCAAGCGAGATATTTCCCACCTTGATATTGACGTTCTGAACGCCGGTGATCGTGCCGCCGGCGGCAACCGGCGCAGTCGTCACGGTTTGGCCGGTAGCGTTGTTCAGCACGGTCGCGACTGCAGCGGCCACACCGTTGTTATTGATCACCTGAACCTGAACCGTCGAGTTCGTGGTTGACGTTCCGCCGAAACCCTGCGCGGCACCGGTGGGCGGCGCTTGAAAGTTGGCGTTGGCGGCGGACACTTGGGTGACCACGGTCCCACCGTTCTGCACGATATCGTTGTTCGTTACCGTGGCGGTGGCTGGGGTCCCGGCTTGCGGCCCGGCGAGCGAGCCGTTGAGCAGCGGCTGTCCGTTGAAGTTCACCGACGAGGCGATCGTATTCGCTTGCTGGATGAGCTGATTGCTCTGCGCTTGGAGATCCGCGCGATCGGCGGGACTCAAAAACGAATTGACGCCCTGCACGGCAAGATTGTTGACTTGTTGGAGCACACCGGTCAACTGCTGCAGCGCACCTTGCGCGACGTTGGTCGCGTTATAGGCGTCCTGAATGTTGTCGGAGGCGGTGCTTGCGGCCGCCGCTTGCGTGTTGAGCGACGTGGCGATCGCATAGCCGGCAGCATCATCTGCCGCGCTGTTGACGCGCTTTCCGCTCGAAAGCTGGGTGAACTGCTCGAGGAGACTCTGCTGCGTTTGGCCAGTCTGGTTGACCAACGAGTTATTCAAGCTGGTGATCGATGCCATGGCCCCCAGATTATAGCAGAACCAGCCTTGCAGGCCCCCCTTAGGGCGCTCTCAGGCTTGCAGTATCTTTACAGTGGGTTACTCGTAGCGGATCTCGTCGATCGTGTACTCGATCGGCCCAGCCGGCCGAACGACGACCACCCGCTCGCCAACCCGGTGATCGGTCAAGGCACGGGCGATCGGAGACTCCCAGCTGATCGTGCCATGCACCGGATCGGCTTCGTCCTCGCCGACGATGCGCACGCGCAGTTCGTGGCCGGATCCGTCGTGGGCTCGAACGCTGGCACCGAACTCCACCACCCCCTGCGGGTGTGCCGAGGGATCGATCACGATTGCCGACTCGAGGCGTTCGGCAAGATACTCGGCGTGGGGCGTATCGCCGGCCGTTTGCGCGTGCGCTAAGCTCTCGCGCAAGAGCGCGAGGCCTCGCGGCGTTACATAGTTGGGAAGCGTGCTGGCGGGTCGGCGTTGGATACGAGGTTCCGGCCCGTCGCTATCGTCTTTGACGAATGCGCGGCTCATCGAAGTTCCTCCGGCCGGGCGAGGGTTGCCCCTGGCCCCAGCGAGATGTCCTCGAGAATTTCGCGTTTGGTCTCGGGCACTCCCCGCGCCACCACGACGAGGGTCACGATGCAAAGCGCGGCATAAATCGCGAAGGTGAACGATGCGCCGATCGCCTGAACCATCGAGAGGAAGAACAGTGACACGATGAGGTTTGCGACCCAATTGCTCAAGGTGCAGATACTCATACCCAATCCTCGCACCTGTAACGGAAAGATCTCCGAGATCAAGAGCCAGAGAATCGGACCCAAGCTGTAGGCGAACGAGCCGACGTAGACCATCAGGCTCACCAGGGCTATCGTCGCGAGCGAACCACCCAGTCGCGGCTGCGCAAATGCAAACGCGAGCGCGGTGAGGGCCAAAAACATGCCGGTGCAGCCCGCATAGAGCAGCGGTTTACGCCCGATGCGATCGACGAAGAAGATCGCGACGAGCGTCAAGAGGACGTTGACGACGCCGACGAGCGCCGTCGCGAGGATCGACGCTTCGTTCGACGCGATGCCGGCCAGTTGGAAGATGTGCGGACCGTAATAAATGACCGTATTGATGCCAGTGACCTGTTGCAACATCGCGAGCGCAATACCGAGCACGAGCGCATAGCGCACCCCCGGCGTTTGAAAAGCGGCAAAGCCCGAGCTGTGTACTTTGAGCGAATCCACGATTGCAGTCTCTTCGACCCCGACCTCATCCCGGCCGGCGATTCGGCGCAACTCTGTACGTGCCGCTTCGGTCGCGTTGATCTTGAAGAGATAGCGCGGGCTCTCGGGAAGCGGCAGCATGCCGGCAATCAGAATCAACGACGGAACGAGTGCAAGCCCGAGCATCCAGCGCCAATCGCCGCTGCCGGCGAGCACGTAGTCGACGATGAACGCAGCGAGAATGCCGATGGTAATCGCGAACTGATAAAGCGACACCAGCGCCCCACGAATGTCGGCAGGCGCGACTTCGGAGATGTAGAGCGGCGCGACGACCGAACAGAATCCGATCGCAAGGCCGACGACAAAACGCGCGACGAGCAGCACGTCGATCGATGGCGCAAAGGCCGAACCGAGTGCACCGATGCCGAAGATGATTCCCGCCCCCAGCAGCGTGATGCGGCGCCCGATGCGATCGGCAACGGACCCGGCTACCGCCGACCCGACGATACAGCCGACGAGCACGATGCTAATCGTCAGTTCTTGCAAACGTGTCGTCAGGGAAAAATCGTGCGCGATGAACAGGATCGCGCCGGAAATCACACCTGTGTCGTAGCCGAACAGCAATCCGCCGAGCGCGGCAACAGATGCGACCAACAAAACGAACGGTCTCACCGCGAGCGCTTTCGCGGGGCCACGGCGAAGGCCCCGCCATGCAGCAAGCACTGGTCGTCTCGCGAGCCGGCGCCATTGTCCACGAGTCCTATGCCGGCGGCTTCGACGCATCCGCACCGCACGCACTGTACAGCGGGACCAAGAGTTTTTGGGGCGTTGCCGCGCTTGAAGCATGCGCCGACGGGTTGCTGGATCTCGACGAGCACGTCAACGACGGCATCACCGTGCGCATGCTCTTGAACTTGACCGCGGGCTATGGCTTCGGCGGTTTAGGGAGTGCGGTACCGACCTTTGCGCACGCGCTCGAAATTTTGCCGAAGAACGCGCCCGGCACTACGTTCACGTACGGCGGCATCCCTTTGCAAGTTTTCGGCGCATTCTTTGCCGAGCGATTGCGTTCAAGGAACCTGACCCCTCACGACTATTTGCGCGAACGCGTGCTCCAGCCCGCGAACGTCACCGTGACGTCATGGCGCACGCTCAAAGATGGAACGCACCCGCTGCCGACCGGTGCGTTTCTGACCGCGCGCAATTGGCTCGCCTACGGAGCGCACGTGCTTGCACATCTCGCGCGCTATCGTGAAGCCTTCGCCGGCTCCGCGGCCAACGCGCGCTACGGTTTGTGCTGGTGGCTCGCCGGACCAAAAATGCCGTCAGATCTTTTCTACGCCAGCGGCTCGGGTGGTCAGGGTCTCTACGTGATTCCGTCGCAGGAGCTCGTCGCGGTTCGATTCAGTGATGGCGGATCACCCAATCATCCGGGGACGGTCAAAAAGATCCTGACGTTCACCACGTAGGAATGCGGAAATTCGCCGGACACGTGTCCTGATTCGTCGGCGTGGCCATCATAGACGTCGGCATCGGAAACGTTTCGACCTGATCCGTAGGAATCGTGATCCAGAACTGCGTGAGCACTGCGTTTCCGGCATCGTTCTTCGCACACTGCAATTGCAGCGCGGTCGGATGATCGGTCGCAAACGACGCAGCGAACTGCGCAACAACAGCGGCATGCGCCACCTCGGCGCCGGCATGCGCGACCAGATAGGCTCCGAAGGCGCTCGACGTAACGGCATCGCGCATTCGCAGCTCCGTCGTAAAAAACTGGGTCGGATCGAATCCGAAGCACTGCACGTGTTTGTCGTACTCGTGCGTCAACAAGCTGTGTTCGAAATGCGGCATGACGGCATCGAGCTGCGCGCGCAACGACGGATCGAGAGCAGGCGCGTCGCTGCTGTGCCGATAAAAATCGCAGCCCTTCGCCCACCACTGCTGATCGACGACGCCTTCGGCTGCAAGGTCGCGCGGCAGCGACGCCCAAAGGCCGTGTAAGCCGATGAGCGGTGTCTTGGGCTGATCCGGCACACAGTGGTATTCGCCCGTCTGGCACATGCCCGGCTGCCATGTCAACGCGAACGTGTAGTGATCGAAGTCCGCGTGCTGCGGCGGTGCGGGAAGCACCGCCAGCAGCAACGCGAGCACGAGTCGCATCTACGGCGTAACGGGTTTAGCGCCGCTGATATTCAGGCCGCTCAACGACTTGACGTAGTCGTTGTACTTCACAAAAGCCGCGGCGTATAACGCATCCCAACGCGTGGCATAGTCGAGCTGCGCCGCGGTCGGCGGTGATGCCGCGCCGAAGCCCGTCCGCGGGATCCATTCGCGCAGCGAACCAGGATGCTCGACGTTATCTTCGCCGTTCTTGAAGTTCGCGGTGAATGTCGCGAAGACGTCTTGCCACTGCGCTTTGGCCGCGGCAACCTTCGGATCGCCGGCGTTCGCCTTATCGAGCGATTTCTTGATCGCATCGAGGTTGTTGAGCGCATCGTCGATCTTGCCATAGCGCGCGTTATATTTCTCAGCGAAGTCGTACGCAGACTGAAGGTCCGCAGTGGTCCACGTGTCGCGCGGATCGGGTTTGACCACAACGGTTTGAGAAAGCGTCGCGCTGTCGAGCTGCAAGCGGATCGTGTACGTGCCGGGCAACACCATCGGACCGGTACGTGGGCCGCGGAATTGCGGAGCACCCGCACCGTTCCACGGCGTCGGACCCGCTTCGTGCAGATCCCATTCCAAGCGGTTGACACCGGCCTTATTCGGCACGTTGGCGACGTCTTTGTCGTCGACTTTGTGCGTCCCGGAAATCGTACGCACGACCTTGCCGCTCGCATCGAGGATCGTAAACGTCGGAGTCTTCTTCTGCGGTGCGGCGAGGTAGTAGTTCACGATCGCTCCGCTTGGCGGATTCTCGGCCGCGAAGTTGGTGTACGCACCATAGTCGCCGTTGGAGTGCTGGTGGTACTGATAGGCGGTGCGCGGCTTGAAGAGCATGACGCCGGCTTTTTCCGCCCGCGGCAATTGTTGCACCGGGGTGAGATCGTCTAGCACCCACACGTCGCGTCCATGCGTACCGACAATGAGATCGTCGAACTCCGGCTGCACGCGGATGTCGTACACCGCGACCGGCGGCAGATTCAGACGGAAGTTCTGCCAGTGGCTGCCTCGATCGTACGAGATCCACAGCCCGTTTTCGGTGCCGGCGTACACGATATCGGGGTTGAACGAATCTGCGCGCACCGCGCGCGCATATTGATTCGGCGGGATGCCGTCGACGATGAGCGACCACGTCTTGCCGTAATCGCGCGTGGCATAGATGTACGGTTTGTAGTCGCCGAGCATGTGGTTGTCGGCGATCGCATATGCCGTGCCCGCGACGAGCGCTGACGGCGCGACGCTTGCCATACGCGCAAACTCCGGCGCGCCGTTCGGTGTGACCGTCGCCCAATTCGCTCCGCCGTCCCGCGTGAGTGAGATGACGCCGTCGTCGGAACCCGTCCAAATCTCATCCTTCGTCAGCGGTGAACCTTCGATGTCCAGCAAGTTGTCGGAATACTCTGCACCCGAGACATCCTGCGCCAGCGGGCCGCCCGCCGGCAGCTGGTGATCCTTGACGTTGCGCGTGAGATCGGGGCTGATCACCGTCCAATGTAGACCGCGATCCGTCGTTTGGAACACGACGTTACCGCCGAGCCACGCGACGTGGGGATCCCACGGTGCGAAGTTGATCGGTGAATCCCAGTTGAAGCGATACTTCGCGTCGCGCGAGTCGAATGGCCCGAGCGTCCCGCCCATCGCATCCCAGGGACGCACCGAAATCGCCGTCTGCGTTTTGGTGTCGTTGACGAGGGTCACGCCGTCTTCGAGATCGGACCAAATGTAGCGCGGGTCCGACGGGTCGGGCCACGCCCACTCACCGTCGCCGCCCACAACGTTGTACCAATCGCTGTTGAGGATGCCGTCGCCCGAAAGCGAGTTCGATGGTCCGCAAAACGCTTCGTTATCTTGCAACGCGGCACAGATCGAGTATGGGTTGTTGCCGACGCTGTAGCCGACGTGATAGATCTGCCCAATTGGCAAGTTCTGCGCGAACGACCAATTCTTGCCGCCGTCGAGCGAGATGGCGTACCCTCCATCTGCACCGATGATCATGCGATCGGGATCGTTGGGGGCAATCCACATGTCGTGAAAGTCGACGTGCACGGACTTGGCGACCTCTTCGAATTTCTTGCCGCCGTCTTTGCTCTCGGCGAGGTCGTTCGATACCGCATAGACGTCGTCAGGGTTTTTCGTGTTCACTTCGAGGTGCGAGAAGTAGAACGGCCGCTGGTTGACGATCGAATCGTCCGACACCATTTTCCAATGCGCGCCCGCGTCGTCGCTGCGCCAGAGCACGCCGCCTTTCGCCTCGATCGTCGCATAGACGCGTTTGGGATCGCTTGCCGCAAGCGCGAGGCCGATGCGACCGGTTAAGCCGCTCGGTAAGCCGTTCCCGGTGAGCTTCGTCCAGGTTTTGCCGCCGTCGGTGGATTTGTACAGACCACCGACGTCGCTGCCGCTCGTAAATGTCCACGGCACGCGACGGAACGTCCACATGCCTGCGTACACGACGCTGGGATGCTGCGGGTCCATGATGAGATCGCTCGGGCCCGTCTTCTCGTCGACGTAGAGCGTCTTGTTCCAGGTCTTTCCGCCGTCGAACGTCACGTACACCCCGCGATCGCTCGAGTCTTTGAACGGATCACCCAGTCCGGCAACCACAACGTGGTTGGGATCTTTCGGATCGATCGCCAGGCGCGCGATGCTCCACACCTTCTCGAGCCCCAGACGCGTCCAATGCTTCCCGCCGTCGGTCGTTTTGTAGAGCCCGTCGCCGTAACTCACGTCGTTGCGCGGATTAGCTTCGCCGGTACCGACCCACACGACGTTTTGATTCTTCGGATCGATGGCGACCGCACCAATCGCCGACACATCCTGTTGGTCGAAGACGGGTGACCAGGTAGCGCCACCGTTCTCCGATTTCCACACGCCGCCGCCGGCCGTGCCCAGGTAGTAGAGCTTGTCATTCTGTGCCGTGCCGGCCACTGCCGCGATACGTCCACCGGCAACCGCCGGCCCGACGACGCGCATCGAGAGGTCGCCAAACGACGTGGCTGCCGCGAGAATGAGTGCTGCGATCATGGAATCGTCACCGCCTTGAGCTTGAGCGTGGAGAGCGCATCATTGAGCGCCGGAACTTGTTGCTTCACGAACGCGTCGTAGTTGGTTGTTGCGTCTCGCAATTCACCTTCGACGCGATGGGCGTACTCGCGCAGCGCCGGCGTGATCACTGTTCCGGCGAAGAACATGATGGACTGAACGTCCTCGCGCACCTTACCGGGCAATTGGATCGAGTCTTCATCGTTCTGGTAGTTGGCCGTAAGCTGGTCGAAGACGGCCACGCGCGATGCTTCAATTGCCTCGAGCTTGCTTTGCGTCGCGGAATCGCCGGATTTCTTCGCCGCGGCGATGCCTTCGTCGATCGACTTCTTCACCGTATCGAGGTTGTTGAGCATCGTGTCGACCTTGGAGTAGAGTGACTCGCCGAGCCGTCCGAGGTTGTAGGAGTCGACCAGTTGCGCTTGCGTGTAGAGCGTGCGCGGATCGGGCTTGACGATGAACTTCTGCGTGAACGTCTTTGTGCCGAGCGTCAATCGCGCGCTGTATTCGCCTGGCGGAACCGTCGGGCCGCCGTCGGGACCTTGGTACGCTTTCTTCGCGGCGCCCAGCCATTTGACCGGGCCGTCGATCGACCAATCCCAGACGAAGCGGTTGAGTCCGACCTTGTTCGGTACATACGGCAGCTGCTTGCTATCGACTTCGTGCGTACCTTTATACGTGCGAATCACCGTACCGGTCCGATCCACGATCTGCAGCATCGGCGGCGTCTTTTGTTCCGCATTGAGATAATAGGTGATGATCGCACCGCTCGGTGGATTCGAGGCGGCGTAGTTAGTGTAGGTGCCCTCGTCGTCAGACCGTGTATTGTACTGATACGAGACGCGGATCGGAAACAAGTAGGTTCCGGCTGCCGTCGCGCTCTGCAGCTGCTGGATCGGCGTCATGTCGTCCATGATGTAGATCGAGCGCCCGTGCGTCGCGATCACCAGATCGTCGAATTGCGGCTGCATGCGGATATCGTGCACCGACACGGTTGGGAGATCGTTCTTGAATGCCTTCCACGACGCGCCGCCATCGTACGAAATCCAGAAGCCTTCTTCGGTGCCCAGATAAACCAGGTTCGGATTACGAATGTCGGCCGCGACCGCGCGTGCCCATTCACCCGCGGGAAGGCCGGTCGTGATGAGATCCCAGTGTTTGCCGAAGTCGTGCGTGACGAAAACGTACGGCTTGCTATCACCGGTGTAATGTCCATCGTTGATCGCGTAGGCCGTCCCGTCGCGCAGCGGGGAGGGAGAAATCGAGGCGAAGCGTCCGTATTCCGGCGCATTCGGCGGCGTAACGTCGCTCCAGTGCTTCCCGCCGTCGAGCGTCAGTTGAATCAGCCCGTCATCGGTTCCGACCCAGATCTCGCCCTTGTGCAATTTCGAACCTTCGATGTCGAGAAGCGTGTCGCTCTCTTCGGCGCCCGAGACGTCGTGCGTGATCGGACCCCCCGACGGCGCCTGGTGGTCTTTGACGTTGCGCGTGAGATCGGGACTGATGATCTTCCAATGCAGACCGCGATCGGTCGTCTGAAACAACACGTTGCCACCGATCCACCCGATGTGGCCGTCCCAGGGCGCAAACGCAATCGGCGTTTCCCAATTCCAGCGCACCTTGGCGACGCGCGTATCGAAGCTCTCGATGGCCAACTGCAAATAGGGTTGCACGAACCAGCCATCTTTGGTCACCTTGTTGATGACGGTCACCGAGCCGTTTTCCGAGTCCGCCCAAATGTAATTGGGATCGGCCGGGTCGGGCACGGTCCATTCGCCGTCGCCGCCGGTAACGCCGATCCAGGCTTTGTTTTGAATGCCGGAGGGATCTTGCGTATTGTTCGGTGCGCACCAACCGTTGTTGTCTTGCAGACCACCGCACACCCAGTACGGATTCTCGTTGGAGAGCCCGACGCGATAGACTTGTCCGATCGGCAGATTGGCTGAGAAGAACCAGTTGGCACCGCCATCAACCGTCAACGCATAGCCGCCGTCTTCACCGGTGATGATGCGCGACGGATCGTTGGGCGCGATCCAGATCGCATGATAGTCGACGTGCACGGTATCGGCAATCGCCTTGAACGTCTTGCCGCCGTCGGTCGATTTCGAAAGTGCTTCCGAGACGCCGTACACCACGTCGGGATTCTTCGGATCGACGCCGAGATGCGTGAAGTAGAACGGCCGCTGATCGACGAGCGTGTTCTTCGAAACCATCGCCCAGTGATCGCCGCCGTCATCGCTGCGCCACAAAATGCCTTGCTTGGATTCGATCAATGCGTAGACGCGATTACCGTTGCTTGGGGCGATCGCGAGGCCGACGCGTCCGATGGTGTCGGTCGGAAGTCCGTTGCCCTCGAGCTTCTTCCAGCTGCGGCCACCGTCGGTCGACTTATAGAGGCCGTCTTGTGGGCCACCGCTGGTAAACGTCCACGGACGCCGCTGGAACTGCCACATGCCCGCGTAAAGGACGTTGGGATTTTGTGGATCCATCGCGAGATCCGACGCGCCCGACTCCGGACCGGTGTAGAGCGTTTTGCTCCACGTCTTCCCGCCGTCGCTGGTGACGTAGACACCACGGTCGGGACTGTCGTTGAAGAGATCGCCCTGCGCCGCCACCACAACGTGATTGTGATCGCGCGGATCCACGACGATGCGTGAAATCTGTTTGGTCGCATCAAGACCCATATCGGTCCAGGTGTCGCCGCCATCGGTCGTCTTATACACGCCGGCGCCGTAGCTCACGTCGTTGCGCGGATTGTCCTCGCCGGTGCCGGCCCAAACCGTGTTGTTGTCAGTCGGATCGATCGTGACCGCGCCGATAGATGCGACCGGTTCTTTCGCGAAGACGGCGTCCCAGGTTTGGCCGTCGTTGTCGCTCTTCCAGACGCCGCCGCCGCCCGCACCTATATAGTAGAGCTTCGAATCGGTCGCCGAACCCGCAACGGCCGCCACACGGCCGCCCGCCGTTGCTGGGCCGATCTCGCGCCAGCTCATGTTCGCGTACGGCGGTCCGGGCGTTGGGCTCGCCGTTGGCGTGGGAGTCGGGTTCGCCGGTTTTGCCGGCCCCGGACTCGACGAGGGCGAGGGCTGCACTTGCGCTGTCTGCGCCAGTGCGGTTCCCGCGCAGCACACGGCGATCGAACACGCCAACAATGCGCCAAGGCGAAACTTCACGAACGGACCTCCAAAACGAACATCGAGGATCGTCGGGTCCGCAGCAGCGGCGCCGATCTCCTGCGCACTGTGCATCAAACTGGTATCAGAGCCCGCCGGCATGACAGATTTTGCGAGTACGGTTAGTGTTTTTGTTTGTCGAGCGCCTGATAGTGCGGCACGTTGACGTGCTCAGCATACCATTGCGAGATCGCGATCCCGGCGCATAACAGAAGGAAGACCGCAATCGCGCCAAAGCCCCAGGCGCGACGGGCCCGCGGCGACATTCCGCTATATCTCGACATGGATTCGGCTTTACCGAATCCAGGGGAGAGGCCCTCCGACCGTCGAACGGCCTTCCTCCATGAGCCGATGCCGCGCCCCGCTCCTAGCGGGACTCTGCTTCATTTTAGGACTCGCCGTACCGGCTGTTGCGAGCGCTGCAACCCGACCGGTCCCGGCGACCCCCGCAAGCATCGCTGCTTATGCAGCGGTACTGCGGCAATACAACCCCGAGCTCCCGGACTGGCAAAGCAAGGACCTTGCGCGGCATTTACTGTTGACCGCGGCGCGCTGGAAGGTCGACACCAACATGCTTGCGGCCATCGTTACCGTCGAGTCGAGTTGGCATACCCATGCCGTATCCTACGCTGGTGCGATTGGTCTTGGGCAGCTCATGCCCGACACGGCAGCTACGCTTGGCGTCAATCCGCACGATCCCGCCGAGAACTTACAAGGCGCGGCGCGCTACCTGCGCGGTCTGCTCGAAAAATTCGGCTCGAATCCCAACCGCTACGCGCTCGTATTTGCCGCGTATAACGCCGGACCGCTCGCGGTACAACGCTACGGCGGTGTGCCGCCGTACTACGAAACACAGCATTACGTGCTCAAAGTGTTACGCGCGTGGAATGTCTTGCGCAGCACCGTGCACATTCCCAAGAGCGCATGGTTGGCCGTCGCGGCGCAGGCACATGCCCCCGACGTCGACTACTGGTTGAACGACCCGGGACGCTAGCCGCGTCCGGTAAGAATCCGCTCGACGGCGCTTGTGAGATCGCAGGCGCCGTCGATTTTTATTGCCGGGGATCCGGCATTGTGCGCCGCCTCAACATCGCTCGCCTTATCGCCGACGACCACGATCTCCGAAGGACGCACGCTCCACGCCTGTGCCGCATCGAAAATCAACTTCGGTTTAGGCTTGCGACAATCGCAATCCGCATCGGGCGCGTGCGGACAGATGAACCACCCGTCAAACGGCCCAAGCAAATCTTCGACTCGTGCATTCACCGCATTCATCTGCGCTTCGCTAATCAAGCCGCGCCCAACGCCGCTCTGATTGGTCAGGACGCCGACCTTCACTCCCGCGCGGCGAAGTGCATCGAGGGCGCGTTTTGCACCCTCGATCGGTTCCACCAGAGCCGGATCGCCGTTGTACGGAACGTCAACGATGATCGTGCCGTCGCGATCGAAGAGCACGCCGCGCGCGCTCATGCGGTCTCGACGTAAACCTCGGCGCCTTTCTCCAGGAACTCTTTGCTTTTCTCGGCCATGCCGGATTCGGCGTATTCGCGGACCTCTTGGGTGATCTTCATCGAGCAAAAGTGCGGGCCGCACATCGAGCAGAAGTGCGCGACCTTCGCGCCTGCCGCCGGCAGCGTTTCATCGTGAAATTCGCGTGCCGTTTCCGGATCGAGCGAAAGCTCGAATTGATCTTGCCAACGAAATTCGAAACGCGCCTTGGAAAGTACGTCGTCCCAATGGTGCGCGCGCGGATGGCCCTTTGCCAGGTCGGCCGCGTGCGCCGCAATTTTATACGCGATAACGCCGTCCTTGACGTCCTTTTTGTTGGGAAGACCGAGGTGCTCTTTCGGCGTAACGTAGCAAAGCATCGCCGTACCGAACCAGCCGATCATCGCCGCACCAATGGCGCTGGTGATGTGATCGTAACCCGGCGCAATGTCGGTCACGAGCGGCCCGAGCGTATAGAACGGCGCTTCGTGACAGATCGCGAGCTGCTTGTCCATGTTTTCTTTGATCAAATGCATCGGCACGTGGCCCGGCCCTTCGATCATCACCTGGACGTCGTGCTTCCACGCGATTTTCGTTAATTCGCCGAGCGTCTCCAACTCGCCGAACTGGGCAGCGTCGTTGGCGTCAGCCGTGCAGCCTGGGCGCAGACCGTCGCCGAGCGAGAACGCCACGTCGTACGCCTTCATGATCTCGCAGATCTCTTCGAAGTGCGTGTAGAGAAAGTTCTCCTGATGGTGCGCAAGGCACCACTTAGCCAGAATCGACCCGCCGCGCGAGACGATGCCGGTGATGCGCTTTGCCGTGAGCGGAACGTAGTGCAGCCGCACTCCGGCGTGGATCGTAAAGTAGTCGACGCCTTGTTCGGCTTGCTCGATCAGCGTGTCGCGGTAGAGCTCCCAGGTGAGCTCCTCGGCTTTGCCGTTGACTTTCTCGAGTGCTTGATAGATTGGCACGGTGCCGATCGGTACCGGCGCATTGCGTAAAATCCACTCGCGCGTCTCGTGAATGTTCTTGCCGGTCGAAAGGTCCATCACCGTGTCGGCACCCCAACGCGTCGCCCACGTCATCTTCTCGACTTCTTCTTCGATCGTTGATGCGACCGCCGAGTTCCCGATGTTCGCGTTGATCTTGACGTGGAAGCCGCGGCCGATGATCATCGGCTCGCTTTCGGGATGGTTGATGTTCGACGGAATGATCGCGCGTCCGCGGGCAACTTCGTCGCGCACGAACGACGCCTCGACGCCTTCACGAATCGCGATGAACTCCATCTCCGGCGTGATCTCGCCGCGGCGGGCGTAATGCATTTGGGTGACGTTCGCGCCCGGTTTGCCGCAGCGAACCGCTCGCGCATTTTCAAATCGAAAGAGCGGCGTTGACCGGTCGAGTACCTCGGTGTCGCCGCGACCCTGTATCCACTGCTCGCGTAGCGGTGCAAGCCCCATGCGAACGTCGAGCTTGAGCGATGGATCGGTGTATGGGCCGCTCGTATCATACACGGTGTGCGACGTACCGTCGGTAAGTGCGATTTCACGCACCGGCACGCGAATCGACGGATTGCTGCCCTGGATGTAACGCTTCATGATTCGTCCTCCCTACCCCGGCATTATCCGGGGGGTCCGGCGGTCGGCAGATGCCCTCTCAGCCTGTTTTGCAAGCTCCCGCAGATACAAAGGGCTACGACGTGGGGGAGGGGCTTTCCCCGAGCGCCGCGGCCAATCTCGGCCAAGTGGGCCGAACGACTGAAGGGGGCAGAAGCAACCAATCGAACCGGTGACTACAGACAATCTAGCCTTCCCCAAGGAGCACCCGTTATGAAGGCCCTGTGCGCTTCGTTTCTCACCGTGCTTGTCGCCCTGCTTCCCGTTGCGGCGTCGCCGGCTGATACCGACAAGACGCTCCAGAACGTCAAGGGTTCGGTTACCTATGGCGCCGACCCAACCCCGAAGACCACTTTGGCGGTCCACGGGAACACAACGCTCAACAACAATGACTACGCGGCGACCGGTGCAAACTCGCTTGCGACAATTACCTTGCCCGATAGCTCGCAGGTCGAGATGGCGTCGAACAGCAGCGTGCAGATGCAAAGCTTCAATAACATAGCCAACGTCAACACCGCAAAGTTTGTGGTGGTCGGCAAGATGCGCTTCACCGTGAATCACCCGAATGGTGCGAAGGCGGACTACACCTTCTCGACCGCCACCGGCCAGATCGCCGTACGCGGTACGATCGGCGATATCGCGGCGAATCCCAGTGGCCTGCAAGTCAACGTTTACGCGTTGAGCAATCCGGCGCTGCCGGTGCAAGTCACGCTCGTCAACGGCCAAGTTTTCACGCTGGCTGCCGGGCAATCACTGGTCGCAACCGCGGCTGCGGCCGGCGCGGTGACCGCGTCGGTAACGGGCGTTTCGCAATCGATGTTCACGCCGTTTAGCGAACTCGGCGCGCCGGCCAACGCCGGCTCGCTCGGGATCACGAGTACCGTGGCCGGGGCCAGCGGTGCGGCCGGCGGTGCTGCCGGCGCAACCGGCGCGATCGTCGGAGGCGCAGCAGCTGCCGCCGCCGTCACAACGGTGGTCGTGAGTAACAGCGCCTCGTCGCCATCTCCGGTGCCGACCGCGACGCCGGCGTCGCCGGCGCCGTCGCCGAGCACGACGTCCGTTCCGATCACGGTAAATCACGCACCGCCGGCGCCGGGGCGTCCCGGTGCACGGCCATCGCCTGGAGCGAATTAACACACGTTCCTGCGGTACCTGATCCTCGGCGGCGCCCAACTTGCAGTGGGTGCCGCCGCTATTTTTGCCCGCTACGCGCTGAGCGCTGCGCCGCCGTTAGCCGTTGCTGCCGCACGGTTGTGCATCGCAGCGGCGATACTGCTTGTAATTGCACTGGTTGCCCGTGAACGGGCGATCGCACCAACCAAAGCGCAGCGGGTGTTGCTGGTCGCGGCCGGCGTCGTGCTCGCGGTGCACTTCGCAACCTGGATCGCGTCGCTCGACTACACCACCGTCGCAATCTCGACGTTGCTGGTCTCGACTTCGCCGCTATTCACCACGCTATACGATGCGATCGTGCGCCGGCGGCGCTTTCCGATTACCGTTCCGGTTGCGTTTATCGCGGGTATCGCCGGGCTCTTGATGATCACGCGCTCGGCGAATTCACCGGCGCCAGTTCCTGGTCATGCGATGTTGGGCGCGGCGCTCGCGCTGGCCGGCGCTGCCGCATTTGCCGCGTATCTGCTGTTCGTGCGCGAGGTGCGCGCCGACCTTAGCACACGCGCCATCGTTACGACGACCTACAGTACGGCCGCGATCGTCCTCGTCATCATGGCGCTGCTCGCGCGCCAGCCACCCCCGCCGTTGCACGCCTACGCCGCCTGGGGCGGCATCCTCGCGATGGCCCTCATCTCGCAACTGCTCGGGCACACCGGCATGAACGCGGCGCTGCGATGGTTCTCGCCAACGGCCGTCTCGTTCTCGACGTTGCTCGAGCCGGTCTTCGCCGCGGCCCTGGCGCTCGTGCTTTTTGGCGAGACGCTCTCAACGATCGCTATCCTCGGCGCTGTCCTTTTGCTTGGATCGATTGGCACCGTCCTTTGGACCGCTCCGGATTAACAATCGGCTCAGTCCAATAGCAAGGGATTCCTCGCGTGCGCGGAATTGCGCCGTCATGAGAAACGATCCAGATCCGCAAGAGACCCAAGAATGGCTCGAGGCGATGCGCGGTGTCCTTACGGTTGAGGGCCCCGAACGCGCGCGCGATTTACTTGCAGATCTGGTCGACGAAGCGCAACGCGGCGGCGCGCCCGTTTCGCTGGGTTTTGAAACTCCCTACATCAATACGATCCCGCACGAGAAGCAGCCGGCGATGCCGGGCGATCGCGAATTGGAAGCGCGCCTACGGCACTACGTGCGTTGGAACGCGGCGGCGATGGTCTTGCGCGCGAATAAATCGAATTCCGAACTCGGCGGTCACGTCGCGACGTTTGCATCGGCGGCAACGCTGTACGACGTCGGGCAAAATCATTTCTTTCGCGCGCCCTCCGAAAATTTCGGCGGCGACCTAGTCTACTTTCAGGGACACAGTTCGCCCGGCATTTACGCACGCTCGTTTCTCGAAGGACGCATCAGCGAAGAGCAGCTCGAGGGCTTTCGTCAAGAAGTCGACGGCAAGGGCATTCCGTCATATCCGCATCCGTGGCTGATGCCCGAGTATTGGCAATTCCCCACGGTATCGATGGGTCTTGGGCCGATCATGTCGATCTATCAAGCGCATTTCATGCGCTACGTGCACGATCGCGGCTTTCGGGATACGGCCGGGCGCAAAGTGTGGGCGTTCGTCGGTGACGGCGAAACCGACGAGCCCGAAACGCTCGGCGCAATCTCGCTGGCCGGACGCGAAAAACTCGACAACTTGATCTGGGTGATCAACGCGAACCTGCAGCGGCTCGACGGGCCGGTCCGCGGCAACGGCAAGATCATTCAAGAGCTCGAGCGCGTGTTTCGCGGCGCCGGCTGGAACGTCATCAAGGTCATCTGGGGCAGCGGCTGGGACGAGTTGCTCGAGAACGACAAGAGCGGCCGTCTGGTGCAGTTGATGACCGAGACCGTCGATGGCGATTACCAAACCTATAAGTCGCGCAACGGCAAATACGTGCGCGACGAATTCTTCGGCCGGTATCCCGAGACCGCGGCGCTGGTCGCGGACTGGAGCGACGATCGCATTTGGGCGCTGATGCGCGGCGGTCACGATCCGCTCAAGGTGTACACCGCCTATAAAGCGGCGGTCGAACACAAGGGCGAGCCCACGGTCATCATCGCAAAGACGATCAAGGGCTACGGGATGGGTGAGGCCGGTGAAGGTCTCAATATCGCGCACCAGGCTAAGAAGATGGATCTCGAGGACATGCGCGCCTTTCGCGATCGCTTCCAGGTGCCGATTCCCGACGATCAGATCGCGAATATTCCGTTCTACCGTCCGCCGGACGATAGCGCGGAGATGCGCTATCTCAAAGAGCGGATGAAGGCACAAGGCCCGTTGCCGGTTCGCCGCCGCAAGTCCGAGTCGCTCGCCGTTCCGGCGCTGTCGGCGTTTGATTCGCAGCTGCAAGCCACCGGCGATCGCGAGATATCGACCACGATGGCGTTCGTGCGCATTCTCAACACCATTACGCGCGACGCGACGGTCGGTTCGCGTGTCGTGCCGATCGTGGCAGACGAGTCGCGAACTTTCGGCATGGAAGGCATGTTCCGGCAACTCGGTATCTACTCGTCGGTCGGACAACTCTACCATCCGCAAGACGCCGAACAGCTGATGTGGTACCGCGAAGACAAACACGGTCAGATCTTGCAAGAAGGCATCAATGAAGCCGGCGCGATCTCGTCGTGGATTGCGGCCGGCACATCGTACTCGAATCACGATCTGCCGATGGTCCCGTTCTACATCTTCTATTCGATGTTCGGATTTCAACGCGTCGGCGACCTCGCGTGGGCTGCCGGTGATTCGCGCTCGCGCGGATTCTTGCTCGGCGGCACGTCGGGGCGCACCACGCTCAACGGTGAAGGCCTGCAGCACGAAGACGGCCACAGTCAAGTCTTCGCGTCGTTCATCCCGAACTGCCGCAGCTACGATCCAACCTATGGCTACGAAGTCGCGGTGATCGTTCAAGACGGCTTGCGCCGCATGCTCACCGAGCAGGAAGACGGCTATTACTACATCACGCTGCTCAATGAAAACTACGTGCACCCGGCGATGCCGGAAGGCGCGGCCGACGGCATCTTGCGCGGAATGTACTTGCTGCGTGACGGGGGTAAATCGGCAAAGAGCCAGCCGCGCGTGCAGCTGCTGGGCTGCGGCGCGATCCTGCGCGAAGTACTGGCAGGTGCGGATCTCCTTGCGAACGACTGGAACGTCGCGAGCGACGTGTGGAGCGTGACCAGCTTCAACGAATTGGCCCGCGACGGCGTACAGTGCGCGCGCGAGAACCTCTTCCATCCCGAAGCCAAACCGAAAATGCCCTACGTCACGAGCGCACTCGAGGGACACAGCGGTCCCGCGATCGCGTCGACCGACTATATCCGCCTCTTTGCCGAATCGATCCGCCCTTATATCGGTGACCGCCGTTATCTCACGCTCGGAACCGACGGCTACGGACGCAGCGACTATCGCCGTAAGCTCCGGCAGTTCTTCGAAGTAGATCGCTACTACGTGACCCTTTCGGCTTTGCACGCACTCGCGCAAGACGGCACGATCAAGGCGAGCGTGGTCAGCGACGCGATCAAGAAATACGGCATCGATCCGTCCAAGCCCAACCCGGTGACGGTGTAAACGATGAGCACGATCGACGTTCGCGTCCCCGATATCGGCGATTTCACCGACGTTCCGGTGATCGAAGTGCTGGTCAAGCCCGGCGATCGCGTCAAAAAAAACGATGCCCTCGTCACGCTGGAAAGCGAAAAGGCGTCGATGGAAGTGCCCTCGGACGCCGACGGCGTGGTCAAGAGCGTCGGCGTCAAAGTCGGTGACAAAGTCTCCAAAGGCAACGTGCTGTTAACGCTCGACTCCGGCGCGAGCGACGCGGCTCCCGCCGCTGCCGCCGCTACGCCGGGTCCCGTGACTGAAAAAAGCAGCGGCGAGACGATCGAACTCAAAGTGCCCGATATTGGCGACTTCAAGGATGTGCCGGTGATCGAAGTGCTGGTCAAGCCGGGCGATCGCATCGAGAAGGAAGCGCCGCTGGTCACACTCGAGAGTGAGAAAGCCGCGATGGACGTGCCGGCGAGCGCCGCGGGCGTCGTCAAAGACGTGCGCATCAAACCCGGCGACAAAGTCTCGAAGGGCACGGTCATTGCAACGATTGCCAGTGACACAGCGTCCGCGCCGAGTACGCCGCAGGATGACAAAGTAGCAGCGGCGCCATCCGCAGCGGCGCCATCCGCACCGGCGCCATCCGCGCCGGCGCCGTCCGCACCCCCGCGCACGAACGGAACCGTTCACGCAAGTCCGGCGATTCGCCGATTTGCTCGCGAGCTGGGAGTCGATCTGCACGGCGTGAGCGGCAGCGGGCCGCACGGGCGCGTCACCCGCGAAGACGTACAAGGCTTCGTGAAGCGCGCGCTGTCAGCAGGTCCCTCGACTACGGGAGCTACGTTCCCTACGCTCGGGATGACAGCGTTACCGGCATGGCCGAAAGTCGACTTCGCGCAGTATGGTCCGATCGAACGCAAACCGTTGCCGCGCGTGAAAAAGTTCGCCGGCCCGAATCTGCATCGCAATTGGCTCGCAATCCCGCACATCACGAACTACGACGAAGCCGACGTGACGGATATCGAAGCGTTCCGCGGCGAAGTCAACGCCGAACAAGGCAAGAGCAACGGCCCCAAGCTCACGATGCTGGCGTTTTTGATCAAAGCGTCGGTTGCCGCGCTGCAAAAATATCCTGACTTCAATACCTCACTCGATGGCGACGAGCTGGTCTATAAGCAGTACTACAACATCGGCTTTGCCGCCGACACGCCGAACGGCCTCGTCGTACCCGTGCTCAAGGATGCCGATAAGAAAGGCTTACTCGATATCGCACGCGAGACTGCCGACCTCGCCGGGAAAGCGCGTGACGGAAAACTCGGCATGAGCGACATGCAGGGTGGCACCTTTACGATCTCGTCAATCGGCGGAATCGGCGGCACGCAGTTCACGCAAATCGTCAACGCGCCCGAGGTCGCCATTTTGGGTGCGACCCGCGCCGCGACTAAACCGGTGTGGGACGGCAGTACGTTCGTGCCACGCTTGATACTGCCCATCAGCGTCAGCTACGACCACCGCGTGATCGACGGCGCTGGAGCGGCGCGCTTTTTGGTGTACGTCGCGTCGCTCCTGCGTGATTTCCGTCGCGTGTTATTGTAAGAGGGATGGACGAGCCGGGGGCCATAGGCTTCCTCACCGAGCGCATTGACACCGTCGAGCGCGAGCGCGACGCGCTGCTCGAGCGCTCGCAAC
This sequence comes from Candidatus Aquilonibacter sp., assembly GCA_050015295.1. Taxonomy (GTDB): domain Bacteria; phylum Vulcanimicrobiota; class Vulcanimicrobiia; order Vulcanimicrobiales; family Vulcanimicrobiaceae; genus Aquilonibacter. The sequence continues at coordinate 16,879 of JBEKBR010000023.1, read as the reverse complement.
TGCTCGAACAGCTGCTGCGCTCGTTCGTTGACATCATCGCCGCGCGCGACGAGCAGGAAGTTGCCGCGCAGACCATGCGCGCCGCCGTCGTCGGTCTCGGGTTCACGCGAGCGCTCTGGTTCAAAATCGAGAACACGACGTCGATAACCGCACTCTTCGAACTTGACGGACCGAGCGTCGCTGAATCCGAATACGGCGGCACGCTCCCGGAAGGTTCGACGCTCTATCGCATCACGACCGGCGACAGCGCTATCGTCACCGGATGGGCCGGTGACGATGACTCGCCCCTGTACGACACACGACGACGTTTTGCTGCGGCGTCGGTACGGGCGAATTCCGGCGACGCCTACCTCTTTTACGCCGACGGATCGAACGACCGCCCGGGCTCGAGTTGGCACCTCAACGCGATGCAAGAACTCGCTACCCATGCGACCTTTGCACTCGAGCGCATGCGGCTCGCTGCCGAACTCGAGCGGCTCGCGATGCACGATCCGTTGACCGGACTCATTAATCGCCGTGCGCTGATGGAGCGACTGGACACCGAACTGCGGACGGCGCGGCGCACCGGCGAGATGCTGGCGTTCGCGATGCTCGACGTCGATGATTTCAAGCGCATCAACGACACGCGCGGACATGCCGGCGGCGACGCCGCGCTGATCACCGTCGCGCAGACCTTGCGCGCGTCGACGCGTGAGATCGACGTGCCGGCGCGGTTTGCCGGCGACGAATTCTCACTCATACTCCCGCGCACCGATCGCATCTCGGCCCAAGCCGTCATGGAACGCATCGTCAAAGAGCTGCGCGCCGGGGGCCTCTCGGCATCGATCGGTATCGCCTTTACGATTGGGACGATCGACGCAACAGCGTTGCTTCGCAACGCCGACGACGCCGTCTATGCGGCCAAAGCCGCGGGCAAAGATTGCTACCGGTTTGCGAGCGGCTCGTAGCGCTCGCACAGTGCGCGCGCTCGCGCGAGAATCGGCACGCAGAGCGAGAGCGGGTCGATCAATTCCACCCGGATTCCCCATGACACCAAATAGCTGATCGCCGTCGCCTCGCTCGAGAACTCGATGCGTAAGGCGCGCCCGCCCTCGCGCTCGATCCACTCCGTCGGCCAAAACCCCAGGATCATGTCGAGCGCGTCGGGATCGGCGCGCAGCACGACCGGGAAGGGCGGCCGGACGTCGCGCATCTTGGTCGCGCTTTCGCGCCAGTGGGTGTCGAGATCGAATGCAGGATCGCGATCGAAGCGCTCGTTGCACTCGCGAACGTCACGCATGCGATCGACTCGAAAGCTTCGATAACCGTCGGGCGTTCGTGCAACCAGATACCAGACCCCGGCCTTCGAGACCAACCCGTACGGATCGACCACACGGGTCGTACGTGCCAGCTGCCGATCTTCGTAGGCGATGTCGAGACAACGGTCATCCCACACGGCGCGGCGCAGGAGCGCTAAGCGCTCCACCGGCGGATCGGTCTGGTACCACCGCCGTTGATCGATGTGGATTCGGCCGCGCGCCTTCTCCGCTGCCTTACGCTGCACGTCGGAGAATCCGCCGCGCAATTTCTCGAGCGCCTGATCCAAATTCGCGCCGAGGCCGAGATCGGCGAGGATCGCCGAGCCCGAGATGAAGAGCGCGCGCACTTCGTCGTCCGCGAAATGGGTGAGCGCCTTACGGTACCCGTCGGCCAGCGCGATGCCGCCCTCTGGGCCGCGCTCGGTGTAGACCGGTACGCCAGAGGCACTCAGGGCATCGACATCGCGATAGATCGTGCGCTCCGAAACCTCGAGGCGCTTCGCTAGCTCCCGCGCCGTGCGGCGCTGCGTCGACTGCAGCAGCAGCAATAACGAAATGAGCCGATCGGATTTCATATCGCGAGCCTCGCAAACCTGACAGCAGATGTCAAGTAGGCGCTGCTACGATCTACGCATGATGACGGATCAAGGTACCGCGGTTCGCGGTATGGATTGTGTTTGCTATCTTGCCAGGGATTTGGCTAGGGCGCGGCACTTTTATGAGGACGTGCTTGGGATGATCCCGGCAACGCAGGGCGACTCATGGGTCGAGTACGAGTTTGCGGATGGCTCGACGTTCGCGCTCTCGACGCTCCCGGGCGGCGACTGGTATCAGACCGGCGGCGCGATGTTTGCCGTGCACGACCTCGACGCGGCGCTCGAGCGCGTGCGTGCAACCGGTGCAAACGTGCACGGCCACGCGGTTGAAACGCCGGTTTGCACCATGGTCTGGTGCAACGATCTAGAGGGCAATAGCTTCGCATTGCACAAACGCAAGCACGCATGAGCAGCAAAGCCAGCGGTATCGACGCGATCTACTTTTCGGTCGATGACGTCGCCCGATCGATCGCGTTCTACAAAGCACTCCTCGATGTCAAAGACACGACGTGGGAGAACGAGCACGGCGCCGAGTGGATTCTTGACGACGGCAGCGCGTTCGGCGTCGGCAAGATTCCGGGCGCGTCCCACGTGCCATCGGGAACGGTGCTCTTTGCCGTGCCCGACGTCGCCGCTCTGACGCCCCGCGTTACCGAACTCGGCGGCAAACTCAATGGCGATTTACGCGATCTGCCGCCCTGCTTTCAGCAGTGGTGCATCGATCCCGACGGCAACACGTTCGTGTTGCATCAGAAAAAGAATTAAGCCGCGGCAGCGATTCGTGGCGCGAGTGCGCGCATGACGACTCGCGAACCGAGCGCGCCGACCAACGAAATGATCCCAACTATCACGGCGTCGTCCATTGACTGCGGATGACGCAGCGCGGTTACGACTACGCCGATGAGGACGGCGCTGCCGGTCATGAGCATGCGAACGGCATTGCGTACGCCTTGATAACGGAGTTCTGCGTCTAGGCCGTGCCAACGCGCACGAACACCGTGCCCATACAGTCCACCCATAACAATAAATGCAATGCTCTGCATGAAAAAATACACGAGAAATGCCCAGACCTTATCGGGCTCGCCCTGAACGTGAACAAAGACCTGCACGAAATACACGATTAGCCCGAGCGACGCGAGGAGCACGAAGTTCAAGAAGATCGTGTACGGACGTACCGTGAAATAATATGAGAAGAGCCGTTGGTGCGTGTACCAGATCGACGCGATCACGGCGAACGTCCAAAGATAGGCGATCAGCCACCACGGATTGCGGTAGAGATCGATCACGTGGTTGGGAATCGCCAGCGTTAAACCAAGAAGCGCGAGGCTGAACCCGATCACCAGGTCGGAGAACGACTCCAGCCGGCGAACCAGGCGCTCTTGATGGCGCTCCGCCCCAGGCGGAGCCTGTCCTGAGCCTGGTCGAAGGACGCCCTCCACTAACGTTACGCTATTTACGCAACTGTCGCAGGACGTACTGTAATATGCCGCCGTGGCGATAGTACTCGGCCTCGTCCGGCGTATCGATGCGTACCAGCGCTTTGAATTCAACCGTCTTGCCGGTGTTGGGATCGGTCGCGTGCACTCGCACGTGCATGCGCGGCGTAATGCCCTTTGCAATCCCGGTGATTTCGTAGACTTCCTCGCCGGTTAGCGCATACGTCGAGCGATCGGCACCGCCTTCGAACTGCAGCGGCAATACGCCCATCCCGATCAGGTTACTGCGATGAATGCGTTCGAACGATTCGGCGATCACCGCCTTGATGCCGAGCAGATACGGCCCTTTGGCTGCCCAGTCACGCGACGAGCCGGAACCGTACTCTTTGCCGGCGAGCACGATCAGCGGCGTTCCCTCGGCTTTATATTTCATCGCCGCGTCGTAGATCGGCATCGCTTCGCCCGAGGGAAGATAACGAGTCACGCCACCTTCGACGCCGGGCACCAACTGGTTACGCAAGCGCACGTTGGCAAACGTGCCGCGCACCATCACTTCGTGATTACCGCGCCTCGCGCCGTACGAGTTGAAGTCCTTCGGTTCGACGCCGTGCTCCATCAGATACTTCGCCGCGGGCGAGTTCTTCGCGATGTTTCCGGCCGGCGAGATGTGGTCGGTCGTGATCGAGTCGCCGAACACCGCGAGTACGCGCGCGTTCTTGACCTCGGCCAGCGGCGCGGGCTCGGCCGGCATATTTTCGAAATACGGCGGATGCTTGACGTACTCGGACTTCGGATCCCAGGCGTACCGCTCGCTCGGCGCAACCTGGAGTTTCGCCCAGTTTTCGTCACCTTTGAATACGTCGGCGTAGCGCGCCTTGAACATGCTATCGTTGACGCACTCGGTGACGGTCTTCGCGATCTCGTCGTTGCTTGGCCAAATATCTTTGAGGTAGACCGGTTGTCCGGCCTGGTCGCTGCCGATCGGTTCGGTCGTGAGATCGATGTCCATGCGTCCGGCGAGCGCGTATGCAACCACCAGCGGCGGCGAGGCGAGATAATTCGCGCGCACTTGCGGATGGATGCGACCTTCAAAATTGCGATTGCCTGAGAGCACCGCGGCGACGATGAGGTCTTGCTCCGCGACCGTTTCCGCAACGTCGGGCGGAAGCGGACCAGAGTTGCCGATGCACGTCGTACAACCGTAGCCCACGAGATTAAAACCGAGCTGATCGAGATACGGCTGCAACCCGGCCTTGGCGAGATAGTCGGTCACGACTTTCGATCCCGGTGCAAGCGAGGTCTTTACCCACGGCTTGCTCTGCAAACCCCGCTCGACAGCATTTTTCGCGAGCAGTCCGGCACCCATCAGCACCGATGGATTCGAGGTGTTCGTGCACGACGTGATCGAGGCGATGACGACGGCGCCGTCGCTGACGTCCTTTTGCGTAAGGGCAATCGTCGCCGTTTGACTCCCGCCCTCGCCTTGCCAGCGTGAGAGCGCGCCATTGTTGGCGTCGCGCGCACCCGCCCACTCGTCCATCGCGGCGTTGAAGGTGCGCTTCACGTCGCCGAGGCTCACGCGATCCTGTGGACGACGCGGACCGGCGATGTTCGGTTCGACCTCACCCAGATCGAGATGGATAATATCGGTGTACTCGGCGTCCGGCGTCGCATCAGTACGGAACAACCCTTGCGCCTTGGCGTAAGCTTCGACCAACGCGATGTGTTCGGGGCCGCGCCCGGTGAGCTGCAAATACTCGAGCGTGCGATCGTCGATCGGGAAGATCGCGCACGTCGAACCAAACTCCGGCGACATGTTGCCGATTGTCGTGCGGTCCGCAACCGGCAACGACGAAAGCCCCTTGCCGAAAAACTCGACGAACTTTCCGACCACGCCTTTGCGGCGCAGCATCTCAGTGATCTTGAGCACGAGATCGGTTGCGGTGACGCCTTCGCGCAATTTGCCCTCAAGCCGGAAGCCGATCACTTCGGGAATCAGCATCGTCACCGGCTGGCCGAGCATCGCCGCTTCGGCTTCGATACCGCCAACGCCCCACGCCAGCACACCGACGCCGTTGACCATCGTTGTGTGCGAATCGGTACCAACCGCGGTGTCGGGATACGCCGTTGCGCTCTTCGGATCGAACGCGACGCCCGCCCCGCCGGCGCCGAAGATGACACGCGCGAGATATTCGATGTTGACTTGGTGTACGATGCCGGTGTCCGGCGGCACGGCGCGGAAACCGTCGAGCGCCGATTGTCCCCACTTCAAAAACGCATAGCGCTCGCGATTGCGCACGAATTCAAGGTCGGCGTTCTTCTGTAATGCATCGTTCGACCCGAAGAAATCGATTTGCACCGAATGGTCGACGACGAGTTCGACCGGTTGCAGCGGATTGATCGCTTTGGGATCGCCACCCATCGCCGCCATCGCGTCGCGCATCGCCGCAAGATCGACCACGCACGGGACGCCGGTAAAATCTTGCAACAGCACGCGCGCCGGCCGGAACGCAATTTCCTTTTCGGATTGCTCCTTCGGATTCCAACGCGCGAGCGCCTCGATGTCGGCTCGCGTCACCGATCGCCCGTCCTCAAATCGCAAGAGATTTTCGAGCAATATCTTCAAACTATACGGCAGGCGCGCCAGCTTCGTGAGCCCGGCTTTCTCGACTGCGTCAAGGCGAAAATACGAATACGAGCGGCCTCCGACGCTGAGCGTATCGACCGCGTTGAAGCTCTTATCGTGCTGATTCATGGCAACAACCGTATTTTGGGATCGCGCGCCGCGTAGCCTTCGATTGCAACATGCACTTCTCCAGACAAAAGTCGCCAAAGGGGCTCGCCGACCAGCGTCAGGCGCCAATGGGAGAGCTCGAGAGCGCGCTCGAACTCTGCAACATTGTTGGGAATCTCGCGAGCGACCCGATCGAGCGCTGCCCGCGGCACCAGCAGACTTTGCGGGAGCTCGTGTTCGCGGGCGATCTCACCCACTACAACCCCCATAAGCGCGGCAAGGGTGTCACGGCTCGAACCGAGCGGTCGCGCGGGGCGTTCGGGCAGCGCATCCTCCGGTAGCGCTTCGGCGCGGGCGACCGCTTCGACGATCGCTTTCCCCAGCGCCCGGCGCGACCCGGCATCGAACCGCCGCAGTTGCTCGAGATCTTCGACGCGTTTCGGGCGCAGCGTCGCGAGACCCGACACGACGTCATCCGGGATAATGTACTTCGGCGGCAGATCGCGCGCACGCGCTTGATCGTCGCGCAGCTTGACGATTTCGCTCAGCACTGCAAGCTCGCGCCGGCTCATGCGCATCGCGCCGGGCATGCGCAGATAAGCGCGGCGCTCGTCGCTGCGATAGCGCTCGATGTCGCCGAGCGCTTCGCACTCTTCCAGCGCCCACGCTAAGCGGCCCGCGCTCTCCAGACGCGTCACGAGCTTGCGATACATGGGCAGCAAGTGCGCAACGTCGTCGACCAGATACTCGAGTTGCTTCGGTGTTAGTGGCCGCGTCGACCAATCGCTGACGGTCTGTGACTTCGCGAGCCGCACATGTTCGAGTTCGCGCACCAAATCAGCGAGCGAGATCTGCATCCCGTAGCCGAGAAACGCTGCAGCGACCTGTGTGTCGAACACCTTCGGAGGCACCACGTCGAAGCGATCGGCGAAGATCTTGAGGTCCGATGATAGCGCGTGCCCGACGACGGTCGTCTGTGCGAGCGCCGCGACCAACGGACTCAAGTCCGGCAACGCCAGTGGGTCGACGATGACTGCGCCGTCGTCGAACGCCAGTTGCACGACCATCAAGCGTGGCGAATACGTCCGCTCGGTATGAAACTCGGTGTCGAGCGCAACGTGCGCGCTGCGTGCAATGCGTGTGCAGAGCTGCGTTAGTGCGCTCGGCTCAGCAATCATATCGATCGAGTCGGTCGTCACGGCTTCGGGGTCACTTTCACGTGGTGCGGGAGATGCAAATGTGGGCGATGCAGTTCCCAGTAGACATGCGCGCGATGTTCGTAGCTGTGCACGACGACCGTCACGCGGTCGCCGAAAATCGCAAGGATCGTACAGACCGGCACGGCAATCGCGCACATCGTCCATACGTGACGCCAGATGGGTACCCGAAACGTCGCCGCAGTCGCCGTGGCAACCGTGCCACCGAATCCCGGAATGATCCGGACGGCGAGGAGAAACGCCGGGGAACCGATCGGAAAGCGCCGCACCCATGACGGCACGCGCTGAAGGTATGCGTCCAGATCGAGCATCTCCGAGGCGTGACGATTGATCCAGTAGCCGCCCAACGCCGCAAACACGAGCCCGATGGCATTGACGATCGAACCCATCACCGGGCCGAAGATCGCACCGTTCATAATCGCGAGCGCATCGGTGACCGAAAACGGCGCCGATGCAACGACGGCGAAGATTGCGATGGCGAGCGGGTAGGCGGAAAGGCCGAGCGAGCGAATTTCACGCTCGACCAACGGTTGAAAACGAATGACGAGTGCGGCCAGGGTAAACGAAGCCGCAAGCATCGCAATCGCCCCCAGGCGTTTGGCGTGCAAGTTCAAGAGGCAGGTGCGGTGGGATTGGTGTTACGGGCCATAATCACGATATTGTGCGGAGTTGGTCTCTGTGCTTCGGTTTTCATGCTGCGCAAGGGGGCGGCCGCGGTCCGAGGCGAGCTTAGCGAGCCAAGTGTGGTCCAAACGCCCCGGGCACGTCTGTTTGGAGGTATACCCAACGCGGCGCTCGGGACCGCATATTACCCGGCGCTTGGCCTCGCCATCTGGCTGGCGTCCGACCGGAGCGAGTTTCTCGTACTGTTCGTAGCCGCGGCGGTTGCGGCCGGCGTCTCCGTGGTCCTCGCCTATTCGCTGCTCTTCGTGACGAAAATGCCGTGCGTGTACTGTTGGACGTCACACGTCATCAATTGGACGCTCGCCGTCGGCGTCGCCGCACTGCTCGTGCAGTCGTAGCGCATGGCATCCGCTCTGCGCCTCGCCGCGACGGTGATCCTCGTGCGTGGAGAGGCCGCGCAAACGCAGGTGCTCATGCTGCGTCGCAGCGCGGCGAGCCCGTTCATGCCCGGTGCATTCGTTTTTCCCGGCGGCGCGGTCGATAACGTCGATTACGAACGAGGCTACGCGGCGGGATGGGACGATGCGCGCATCGCAGCGGAATTTCGCGCCACAGTACCACGCGAACTCGCCGTCGATCAACCCGCGGTCGGCGCGCGCGACGCGCACGCGCTGGTGCATGCCGCCGCGCGTGAGCTCGCCGAAGAAGCGAGCATCGCGGTCGATCCCGCAACGCTGCACTTATTCTCGCATTGGATCACGCCGGCAAGCGAACCACGCCGTTACGATACGCACTTCTTCGCCGCGCAAGCGCCGCCGGGAGCGCGCGGCACCGCTGATAGCTTTGAAACGCACGATGCCGTTTGGATATCGCCCGCCGACGCGCTCGCAGCGCATCAGCGCGGTGAGATGCTTCTCGTCTTCCCGACGATCAAGCACCTCGAACGCCTCGCCGCATTCGACAATGTCCAGGCGCTGCTGGCCTTCACGCGCGAAAAGCCGATCGTCACGATCATGCCCGATCGGGGTCCATCGGAAGGTGTCGCGTTACCGCGGGCGCTAGAGGGCCAATGGTGAGCCGCATCGCGCTAATCCGCGCCCCCAATCCATCGCCGATGACGTTATCTGGTACGAACTCGTACGTGATCGATGCCGGCGGCGGCGAAGCAATCGTGGTCGATCCGGGCCCCGTGATCGAGCGTCATCTCGAGGCGTTGATCGCGAACGCAAACGAGCGTGGACTGAACATCTCCACGATTGCAGTAACCCACGGTCATCCCGATCATGCACCGGCAGCAGCGCCGCTTTCCGCGCGAACCGGTGCGACCGTATGGGTACACCCCAACTCCAAAGTTCCGCACGATCGCACGTTCGAGCTCGACGGCGAACTACGCGCGGGCACGACGGCATTGCGCGTCATTGATGCGCCCGGCCATACCTTTGAACACGTGGCGCTATACGAGCCGCAGGAACGTGCGCTCTTCACCGGCGATGTGATTTTAGGCGAAGGTACGGTGGTGGTTGCACCGCCGGGCGGCGCGATGCGTCCCTATCAACGCACGTTGCTGCGATTGCGCGACGAATTTGCCGACGCCACGCGAATTTATGGCGGCCACGGACCGGTCGTCGAAGACGCGCGAGCAAAGATCGACGAATATATCGAGCATCGCAAAACGCGTGAGGCCGAGCTGCTGGCGGTGCTGGCGCGCGGGCCGATGACCATTCCGCAGCTCGTGATCGCGATCTACGGCACCCATCGCCCGATGCTTTGGCCGGCGATGGCGCGCCAGATCCTTGCGTACCTCCTCGCATTGACCGAAGAAGGTACCGTCAGCGCCCACGCCCTCGATCGCCCGATGACCGAACAGGAAAACACGATCCTCAACCCGTCGTGGGAGTCGATCGTCGGCGCCGAACACGCCCCGGTCATTGCGGCTGAACTCGGTGCGATGCTCAAGCTCAATACGCTGTACGAGTACCGTCTTACGAAATAGTCAGTACGACCTTGCCGAATTGGTCGCTGCGCGCAATCCGCTCGGCCGCGGCCACGGCGTCGTCCATCGGATAGGTGCGATCGATCGCCGGATAGATCTCGTGCTTGTTCACCAACTCGAGCATATCGCGAAAATCCTGCGGACTGCCCATCGACGTACCGCGGATGTCGACATGGTTCCAAAAGATCGGAAAAAGCCGAACCGTCGCTTCAAGACGCGTGCCGCCGTAGAGTACGATACGGCCACCCGGACGCACGACGGAAAGCGCTTTGTTCAGCGTGTCGCCGCCGGACGAATCGACGACGAGATCGACCTCGCCGCGCTGGAGCGCTTTGTGCCAATCAGGGTTCGCTGCATAGTCGATCGTGACGTCAGCGCCGAGCGCACGCGCGCGTTCAAGTTTCTCTTCGCTCCCTGAGGTTACGATGGTGCGTGCTCCGGCCGCTTTCGCAAAAAGCAGCACGAAGGTCTGGACGCCGCCGCCGACACCGGGGATCAGCACGGTTTCGCCGGCCCGCAGTTCGCCGCGCGTAAAGAGCGCACGATACGCGGTGAGCCCCGCAAGCGGAATCGCCGCAGCTTGTTCCATGGAAAGATGCGTCGGCTTGGGATGGATGTTTGCCCTCGGAACCGCGACGTATTGCGCAAACGTGCCCTCATGCGGCATGCCGAGAATCGATGCGCTCTCGGCCCAGAGGTTGGGATCATCGCCCCAGCCGAGCATCGGATTGATAACGACCTCGGTTTCCGTATCTTCGTGCACGCCGGCGCCGTCGGACCCAAGCGTACGCGGTAGCGCAATGCCCGGATAGCGCCCCTGCGTAATGAAGACGTCGCGCCGGTTGAACGCGGCTGCGCGAACGCGCACGAGCGTCTCGCCTTGGCTGGGAACGAGCGGCTCGATCTCGTCAACGCGCAGGTTTTGGGGGCCACCGACCTCGTGCAATCGCACGGCTTTCATCATCGCACTCATTGCGGCGTGATTGGGTCCCAAACCGGCAAAATCTTGCTGCATACGATAAGGCTGCCATAAGCCGCGATGGCGAACATGAAATGGATGCGTCTTCCGAACGTTCGTCATCGTGCGCTCGCCGTTTTGGCGTTGCTCGCTGCTCTCGTGGCCTGCGGCGGCGGAGGCGGGGGAAGCTCTCTGCCCTCTACGCCGCAATCGACGCCACAATCCACGCCGAGCTCGAGCGTTCCGACGCCACAGGCGCTCGCGACCATTTCTTCTAGCGGGAACTCGGCGGTGTTGTCGATTACGGCGAGCACGGCCGTCACGGCGTCGGCCGATGCCGGCGCGCCAAGCGGCACATCGCCGTTGCTCCGTCGACGGAACAGCGCTGCGACCGGAACGCCGCTTTTCTATTTCACCGTGAGTTCCGCGAATCAAAGTGCATTCTCCCTGATCGCAATAAGCTCGACGTTTGCACTCGCGTCAGCGCCGGCTACGCCCGTCTATCTCGCGTATTGGAATAACACCGAGTGGGATAACGTTTCGGAAACGGCCGCGACCGTCAACGGCGCCTCCGTGACGGTTACCGACACGAACCTGAACATCAGTTCGGCCTCGGGCAACATCTACTTCGTGCTCTATTCGGGCGCGCCGTTATCGACCGCGTCGCCCGGTCCTTCCCCAAGTACACAACCGAGCACATCGCCGAGCACATCGCCGAGCACATCGCCGAGCACATCGCCAACGACCTCACCGACAACGGCAGCGGTGAATCCATGCTTGCAGACGCCAAATCCGAGCTATCAAGGCGGCGGTGTCTCAAACGGTCCCTCCGGATTCTTCTCTGCACTCGAAGCCTCGAAGCAGGCGTGTATCAGCGTCTACACGCCCTCGGGCCAAATAATGAGCGCGATCGAGACTGCGGCAAGGAACGGCTCAACGGTTACGGTGATCTTCCCAGCCGAAGAGTACACCAGCGAAGAATCCAATGCATCGACACTCGCCGGCGACGGCGTACACGTCGTGTGGCTGCAAGACACGCAGAGCCCCGAGTACGTGATATCCGCAACCCCCTCGGCCCAGTATATAACTGATTCGTATCTGCCGATTCACGCGAAGTTCGCGCTTGTCGACGGCGTCGCGTACTTGGACGGCCACAATTGGTTTGAGTCGAACCCAACGGACGTGATTCTACAGGACCAAAACCCCGCCGATTTCACCGCGATCCAAACCGATCTCACGACGTTCCCGTCGGCACCGCCGACGGTAACCGGCAGCAACTACGTCTTCACCACCGACAAGTACAACTCGCTCAACGAAGAAGCGAGCGTTCTGAACGCCGCCGGAGCGGGCAGCGGTTACACCGTCGACTTCATCAGCGAGAGCTTCTTGGATTACGGCAACTCGGCGCCGGAGAGCGTCTTCAGCGCGTTGCTCGCTGCGGCCCAGGCCGGCGCGACGGTGAACGTCATCGTCGAGGGCACGGTCACCAGCACCTACGAAGCCTGCGCGCTTTCGATCCTCGCGTATAACCACGTGAATACGTACGTCCAGAGCGCCGGCGGGAGCGAGAAGATCCTCTTGGTCTTGAACGGTTCGGCGGTGACGACGGCCTGGATGGGCTCCTCGAACATGACCGACTACGATTACATCGATTGGGGCTTGACGATTCCCACCAGCAATACTTCGGTCATCTCGGCGCTGCAAACGAACTACGCAACCGAGCTTGGCGAGGCCGTGGCATCACCATCACCCGCGCCGGCCGCATCGCCGACGTGCTCGCCGTGACGTTACATGTGCGTCGTGAAGATGACCCGCGCACCGATCGGCTCGACGAACTGGCGATTTGTCGGCAATTCCTGGTCATCGACACCGAGATAGGGAACGCCGCCCCCGATCAGCGTGAAGCGTCCGGCCGCGTCGTTGAACAGGTTCGTACCGGCCAGCGTTAGATCGCTGCCGGCGCCAACCTTGAAGCCGACCGACGCATCGACCCAGGTGAACGGACCCTGGTTGAGCTCGTTGTTGTTGCCGCGGAAGATCGCCTGCGTTGCCGCGTGCCAGTTGCCTTTCGCCCAATCGAGCTCGAGCGAGCCCTGTTGTTGCGGAATGCCGAGGAACTGCGTGTAGTCGGCCAAACTGCCGGCCGAGGTTGGGTTTGAATAGTCCGCGTTGAGATCTTTGGGATAGGCGACGTTAAGCCCGTACATCGCGGTCAGAAAGAGATGCGCCGGCGCGAAGCGCTGCACGTAGCGCACTTCAACCCCCTGGTACACAGCATTGCCGACATTGCTGTTGTATGAGACGCAGCCGGGAACTGGGTTGGCCGGCGAATTGAGCGCGCACCCGCCGGAAGCGGCGAGGGCGTACGGATAGTAGATCTCGATCGGATCGCGCAGGTTCGTTTGATAGAGCGAAAAGTCGAGCGTGGATGTTTGGAATTCGCGCGAGATGCCAAGCTCGTACTCCGTCGCGTGCTCCGGATGCTCGTCGGGGTTTCCTTGCGCGATGAACACGCCGTTCGCATCTTGCGGGAGATCGGCGAGCGGGTATTGATAGCGCTCGTAGAGCAGCGGCGCGCGGAAACCGGTGCCGATCGAAAAGCGTAACGCCGTCTTAGGGTCGGTGTTATAGATAGCGCCAAAACGGCCGTCGAGATTTGCTCCGAATGACGTGTAGTGCGATTCGAAGACCCCGCCGTCGAGCCGCAGTTTGGGAGTCGGCTGAAATCCACCGCGCGCGTAAATCACGTTGATGGTCTGACCCAGCGTCGGAATCCCCGCCCCCGGAAAAGCAAGCGATTCGTAGCGGGTGTAACCGCCGACGGCAAACTGCGAGGTCGCGAACGTACGCTGCCAGGTAAGGCCGGCGTTGTAACGGTTGTCGATATGCGTCACGTCGTACGGCGAGTAGGAGCCGCCATCGAAGTTGACGCTGTTGTCGCTCTGGTAGAGATCGGCGGTCAATTCGCCGGCGCCGAGCGGCGCCTGGCCGCGAAGCTGATAGGCGCGAATGTTTTGCGCAAGCGTCGCGTTGCCGGGGCCGATGAAATCCCCATAGGTCGGATTCGCTACGGTCTGTCCGGACTGGTTGGTATAGGTCGGATTGTCGTCGATTCCGTTGACACCGCTGCTCTCATCGTTGTTGTCACCGAGCAAGAAAACCCGCGCGGTGATGTTCGCGTTCTGCGAGAACGACCAGGTCGTATTGAGGAGCCCGAGATGTGACGCGACGCTCGACCCGAGGTAGGTCGGCGTTCCGCAGTTCTGCGGGCATCCGGGAGTTACCGTCGGAGTGTAGAGTGTCTCCCATTGGTGCACGTAACCGCCCTCGTTCTGATCGTCGAGGACGACGCCGTAGCCGAGACGGCCCTGCGTGCCCGTCGCGTTGATCCACGCTTCGCTTTGGCCGAATGAGCCTGACGAGAGCGCGTAGCTCAAATGGGGCGTCTGCGTCGGTTGCAGTGACACGAAGTTGATCGAGCCGCCGAACGTGTTACTGCCGTTGCTGTCTTCCGGTCCCAAACCTTCGGTTACGTCGATCGCCCGGAAGGCCGACACCGGAAAGCGCGCGAGATCCAAATCACCGGTGTTGCCGTCGTTGAGTAATTGGTCGTCGAGCGTGACCAGATCTTCGGAGGGATCCGGTCCACGCAGCGACACCACCGCAATCGCGTTCGCTCCGCCACCGTCGGGGCGCGTGAACGTCGCACCCGGCAGCGCGGCCAGTGCATCGATGACCCGATCGTCACCTAGACGATCCATGTCGGCCCGTGTCACCGTGATCGACGGTATCGTCCCGCGAATCGGCGTAAGGCGTCCGTCGACCGTTACCGTGCCGATCGTGCGCAGGGTCGGCGCATCCAGCGGCTCGAGCGTCACGTCGATGGCAGCCGTCTCCTTGAGGTCGAGATCGATCGACACGCCAAGGTAGCCCTTGGACGTCGTATCGACATGATACGTTCCGCCGAGGGCCGTCAACGACGCATCGCCGTGCGCATCGGTCGAGGCGGTGTATGTCTGGGGACCGTGCATCACAACCTGGGCGCTCGCGAGCGGCGCACCGGAGGGCGTATGAACGTGAACAGTGACCGTACAACAGACGGCGAGCAGAAAGGCGTGCATGGGGACCCTCGGGTTCGCGCGAAGAACGAGGAAAGACTTCCAAAAAAGGGACCCATGTCAAAAAAAAGAGCCGCGATCGTGCGCGCCGTGTTTCGAGGCCTGGCGCGTATGCAGCGTGAGTACACGCTTGAGGTTGGACCTGTGCGAGCGACCGGCGTGCCGGCGATCCTGCTCGGCGTGTGCGGCATCGTCGCCGCCAGCGGCGTCGCAGCATTCCTGGCGCGGAGCGCGAAGCGCCTGCCCGAAACCCTGAGCGAGGCCAAAGGGTTGGCACAGACGTTACGCGGCGACCGGCCGCGCCTGAACCCGTAAAGTAGAAGGATGATCGATAACGATTCGCTCGCGGCGCTGATCCGCCGCGATCTCCCCGATGCGCAGGTCGAGATCGTCGACCGGACCGGCACCATGGATCACTTCAACGTGACCGTCCGTTCGGGCGCGTTTGCGGGACGTACGCTCATCGAACAACACCAACTGGTCTACGGCGCGCTTCGCGCCGCGCTCAAAGACGGCCGCGTGCACGCGGTCGAACTCAAAACTCTCGTCAGTGAAGGCGCATAAACGATGTCGGAACGTTTGCAAACAGAAATCGCCGCGGAGATCGCGGCCAACAAGATTCTCGTCTACGGCAAAGGCACCAAGACGGCGCCGCGCTGCGGCTTCACGCTCGAGACGATCCAGTTCTTCGATCACTTTGGCTATCCGTTTGAAGTTGTCGACGTGCTCGAGAACATGGAAAAGCGTGAGGTGCTTGCCGAAATGACCAACTGGCCGACGCTGCCGAAGGTCTTTATCGACGGCAAGTTTTACGGCGACACCGATATCCTCGGGCCGATGGCACAGAACGGCGAATTGCAGACCGTCCTGCGCGAGGCGTTCGGCAGCGAGCCGCAAGCCAAGACCACCATCAACCTGCGTTAGTCGTGGCCTACACGACGATCGTCGGCGCGGCGACCGTTGCAGCGCATCTCGACGATCCCGCCTGGGTGATCGTCGACTGCCGGCACGCGCTCAATGACTTCGCGAACGGCCGCCGCTTGTACGCTGAGGCGCACATTCCCGGTGCGTGCTTTGCCGACGTCGAAGGCGATCTCGCCGGATCACATACCGGCACGAACGGCCGCCACCCCTTACCGGATCCGCAAGTTTTTGCCGCATTTCTACGCGGCATCGGCGTGAACGACGACACGCAAATCGTCGCTTACGACGCCGGCGGCGATATGTTTGCCGCCCGGATGTGGTTCTTGTGCCGCTGGATCGGACATGACGCGTGCGCCGTGCTCGACGGCGGTCTTGCCGCATGGATCACCGACGGTCTCCCGGTTACGCAAGCGCCGCCGCAACCGCGCGCCGGCACGCTGCAGGCGCATGTACGCCCGGAGCTCCTGGTCGATGCGAACTACGTGCTTGCACATCTCGACGATCGCGCGATGCAGCTGCTCGATGCGCGTGCAGCCGATCGTTTCGCCGGCCGCAACGAAACCGTCGACCCGGTTGCGGGACACATTCCGGGCGCTCGCAATCGTTTCTACAAAGAGAACTTTGCCGACGACGGACACTTTCGCCCGGGGCCGCAATTACGCGCCGCGTTCGAAGCGTACGGTCCGAGTGACTCGATCGTGCATCAGTGCGGCTCGGGCGTTTCGGGCGCATTGAACCTGCTCG
This sequence comes from Candidatus Aquilonibacter sp., assembly GCA_050015295.1. Taxonomy (GTDB): domain Bacteria; phylum Vulcanimicrobiota; class Vulcanimicrobiia; order Vulcanimicrobiales; family Vulcanimicrobiaceae; genus Aquilonibacter. Next base: position 237 of record JBEKBR010000023.1, on the reverse strand, counting down.
CGATGGAAATCGCCGGCTTGCGCGGTGCGCGCCTCTATCCAGGTTCGTGGAGCGAGTGGATCGCCGATCCGTCGCGTCCGCGTGCTACGGGGACGGCGTAGGCGACGGGGTGGGCGACGGCGTCGGCGTCGCAGCGGGCGGCGGTGAAGGATGCGGCGGAAGATCGCGTTCAATCTGCGGCATCGCGCACGCGGTGTATTCGGTGAGCGTGAGCGCGACGTTCGCGCACCAATACGA